>DASYBB010000139.1:0-4189 GCA_036501025.1 Streptosporangiaceae bacterium
CGGTAGATGTGCACTCCGTAGAGTTCCATGCCCTCTCGTTCGGCGGACCGGACCAGGGCGTCAATGAGTTCTCGCACGGCGGGGAGCCTAATAGCGGGGTCTGACATTCGCGGCTGTCTGCGCCGCGTCACTATGGCCCCAGGGCCCCAGGGCCCCAGGGCCCCAGGGCCCCAGGGCCCCGGGGTGTTCCGTGCTTGACCGGGTTTGAGGCTGTGTGACTGGGGGCCTGAAGTGACGAAGCCGGCCGCCGAGCCCACCTCGACCCGATCAGCGTCCTCGCGCTCCCCGGCATCCCACGATCAATCAGACATCCAGGGAACACTCCGGGGCCCTGCACATCGGTCCTGGCCACACCGGAACGCTACCGACACATGATCGACCGGACAGGCTCTAGGCGGCGGCCCGGATGAGCGCCGGGGTCAGGGCGGTCATGGCGGCCCGGACCGGCTCCAGGCCCGGCCGGGCCGTGACGACCCGGACGATGGTTTCGTCCAGGCCGGCGCTGAGCCGGGCGAGGGCGGCTGGCGCCGTCGCGGCCGGGCCGTAGTAGCCGACGGCGTGCAGCATCTCGTCGGGTGCGGCGGCGACCAGCTCGGCCAGGCCCGTGCCACGGTCCCGGCGGGCCTCCAGCTCCGACAGCTCCGCGTCGAAGCCCATCTGGGCGAACAGGCCGCGGTAGCCGGCCGTCTGCGGGACGCCGGGGCGGCCCATCGCGTAGCCGAGCACCTGCGCGCCGAGGGCGTGCCGCGCGGCGGCGGCGTCGTCGTCGATGCAGACCCGGATGTACATCGTCATCGGGACGGCGCCGGGGTCGCGGCCCGCCCGGACGGCGCCCTCGTCGATGCGGGCACGGCTGAGCGCGATGCGCTCAGGGGTGGCCCAGTTCAGCAGCGCCCCGTCGGCCACCTCGCCGGCCAGCCGGAGCATCTGCGGGCCGAGCGCGGCCAGGTACACCGGCGCGGGCGGCAGGTCCCTCACGCCGAGCGCCGCCGCCACGGGCCAGCCGGGCGCGCCCGCCGGGGTGTCCGGGCCGGCCGGGCTGACGACGCCCTGCCCGGCGGTGACCTGCTGCCCGGCGAGCAGGGCGCGGATCTGGGTCACGTACTCGCGCATCACCGCGATCGGGCGGTTGGGCAGGCCGACCGAGGACCAGAAGTCCGGCCCGTAGCCGCCCGTTCCGACGCCGAGGACGAACTGCCCGGCGGAGAGCTGGGCCAGCGTGGCCGCCTGCGCCGCGAGGCCGAGCGGCGTCCACATCCGGGCCGCGGGGACGACGGAGATGCCGGTCCGCAGCCCGGTGTCCTGCGACCAGGCCGAGCAGACGTGGAACGAGTCCGGCACGCCGCCGGCGGGCGTCCACACACTCTCGAAGCCGAGCTCCCCGGCTTCCCGCGCGGCCACCCGCAGCTGGTCGAAGGGGAGGCCGAGCCGGGCATCCAAACCTACGCCAATCATCATGACTGGCAGTATGCCCAATGCGCTGCGCCGGGAGCCGGCCCGCCCGCCGGTTTCAGTCCCGTATCAGCGTCGTTTCAGGCCGCCCTGGCAGGTTCAGTGCAGTGAACACGGGGATGCTCGCGCGTCGCGCGAAGCCAAGGAGAACACTCATGAACCCAGGCCGGATTACTGTGTGGAGCGCGGGCGCGGTGCTTGCCCTCGGTCTCGCCGCGTGCGGCGGCAGCACGTCGGGCGGCACGGCCGCACCCGCCTCCAGCGCCGCGGCGCCGCAGTCGGCCGCCGCCGCGGCGACCACGCCCGCCGCGTCGGGGGGCTCGTCCGCGCCGGTCGGGACCAGCGGACTCACGAGCGGGCTGACCGCGCCGGGGACGCACCTGGCCTTCGGCCAGTCGGCGACCGTCGGCTGGGTCCCGGAGGGCGGCGGCGAGGGGGCGCACGCCGGGCTCAAGCTTCAGGTCGACGTGGTGTCCATCGTCCAGGCGCCGATGTCGGACTTCAAGAACGTCGACCTGACCGGAGCCCAGAAGAGCGATACGCCCTACTACGTGAAGCTGCAGATCAAGGCGCTCGGGGCGGCCCCGCCGAAATCAGACGACGACCCGGCGATCACGTTCACCGCGATTGACGACCGCGGCCAGCAGCAGGAGAGCGTCACCTTCTTCGGGACGTTCCAGCCGTGCGACGACCCCACCCCGCCGCACCCGTTCACGGCCGGCAAGTCGTACTCCAGCTGCCTGGTCTACCTGATGCCCGGCGGCGGCTCGATCCAGAAGGTTCAGTGGGCCGACGGGCCCTCGGGGTCGGACGGCCTCACCCCCTACTTCGACAAGCCGATCCTCTGGTCCGGGGCATAGGCCGGGGCGGCGGGGGGCTGGTGCTGGCCCGGCCCAGCGGGCCAGCACCAGGCAGCCGGCCGGCTAGCAGCCCTCCCGCGGCGCGTGCGTGCCGAACGCCCGGCGGTGATAGGTGAGCGGCGCCGACGCCTGGCCCTCCGCGACCTCGGCCACGCCCAGCACCAGCACGTGATCACCGCCCGCCGCCGGGGCGTTAGGCCGCACTGGTGCCCAGGTCCCGGATCTCGGGCAGGACCTTCTCGCCGAACCGCCGGATGGATGCCACCGTGATCTCCTGGCTGGCCCGCCCGAAGCTGAGGTCCAGGATGCCCGCGCCGGTAGTCTCGTGGAACTCGCGGATCTGCTTGATGACGGTGTCCGGGCCGGCGGCGAACTGCACCGAGCCGATCCCGAAGCCGCTCGCGACCGGATCCGGGCCGGTGCGGTTGTGCGGCCCCAGGTTCGCCGGCGGGCCGCCCGGTGCCCCCGGCACCGCCTCCGGCGGCGGGCCCGCGCCCCGCGGCAGGAACTTCGCCCGGATCTCGTGCGCTTCGGCGTCGTTCTCGCCGAGCGCGATCCAGGCCCGGTACAGGATGTCGTGCGCACTCGGCGTCCAGCCGGCCGCCCGGGCCTCCTCGCGGAACTGGGTGGTCAGCGCGGCGACGCGGGAGGGATCGAAGAACGAGATGGCGATCGGGAAGCGGTGCCGGGCGGCGAAGCTGACCGACTCCGGGCTGTTCCCCGAGGAGAGCATGGGCGGGTGCGGGACCTGGGTCCGGCCGGGCCAGACCGACACCAGCGGAAAGTCGTAGTGCTCGCTTTTCCAGGCGAACGGCTCCGTCTCGGTCAGCGCCTTGCGGATCAGCAGCATGGCTTCTTCGGTCAGCGCCCGGGTCGATGTTGTAGACCCTGAGCTCGTTGGGCGTGCCGCGCAGCGGCAGCACGATCAGCCGGCCGCCGGTCAGCTGGTCGAGCATGGCGACTTCCTCGGCCACCCGCAGCGGGTTGTTGACCGAGACGATCGGGCCGAGCCAGGCGATCCGCGCCCGGTGGACGACCTGCGACAGCGCCCCGGCCCAGACCGCGGCGTTGGGCGAGCACATCAGCGGGGCGAAGTGGTGCTCGGACACGGACACGAAGTCGAAGCCCGCCTCGTCCGCGGCGCGGGCCTGCTCCAGGGCGCAGGCCAGCATGCGCTGGCCTGACTCAGCCGCGAACGCGGAGCGCGGAACCGGGAACGGGCGGCCCCAGGCGCCGGGCTCGGTGTAGGTGTTGGGACAGATGATGCTGGCCTTCATGAGGCTCGTCCTCCGCTCTGCCTCGCGGGCTCGGCCTCGCGGGCTCGGCCTCGCGGGCGCGCCGGAGCCGGGCGAACATCCCGTTCTCGGCCACGTCGGCCTCGATCGCCGCGCGGTCGGTCACCGTCCGGCGCAGGAAGAACGCGACGTCGCGCGACACGTCGGCCCGGTAGGAGGGCACGAAGTCGAACTCGTGGTCCTGGCCGGCGTACGGCCGCGTGCACGTCCTCCAGCGCCGCGGGCCAGGGCGCCTCGGGCAGCAGCCGGTACTCCACCGCCACGGTGGTGAAGCCGTGCCCGGCCAGTTCCCAGCACCGGCTGTGCACGCCCGCCCGGCTGCCGCCGCGCCAGCCGCCGCCGTGGAACTGGAGCACGACCGAGCGCCGGCGGTCGCCGCGCGGCGCGAACACGTCTGCGTGCAGGTCCTGGCCGCCCGCACGGTGGTAGACGACGTCAGCTCTGGTCGGATCGGTGCTGCCTGGCATCGCGGGACCCTCTCCCGGTGGTGCCGGCCGCGCCCTCGCGGCCATCCTGCCGATAGTAAACCTGAATTTACGTTCATCATCAAGGGCGCTGTTTGCGCAGGTACAGTGAGCGCAT
>DASYBB010000140.1:0-81817 GCA_036501025.1 Streptosporangiaceae bacterium
TAGATCTGGGTGATCTTGGCATCGCGCATCATCCGCTCCACCGGGTAGTCGCTGACGTACCCATAACCGCCTAGCAGCTGAACGGCGTCGGTGGTGACGTCCATGGCGACGTCGGACGCGAAGCACTTGCAGGCCGAGGACATGAACGTCAGGTCAGCCACCGGCGTGCCGGCCATGGCCCGGTCGGAACGGGCCGCGGCGGCGTACGTGAGCTGCCGGGCCGCCTCCAGCCTCATCGCCATGTCGGCCAGCATGAACTGGATGCCCTGGAACTCCGCGACGGCCCGGCCGAACTGCTGCCGCTCCTTCACGTACCCGAGGGCGTAGTCCAGCGCCCCCTGGGCGATCCCCAGGGCCTGGGCGGCGATCGTGATCCGGGTGTGGTCAAGCGTGGCCAGCGCGGTCCGGAAGCCGCTGCCCGGCTCGCCGATCATCCGGTCGGCCGGGATGGCGCAGTTGTCGAAGTACAGCTCGCGGGTCGGCGAGCCCTTGATGCCGAGCTTGTGCTCGGGCGCGCCGAAGGAGAACCCCGGGTCACCGTCCTCCACCACGAACGCGGAGATCCCGGCCGCGCCCGCCGCCGGGTCGGTCACGGCCATGACGGTGTAGAACTTCGACACCCCGGCGTTGGTGATCCAGCGCTTGGTGCCGTTCAGGACATAGCGGTCACCGTCCCGGACCGCCCTGGTCTTCATCGCGGCCGCGTCCGACCCGGCCTCGGGCTCGGACAGGGCGTACGAGAACATCGCCTCCCCGCTGGCCACCCGCGGCAGGTAGCGCTGCTTCAGGTCCTCCGACGCCGACAGCAGCAGCGGCACCGTGCCCAGCTTGTTGACCGCCGGGATCAGCGACGACGAGGCGCAGGCGCGGGCCACCTCCTCGATCACGATCACCGTCGCGATGGCGTCCGCGCCGGCCCCGCCGTACTGCTCAGGCACGTGCACGGCGTGCAGGTCGGCCTTGACCAGGGCGTCGTGCGCCTCAACCGGGAACTCCCCGGCCTGGTCCACCTTCGCCGCATACGGGGCGATCTTCTCGGTGGCCAGCTGCCGCACCACCTCCCGCAGCGCGTCATGCTCGGGCGACAGGGCAAAGGCGTCGTTCTGTGCGCTCATACCCCCGATCGTAAATCCCCCCGCCCCACCCCAACCCCGCCGCATCCCGCCGGGCGATGGGCGCAAGGGGGTGTGGCTGGCGGGACAGCCTGGGCTGATATAGCTGGCGGTGCTCAGAGAGGCCGCCGGCCCAGAGCCGCTCGCCGCTTGCGAGGCCCGGGGGCGCAGCTCGGCGATGGAAAACCATGATCCCGCAGGATTTGATGTAGCCGGCTCCACCGGATCCTGCGCGATCATGAAGTACCCCTACCTACGCCCGACCGAGAGGCGGAGCCGGGCTGTCGGAGGAACAGCGCTGGGGGCTAGCGACACGCGCGTGCCTGGCGCGACTCGGCCTGGCGGGACTGGTCGGCGGGCGGCGCCAGCGGCGCAGACCTGTCCAGCTCGGCGGTCGGCCGAGACGGGTCTGTCGCGCCAGGGCCGGGCGGGCGCAGACGGCCCGGCTGGGCGGCGGCGGGTGTGGGTAGCCTGGGGCCGTGAAGGCGGGTCTATGAGCAGCGGCCGAGCTGCCAGCGCCGACCGCACGGACGGCGCGGCCAGCGCCAGGACGGACCCCACCACCAGAACGTCACCGCCACCACCGCCACCACCGCCAGCACCAGCACCAGCACCAGCACCAGCACCAGGATGGACGGCGCCGCCGTGACCCCCGGCCTGGAGCTGCTTACTCCGGCCGGGCGGGAGCTGCTGGACCGGCTCGCCGGGGAGGACGTGACGCCGGACCGGGCGCTGGCGCTGAGCGCGGAGCTGCGCCGGAGCTACCCGCCGCCGCTGGTGGCGGCCGCGCTGACGCAGCAGTCGCTGCGGATGAGCGCGCGGGCCAAGTTCGCCCGCGCCGCCGCCATGCTGTTCACCCGGCCCGGCCTGGAGCAGGCCTCGTCCGAGCTGGCCGCCGCGCACAGCGCCCGCCGGTTTCGCGGCCAGGAGACCGTCGCCGACCTGTGCTGCGGCATCGGCGGCAACCTCGCGGCGCTGGCCGCCGGATCACGGGTGCTGGCCATGGACCGCGACCTGACCAGCCTGGAGTTTGCCCGGCACAACGCGGCCGCCTCCGGTGCCGCCCACCCGGTCGCGGCGGTCTGCGCCGACGTCCGCCAGCTCACGGCCGGCCGCGCGCGCCCGGATGCCGTCTTCATCGACCCGGCCCGCCGTTCGGGCGGCCGCCGCCTGCGGGCCGGGGCCAGCGAGCCGCCGCTGGACTGGTGCCTGGCGCTGCCCGGCTGGGTGCCGGCGGTCGGCATCAAGGCCGCGCCGGGGCTGCCCCGCGAGCTGGTGCCGCCCGGCTGGGAGGCTGAGTTCCTGGCCGTCGGCCGCCAGCTCAAGGAAGCCCTGCTGTGGTCCCCCGCCCTGGCCACGACCGAGCGGCGCGCGACCATCCTCCCGAGCGGCGACACCCTCACCCCGGAACCGGGTCAGCCGGTGCCGGTCGCCGCCCCCGGCGCCTACCTGCTCGACCCGAACCCGGCGGTCACCCGGGCCGGCCTCGTGCAGGACCTGGCCCGCCGCCTTGGCGCCTGGCAGATCGACCCGATGATCGCGTTCCTGGCCGCCGACCAGCCGGTGGCGACCCCGTTCGCCCGGACACTGCGGGTCCTGGAGTCGATGCCCTGGAACGAGAAGCAGGTTGCCCGCCGGGTCCGCGAGCTGGGCATCACCGCGGCGGACATCCGCCGCCGCGGCCTGGCCGGGGACGTGGACCTGATTCACCGCCGCCTGGGCCTGCGCGCCAACACCGCCGCCGCGCCGGGCCAGCCCAGCGCGGTGATCGTCATGACCCGGCAGGACGACAAGCCCTGGGGCCTGATCGCCGTCCCGGCTTAGCCGGGCGAGCCGGCCCGCCCCAGGCGGGCGCGCAGCGCCGCGCCCTTGCCCTGGGCCGTGGCCCGCAGCTGCTCCTGGAAGCCGATCATCTGCCGCTGCAGCCCGTCGTCGCTGGCGGCCAGGATGCGGATGGCCAGCAGGCCCGCGTTGCGCGCGCCGCCCACGGCGACCGTCGCGACCGGGATGCCGGCCGGCATCTGGACGATGGACAGCAGCGAGTCGAGTCCGTCGAGGTGGGCCAGCGGCACGGGCACGCCGATCACCGGCAGCGGCGTCACCGAGGCCAGCATGCCCGGCAGGTGGGCCGCGCCGCCCGCCCCGGCGATGATGACCCGCAGGCCGCGCCCGGCCGCCCCCGCTCCGTAGGCGATCATGTCGGCCGGCATCCGGTGCGCGGACACGACGTCGGCCTCCCAGGGCACGCCGAACTCGTCCAGCACGGTGACCGCCGCCTCCATCACCGGCCAGTCCGAGTCGCTCCCCATGACCACGCCGACCCGAGCCGCCATCACGCCCTCCTCAGTCAATGCCGACTCAGTAATGCCGACTCAGTCAATGCCGAGGGCCAGGTACCGGGCCGCGTGCCGGGCCCGCTCGGCCACCTCGGCGAAGTCGGTGCCGAGCGCCGTCACGTGGCCGACCTTGCGCCCCGGCCGGACCTGCTTCCCGTACAGGTGAATCTTGACCCCCGGGTCGGCGGCCCACACGTGGGTCAGCCGGTCCCGCAGGTCGGGATCGGGCCCGCCCAGGATGTTCACCATCACGGCGCACGGCGCGACCGGGGCGGTGGCCCCGAGCGGCAGGTTGAGCACGGCCCGCAGGTGCTGCTCGAACTGCGAGGTCCCGGCGCCCTCGATGGTCCAGTGCCCGCTGTTGTGCGGCCGCATGGCCACCTCGTTGACCAGCAGGCCGCGCGGGGTCTGGAACAGCTCCACGGCCAGCAGCCCGGTCACGTCGAGCTCGGCGGCCAGCCGCAGGCCCAGCGCCTCGGCGTCGATCGCGGTCTCGGTGTCCAGGCCCGGCGCCGGGGCCAGCACCTCGCGGCAGATCCCGTCGACCTGGACGGTCTGCACGACCGGGTAGGCGGCGCCCTGGTTGGCCGGCGACCGGGCGACCAGGATGGCCAGCTCGCGGGTGAACCGGACGTGCTCCTCGGCCAGCAGCGCGATCCCGTGGTCCAGCACCTGCGCGGCCTCGGCCGGGTCGGAGCAGACCCACACGCCCCGGCCGTCGTAGCCACCGGACACGGCCTTCAGCACCACGGGCCAGCCCGATTGCTCGGCGAAGGCGGTCACGCCGGCCAGGTCGGACACCGCGGCGAACCGCGGGCAGGGCACCCCGAGCCCGGACAGCTTCTCGCGCATGGCCAGCTTGTCCTGGGCGTAGCGCAGCGCGCGGCCGCCCGGCCGGACCACCGTCCCGGCGTGCTCCATGGCGGCGATTAGGTCCGGCGGCACGTGCTCGTGGTCGAACGTCACGACGTCGCAGCCGGCCGCGAACTTCAGCAGGTCATCGGCCGAGCGGTAGTCCCCCACCACGGTGCCCGCGCAGACCTGGGCGGCGCTCTCATCGGGCGCCGCGGCCAGCACGCGGAAGTCGATGCCCAGCCCCACGGCGGCCGCGGTCGTCATCCGGGCCAGCTGGCCCGCCCCGACCATGCCCACCGCCGGGGCACGATTCGTTTCGTAAAAATCAGCCGTCACCCGGCGTAGCCTACGCGGGGCCGATCACTGCCGGATGCTCCGGCGGGTCGGCGGTGCCGTGCGGCAGGAACAGGGCGAACACCGCCGGGCGGGGCCGGACCAGGACCACCTGGCCGCCGTCGGCCGCGGCCACGGTCCGGGCCAGGGCGAGGCCGAGGCCGGTGCCGGTGGGCGAGCCGCTGACGCTCCGCTCGAAGATCCGCGGCACCAGCTCGGGCGGCACCCCGCTGCCCTCGTCGCGGACCTCGACCACCACTGAGCGGCGGGTCTGCGAGGTGCGGATCGTCACCGCGCCGGCGCCGTGCACGAGCGCGTTGTCCAGCAGCGTCGCGATGACCTGCGAGGCCCCGCCCGGGGTGGCGTAGGCCCGCAGGCCCTTGGCCCCGGTCACCTCGAGCTTGCGGCTGACCCGGCGGAAGGCCGGCTCCCACTCGTTGACCTGCTGGGCCACGATGTCGTCGACGCTGGCCAGCGCGGGTGCGCCGGCGATCGAGCGGCGGGCCCGGCCCAGCAGCTGGCTGACCACGTCGGTGAGCCGCTCGGTCTGGGCCAGCGCGGCGGCGCCTTCCTCCCGGACCACGTCCGGGTAGTCCGCGGCCGCGATCATCTCCTCCAGCCGCATCGACAGCGCAGTGAGCGGCGTGCGCAGCTGGTGAGAGGCGTCGACGGCAAAGTCGCGTTCGGCGGACAGCAGGTCGGTGATGCGCTGGGCCGATCCGTCCAGGCCCTCGGCGACCCGGTCGAGCTCCAGCACGCCGTACCGGCGGCCGAGCGGGCGGGCGGCGCCCGAGCCGAGCCGGTCGGCGGCCCGGGCCAGTTCCTCCAGGGGCCGGGCCAGCCGCCGGGCTTGCATCAGGGCGAGCACGACGGCGACGGCCACCGCGAGCAGTGCGGCCGACCCGACCAGCAGCAGGCCGCCGTAGACCTTGTCGGCGGCGTAGGAGTCGGGGGCCTCGACCGTGACCTGGAAGTCGAGGGTCTTGCTCGACGAGCTGAGATGGTGGGCCGACGACGGCCGGACCCCGACCTCGATCGGCGGCTGGCCGGGCTCGATCACCTCGACGAACCGGCCCGGCAGGGAGCGGGCGATGGCCCGCGCGCCGAGCGGCAGGCCGACGGTCCGGCGGTCCTGCAGCTCGCGGGCCACGCTCTTGGCCTCGTCGGCGAGCTGGTCCCGGACCCCGTCCACCTGCAGGCGGCTGAGCACGAAGGCTAGCGGCAGCCCGAACAGCAGGACCGCTACCACCGCCACGGCGAGGGTCGAGATCAGCAGCCGGCGCTGCACCGCCTGCTCCTAGCTCCCCCCGGAGGTCTACTCACCGCGCTCAAAGCGGAACCCCACCCCGCGCACGGTGGTGATGAACCGCGGGCTGTGCGCGTCGTCGCCCAGCTTGCGGCGCAGCCAGGAGACATGCATGTCGAGCGTCTTGGTCGAGCCCCACCACTTGCTGTCCCACACCTGGCGCATGATCTGCTCGCGGGTCACGACCTTGCCCGCCTCGGCCACCAGCAGGGCCAGCAGGTCGAACTCCTTGGAGGTCAGCTCGATCTCGTCGTCGCCGAGCCAGGCCCGGCGGGCATCGGTGTCGATCCGGACGCCCTGGACGACCCGCGTCTCCGAGGCGCCGCGGCGCAGCAGCGCGCGGACCCGGGCCAGCAGCTCGGCCAGCCGGAACGGCTTGGTGACGTAGTCGTCGGCGCCGGCGTCCAGGCCGATCACCGTGTCGACCTCGTCGGCGCGGGCGGTCAGGATGAGGACGGGGATGGACTGGCCCGCCGAGCGGATGCGCCGGCAGACCTCCAGCCCGTCGAGCTTGGGCAGCCCGATGTCCAGGACGATGAGGTCGATCCCGCCTGCGCGGGCTGCCTCGAGCGTGCCCGGGCCGTCGGCGGCCACGCCGACCTCGTACCCCTCGCGGCGCAGGGCCCGGGCGAGCGGTTCCGAGATGGCTGGGTCATCCTCGGCGAGCAGAACGCTGGTCATGCCACGATGGTATGGCGGCCGGCAAGTATTTCCGCCGCTTGACGCGGCTGCAGTCCGGTCGGGTCTGGCCCGGCGGCCGGGGTTGCCCTGGTTCAGGCCGATGTCAGACCGGGGTGACGCCGTGCCGGCGCCGGGAGAAGGCGCGATCCTTGCCCGCCGCGGCGGCGAACCGGCGGATCAGCTGGGACCGCAGGTCCTCGGGCTCGACGATGTCGTCGACGACCAGTTCGCCGGCCAGCCGCAGCACGTCGATGTCGGCCTCGTACTCCGCGCGCAGCTGCCGGACCAGCGCGTCGCGCTCCGCGGGGTCGGTCACCGCGGCCAGCCGGTTGAAGTGCACCGCGTTGACGGCCGCCTCCGCGCCCATCACGGCGATCTTGGCTGTGGGCAGCGCCAGCGTGGCGTCCGGGTCGAAGCCCGGCCCGGCCATCGCGTACAGGCCCGCGCCGTACGCCTTCCGGACCACGACGCAGATCTTCGGCACCGTGGCCTCGGCCACCGCGCTGATCATCTTGGCCCCGTGCCGGATGATGCCCTGCCGCTCCACCGCGGTCCCGACCATGAAGCCGGGCACGTCAGCCAGGAACAGCAGCGGGACGCTGAACGCGTCGCACAGCTGGATGAAGCGGGTCGCCTTGTCGGCCGAGTCGACGAACAGGACGCCGCCCTTGAACAGGGAGTTGTTGGCCACCACCCCGATCGGCTGGCCGTCCAGGCGGGCGAAGCCGACGGTGACCTCGCGCGCCCACAGCGCATGCACCTCGAACAGCGAGTCCGCGTCGACCAGGCCCCGCACGTAGCGGCGCATGTCGAAGGCGTGCCGCTCGCTGGCCGGCACCAGCGCGCGCAGGTCGGTGGGCGCCGGCGCCGCGGCGGCCGTGCCGGGCGGCGGCTGCTGCCAGTTGCCGGGCAGGTAGGACAGGAACCCGCGGACGGCGGCCAGCGCGTCGGGCTCGGTGGCGGCCAGGTGATGGCCGCACCCCGACACGGTGCAGTGCAGCCGGGCGCCGCCCATCGCCTCCAGGGTGGTCCGCTCGCCGGCGACCATCTCGACCATCCGCGGGCTGCCCAGGTACATCGAGGCGTTGCCCTCGACCATGGTGACGAAGTCGCAGAAGGCCGGGATGTAGGCACCGCCCGCGGCCGACGGGCCGAACAGCGCGCACACCTGCGGGATCGACCCGGACGCGCGGATCTGGGTGTGAAAGATCTTCCCCGCGCCGCGCCGGCCGGGGAACATCTGCACCTGGTCGGTGATCCGGGCGCCGGCCGAGTCGACCAGGTAGATCATCGGGACACCGTCGGCGTAGGCCCGCTCGATGATCCGGATGATCTTCTCCACGGTCCGCGCGCCCCACGAGCCCGCCTTGACCGTCGAGTCGTTGGCCATCATGGCCACGGGCCGGCCGTCCACCGTGGCCGTGCCCGTGATCACCCCGTCGGCCGGCAGCCCGTCGGCGAGGGCGTTGGCGAACGCGCCGTCCTCGGTGAAGCTGCCCTCGTCGGCCAGCAGCGCGATCCGCTGCCGGGCGAACAGCTTGCCGCTGGCGGCGGCCGCCTCGTGATACCGGGCGGCGCCGCCCCGCTCGATCCGCTCGCGGACCGTGTCCAGCCCGGCTGGTTCCTCGCGCACTTCACTCACATCGCTCACGCCCGCGAGCGTATCCGGGGCCGGCCCGCTGGAGGGTGCCCGGCGGCCCCTGGGGGGTGGGGGAAGCGCGCCGGGCACCCGGCCAGGCCGGCCGGCCGCCGCCGCCTCGGCGGCGATCCTGCTGGCCGCCGCGGCGTGTGATTAACCAAATTTTCCGCCTCGGCGCGGAAATCCACCAGCCCTATTCGCCGCCCATTGCCGGGCGGTCCGCTAGCTAATATGCAGGCTGACTCCCAGCAGGACCAGCCACCACAGCAGAATCGCGAGGATGGCGGACAGCACGAGCTTCAGCAGGGCGACCGTGATGTACCCGCGGTCCCAGGCGACGATGATGCCGATGACGATGTAGATCAGCCCGAGAAGGGTGCGGGGGCGTCTGAAGAACATGGTTTCCAGCTCCCATTCTGTCCTGCGGGGTGTCAGGAACTGGCGCCCAGGTATCCTCGCGCCTCGTTCTCAAACACCGGCAAAACAGGAGCTGCGGCCGGCCCGGGTCAGGCCGGGATCGTGCGGGTCCGCGGCCCGGCCCGGAGCACCTGCGAGGGCAGCTGCCGGCCGACGATCCGCTCCGCGTCGGCCGCCGCCTCGATCATCGCCTCCAGGTCGATCCCGGTGGCGATGCCCATGTCCTCGGTCAGGTAGATGAGCTCCTCGGTGGCGATGTTGCCGGTCGCGCCGGGCGCGTACGGGCAGCCCCCGAGGCCGCCGACCGACGCGTCGAAGTCGGCCACCCCCAGCTGCAGCGCGGTCAGCACGTTGGCCAGCCCGGCGCCCCTCGTGTTGTGGAAGTGCAGGTTCAGCGGCGTATCGGGGTGCGCCGACCGGAACCCGCCGACCAGCGCGGCGACCCGCCCCGGCGTGGCCATGCCCGTGGTGTCGCCGAACGAGACGGAATCGGCCCCGTCCGCGACGGCCCGCCCGGCCGCCCACAGCACCCGCTCGACCGGCACGTCCCCCTCATAGGGACACCCCCAGGCAGTCGAAACGATGACCTGGACGGTGGCCCCGCTGCCGTGCGCGGAATCAACGATCTGGGCAATGTCATCCAGCGACTGCTCGGTGCTGCGGTTGACGTTCTTGCGGTTATGCGTGTCCGAGGCGGACACCACCGCCTCGATCTCGGTGACCCCGGCGGCCAGGGCCAGGCTGGTCCCGCGCAGGTTCGGGACCAGCGCGGAGTAGCGCACCGACGGCGACCGGACGATGCCCCGCCAGACCTGCTCGGCGTCGGCCATCTGCGGGATGGCCGACGGCCGCACGAAGGAGACGGCCTCGATCCGCTCCACCCCGGTCTCCGACAGCCGGTCGATCAGCTCGATCTTGGCCGCGGTCGGCACCGGGTCCTCGTTCTGCAGGCCGTCCCGCGGGCCGACCTCCCGGATCGAGATGCGGGCGGGCAGGTCGCTCATGACGGGTCCTCCTGGCCTTCGGTTCCCGGCCACACGGGCGGGCGCTTCTGGGCGAAGGCGGCGATGCCCTCGCGGCGGTCGGCCGACATGGCCGCGGTCCGCCAGGCCGCGTCCTCGACCTCGAGCGCCGCGGCCAGGCTCAGGCCCGCACCGGTCCGGATGGCGCGGCGGGCCGCGCGCACCGCCACCGGCGAGTTGGCCGCGATCCGCCGGGCCAGCTCAAGCGCGCTGTCGGCGGCGGTCCCGGCCGGCACCAGGCGGTCGGCCAGCCCGATCCGCTCGGCCTCGGCGGCCGGTACCTGGCGGCCGCTGAGCACCATCTCGGCGGCCCGGCCGGGGCCGATCCGGCGGGCCGCGAGCTGGGTGCCGCCGCAGCCGGGGACGAGGCCGACGGTGGTCTCGGGCAGGCCGAAGACGGCGGTCTCGTCAGCCACGATGATGTCGCAGGACAGGGCGAGCTCGCAGCCGCCGCCGAGGGCGAACCCGTGCACGGCCGCGATGACCGGCTGCGGCACGCCCAGCAGCGCGCCGAACGCGGCCCGGAAGACCGGCCGCTGGGCCAGGATCTGCTCGTCGGTCATGGCCGCCCGCTCCTTCAGGTCCGCGCCCACGCAGAACGCGCGGCCGACCGCCGAGCTGAGCACGATGGCGCGGACGCCGGGGTCGGCGCCGAGCCGCGCGCAGGCCTGGCCGAGAGCGGTGAGGGAGGCGGTGCTGAGGGCGTTCAGGGCCGACGGGCGATCGAGCAGGATCTGCGCGACCGCCCCGTCGTGCGCCTCGATGATGATCTCGCTGGAGGGCTCCACACCTGCAGGCTAACTCGCCGCGGGCCCGGCCTGCTCATCCTCCACGAGCTGGAACAGCCGGGCCTGGACGTCCACGACCCGGGGGATTTCGGTCAGCACGAGCTGGCCGTGCTCGCCCGCCGACTCGACCACCAGCCGGCCACAGCCCAGGATCCGGTCCAGCACCCCGTGCGAGAACGAGACGTCGCTGATCCGGGCCAGCGGGAAGTCCCGGCCGCTCCGGGTCAAGATTCCCGAGCGCAGCCGCAGGCGGCGGTTGGTCAGCTCGTACGTCGTCGTCCGCCAGCGCAGGAACGGCACCAGCGTGAACACCAGCGCGAGCAGCACGGCCACCACGCCGATCCCGAGCCGGACCGGCGCCTTGTCGGCCGAGGCCGGCAGGTAGACCAGCGCCGCGATGACCGCCGCGACGATCACGGCCAGCAGCAGGATGGGCCGCAGCACGGTCTTCCAGTGCGGGTGCAGCCGCAGCACTATGTGCTCGCCCTCGGTCAGGCCTTCGTCGTGAGCCACCTGCATATGGTGACACGCCCGAAGCGGGATCTATGCCGACATGCCGTGCCGTCGGGCGGGTCAGGCGACGCTCAGCGCACGTGGATGACGTCGCCCGCGGTGACCGGCACCGGCCCGTCGGCGGTGTCGACCACGAGCTGGCCGGCGGGCCCGATCCCGGTGGCGGTGCCGGCCAGGTGCGCGCCGCCGGGCAGTTCCACCCGGACCGCCGTCCCGATCGTCGCGCAGCGGAGCAGGTACTCCTCGCGCAGGCCGCTGGCGGTGGCGTCGCCGGCCGGCGCCCAGCGCTGGTACCAGTCGCCCAGCTCGCGCAGCACGGCGGCCAGCAGCGCGGTGCGGTCGGTCCCGGGCGCGCCGAGCAGGGCCAGCGAGGTCGGCGGCAGCGCGCCCGGCTGGGGCGGGGGGAGGTCCTCGCGCCGGGCTCCGACGTTGATCCCGATGCCGACCACGACCGCGTCGCCGGCCTGCTCGGCCAGGATGCCGGCCAGCTTGGCCCCGCCCGCCAGGACGTCGTTGGGCCACTTCAGCACGGCATCGACGGCCGCGACCGCGCGCAGCGCCCGGGCCGCCGCCACGCCGGCCAGCAGCGGCAGCCAGCTGCGGCCCGACGGCGGGATCGCCGCCGGGCGCACCAGCACCGAGAAGGTCAGCGCCCGGGCCGCCGGCGGGGTGGCCCACGTCCGGCCCTGCCGCCCGCGGCCGCTGGTCTGCTGCTCGGCGGCCAGCACCGTGCCGTGCGCCGCGCCCCGCCGGGCGGCGGCGAGCAGGTCGGCATTGGTCGATCCGGTCTGGGCCACGACGTCCAGCGCCGACCAGGCGCTGCCGGGCGTCAGCAGGGCCGCGCGCAGGCCGGCTTCGTCGAGCTCGTCGTCACTGTGAGTGGAAAATGGTTTACCCATAGTAGTGTCGGTGATATCCCTGGCAGCTCATGTCAAGGGCTGAGGATAGCCGGACGGTGCCAGGGGCGCCGCGGGCGTGTCGTACCTGCGAGGCGGAAGTGGCTGATCTCAAGACCAGAGTCGCGCGCGATCCGGGTGCGCCCGGCCCGGGGACGTTAGGCCGGGCCGGGCGGGCGGCCGCCGCCCTCCGCGCGGGCCTGCGGTCGGCGGGCCGGGCCGCGCGGCCGGCGGCCCTCTGGCGGCAGCACCGGCTGATGACCATCGCGGTGCTCCTGGCCCTGGTACCGCGGATCCTGGCCGTGCTGTCGTTCCGCCCGGCGCTGCTCACCGCCGACTCGTTCCTCTACATGTCCGGCGCGGCGACCCACACGCTGGGCAACATCCGTCCCTCGGGCTACTCGTTCTTCCTCGGGGCACTCGGGGTCCTGCCCCGGCCGCTGCTGGCCGTGACCGTGCTCCAGCACCTGATGGGCCTGGCCATCGCGGTCATCGCCTACGCGCTGCTGCGCTACTGGGGCCTGCCCGGCTGGGGCGCGACACTGGCCGCGCTGCCGACCCTGTTCGACGTGCGCGAGATCGCGCTGGAGTCCTACGTCCTGCCGGACACCCTGTTCGCCCTGGTCATCATCGTCATGGTGGCGCTGCTGCTGACCCGGCGCACGCCGCGCTGGTGGCAGTGCGGGGCGGCCGGGCTGCTGCTGGCCTATGCCTGCGTGCTGCGCGGCAACGGCCTCCCGCTGGCCGTGGTGGCCGCGGTGTTCCTGCTCATCCGCAAGGTGGGCTGGAGGTCCCTGGCCGCGGCAGCCGCGGCGTTCGCGGTCCCGCTGCTGGGCTACGTCGCGATGTTCCACGCGACGTACGGCGCCTACAACCTGACCACCAGCGACGGCATCTTCCTGTGGTCGCGCACGACCAGCTTCGCCAACTGCGCCGTCATCAAGCCGCCGGCGCAGCTGCGGCCGCTGTGCCCGGACCGCGCGGCGGGCATCAGCGTCCCCGCGCCGGCCGCCTGGTCGGTCCCGCACCTGCTGGCCGCGCCGAGCCCGTCGACCTACCTGTGGTCGGCCGGCGCCTGGTGGCGGCACGACGCCCATCCCGGCATCGACCGCTACAACAACCGGCTCGGCCAGCGGTTCGCGGTCGCCGCCATCACCGCCCAGCCCCTGGACTACCTGCGCGTCGTCGGCCGCGACGTGCTGCTGACCTTCGCGGCCACCGACCGGCCCCAGGGCGCCAGCTCGATGACCTTCACGCCGACGGCGCGGATCCCCGTGCTGCCGTCCTATTACAAGGCCGACGAGCGGGCCTACGCCGGGACGACCGAGAACACCCACGCGGTCGCGCCGTGGTCGTTCTGGCTGTTCCTGTACCAGCAGCCGGTCGTCTTCCCCGGCCTGCTGTTCCTCGCGGTGATCGTGGCCGGCCTGGCCGGCGTGCTCCGCAGCTGGCGCCGCTGGGGTGGCGTCGCCGCCCTGCCCTGGGCCCTGGCCGCGGTCAGCATCCTGTCCCCGGCCCTGCTCACCCAGTCCCTGTACCGCTACGTCATCGTCGCCATCCCCCTGGCCTGCCTGGCCGCCGGCCTGGCCTTCACCCGCCCCCGCCCGCCCCAGTCGGCCACCGAGACCAGCCCGCCCCAGGCCACCCGCGAGCCCCGGGAACCCGGAGTCCCCGCCGGACTCGCCGGGCCCTCGAATACGACATGAACGTACGGTTGCTGCTCCTCTAGCAGCAGCGTCCTTACCGCCATGTTGTTCCCGCCCGCCGGAGCGGCCGGGAGCGGGTGCCTCCCGACCGGGCCGGCGAGGCTGGTGATGCTGATGAGGTCGGCGCGGCGGCTGGTCATGGAGCGTTCAGCGGCGAGCTGCCGGGCGGTCATCCAGCGTTCGGCCGGCCACCAGTTCCGCGGGCCGAATGTCCGGCATCATGGTCGTGTGCCCGCCCCGCCGCCGCCCGCCCCGGAGCCGGCCGCGCCGCAGCCTGCCCGGGCGCTGCCTGCGGAGGCGCCCAGCCTGGTCACGATCCTGCGGGAGTGGGGCAGGATCGGCTGCATCGGGTTCGGCGGCCCGCCGACCCACATCCGGCTGCTGCGCGACCTGTGCGTGGAGCGCCGCGCCTGGCTGGACAGCCGGGAGTTCGAGGACGCCCTGGCCACGTGCAACCTGCTGCCCGGACCGGCCTCGACCCAGCTCGCGATCTTCTGCGCCTGGCGGCTCCGCGGCCGCGCCGGAGCCCTGGCCGGCGGGGCCGCGTTCATCCTGCCCGGCCTGCTGCTCATCCTCGCGCTGGCCGCCCTGTTCCTGGCCGGCTCCCCGCCCGGCTGGGTCCGCGGCGCGGGCGCCGGCGCCGGATCCGCCGTCGCCGCCGTCGCCATCCAGGCCGGCGCCAGCCTGGTCCCCGCCAGCTGGTCCCGCGCCCGCCAGTCCGCCCCCCGGGCCTCCGCCCCCCGGGCCTCCGCCCCCCAGGCCTCCGCCCGGCGTGCCTCCGCCCGGTGGGTCGTCTACCTCGCGGCTGGCGCCGCCGCCGCCGCGACCATCGGCCCCTGGCTCGTCCTCGTCCTCCTGGCCTGCGGAATCGCTGAGCTGGCGGCCGCGCGCTCCAGGTCGGGGAACACCGGTCCGCCCGAAGCCGCCGCCGGCGAGCCCGACCCCGGCGACGGAGCCGGCCGCACGGGCAGCGGCCGCCGCCCCCTGGCCCTGCTGACCCCGCTGGCCGCGCCCGCCGCCCGCCTCCTGGCCACCGGGACCGCCCTCGCCGTGCCCGTCGCCCTGTCGGTCGCGTGGGTGGCGTTCAAGGTGGGGGCGCTGTCGTACGGCGGCGGCTTCGTGATCATTCCGCTCATGCAGGCCGACGCGGTCAGCCACTACCACTGGATGACCGGCGGGCAGTTCCTCAACGCCGTGGCGCTCGGCCAGGTCACGCCCGGGCCGGTGGTCCAGACCGTGGCCGTGGTGGGCTACGCGGCGGCCGGAATCGGCGGCGGGCTGCTGGCCGCGGTCGTTGCCTTCGCGCCCTCGTTCGCGTTCGTGCTGCTCGGCGCCCGCTACTTCGGCCGCCTCCGCGGCAACCGCCGCGCCGCGGCCTTCCTCGGCGGCGCCGGGCCCGCGGCCATCGGCGCCATTCTCGGCTCGGCCATCCCGCTGACCCGGACGCTCACCCAGCCCTGGCAGTACGCCGTCCTCGCAGCGGCGGCCGCCGCGCTCTTCCTGCTGCGCCGGGGTGTCGTGTTCACCCTGCTGGCCGCCGGCGTCGCCGGCCTCATCCTGGCTGTCGCCGGCGTTCCCCTCCCGCACTAGCCAGTCTCCTGGTAGTACAGGCCCTGAGCGGTGCGGACGGCATGCCGAAACTTGCGCACGATCCGCGCCGCTCACGGGGTGCTCCCCTGGCTGCCGGTACCCGGCTGGGGGGAACGGGGTGGTACGCGGCTAACCTTCCGCCATGGCCACCGAAGTTGCGCCGGCGGGCGGCGAGCTGGACCCGCACACTACGGCCGGGAAGCTGGCCGACCTGGACCGACGCCGGTACGAGGCGGTGCACGCCGGGGCGGAGCGGCAGGTCGAGCGGCAGCACGCCAAGGGCAAGATGACCGCGCGGGAGCGGATCGACGCGCTGCTGGACCCCGGCTCGTTCACCGAGTTCGACGAGCTGGCGCGGCACCGGTCGCATGACTTCGGGCTGGACCGCAACCGGCCCTACGGGGACGGCGTGGTGACCGGCCACGGCACCATCGACGGCCGGCCGGTCTGCGTGTTCAGCCAGGACTTCACGGTGTACGGCGGCTCGCTGGGCGAGGTGTACGGCGAGAAGGTGGTCAAGGTGATGGACCACGCGCTGAAGACCGGCTGCCCGATGATCGGGATCAACGACGGCGGCGGGGCGCGGATCCAGGAGGGCGTCGTCGCGCTCGGCCTGTTCGCGGAGATCTTCTACCGGAACGTGATCTCCTCCGGCGTCATCCCGCAGATCTCGCTGATCATGGGACCGTGCGCGGGCGGGGCGGTGTACTCCCCGGCGATCACCGACTTCACCCTGATGGTCGACCAGACGTCGTACATGTTCATCACCGGGCCCGACGTGATCAAGTCGGTGACCGGCGAGAACGTCACCCAGGAGGAACTGGGCGGGGCGCAGGCCCACAACGTGAAGTCGGGGGTCGCGCACTACCAGGCCACCGACGAGCAGGACTGCCTGGCCTTCGCCCGCGACCTGCTGTCCTACCTGCCGTCCAACAACCTGGAGGAGCCGCCGGCCAGCCCGCCCGCGGACCCGGCGGCGGCGCTGGAGGTCACCGACGCCGACCGGGAGCTGGACACGCTCATCCCGGACTCGCCCCGGCAGCCCTACGACATGCACGCGGTGATCGAGCACGTGCTGGACGACGGCGAGTTCCTGGAGATCCACGCGGGCTTCGCCACCAACATCCTGGTCGGCTTCGGCCGGGTCGACGGGTCACCGGTCGGCGTGGTGGCCAACCAGCCGATGCACTCGGCCGGCACGCTGGACATCGACGCGTCGGAGAAGGCGGCCCGGTTCGTCCGCACCTGCGATGCCTTCAGCGTCCCGGTGCTGACCTTCGTGGACGTGCCCGGCTTCCTGCCCGGCACCGGACAGGAATGGGGCGGGATCATCCGCCGCGGGGCCAAGCTGATCTACGCCTACGCCGAGGCGACGGTGCCCAAGATCACCGTGATCACCCGCAAGGCGTACGGCGGCGCCTACGACGTGATGGGGTCCAAGCACCTGGGCGGCGACGTCAACCTGGCCTGGCCGACGGCGCAGATCGCGGTCATGGGCGCCGAGGGCGCCGTCGACATCCTGTACCGCCGCGACCTGGCCGCCATCGAGGACCCGGCCGACCGGGCGGCACAGCGCGCGCAGAAAGCGGCCGAGTACGAGGACGCGCTCTTTAATCCCTACATAGCGGCCGATCGCGGTTATGTCGATGCCGTTATTCGGCCCGCCGAAACTCGTTCTCAAGTCACGCGGGCCCTGCGCGGGCTCCGGACCAAGCGCCAGACGCTCCCGCCCAAGAAGCACGGGAATATCCCGCTATGACACAGGTAGCTGTAGTCTTCAGAAAGGCCAGCGACTTACTGTAATTGTTAAGCTACCTATTGATACGGGCGTCGTCGGCCCGGTGCCAGCCAGTAGAGTCGTCGGTACTATGACCGAATCAGCTTCCCCGCTCCCGCTGATGTCCCGCTACGCCATCATGGTCGACGTCGGGTATATCTATGCGGCGGCCGGGGAACTGCTGTTCAGCGCCGCATCCCGGCGTGAGTACCGGGTGGACGCGGACAAGCTCATCCAGGCCCTGACCCGGCATGCCGAGGACCAGCTCCGGGGCGAGCTGCTGCGCATCTACTGGTATGACGCGGCCCGGGACCGGGTGCCGACCATCGACCAGCGGGTCATCGCGCAGATGCCCTGGGTCAAGCTGCGGCTCGGCAACCTGAACGCCCGCGGCCAGCAGAAAGGCGTGGACGCCCAGATCCGCGCCGACATGGAGGCACTGGCCCGGCACCGCGCGATCACCGACGCCGTGCTGGTGGCCGGCGACGAGGACATGGTCCCGGCCGTCGAGGCGGCGCAGGCCTACGGCGTCCGGGTCCACCTGTGGGGCGTGGAGCCGCCTTACGGGACCAACCAGGCCGAGCGTCTGGTCTGGGAGTCCGACACGGTCGACGTGCTGGAACGGGCGTTCATGGAGCCGTTCTTCGCCCGGCAGCTGGGCGCCGAGAACGGCTCGGCCGCCCCGCCCCGCCCGTCGCTGGCGGGCCAGCCGCTGCCGCTGCCGCTGCCCGGGCCGGGCGCGGTCCAGCCGCCGTCGCCGGCCCAGGTGTTCGGCGAGCGGCACTTCCCCAAGCCGCCGGTCCGCCCCGCCCCGCCGCTGCCCTCGGTGGTCACCCACCTGGCCGCCGCGCGCCTCGGGCCGGACCGGGAGCGGGTCGAGGAGGCCGGCGAGCACGTCGCCCAGAAGTGGATACTGACCCGCGGCGAGGACAACATCCGGGACCTGCTGCCCGGCCCCATCCTCCCCCCGGTCATCGACAAGGAGCTGCTGGTCGAGGCCGAGAAGGACCTGGGGCTCTCGCTCCGGTCCTACCAGGAGGCCAGGGAGTGGCTGCGCGACGCGTTCTGGGCGCGGGTGCACCGCGAGTTCGGCCTGAGCATCGGAAAGTCGAAGGGCTAGCCCATGACCGAGCCTGCCCTGAGCATCGTGGCCGGGCATCCGACGCCCGCCGAGACCGCCGCGGTGACGGTCGTCCTGACCGCCGTGGCCAGCGCCGCCGCGGCCGCGGCGCAGCCGGACGTGGGCGGCCATCGTTCTGCGTGGTCGGACCGATCGCGTCTCCTGCGGCCCGCGGTCAGCGCCGGGCCGGGCGCCTGGCGCGCCAGCGCCCTGCCCCGCTAGCGAGGGCCGGCGCAGGGCCAGCGAAGGCCCGCCGACAGCCCCGCCGCGCCCTGGGCAGGCCCGTCATTAGACTGCCATTACCTGGCTGGCCGACCCCCTCGGCCCAGCGAGAGGAGTCGTGGGCCGTGCGCAAGGTACTGATCGCCAACCGCGGAGAGATCGCCGTCCGGATCATCCGGGCCTGCCAGGACGCGGGGCTGGGCAGCGTCGCCGTCTACAGTGACCTGGACCTGGACGCGCTGCACACGGCGATGGCCGACGAGGCGTACGCGCTGGACGGCCAGAGCGCGGCGGACACCTACCTGGACATCGGCAAGATCCTCAAGGCGGCGGCCGACTCGGGCGCGGACGCGGTCCACCCCGGGTACGGCTTCCTGGCCGAGAACGCGGACTTCGCCCGCGAGGTCATCGCGGCCGGGCTGACCTGGATCGGCCCGCCGCCGGCGGCCATCGAGGCGCTGGGCGACAAGGTCAGCGCGCGGCACATCGCCCGGTCGGTCGGGGCGCCGCTGGCGCCGGGCACCGACGGGCCGGTGGCCAGCGCGACCGAGGCGGAGGTGTTCGCGGCCGAGCACGGCCTGCCCATCGCGATCAAGGCTGCCTTCGGCGGCGGCGGCCGGGGCCTGCGGGTGGCCCGGACCCAGGCGGAGATCCCGGAGCAGTTCGAGGCGGCGGTGCGGGAGGCGGTGGCGGCGTTCGGCCGCGGCGAGTGCTTCGTGGAGCGCTACCTGGACCGGCCGCGGCACGTCGAGACCCAGTGCCTGGCCGACGCCCACGGCAACGTGGTCATCGTCTCCACCCGGGACTGCTCGCTGCAGCGCCGCCACCAGAAGCTGGTCGAGGAGGCGCCCGCGCCGTTCCTCACCGCCGAGCAGGACGCCCAGCTGCGCGAGTCGTCCGCGGCGATCCTGCGGGCGGCCGGCTACCAGGGCGCCGGCACCTGCGAGTTCCTCATCGGCCAGGACGGAACGGTGTCGTTCCTGGAGGTCAACACGAGGCTGCAGGTGGAGCACCCGGTGACCGAGGAGGTCGCCGGGATCGACCTGGTCCGGCAGATGTTCGCCATCGCCGAGGGGGCGGCCCTGGACTTCGCCGACCCGCCCGCCCGCGGGCACTCGATCGAGTTCCGGATCAACGCCGAGGACGCGGGCCGCGGGTTCCTGCCCGCCCCCGGCACGATCACGGCGTGGCGGCCGCCGTCGGGGCCGGGCGTCCGGCTGGACGCGGGCTACGCCGCCGGGATGACGGTCCCGCAGGCGTTCGACTCGCTGATCGCCAAGCTGATCGTGACCGGGGCGACCCGGGCGGAGGCGCTGGAGCGGTCCCGCCGCGCGCTGGCCGAGTTCGTGGTGGAGGGCATGCCGACGGTGCTGCCGTTCCACCGGGCCGTCGTCGACGATCCCGCGTTCGCCGGCGCCGCGGGCGAGTTCGCGGTGCACACCCGCTGGATCGAGACCGAGTTCGCCAACGACATCCCGCCCTACGCCGGCCCCGCCGGGGACGCCGCGGCGGACGAGCCCCGCGAGAAGATCACCGTCGAGGTCGGCGGCAAGCGGCTGGAGGTGACGATCCCGGCCAGCCTGCGGGCCGCGGGACCCGGCCCCGCCCCGGCCGCGCGCCGCCCGGCCCGGCGGAGCGGCGGGGCGGCCGGCGGAGCTCCCGCGGCCAGCGGGAACGCTTTGGTGAGCCCCATGCAGGGCACGATCGTGAAGATCGTCGCCGCGGAGGGCCAGGCGGTGGCGGCGGGAGACACCATCGTGGTCCTGGAGGCGATGAAGATGGAGCAGCCGCTGACCGCCCACAAGGCCGGCACGGTGACCGGCCTGACGGTGGAGGTCGGCCAGACCGTGACGGCGGGCGCCGTGATCTGCGAGCTCGGCGAGTAGCGTGGCCCGCATCCCCGGCGATCCCGGGCCGGCGGGGTGGCTGTGGTTCGCCATCGGCTTCCGCCTGCCCGCCCGGAACCGGGAGTGGGTGCGGCACGAGCTCACCGACGCGGGCTGGCGGCTGCGGACCGTCGTGCGGCACCTGGCCGTGATTGTCCCGATCTGCGTGGCTCTCGGCCTGGTGGCCGGCCTCCTGCTGCCCGCGCCGCTGTGGCTGATCCTGATGACGGCGGCGCTGATCCTGGCCGGCAGCCTGTTCACGGTGGCGGCCTACGCCGACGACATCCGGGTCACCCGGCTGCGCCAGCACGGCCTGGAGCCCCCCGACGACCCCGACCTGGGCCACCCGGCCCACTGAGGGGCCTAGTACTGCGTGGCCGACGGGCGCATCAGCCGGCGGGCGGCCTCGGTCAGGCTGCCCGACAGGGACGGGTAGACGGCGAACGTCTGGGCCACCTGGTCCACGGTCAGCCCGAGCTCGACGGCCAGCGACACGCCCAGGATCAGCTCGCTGGCCCGCGGCGCCACGACCACGCCGCCCAGCACGGTGCCGCCGCTGCGGCGGGCGAACAGCTTGACGAAGCCGTCCCGGAAGCCCTGCATCTTGGCCCGCGCGTTGGTGGCCAGCGGCAGCATGACCGCCTGCGCCTCGCCGGACTCCACCGCCTGCTCGGTGACGCCGACCGTGGCGACCTCGGGGTCGGTGAAGATGGTCGCGGCCACGTGGCTGAGCTGCAGCGGGTGGACGGCCTCGCCGAGGGCGTGCCACATGGCGATCCGGCCCTGCATGGCCGCCACCGAGGCCAGCATCTGCACGCCGGTGCAGTCCCCGGCCGCGTACACGCCGGGCACCGAGGTCCGCGACACCTTGTCGACGCCGATGAACCCGCGATCGTCGACCGCCACGCCCGCGTCCTCCAGCCCCATCCCGGCCGTGCTCGGCACCATCCCCACGGTCATCAGGCAGTGCGAGCCGCGGACGGTCCGCCCGTCGGCCAGCTTGACCGACACCCCGCTCGGCGTGCGCCGGACCTCCGCGGCCCGGGAGCGGCCCAGCACGGTCATGCCGCGGCGCCGGAAGACCTCCTCGACCACGACCGCGGCGTCATTGTCCTCCTGGGGCAGCACGTGGTCCCGCGACGAGACCAGCGTGACCTGCGAGCCGAGCGCCTGGTAGGCGCCGGCGAACTCGGCCCCGGTCACCCCCGAGCCGACGACGATCAGCTCGGGCGGCAGCTCGGGCAGGTCATACAGCTGGCGCCAGGTGAGGATCCGCTCGCCGTCGGGCTCCGCGCCGGGCAGGACCCGCGGGTGGGCGCCGGTCGCGATCAGGACCGCGTCCGCCGCCAGCTCCCGGCCGCCGGTCACCACCGTGTGCGGGCCGGCCAGCGCGCCGGTTCCCTCGATGACGGTGACGCCCTCGACGGCCAGCCGGGCGGTCACGTCGGCCGACTGGGCCCGGGCCAGGGACCGGATCCGGGCGTTCAGCCGGGGCGCGTCCACGGTCACGCCCTTGCCGACCTGGATGCCCAGGGCCGCCGACGCGTCCAGCGCGGCCATCCGCGCGGAGCTGGCGATGAGCGTCTTGGACGGCACGCAGTCGGTCAGCACGCACGCGCCGCCCAGGCCGTCCCGCTCGATCACCGTGACGGCAGCGCCCAGCGACGCGGCGACCAGGGCGGCCTCATATCCGCCGGGGCCGCCGCCGATGATCACGATCTTCGCTTGCGGCTGGCTCACGATGCTCCATTGTGTCGTACCGGGCGGGCCGACCTGCCCCCGGAGGGCCGCGCGGCTGCGTACGCTTGGCAATCGTGGCGATTTACGCGGCCTATGGCAGCAACATGAACCCGGCGCAGATGGCGGCGCGCTGCCCGCACTCGCCGCAGCGCGGCACGGGCTGGCTCGAGGGCTGGCGGCTGACCTTCGGCGGCGAGGACCTGAGCTGGGAAGGCGCGCTCGGCACGGTCGTGGAGGACGCCGACGAGCGCGTCTTCGTGGTCCTGTATGACCTCACCGAGGCCGACGAGGACGCCCTGGACAGCTGGGACGGGGCCACGCTCGGCTTCTTCCGCAAGCTCAAGGTGCGGGTGGCGACCCACGACGGCGACGTCCTGGCCTGGCTCTACGTGGTCAACGCCTACGAGGGCGGCCTGCCCTCGGCCCTGTACCTGGGCGCCATGGCCGACGCCGCCGAGGTGGCCGGCGCCCCCGAGGACTATGTCGCTGACCTGCGCGGCCGCCCCTGCAGCTCGGTGGCCTGACCGGGCGCCGTGGCCGCCCCCGACCTGACCATCGCGCAGCTGTCGGCCCGCAGCGGCGCTGCGCCGTCGGCGCTGCGGTACTACGAGGAGCTGGGCCTGATCCGCGCCGAGCGGACGGCCGGGAACCAGCGCCGCTACCCCCGGCACATGCTGCGGCGGGTCGCCTTCATCCGGGCCGGCCGCCAGCTCGGCCTGTCGCTGCGGGACATCAAGGCCGCGCTGGACCGGCTGCCCGCGGACAAGGCCCCGACCCGGGCGCAGTGGGCGCGGGCCGCCCGGACCTGGCAGGCCCGGATCGACGAGCGCGTCGCCGAGCTGCAGACCATGTCGCAGACGCTGGGCAGCTGCATCGGCTGCGGGTGCCTGTCGCTGCGCCGGTGCGCCCTCTACAACCCGGCGGACGCCGCGGCGCGGCTCGGCGCGGGCGCGCGCTGGCTGCTCGGCGACGAGCTCCCTAGTGAGCCACGATGACGGAGACCAGGAAGGCGATCGGCACGACGACGCCGACGATCGACCACCAGGCCCACCGGGCCACGACGGCGCCCTCGGCGCCGGCCCCGGCCGCCTGCGCCTCGGTCCGGCGCCGCCCCAGCTCGCCGGCCATCACGTGGCTGGGATGCTGCCGGGACATCTCCCTGGCCTGCGCGGGCGCCTTCCCGTAGGACGCGGAGGGGTCGACCTGATACCGGCGCTGCTGCCGCTGGTTGTACTGCGACCGGCGCATCCCGGTCGCCATCTTCAGCTCGGCCCGGGCCCGCGCCCGCCGCGGCGAGTACAGCGCCCAGCTGTAGATCGTCTTGGGCTCCGCCGGGGGCTGCTCGTACTGGACCTCGACCGAGTCACCAAGAAAGACGCCGGCCATGCGCCCCCACGGGACCTGATAATCACGAAACGGATTGCGCACCGTCAGCCCGCGCGCATCGGCGATGACCCGCGGGCGCAGCGCGCAGGCGTACATGAAGCCGGTCACCACCAGCAGCGCGCCGGTGATCTCGAGCGAGAACCAGTCCCGGGACTGGACGGCCAGGTCGATCAGGTTGCCGACGGCGAACACGACCCAGCACCACCACAGCACGAGCGGCGCGTTCAGCCGGAACGTGGTCCGGCCGGCCTCGTCCGTCTTCCAGACGGACTTGCCCGGGGCGGCGGCCTGCGGTGACGACATTTTTACAGCTTATGCGGAGTCGGCGCCGTAACGGGACCTTAGGCCAGGGCCGCGCCGCGCAGCGGCACCCGCAGCGCGCCGCCGTTGCCCATGGCGGTCAGCGCGGTCGCGGTCATCAGCCGGATCCCGATGCCGATGGCCCGCTCGTCCACGTCGAACGTGCCCTGGTGGATGTCGAAGTCGGCGCCGGAGCCGGGCGTCCGGGTGCCGAGCCGGGCCAGCGCCCCCGGGATGGACTCCAGGTACCAGGCGAAGTCCTCGCCGCCCAGGCTCTGCTGGGCCGGGGTGACCGAGTCCGGGCCGAGGACCCGGTCGGCGGCGGCGTCGAACATCGCGGTGCAGACGGCGTCGTTGACGGTCGGCGGCACGTTGCGCTGGTAGGTGATGTCCGGGACCACGCCGTAGGACATGGCCACGGACTCGACCAGCGACTTCACCATGTCCGGGGCCGCGTGCCAGGCCTCGTCGTCCAGGCAGCGGACCGTGCCCTCGACCATGCCGTCGTCGGGGATGGCGTTGGCCGCCGAGCCGGCCGCCACCCGGCCCCAGACCAGGCTCAGGCTCGACCGGGGGTCGACCCGCCGGGACAGGGCGGCGGGCAGCTCAGTGATGATCTTGCCCAGGGCGAAGACCAGGTCGGCGGTCAGGTGCGGCCGGGCGGTGTGGCCGCCGGGGCCGGTGACCTTGACCTTGATCTTGTCGCAGGCGGCGGTGATGGGCCCGGCCCGGGTCCCGATCTTGCCCACGTCCAGCCGCGGGTCGCAGTGCAGGGCGAAGATCCGGTCGACCGAGGCGATGCCGCCGGCCGCCATGACGTCGATGGCCCCGCCCGGCACCTCCTCGGCGGGCTGGAAGATCAGCCGCACCTTGCCCGGCAGCGCGCCCGCCGCGTGCGCCCGGGCCAGGACCAGGCCGGTCCCGACCAGGATCGAGGTGTGCACGTCGTGGCCGCAGGCGTGGCACGCGCCGCGGGCCGTGGACCGGTAGGGAACGTCCTTCTCATCGGTGATGGGCAGGGCGTCGATGTCGGCCCGCAGCGCGATCAGCGGCGAGGACGGCCCGTTGTCCCCGCCGATGTCGACCATCAGGCCGGTGCCCTTGGGCAGCACCATCGGCCGCAGCCCGGCCGCCTCCAGGCGCCGGGCGATCCGCCGGGTCGTCCGGTACTCGTGGTAGCCGGTCTCCGGGTGGGCGTGCAGGTCCCGCCGGAAGCTGATGAGGTCAGCCTCGTGCCCGGCCAGGAAAGCGTCGAGCTCTCCGTCCAGGTCATGCTCGGCCATGAACCGCCTCCCCCGGGCAGACGAAGCGATCCTCGGCGAACTCGGCCGCCAGCGCGTCCACGACGTCGGTCAGCTCACTGCCGCTGGCCACCAGCGCTCGCTGCCGCTCGTAGGACGCGCCCTGGTCGAGCACCTCGAATGCCACGGCCAGCTCGGCCGCGCAGCCGAGCCGATCCGCCACTGGCTCCAGCTCGCGGACCAGCTCGTAGAGCTGGTCGCGGAGCGGCGCCGTCGACCCGTAATCGTCAGTTATCACCATCGCGTCCAGGCCGTACCTGGTCGCGCGCCACTTGTTATCGCGAACAATCCAGGCCGCCGGGCAGGGCAGCTGATAGCCGCGGTCGAGCTGGGTATCGAGCAGGTGAACCAGGGACTGCGAGAGCGCCGCAACCATGCCTATCTCCCGGAGCGTAGGCAACCCGTCAAACATCCGGACCTCGACCGTGCCGAAGTCGGGATGCGGTCGGATATCCCACCACACCTCCTTGATGCTCCGGATAGTACCGGCCCGTAGAAGCGTGTCCATGTAGTTCTCGAAGTCACTCCACTCGGCCAACAACTGCGGCGGCCCCGAGGTCGGCAGCCCGCCGAAGATGACGGACCGGCTCGAGGCGAGCCCGGTATCGTGCCCGCTCCAGAACGGGCTTGACGCGGTCAGGGCCAGGAAATGCGGCAGGTAGCCGGCCAGCGCGTTCACGATGGGCATCGCCTTGCTCCGGTCGCGAATACCCACGTGCACGTGCACGCCGAATGTCTGGATCCTGCGGGCTAGCCACTGCAAATTTTCGAGCAGCTCGGCATAACGCTGAATGGGCGCCATCTTGGCATCCCGCCAGTCGCTGACGGGATGTGTACCAGCACAGGCCAGCATCGTACCGCGCTCGCCGGTTATCCGCTGAAGTTGCGAGATTGTCGCCGCAAGGTCCCCCTTGGCCTCGGCGACGGTGCTGCAGATCCCGGTCACCACCTCCACCGCGGACTGCATGAGCTCGTACTTCATCTTCGGGTGCTCGCCGGACTCGGACAGGCCGGGCAGCGCGGCGAGCACCTCCCGGGCGTCCTGGCGCAGCATCCGGCTGCGCCGGTCGATCAGCTGCAGTTCCCACTCGATGCCCAGGGTCGGGCCGCGCGACGGGGTCCACGGGATCGCGACCATGCGCGCCCTTCCCTCGGAGTCGTGCCTGCGTCTGGCTCAGTAGACGTCGACGGGCTGGTACAGGCCCCAGACATCGCGCAGAGCGTCGCACACCTCGCCGACGGTGGCCAGGGCGCTGAGCGCATCCCGCAGCGGCGGCAGCAGGTTCTGGTGCTCGCCCGTGCCGCCCGCCCCCGAGCCTGCCGCCCGCCGGACGGCGTCCAGGGTGCGGATGACGGCCGCCCCGTCCCGGCGGCCGCGCAGCTCGTCCAGCCGCGCGGCCTGCTCCGCCTCGATCCGCGGGTCGACCCGCAGCGGCTCGTACCGCTCCGCGTCCGGCGTGACGAAGGCGTTTACCCCCACCACCTTCCGGTCCCCGGAGTCGATCTGCCGCGCGATCTGGTACGCCGACCGCTCGATCTCGGCCTTCTGGAAGCCCTGCTCGATGGCGGCCACCGCGCCGCCGAGCTCGGCCACCTTGGCCATCAGGGCGACCGCCTGCTCCTCGATGTCGGTGGTCATCGACTCGATCGCGTACGACCCCGCGAACGGGTCCACGGTGGCCGTCAGGTCCGTCTCGTGGGCCAGCACCTGCTGGGTCCGCAGCGCCAGCCGGGCCGCCTTCTCGGACGGGAGCGCGAGGGCCTCGTCGAAGGAGTTGGTGTGCAGCGACTGCGTCCCGCCGAGGACGGCGGCCAGCGCCTGCAGCGTGACCCGGGCCAGGTTGACCTCCGGCTGCTGGGCGGTGAGCTGGACGCCCGCGGTCTGGGTGTGGAAGCGCAGCATCTGCGAGCGCGGGTCCCGCGCCCCGAACTCCTCGCGCATGATGCGCGCCCACAGCCGGCGCGCGGCCCGGAACTTGGCCACCTCCTCCAGCAGGGTGGTGCGGGCCACGAAGAAGAACGACAGCCGCGGCGCGAACTCATCCACGGCCAGGCCGGACTCGATGGCGGCCCGGACGTACTCCCGCGCGTTGGCCAGGGTGAAGGCGATCTCCTGGACGGGCGTGGCGCCCGCCTCCGCCATGTGGTAGCCGGAGATCGAGATCGTGTTCCACTTCGGCACCTCGGCCCGGCAGTAGGCGAAGGTGTCCGCGATCAGGCGCAGGGAGGGCTGCGGCGGGTAGATGTACGTGCCGCGGGCGATGTACTCCTTGAGGATGTCGTTCTGGATGGTGCCGGTGATCTTGCTCGCGCTCACCCCCTGCTCGGCCGCGACCAGCTGGTAGAGCAGCAGCAGGATCGCCGCCGGGGCATTGATGGTCATCGAGGTCGACACCGTGTCCAGCGGGATGCCGTCCAGCAGCAGCCGCATGTCCTCGATGGAGTCGATGGCCACGCCGACCTTCCCGACCTCGCCGGCCGCCTGCGGCGCGTCGGAGTCGTAGCCCATCTGGGTGGGCAGGTCGAACGCGACCGACAGCCCGGTCGTCCCGGCCTCGATCAGCTGGTGGTAGCGCCGGTTGGAGTCCGCCGCGGTCGAGAAGCCCGCGTACTGCCGCATGGTCCACGGCCGGCTGACGTACATGGCCGGGTAGATCCCCCGGGTGAACGGAAAGGCGCCCGGCTCGCCCAGGTCCTGCTCGGGATCAAGGTTCTGGGTGCTTTTGGGCTCGTAGACGCGCTCGATGGGCGTCCCAGACTCCGACATGCGGCTCATATGAGAAGGGTACGGCCGGGCTGACCGGCCGTCCGATGTGAAGTGGGCCACGCCGCCGGGCGCGTCACGGCGCGTCGGGGCCGGGGCTTTCGGCGGATTCGGCGCTTTCAGCCGATTCGGGGCTTTTGGCGTCCGGGCGGGCCCGGACGTAGTTGCCCTCGCCGTGCCGGGTCCGGACCAGCCCGCGGTCCCGGAGCACCTCGACGGCGTGCCGGATCGTCCCGTAGCTGACGCCGAACTCGCCCATCAGGACCCGCTCGGGCTGCAGCCGCATGCCGGGCGGCAGTTCGCCGGACTTGATGTCGGCCTCGATGGCGTCTGCCACCCGCTCGTATTTCGGCCCGTCGTCCTCGCCGCCGAGCCGGTGCCCGTCAGGCGCCGCGTATCTGCTCACCCCTGCCACGTTGCCAGGCGCTGAGCTGCACTAACGTCTCAGGTAGCTCCAATAGAGCTCTAGGGGAGCTATATAGATGTCCATGGGGACACTCTTGACCATCGCCAGGGCGTGGGCAGCATTCCGAACGGAGACAGTCACTGCGGGTGATGCCAGGTCACAAGCCGGCTGCACATTCTCCTGCATCCGCTGCCGCCGACCGGCTCCCGTGCCTAATCTCTGATGAAGTCAGCGCGAGAGGGTGCCGAACGACGATGAGAGCTGCTCGTGGCCGCGCGGCCGCCGTGGCCGGGGCCGTGGCCGTGCTGGCGCTGACGACGGCGCCGGCCGCCCTGGCGGTATCCCCCGCGCCGTCCCCGTCCGCAGCGGCGCGGGCGGGCTCCGCGGGGGCGTCCTCCTCGAGGGCGTCCTCGGGCTCCGGCGCGACCCTCGGGCCAGCCGAGTCCCTGGGCACGGCCAGCGCGGCGGCCCGGCTCGACATCGGCGGAACGCGGCTGGCCGGCCGCGGCGTGGTGGTGAACTACCCGGCCGCCGGCGCCCCGAAGCTGCCCGCCGTGCCCGCCTCGGCCTACGTCATCGCGGACGCCGGCACCGGGCAGGTCCTGGCGGCCAAGGACCCGCACGGCGAGTTCGCCCCGGCCAGCACGCTCAAGGTACTGACCGCGATCACGCTGCTCCCCCGGCTGAGCCCGGACGCCATGGTGACCGTGTCCAAGCTCGCGGCCTCCCAGGAGCCCAACATCGCCGGCCTCATCGCCGGGCACCAGTACCAGGTCTCGGCCCTGTTCAAGGCGCTGCTGCTGATCTCCGCCAACGACGCGGCCGTGGCCCTGACCGAGGCGACCGGCTCGTTCGCCACCGGCATGAACCTGATCAACGCCGAGGCCCAGCACCTGCAGGCCTACGACGTCGTGGCCAAGATGCCCAACGGGCTGCCCGCGCCCGGCCAGGTCGTCTCGGCCTACGACGAGGCCCTGATCGCGCGGCAGGCCCTGGCCAGCCCGGCGTTCATGGGCTACGACTCGACGCTGTCGGCCCCGTTCCAGGTCAAGCCGGGCAAGTCGGAGACCCTGCTCAACCAGAACACGCTGCTGACCCACTACAAGGGCGGCATCGGCGGCAAGATCGGCTGGACCCAGGCCTCGGGGGCCACCTACATCGGCATGGCCCGCCGGAACGGCGTCACCCTGATCGTGACCGTCCTGCACTGCACCGCCCTGCAGGAGATCACCGCCGGCGAGAAGCTGCTGAACTGGGGCTTCGCCGAAGACGGCCACGTCGCCCCGGTCGGCACCCTGGTCAGCCCGCTGCCCACCGCCGCCGCCCTGCACAAGGCCGCCGTGGCCCGCGCCCGGGCCGCCGCCCGGGTCAAGGCGGCCCAGCTCTCCAGCCAGGCCGAGGCCCGCTCCGGCAAGACCGACGCGGGCCTGGCCATCGGCGGCGGCATCGCCGTCGTGTCGGCCATCGCCCTGACCACCCTGGCCCGGGCCCGCCGCCGCGCCGCCCGCACGGTCTTCCCCGACCGGTAAGGCCGGCGCCGACGGCCGGCGCGCCCCGACCGTGTGCGCAGGCGCCCGGACGCCCGGCCTGACACCACCAGCCTCACCAAGCTCAGGCACCCGTCCCATACGGGCGCCCGGGCTCGGCGAAGGGGGCCGGGCCCCTGGAACTTGATCATGGGAAGATCACTCACATCATAGGGTGAGCGATCTTCCCACGATCATGATGCTCCGCGGGGACCCGCGAACACGCGAGACTGGTGGTGCTGGATGGGACCATGACGCCCGCCGGGTGTCCGCCACGGCGGGATCAGCGGGGCGTGAGGAAGCCGGTGCGGTCGCGGACGGTGGCCATGGTGGCGCGGGCCAGGTGGCTCGCGCGGGCGGCGCAGGCGGCCAGCATGGCGTCGAGCTCGGTCTCGTTGGCCATGAGCTTCTCGGTGCGCTCCCGGATGGGGGCCAGGGCACCGACGACGACCTCGGCCAGGTCCTTCTTGAACGTCCCGTAGCCCGCGCCGGCGTAGCGCTGCTCCAGGTCCGGCACGGTGGCGCCGGTCAGCGCCGCGTAGATCCGGAGCAGGTTGGTCACGCCCGGCTTGGCCTCCTCGTCGGCCCGGACCTCGCCGTCGGTGTCGGTGACGGCCCGCATGATCTTGCGGCGGACGGCGGCCGGGTCGTCCAGGACGTCGATGATGCCCTGCGGCCCGGACGCGGACTTGCTCATCTTGGCCGACGGGTCCTGCAGGTCGGCGATCCGGGCCACGGCGGGCAGGATGTAGGGCTCGGGGACGACGAAGGTGTCGCCGAAGCGGTGGTTGAAGCGCTGGGCCAGGACCCGGGTCAGCTCCAGGTGCTGGCGCTGGTCCTCGCCCACCGGGACCTGGTCGGTGGCATAGAGCAGGATGTCGGCGGCCTGCAGGACCGGGTAGGTGAACAGCCCGACGCTGGCCGAGTCGCCGGCGCCCTTGGCCGACTTGTCCTTGAACTGGATCATCCGGGAGGCCTCGCCGAAGCCGGTGATGCAGGACAGCACCCAGGCCAGCTCCGCGTGCTCGGGCACGTGGCTCTGCACGAAGACGATCGAGCGCTCCGGGTCCAGGCCCGCCGCGAACAGCTGCGCGGCCGCGAGCCGCGTCCGCCGCCGCAGGTCGGCGGGCTGCTGGGGCACGGTGATGGCGTGCAGGTCAACGACGCAGTAGACGGCGTCGTGGGTGTCCTGCAGGGTCACCCACTGGCGCACCGCGCCCAGGTAGTTGCCGATGTGGATCGAGTCGGCGGTGGGCTGGATGCCGGAGAAGACGCGCGGTCGGGACATGCGCGGAAGTCTAGTAGGCCCCCAGGTCAGCTCCCGTGGCTGACTATCCCGCCGCCCGCCCGCCCGCGTCGCCGACCACGGCGTGGCCGCCGGCGCCGGAGTTGCCGACCACCGGGACGATGTCGGGGGCGCCGAGCCGGATGGCGTCGGCGTCGGTGTCGGTGACCGCGTCCTGGGACGCCTGCTCGGCCGCCACCCGGGCCCGGTAGTTCTCCAGCTCCCGGCTGACCTGGCGGGACCGCCAGTGCATGGGGCCGGCCATCAGCTCGGCCGCCTCGGTGGCGGCCGACAGGCCGCGGTCCCAGCTCTCGATCGAGACGTGGGTGCGCCGGGCCAGGACGTCGTCGAGGTGGCGGGCCCCCTCGTGGGTGACGGCGTAGACCACCTCGGCCCGCAGGTAGTCGTCGGCGCCCGCCAGCGGCTTGCGCAGGCCGGGCTCGGCCGCGATCAGGTCGAGTACCTCGCTGGTCAGCGAGCCGTACCGGCGCAGCAGGTGCTCGATCCGGGCCACGTGCAGCCCCGAGGAACGGGCCAGCCCGTACCGCGAGTTCCACAGCGCGGCGTAGCCGTCCGCGCCGGCCAGCGGGATGACGTCGGTGCAGGACGGGGCCACCCGGCCGTCCAGGCCGTGGGCCACCGCGTCGACGGCGTCGCGGGCCATCAGCCGGTAGGTCGTGTACTTGCCGCCCGCGATCATGACCAGGCCCGGCACCGGGTGGGCGACGGTGTGCTCGCGGGACAGCTTCGAGGTGGACTCCGACTCGCCCGCCAGCAGCGGCCGCAGGCCGGCGTAGACGCCCTCGACGTCGTCGCGGGTGAGCGGGACGGCCAGGATCTTGTTCAGCTGGCCCAGCACGTAGTCGATGTCGGTCCGGCTGGCCGCGGGATGGGCCTTGGACAGCGACCATTCCGTGTCGGTGGTGCCGATGATCCAGTGCCGGCCCCACGGGATCACGAACAGCACGCTGACCGGCGTGCGCAGGATGATCCCGGTGCTCGAGTGGATGCGGTCCCGCGGGACGACCAGGTGGATGCCCTTGGACGCGCGGACGTTGATCGTGCCCCGGCCGCCGACCATCTCCTGGATGTCGTCGGTCCAGACCCCGGTGGCGTTCACGACCTGCTGAGCGCGGATCTCCAGCTCGCTGCCCGACTCCAGGTCCACCGCGCGGACCCCGGTGACCCGCTCGCCCTCCCGCAGGAAGCCAGTGACCTGGGTCCGCGACGCCACGCTCGCCCCGTACCCGGCGGCGGTCCGGACCAGGGTGGTCACATACCGGGCGTCGTCGACCTGGGCGTCCCAGTACACCAGGGCGCCGGTGAGCGCCGACTTGCGCAGCGCCGGGGCCAGCCGCAGCGCGGCGTGCCGGGTGAGCTGGCGGTGGCCGGGCAGGCCCCGGGCCTGGCCCATCGACACGCCCAGCAGGTCGTAGGCAGTGACCCCGGCCCCGATGTAGGCCCGCTCCCAGACGTGGTGGGTGAACGGCAACAGGAACGAGACGGGGCGCACCAGGTGCGGGGCCAGCCGCTGCAGCAGCAGCGACCGCTCGGTGAGCGCCTCCCGGACCAGTCCCACGTTGAGCTGCTCCAGGTACCGCAGCCCGCCGTGGATGAGCTTGCTGGACCGCGACGAGGTGCCGGACCCGAAGTCCCGGGCCTCGACCAGGCCCACGGTCAGGCCGCGGGTCACGGCGTCCAGCGCCACCCCGGCGCCGACGACGCCGCCGCCGACCACCAGCACGTGCTGCTCAGCGCTGGCCAGCCGCGCGAGCGCGGCGCTGCGCTGCCCCGGCCCGAGCTGGGTACTGCCCTGTGCCTTGGTCACGTTCGCAGCCTAACCACGAGCAGGTGAACGACCGGTGCTAGCCACGCCCCGGGCTCGGGGCGACGACGACCTCGACCCGCTGGAACTCCTTCAGGTCGGAGTAGCCGGACGTCGCCATGGTCCGCCGCAGCGCGCCCATCAGGTTCATCGACCCGTCGGCCATCGTGGACGGGCCGTGCAGGATCTGGTCGATGGTGCCGATGGTGCCGACCCGGACGCGGGCACCGCGGGGCAGGTCGGGATGGTGCGCCTCGCTGCCCCAGTGATAGCCGCGGCCGGGGGCCTCGGCGGCGCGCGCGAACGGCGAGCCGACCATCACCGCGTCCGAGCCGAGGGCCAGGGCCTTGGCGATGTCGCCGCTGTGGGTCATGCCGCCGTCGGCGATGACGTGCACGTACCGGCCGCCCGACTCGTCGAGGTACTCGCGCCGGGCGGCGGCCACGTCGGCGATGGCCGTCCCCATGGGCACGGCCACGCCGAGGACCGCCGCGGTGGTGTGCCCGGAGCCGCCGCCGAAGCCGACCAGGACCCCGGCCGCGCCGGTGCGCATCAGGTGCAGGGCGGCGGTGTAGGTGGCGCAGCCGCCCACGATCACCGGCACGTCGAGCTCATAGATGAACTGCTTGAGGTTGAGCGGCTCGGCCTGGCCCGAGACGTGCTCGGCCGAGACGGTGGTGCCGCGGATCACGAAGATGTCGGCCCCGGCGTCCAGCACCGCCTTGTAGAAGCGGACCGTCCGCTGCGGGGACAGCCGGGCCGCGGTGGTGATCCCGGACGCCTTGATCTGCTCGATCCGGGTGCCGATCAGGTCTTCCTTGATGGGGGCGGCGTAGATCTCCTGCAGCCGCCGGGTCGCGGCCTCGGACTCCAGCCCGGCGACCTCGGCCAGCAGCGGCTCCGGGTCGTCGTAGCGGGTCCACAGGCCCTCCAGGTCCAGCACGGCCAGCCCGCCCAGGGCGCCGACGCCGATCGCGGTGGCGGGCGAGACCACGCTGTCCATCGGCGCCACGACCAGCGGCAGGTCGAACCGGTAGGCGTCGATCTGCCAGGCGATCGAGACTTCCTCGGGGTGGCGGGTCCGCCGGGACGGGACGATGCCGATCTCGTCGAGCGCGTAGGCCCGGCGGCCGGTCTTGCCCCGGCCGATCTCCACTTGCGTCATGTCAGGCCCGCCGTCCCATGTAATTCGGCGCCTCGCCGATCACCTGCACGTCGTGCGGGTGGCTCTCGGCCAGCCCGGCCGCGGTGACCTGGGTGAACCGCGCTTCCTTCAGGTCGGCGATGGTGGCCGCGCCGCAGTAGCCCATGGCCGCCCGCAGGCCGCCGGTGAGCTGGTAGGCGACGGCGGCGAGCGGCCCGCGGAACGGGACCTGGGCCTCGACGCCCTCGGGCACCAGCTTGTCCTCGCGCAGCACGTCATCCTGGAAGTAGCGGTCCTTGGAGTAGGACCGGCCGCCGCGCTCGACGTTGCGCATGGCCCCCAGGGAGCCCATGCCCCGGAACAACTTGAACTGCTTGCCGTTGATGAAGACCATGTCGCCCGGCCCCTCCTCGCAGCCGGCCAGCAGGCCGCCGAGCATCACGGTGTCGGCCCCGGCCGCGATCGCCTTGGCGATATCCCCGGAGTACTGCACGCCCCCGTCGCCGATGACCGGGACGCCGGCCGGGCGGGCCGCGAGCGAGGCCTCGTAGATGGCGGTGACCTGCGGCACGCCCACCCCGGCCACGACCCGGGTGGTGCAGATCGTGCCCGGCCCGACCCCGACCTTGACCGCGTCGGCCCCGGCGTCGATCAGGGCCTGGGCGCCGGCCCTGGTGGCCACGTTCCCGCCGATCACGTCCACCTTGGCGTTGGCCTTGAGCTGAGCCACCATGTCCAGCACCGCCTGGGAGTGGCCGTGCGCGGTGTCGACGACCAGGAAGTCCACGCCCGCCTCGACCAGCGCCTGGGCGCGGGCCTTGGCGTCCTCGCCGACCCCCACGGCCGCGCCGGCCACCAGCCGGCCCTCGCCGTCCTTGGTCGCGCTCGGGAACTTCTCGCTCTTGGCGAAGTCCTTGACGGTGATCAGCCCGCGCAGCCGCCCGGCCGCGTCGACCAGCGGCAGCTTCTCGACCTTGTGGCTGCCCAGCAGGGCCAGCGCCTCGGCCCGGCCCACCCCCACCGGCGCGGTCACCAGCGGCATGGGCGTCATCACCTGGGTGACCTGGCGCCGGTGGTCGGTCTCGAAGCGGATGTCCCGGTTCGTCACGATGCCGACCAGCGTGCCGTCGGCGGCCGTCACCGGGACGCCGGAGATCCGGAACCGGGCGCACAGCTCCTCGACGTCCGCGACGGTCGCCTCCGGCCCGCACGTCACCGGGTTGGTGATCATCCCGGCCTCGGACCGCTTGACCATGTCCACCTGCTGGGCCTGCTCCTCCACCGACATGTTCCGGTGCAGGACGCCGACGCCGCCCTGCCGGGCCATGGCGATGGCCATCCGCGACTCGGTCACGGTGTCCATGGCCGAGGAGACCAGCGGGATGCGCAGCGAGATGCGCCGGCTCAGCCGGGCCGTCGTGTCCGCCTCGGCGGGCAGGATGGCGGAATGGGCCGGGAGCAGCAGGACGTCGTCGTAGGTCAGGCCGGGCGGGCTGAACTTCAGGTCGTCACTCATGATCACATTCCGTAGGCCGAGTTCAGGGATGGGTTCATCCTAGTAACCGGGCCGGCCGGCCGGCGTCACGAGGCGAACGACTCCTCCCGGGCCAGGATCCGCAGCCGGGCCAGGGCCCGGTGCTGCGCGACCCGCACCGCGCCCGCCGACATGCCGAGCTCGTCGCCCGTCTCCTGCGCCGTGAGCCCGGCCAGGACCCGCAGCACCAGCAGCTCGCGCTGCTGGTCGGGGAGCCGGCGCAGCAGGGCGCGGACGCGCTCGGCCTCCAGGCAGGCCACCGCGGTCTCCTCCGGGCCGGGCCGGTCATCGGGCCCGTCCGGCAGGTCCTGCGTCGGGATGGCCAGCGTGGACGCGGTGCGCATGGCGTCGGCCACCTTGTGCGACGCGATGCCGAACACGAAGGACGCGAACGGCCGGCCGATGTCCCGGTAGCGGGGCAGGGCCGAGACGAGCGCTATGCATACTTCCTGAGCCACGTCATCGGCGGCCTGGTACTGCCCGGAAATGCGCCCGAGCCGCGCCCGGCAGTAGCGCAGCACCATAGGCCGGATATGCCCCAGCAGCGACTCCATTGCGGCCGGCTGGCCCCCCGCCGCCTGCGCGCTCAGGTCCCTGAGGCTGACCTTCGTGCCCCTCGTTCCCCCGTCTACCTGCGAAATCACGAGCTCCCCCTCCAGCAGTATCGCCTCGGTAAAGATCCCGTATGCGTCATGCCCGCCCCAGGCCACCGGCCAACCTGGAATGGGCAACGGAATGGTCACGGTCCGGCGCAGCCCCCAGAAATGCGAAAAGGCCCGGCATAGTGCCGGGCCTTTTCGGGCAAACCGTTGTGCAAATTACGGTGCAATAGCCGCCGTACCGAACTTAGTGGGCGTGACCGTGCCCGCTGCCGCCGGCGTCGGGCGCCGGCTCCTCGGGCTTCTCGGTGACGAGCACCTCGGTCGTGATCAGCATGCCCGCGATCGAGGCCGCGTTCTGGACGGCCGACCGGGTCACCTTGACCGGGTCGATGACGCCCTGGGCGACCAGGTCGCCATACTCGCCGGTCGCGGCGTTGTAGCCGTGCCCGGCGGCCAGGCCGGCGATCGTGGCCACGACGACGCCGCCCTCGGCGCCCGCGTTCTCCGCGATCCACCGGGCCGGGGCCGACAGGGACTTGCGGACGACGCTGACGCCGACCGCCTCCTCGCCGGTGAGCCCGAGGTCATCGAGTGCGGCCGCGGCCTGCACGAGCGCACTGCCGCCGCCGGCGACGATGCCCTCCTCGATCGCCGCGCGGGTCGCCGAGATGGCGTCCTCGAGGCGGTGCTTCTTCTCCTTGAGCTCGACCTCGGTGGCCGCGCCGGCGCGCAGCACCGCCACGCCGCCGGCCAGCTTGGCCACCCGCTCCTGGAGCTTCTCGCGGTCCCAGTCCGAGTCCGTGGCCTCGATCTCGGCCCGCAGCTGGCGGATCCGGTCGCTGACCTGCTCCGCCTCGCCCGCGCCGTCGACGATGGTGGTCGTGTCCTTGGTGACCACCACGCGCCGGGCCTGGCCGAGGACCTCCAGGCCGACGGAGTCCAGCTTGAGGCCGACCTCCTCGCTGACGACCTGGCCGCCGGTCAGGACGGCCATGTCCTCCAGCATGGACTTGCGGCGGTCACCGAAGCCGGGCGCCTTGACGGCGACGACGTTCAGCAGGCCGCGGATCTTGTTGACGACCAGCGTGGACAGCGCCTCGCCGTCGACGTCCTCGGCCACGACCACCAGCGGCTTCTTGGTCTGCGCGATCTTCTCCAGCAGCGGCAGGAACTCCGCCATGGACGAGATCTTGCCGGAGGTGAGCAGGATGTAGGTGTCGTCGAAGACCGCCTCCATCCGCTCCTGGTCGGTCACGAAGTACGCCGAGATGTAGCCCTTGTCGAACTGCATGCCCTCGGTGAACTCGAGCTCCAGGCCCATGGTCGGCGACTCCTCGACGGTGATGACACCGTCCTTGCCGACCTTGTCGAACGCCTCCGCGATCAGCGCGCCGATCTTGGGGTCCTGGGCCGAGACGGTCGCCACGTTCGCGATCTCGCTCTGCTCCTCGACCTCGCGGGCCGACTTGAGGAGGATCTCGGCCACCGCCGCGGCGGCGGTGTCGATGCCGCGCTTGAGCGCCATCGGGTTGGCGCCGGCCGTGACGCTGCGCAGGCCCTCGTGCACCATGGCCTGGGCCAGCACCGTAGCCGTCGTCGTGCCGTCGCCGGCCACGTCGTTGGTCTTGGTGGCGACCTCCCGGGCCAGCTGCGCGCCCAGGTTCTCCAGCGGGTCCTCGAGCTCCACCTCACGGGCGACGGTCACGCCGTCGTTAGTGATGGTGGGAGCACCCCACTTCTTGTCGATAACGACATTGCGGCCCTTCGGACCCAATGTCACCTTGACGGCGTCGGCGAGGCGGTTGACGCCGCGCTCGAGCGCGCGACGCGCGTCCTCGTTGTATTCCAAGCTCTTGGCCATCGGGCACCTCAGCCTTTTCCGCTTATCCCGGCTATCCCGGCGCGCGTGTGCCCGGCTCGGGTGTTCCCCGGCCGGGCACGCGCGCGTTTCGCTTAATTACTAGTACTTCTACTTCTCGATGACGGCGAGGACATCCCGGGCGGAGAGCACCAGGTACTCCTCGTTGTTGTACTTGACCTCGGTGCCGCCGTACTTGCTGTACAGGACGCGGTCGCCGACGCTGACGTCCACGGGAACGCGCTTGCCGCTGTCGTCGAAGCGGCCCGCGCCCACGGCCAGGACCTCGCCCTCCTGGGGCTTCTCCTTGGCGGTGTCCGGGATGACCAGGCCGGATGCGGTGGTCTGCTCAGCCTCGAGCGGGCGCACCACGATCCGGTCCTCGAGTGGCTTGATGACAGTCTTGGTGGCGGTCGTCACGATCTGACCTCCCCCTTCGGAAAGGGTTAGCTGAAATATTGGAGAGAGAGGCGACCCCGGCTCGGCCTGCCGTCGCGGGTGCCAGGCCAACCTCGGTCGCGTTAGCACTCTACCTCAGTGAGTGCCAGTTCCGAACAGTAACCCCGCGCCGTCGGCCCGTCAAACTTCCCGGCCGGTCCCTACGCTGTCCTGATGAACCCGCCCGTTCCTGCGCCCGCCCGCGACCCGGGCCCGCTCCGGTCGTTCAACCCGGTGCAGATCGGCCGCCTCGAGGCCGCCGCGTGGGTGGCCTACTACCGCCGCCAGTGGCCGCGGCTGCTGCTGGTCTCGGTGCTGCTGGTGCACCGCGGGTTCGGGCTGAACTGGCCGCGGACCCTGCACGGCGCGTGGCTGGTGGGCCGGGCCAACCAGCTGTGGGCGCCCTACCCCGACAACGACCCGGCCGCCGCCCGGCGGTGCATGCGCCGGTTCTACGCCCTGCTCCGGCTGGCCCACGGCGCCCCGGCCGACCCGGCCCGGGCCGCCGCCCTGGAGGTGGACTGGTGGGCCGCCCACCGCGCCCGCCAGCACGCGCGGACCGCCCCGGACGAGACTGACCCGCTGGTCACCGCGCTGAGCCGCCTGTACGCCTACCTGTACCGCGCCGACGAGGGGTCCGTCCGCCCGGCCGCCCGCCTCCGCGCCCTGGCCATGGACCTGTCCGACCGCTGGGTCGACGAGGGCGCCGCGCCCGGCAGCCCGCTGATCCCGGCCGTGCGGGCCGCCCTGGTCCGCAGCTACGCCGCCCTCCTGACCGCTGTTCACACTGAGCCCGTCCCGCCCGCCCCTGAGCCCGCCTAGGCCAGGACGCTGGTCACCGGCAGGCTGGAGTCGGCCGCGAAGTCCAGCGCCGACGGCGCCGCGCCGCGCTCGTGCAGGTGCGCGCCGAGCGCCGCGACCATGGCCCCGTTGTCGGTGCACAGGCCCGGCCGCGGCACCCGCAGCGTGATCCCGGCCGCCTCGCACCGCTCCGCGGCCAGCACCCGCAGCCGCGAGTTGGCCGCCACGCCGCCGCCGATGACCAGGTGATCGACGTCGTGCGCGCGGCACGCGGCGATGGCCTTGCGGGTCAGCACGTCGGCCACGGCCTCCTGGAACGACGCCGCCACGTCGGCCACCGGCACCGGCTCCCCCGCCGCCTCCCGGGCCTCGACCCAGCGGGCCACGGCCGTCTTGAGCCCGGAGAACGAGAAGTCGGCGGTCCCGTCGTGATATTTACCCCTGGGAAACGAAACGAACTGCCGATCGCCGGCGCCCGCCGCCCGGTCGATGAGCGGGCCGCCGGGGAACCCCAGCCCGAGCACCCGGGCCACCTTGTCGAAGGCCTCGCCCGCGGCGTCATCGATGGTCGCGCCCAGCGGCTCCACCCCGCCGGCCAGGTCCCGCACCAGCAGCAGCGACGAGTGCCCGCCGGAGACCAGCAGGGCAATGACCGGGACTGGCAGCGGCCCGTGCTCGAGCTGGTCCACGGCGACGTGCGCGGCCAGGTGGTTGACGCCGTACAGCGGCTTGCCCAGGGCGAGCGCGTAGGCCTTGGCCGCGCACACGCCGACCAGCAGGGCGCCGGCCAGGCCCGGCCCGGCCGTCACGGCCAGGGCGTCGACCTGGGCCAGCGTGACCCCGGCCATGGCCAGCGCGCGGTCGACGGCCGGGACCATCGCCTCCAGGTGCGCCCGGCTGGCGACCTCGGGCACCACGCCGCCGAACCGCGCGTGCTGCTCGACGCTGGACGCGATCGCGTCGGCCAGCAGCTCGTGCCCGCGGACCAGGCCAGCGCCGGTCTCGTCGCAGGAGGTCTCGATCCCGAGGATCAGCGGCCCCGCCATCAGGACCGCCCCGCCTGGGCCAGCTCCAGCCGCATGACCAGGGCGTCGGCGCCGGACGGCTGGTAGTAGCCGTGCCGGATGCCGACCTGCTCGAACCCGCGTGCGGTGTACAGCCGCTGGGCGGTGAGGTTATCCACCCGGACCTCCAGGAAGACTTCGGTGCAGCGGCGCCGGCCGGCCTCGGCCAGCAGCGCCTCCAGCAGGGCCGATCCGGTGCCGCGGCGCTGCCGGTCGCGGGTGACCGCGATGGTGACCACGTCGGCCTGGGTGCCGGCCGCGAGCAGCCCGGCGTAGCCGATCACCGTGCCGTCGCCGTCCAGCGCGACCAGGTAGTGCCGGCTGACGGGCTGCTGGGCCAGCTCGCCCTCCAGCATCGGGCGGGACCAGGCCTCCTCGCCGAATGCCTCCAGCTCCAGGGCCAGGATGACGTCGAGGTCGGCGGTCGTCATCGGGCGCAGCACGACCTCCGCGCTCACGGGGTCACCCGCTTGCGCTGGCCGGGCTCGCGGGCGTCGGGCCGCCGCAGGTACAACGGCTCCGCCGGGGCCGGGGAGATGCCGGCCAAGATCCGTTTCGCGGAAAGGGCGGCCAGGCAGGCGGCGTCCGGGTACCGGGGCGCGATCGGCTCCGCGCCCAGGTCGGGATACAGCACCGCGCCCTCGCCCGCGACGGGGAGGCCGGGCTCCAGGTCGGTCGCGGGGCACACCGCCGGGCCGCCGATCCGCTCGCCGGCCGCGCTGTAGCGGGCCCAGTAGAGCTCCTTGCGGCGGGCGTCGGTGGCGACGAGGAACTCGCCGCCGGGCGCGGCCACCGCGGCCGCGATGATGTCGAGCGTGCACCAGCCGTCGACCGGGAGCCCCAGGGCGCTGGCCAGGACCCGCGCCGTGACCAGGCCGGCCCGCAGGCCGGTGTAGGGCCCGGGGCCGGTCCCGACGGCGATCGCGGTGAGGTCACCGCGGCCGGCCCCGGCGCCGGCCAGCGCCCGGTCGATGAACGGGGTCAGCAGTTCGCCCTGGCGGCGGGCGTCGACGGCAGACTCGGCCGCGACGATCTTGTCCCCGTCATGCAGGGCCACGGTCACGGCCGGGGTCGCGGTGTCGAAAGCGAGCAGTAGCACGGTTGACCAGCCTACGGCCCGCGCCGACCGGGTCAGCCCGTCGCGGCGTGCGCGCTGTCCTGGGTCAGGACCGCGCGCGCGACGGCCAGGGCGCCGGCCTCGATGGTGCCGACATCGACGGGGCCGTAGCCGTTCCCGGAGGCCTGGGCCTGGAGGGTCACGGTGACGACCAGGTTGCGCTGCCGCGCCGCGACGGTGACCACGTCGTTGACGGCCAGGTGGGTGTGGATGACCTGGACCGCCCGGAAGCCCTCCGTGCCCAGGCCGGTGATCAGGGTGACCTGCGCGGGCGGCACGGCGGAGTGCTTGCCGGGGTTGCGGAGCGTCTGCTCGTCGATGACGAAGTTGTCCACGGCGTTGGCGGTGGCGCTGCCGTTCCCGGCGGCCACGGCGCTGGGCTGGTAGGCCTGCGCGGTGACGTTGAGGACCCGGAACAGCGGCTTGGTGTCGACGGTGAAGCTGCACTGGCTGTAGCTGGCGCTCGTCCCGGCCGGGTTGACCTTGGTCACGTGGCCGGGCAGGTAGCTGCCCAGCAGGGCCGGGCTGACCGAGTTGCAGGCGGCCGGCACGGTGGCGAACTCGCCGGGCTGCAGGGTGGTGATGAACGTCGGCGCCGGGTGGTGCTTGGGCAGCGCGCGGATGGCCAGGAAGGCGGCCACGGCGACGGCCAGCACGACCGCGGTGCCGCAGTAGACGTAGACGCGGCGGCGGGACTTGCGCAGCCGCGCGGCGGCCGCCCGGCCCCGCCGGATCCCGCGCCGCCGCGGCTCCGGCGCGCCGGCCGGCGCCGCTTCCGGCTCGGCCACCTCAGGTTCCGCCTGCGGCGCACGGGTCCGGGTCCCGGCCGCCCGGGCCGGGCGGACGGTCAGGCCGGCCCAGGGCGGCAGGTCAGCCTCGTCGGCGCCGTCGCCCTCCGCCCAGGGGGAGGCTCCCCGCCGGGCCGGAGCCGGCGCCGGGGCCGCCTGCCGTTGCGGGGCCTGCCGTTGCGGGGCGGGCGGGGGCGGTGCCTGCCGGGGCGGGGCCGGGCGCGGGGGCGCCTGCGGCGGGGCCGCCGCTGCCTGCCGGGCACGGTAGGGGTCGGCGCCGTACGGATCGGCACCACGCGGATCGGCACCGTACGGATCAGCGCTGTAGGGATCGGCGCTGCTGGGGTCGGCCCGCCGCGGATCGGCGGCGTACGGGTCATGCGGGGGGTAGGGGTCGTCGCGCGGGCCGTAGGAGTCGCCGCGGGGTGCCTGCGGATCGTCGTCGCGCGGCGGGTAAGGGTCCCGCGGCGCGTACGGGTCGGCCGGCCGCCCGTACGGGTCGGCGGCGTACGGGTCGGCGCTCTGCTGGCCGGCCTCGGGGTCGGGGGCGCTGTGGCGCCCGTGACGACGGGGTGGCGGGCCCTGCTGAGCCAAGGCGATCCTCCGGGCGACATCAGGCCTGGTGCGAATTCCCGCAGTTTAGTGGCGTCGCGGACACGCCGGGTGCTACATGGCGGAACTATGCCGTCCCGGACAGGGCGCCCCGGGTGGCCTGCGCCGCGCGCGCCCACCGGTCGCCCCAGCCGGTCACCCGGACCGTCCGCGGCTCGTCCTCGGCGCCGGCTTCCCCCGCGGCCTGCTCGGCCGGCGCGATGGCGATCTCCAGGAAGCTGGGGGCCAGGCCCTCGGCCAGGTTCTCGCCCCATTCCACGACGGTGACCGAGCTGTCCACGTCCGTGTCCAGGTCGAGGTCGTCCACTTCGGCCCGGCTGCCCAGCCGGTAGGCATCAGCATGCACCAGGTCGGGCCCGCCGCGCAGGGACGGGTGGACACGGGCGATGACGAACGTCGGCGACGTCACCGGCCCGCGCACGCCGAGCCCGGCGCCGATCCCCTGGGTCAGGGTCGTCTTGCCCGCCCCGAGCCGGCCGGACAAGACGATGAGGTCACCGGGTCGCAGCAGCCCGGCCAGGCGCTCCCCCAGCTCGCGCATCCGGGCCGCGCTGGGCACCGTGACCGACTCCTCGAGGGCCGGCCCCGCTCCATCGTGCATCCGTTTATGCTCCCACTCAGATCCGGGCCAGCAGCGCCGCTATCGCCTCGTTGACGGCCGCGGGCTGCTCCAGGATGACCAGGTGCCCGGCGCCCGGCACCATGACCAGCTCGGCGCCGGCGATGTGCGCCGCCAGCTCGGCCGACCGGCGCGCCGAGATGACCCGGTCACGGTCGCCGACCACCACGGTAGCGGGCACCGCGCCCAGCACGGCCAGTGCCGCCTCCTGGTCGTGGTCGGCCAGGGCCAGGTAGAACTCGGCCACCACCTCGACCGGCGTGGCCCGGATGATGCGCTCGGTGAAGTCGACCATGGCCGGGCTCACGCCGGGGTCGCCGAAGGCCATGTACCGGGTCGACAGGAACGCGACGTCCCCGGCCGCCTGGCGGCTCCGCTCGATCACCGCCGCGGGCCAGCCCCGCGACACGCCGCGCAGGACCAAGGGCGCCGCCTGCCGGGCGACGAGCCGCAGCGGGGCCGGCAGCCAGCGCGACGGGTCGATCCCGGAGGCGGCGGTGGCGATGAGCACGGTGCCGCCGACCTTCAGGGGGGCATCGTCCGCGGTGAACAGGTCGGGCCGCCGGGCCGCCAGGGCCATGATCGTCATGCCGCCCATCGAGTGGCCGACCAGCACCACGCGGCCGCCGGCCGGCATGGTCGCGGCCAGCACCGCGGCGAGGTCCGCGCCGAGCTGGCCGATGGTCGAGCGCTCGGGGTCGCCGCGGCCGGACCGCCCGTGGCCGCGCTGATCCCAGAACACCAGCCGGGCGCCGGCCAGCGCCTGGCGCTGGTAGTGCCAGATGTCCTGGCTCAGCGTGTAGCCGTGGCTGAAGACGATGGTCACCGGCGCCTCGTCGGGCCCGCTGATCTCGACGTGCAGCGGCACGCCGTCGTCCGCGAGCACGGTCAGGGCCTGGTCGCGCAGCTGGCCGAGCAGCTCACCCGCGGCCGGGTCGGGGCGCAGCCGGAGCCGGCCCACGGCGATCTTCTCGGCCGCGATGACCACGCCGGCGCCGGCCGCCAGCGCGCCGACGACCAGCCCGCTCGCCTTAGTGAGCTGCCGCCACCTCGCCATGTGACCTCCCGCCCGCCCGATCCTGGGCTGATGTTACCCCTCGGTAGCTTCGCGGGACCTTGCCGGTGAACCGGGTCACGATCTCGTACGACAGCGTGCCCAGGGCGTCCGCCCACTCCTGGGCCGTGGGCTCGCCGCTGGTGCCCGGGCCGAACAGGATGACCTCGTCCCCGGCCTCGGCGGGCAGGTCGCCCAGGTCCAGGATGGTCTGGTTCATGTTGACGGTCCCGGCCACGGTGAACCGCCGGCCGCGGACGAACATCGGCGCCGTGTTCGTCGCGAGCCGCGGGACGCCCTCGTTGTAGCCGAGCGGGACCACCCCGAGCGTGGCCGGCGCCGTGGTGGCGTAGCGGTGCCCGTAGGACACTCCGGTGCCGGCCGGGACCCGCTTGGTCTGCACCAGCCGGGCGCGCACCGTCATCGCCGGGGTGAGCCAGTCCGGCGCCCCGCCCGGCAGCGTGGACAGGCCCACGATCGCCCCGCCCGGCCGGACCAGGTCATGCCAGGAATCCGGCAGCGTCAAGGTGGCCGGGGTGTTGGCCAGGTGGCGCACCTCCGGCCGGGCTCCGGCCCGCTCGGCCAGGGCGACGGCCGCGTCGAAGGCCGTCAGCTGCGCGGCGATCGACGGGTGGCCGGGCATGTCGGCGCAGGCGAAGTGCGACCAGATCCCGGTCACGACCGCGTCGCCCGCCGCCTCCGCGTCCAGCGCGGCCGCGACCAGCCCCGGCCAGTCGGCCACGGTCGCCCCGCACCGGCTCATCCCGGTGTCCGCCTCCAGGTGCAGCCGGGCGGGCCGCCCGGCTCGGCGGGCCGCCGCCGCGACCTGGGCCGCCACCGCGGCCGTGCCGGCCGTCAGGTCAATGCCCGCCGCGACGGCCTCCTCGTGCCGGGCGTCCGGCGCGGCCAGCAGGCAGACCACCGGCACGGTGAAGCCGGCCGCCCGCAGCGCGAGCCCGTCGGCGATCTGCACCACGCCGAGCCAGCTCGCCCCGCCCGCCACTGCGGCCGCGGCCGTGGGCACCAGGCCGTGGCCGTAGCCGTCGGACTTGACCACGGCCATCACCTGCGCCCCCCGCACGTGGGCGACGAGGGCGGCGGCGTTGGCCGCGATGGCGTCCAGGTCAACGACTACCTCGGGACGGCCCTCGGTCCCCGGCTGGCTCGCTGCGTCAGGCATGGCCTCAGTCTGCCAGCCAGCCGGCGCCGGCCGGTCCCGGTACGATCGGCGGATGGCTGACCTCATTCCGCTTTCTGTCCTGTTCGGCAACCCGGAGCGGGTCCGGCCGACCATCTCCCCCGACGGCACCCAGCTGGCCTGGATCGCCCCGCACGAGGGCGTCCTGAACGTGTGGCTGGCCCCCGTCAGCATCTCCGGCGGCATCGACCTGGCCGCGGCGCGCGTCGTCACCGACGACACCGACCGGGGCATCCGCCAGTTCCTGTGGGCGCACGACGGCCGCCACCTGCTGTACGTGCGCGACACCGGGGGCGACGAGAACTGGCGGCTGTTCGACGTCGACATCCAGACCATGGCGCGCCGTGACCTGACCCCGTTCGATGGCGTGCAGACCCAGTTCATCGGGCTGGAGCGCGAGCTCCCGGACGAGGTCCTGATCGGGCTCAACCGCGACAACCCGCAGCTGCACGACGTCTACCGGGTCAGCCTGAAGACCGGCGAGCTGGTCAAGGAGGAGGAGAACCCCGGCTTCATGGGCTGGATCGCCGACGCGCACCTGGTCGTCCGGGGCGCGATCCGGCCCGCGCCCGACGGCGGGTTCGACCTCCTGGTCCGCGACGGGCCGGGCAGCGACTGGCGGGAACTGCTCAGCGTCCCGGTCGACGACGCCATCACCACCGACGTGGTCGCCTTCAGCGCCGACGGGAGCTCGCTGCTGATTACCAGCTCAGCCGGGGCGCAGACGGCCCGGCTGGTCCGCCTCGACGTCGCCACCGGCGCCGCCGAGGTCCTCACCGAGGACCCCGAGGCGGACGTCAGCGACGTGCGGATTCACCCCGACACCCGCGAGCCGCAGATCGTCACCGTGCTCAAGGCCCGCTCGGAGTACGTCGTCCTGGACCCGTCCGTCGCCGACGACCTCGCCGCCATCCGGGCCATCCACCCCGGCGACGCGAGCCTGCTGGGCGCCGACGACGCCGACGCCATCTGGCTCGTGGGCTTCACCAACGACGCCGGGCCGATCCCCTACTACGCCTACGACCGGGCAACCAAGACCGCCCGGTTCCTGTTCGAGCACCAGCCCGGGCTGTCGAAGTACGAGCTGGCCCGCATGGAGCCGTTCTCGTTCCAGTCCAGGGACGGCCTGACCGTGCACGGCTACCTCACGTTCCCGGCCGGCGACCGGGCCGGCCTGCCGACCGTGCTGAACGTGCACGGCGGCCCGTGGGCGCGCGACACCTGGGGCTTCAACCCCGAGGCCCAGTGGCTGGCCAACCGGGGGTACCTGTCGGTCCAGGTCAACTTCCGCGGCTCGACCGGCTACGGCAAGGACTTCGTCAACGCCGGCGACCGCGCCTGGGGCGCCGAGATGCAGAACGACATCAGCGACGCCGTGGCCCACGTGATCAGCCAGGGCTGGGCCGACCCGGCCCGGGTCGCCATCTACGGCGGCAGCTACGGCGGCTACGCGGCCCTGGCCGGCGCCGCGTTCACCCCCGACCTGTACCGGTGCGCGGTGGACATCGTCGGGCCCTCCAACCTGATCACCCTGATCGAGTCCGTCCCGCCGTACTGGGCGCCGATGATCGCCATGTTCCACCAGCGGGTCGGCGACCCGGCGAAGGACGCCGACTTCCTGTGGTCCCGCTCGCCGCTGTCGCGGGCCGAGGCCATCCGCATCCCGCTGCTGATCGCCCAGGGCGCCAACGACCCGCGGGTCAAGCAGGCCGAGTCGGAGCAGATCGTCGCCGCCCTGAGCAAGGCCGGCATCGAGCACGAGTACCTGCTGTTCCCCGACGAGGGCCACGGCTTCGCCAAGCCGGAGAACCGGCTCCGCTTCTACGCCGAGGCGGACCGCTTCCTGGCCCGCTACCTGGGCGGCGCGGCCTAGGTCCGCTCGATGGTAAAGACCGGGATCTCGCGGGAGGTCCGCGCCGCGAAGTCGTTCAGGGCCGGCAGGGCCTGCGCGCGCTCGCGGAACAGCCGGTCCCGCTCGGCGCCGATGGCCAGGTCGGCCCAGGCGGGGAACTTCTCGGTCCCGACCTCGACGGTGACGTCGGGGTGCGCGATCAGGTTGTAGTACCAGCCCGGGTGGGCGGGCGCCCCGCCGTCGGCGGCGATCACCACGTAGCGGCCGCCGTCGGTGGCGTAGGACAGCGGATGCGTGTAAGACCGCTGCGACCGGGCGCCGGTGCTGGTCAGCAGCAGCAGGTCGATGCCGGCGAAGTAGCCGCCGACGCGCCCGGCGTGAGCGCGGAACTCCGCGATGATCGGCGCATTACGGTCTGGCACGACATCCTCCCCCTTAGTCACCCGGCGTTCGTGGCCTGGCCGTCCTGCAGTTCCTCCAGCGCTTCCTCGGTGGCCTGCGCGAGCTGGTGGGCCTGCGCGGCGGTGGCCTCGGCGTCGGCCTCGGCCTCCTGGTAGGCATCCTCCAGGGCTTCGTTGTCGGCGGTGATCTCCGCGGCCGTCGCCTTGGCCTCGTCCGTCTGCAGCGTCATGCCCGCGGCCTCAGCCGCCGGGGGCTCCGGTGTCGTCGACATCCCCAGAGGCTATGCGTCCCGTTGCCGCCAGGCCCGCAACCCGCCCGAAAAGCCGCCAACTATCCGGCGGGTCCCGGGTAACTGCGCCGGCCGGAGCGCTGTGGCACGATGCAGGCGCAGGCTCCGACCGGGAAGGGTCCGACGTGAATTACGTGCTGGTCATGAAGAACGCGCAGGCGGAGCTGGTCGCGATCGGCCCGGTCTCCATCGAGTACCAGGCCGCGATGCTGCGCGACCAGATCGAGGAGAGCTCGGGCTGGACCGCGGTCGGCATTGCCCGGGTCCTGACCGAGGCCCAGGCCCGCTCCCTGGCCGGCCTGCCCGCCCCTGCCTCCGGCGCCCAGCCGGCTGGCCCTGGCTGAACCCGCGCCCGTGGATACCGCCCTGGCCGACGCCCTCGCGCCCGTCCTGCGCGACCTGCGGGCCGCCGGCTCGGCGCTCCCCGAGGATCTCGCATCCGCTCGCCCCCGTCGTCCAGGGCGGCCGGGCCGTGTGGGCCTGCCCCGCCACCGGTCGCCAGGTCAGCGAGATCGGGCACCTCGGCCCAGCTCCCGGAGCGACCGGCCGGCCAGGGCGGTGAGCCACGTGAAGCCGATCACGATGCTGACGCGCTGGAACAGCCCGGCCACGCCGACGAGCCGAGGCGACTGGCTGAACCCGGCCCCGGCCGCCCCGGTCGTGGCCAGCACCGACACCGCTGTCCCGGCGCTGTAGAGCCCCCATCCCGGCTGGCCGCTGCGGAGAGCCCGGGCGGCGACGGCCAGCGCGGCGGCCGGGATCCCGAGGAAGACCCCGGCCGACGTCAGGTTGTGCGCCGTCCCCTCACGGCTGGGCCGCTCGGGCGCATCCGGAGACCCGGGCGGATAGCCGCTGACCGGATCGGTCGTAAACGCCGCGGCACCGAGGAGGCCGGCCGCGGTCGCGCCCGCGGCGGTCGCTCCGGCCAGCCCCGCTCCCGGCCCGCCCGACCGTGACAGGCCGGCCGCGCCCGCGGCGTACAGAGCGCCGGTAACGGCGAAGTTGGTCACCTGGGTCCAGCCACGGTCCCCGAGCGCCAGCGAGCTGACCGGGTGCCGGCGCGGCTGGTAACCGGGCCTGGTCGCGCCGTCGACCAGGAACGCCGCGACAAAAACGGGACCCGCGACCACTCCGCAGCGCAGCAGCCACCGCGTCACCGAGTCCGACACGGCGGGCTACTCTCCGCTGGGCTTGTGCCGACCGCGGAGCAGGTAGGTCAGCGGGAGGATCCCGGCCGAGTTCACCACGGTCAGCCCCGGAATCCAGGCCCACTTCGGCCCGCGAACCTCGCTCGCTGGCCGCCGCTTGAGGTCGAGCAGTGCCACGGCCTTGAGCGCCGACTCGGCAACTGCTCCGGCGATGATCAACTTGCGGGTGCGCGGGCTCAGGTCGCTCCAGCGTCGTGCGGCTGACATGAACCGAACCCTACCGCGACCCGGGCCTCAGGCGGCGACGGTGCCCGGCGGGCTGTGGCTGTGCAGGGTGCGGCGGCCGTCGGGGCTGACGGCGGTAACGGTGGCGTCGGGGTGGAGGGTGATGGTCCAGCCCCACTGGTGGATGGCGATGAGGTGGTGGAACCGGCAGAGCAGGACCAGGTTGATCAGCTGCGTGCGGCCGCCCCGGACGCGCCAGACGATGTGGTGGACGTCGCAGGCGGCGGCAGGCTGCTGGCAGCCCGGGAACCGGCAGGTCCGGTCTCGGACGATCACTGCCCGGCGCAGGTGCGGCGGGATCGTGTCGGTGGCCTTGCCGACGTCCAGCGGCAGGCTGGCGGCGGCCGCGGGCGGGCAGGGCACCCCGGCGCGGAGCGCGGCGGCGAGTCCACCCGGACCCGACAGCAGCCGGACCGCTTCGGCCAGGACCAGGTCACGGGCCGTCTGCCGGGCATCCGGGGCAGTGAGGGGCGGCCGCGTCGCCGGGCCTCCGGGATCGGCGAGGTGCGCTGGGTCGGTGAGGCGCGCCGGGTCGGTAAGGCCGGACCCGGGCTGGTAGCCGGTGGTGCCCGCATGGCGCTGGATGCCGTCCGGGCCGCGGCCCAGCAGGCGGGCGGCAAGCTGGTCAAGCAGGACGGGATCGACGCGGCCGCTGACCACTGGCACGATGGTGGCGTCACAGGCCGCGCCCGGACCAGCCGCCGGACCGGGCAGCCAGCCCGGGACCGGATCGGGGCCGCTGCCGTCGGGACCGGAGCCGGACCCACCGGCGGCGCCGGTGGCACCATTCAGGCTCATTAGCTGGTCGAGGGTCATGTGCAGCTGGATCTGCGTTGGCTGGCCGGCCCGGTCCGGCAGGCCGCCGGCCGCGATGACCCGTCGGCACGCCTCTTCAAGTGCGTCGTGGTTGCGCTGCGGCAGAGTCCGGTCGTCCTCGGGGCCTTGCTTCTTGCCCAGCGACTCGAAGATCGCGGTCAGGGCGGCGTTGCAGCGCGGGGTCAGGTCGCCGTCTAGCTTCCCGGCCCCGCGGAAGTGGGTGTCGAGGGTCACGCCGCGGCTGGCGGGATCACCCAGGCCGTCGCCGTCGGGCGGGGCGCAGCGCCGGAACATCTCCTCGGCCAGTCCGGCCAGGTCGGTCAACGTCACCCCGCCGGCCTGGGCGGCCAGCAGGATGTCATCGGCGGCGTCCCGGCTGTGGGTCGGTAGGCGGTCGGTCCACTCGCAGATCTGCCGCGCCCACGACCCGGAGATATCCCCGGCGGCGAGCTCCGCGGCCACGGCCGGATGGTCGGCGAGCCGCCGCATCCACATGACGGAGGCGGTCGCCGCACCGCGCGTGATCTTGGTCTGCGCGGCCAGCCAGGTCTTCGCGGAGTACTGCCCGTCATCGGTGTACGCGGCGCTGGCCGAGAATGCCGCCAGCACCGATGACCGGACGGCGACCAGCATGGACTCGGCCCGCTCCAGCGCCCGCAGGCAGTCGGCCTGCCCGGCCGCGGGCAGCTCCGCCCCACTCAGCCGGGCCAGCGATCCGAGGCCGCCTAAGACGGCAGAGATCGCGTCAGCTGTACCCGTCCGGCCAGAACCGGCGCCGCCGCCCGGCGCGGCCGTCGCCGCCGCGCCTGCCGCCGTCGCCGAAGAATCGCCACACTGGGAGCCCGCGGGTTCCGCAGCCGGACCGGGTACGTACATGCTGCCGAGTCGCCCTTCCGAATCGATACGACCTTCGACTATACGTTCGATTCTACCATAAACCGATGACAATCCGGGCGATCCGGCCTGGGCCCGACTCTGCCCGCCGGCACCGTCCGGCGCCATCCGGACGCGATCCGCAGAAGCCGAGTCAGGAAATGTGCTCGCCAGTCGCCCCCGCGCCGCGGCGTCCCGCATCGGCGGCGCGCGAGCCGGAGGCCGCGCGGTTGCAAGTGCCCAGGCCGGCCCGGCTCGACCGCGGACAGTAGTACAGGCGGTAGAAATGGAGACGGCAGCACCACGGCGGTCGGCGCGCCACGGCCAGGTCCGGGAAGGCCCAGCAGGCCAGGCGCCCAGGACCCGACCCCGCACCGGCCCCCCGCGGGGATCGAGCCAACGGAGCCCCGCCGGAGACGACGAACACGCACAACCGCGGACGAGACGAAGCGGACGAGACGAACAAGAGGGAACATGCCCGCAGACCTAATGACCGGATCGGAGCTGGCGGCCGAGCTGACCGGCCTGACGGCCGAGCGCACGGCCAAGCTGACGGCGGCCGGGACGACGCCGTGCCTGGCCACGGTGATCGTGGGAGACGACCCGGCGTCCGTCACCTACGTGCGGATGAAGGAGAACCGGTCCCGCAAGGTCGGCATCGAGTCCCGGCACGTCGGGCTGCCCGAGGAGACCACGACCGCCGAGCTGGTCGCCGTCATCAGCGGCCTGTCCGCCGACCCGGCGGTGCACGGCATCCTGCTGCAGCATCCGGTCCCGGCGCAGATCGACGAGCGGGCCGCGTTCGAGGCCATCGACCCGGCCAAGGACGTCGACGGGGTCACCATGCAGTCCTTCGCGGCCATGGCGTTCGGCTACCCGGCGTTCGCCTCGGCCACGCCGGGGGCGATCATGCGGCTGCTCGATGCCTACGGCGTCGACCCGACCGGGCAGCACGCCGTGGTCATCGGCCGCAGTCCCATCCTCGGCAAGCCGGTGGGAATGCTGCTGCTGGCCCGCAACGCGACGGTCACCTACTGCCATTCGCGGACCCGGGACCTGCCCGCGATCGCGGCCACGGCCGACATCCTGGTCGCGGCGGTCGGCCGGCCGCAGTTCGTCCGGGGCGACTGGATCAAGCCGGGCGCGGTGGTCCTCGACGCCGGGTACAACCCCGGCAACGTCGGCGATGTCGCGTTCGAGGAGGCGCTCCCGGTCGCCCGGCTGCTGACGCCGGTCCCCGGCGGGGTCGGGCCGATGACCATTGCCACCCTGCTGGCCCAGACCGTGGACGCGGCCGAGCGGCAGGCCCCGGGCTAACCGCGGCGGGACAGGAAGCCGGCGATGCCCTCGTCCTGGCTGGCGATGAAGGCCGCGGGCACGGTGACCAGGATCTCGTCGGCGTGCCGCAGGCAGGCCCAGACCGTGTTCCCGGCGGAATCGGCCAGCCTGACCTCCGCGCTGGACTCGCACCGCGCGCCCTGGAAGCTGCCCACCTGGCAGCCGGGCATGCTCGCGCCGCCGGCCCGGACGAGGTCGGCGGCCTCTTTCAGCAGCGAGAAATGCGCCGAGCCCGGCTCCTCGCGCGGCGGCGCCTGGGATTCCAGCCGCTCGGCCTGGCCGAGCAGGACCGTGTTGCGGTCCGGGTCGAGCAGCTTGACCTCGCCGCCGAGGGCGTGCGGCGGGTAGCCCACGTGATCAGCCTGCGTGCCCGCCGCGCGGATCTCGCCGACCAGCGCGTCGAGATCGTCGACGAAGAAATAGAACAGCAGCGGCAGCGGCGGGATGTCCAGCGGCGGCTGGCTGGAGGCGAGCAGGACGGAATGACCGTTCTGCTGGAGGACCAGCCAGCCGGAGGCCGGCCCGGCGCCGCTCTGCTCCTCGTGAAAGCCCAGCAGCCCGTAAAACGCGCGTGACGTGTCGATATCCCGGACATATGTCACGGCGACCATGGACTGCAGGGCCGGCGTCATCCGGACAACATACGCCGCCGGGCCGGCCGTGAGAGGACGATCCGGCGCGAACCGGCCCAGGCCGGCCGCGGCCTAGGCCGGCAGCGGGCGGGTGACCGAGCGGATCGCGCCCGGCAGGGCGGTGATCAGGTCGCCGGCGCCGATGGGGGCGCCGTCGGCGGCCCGCCGGCCGGCGACGCCGTGCAGGTAGGCGGCGGCCGCCGCGGCGTGCAGCGGGGACAGGCCCTGGGCCAGGAGCGCGCCGGCCAGGCCGGACAGCACGTCGCCCGAGCCGGCCGTGGCCAGCCACGCCGAGCCGGTCGTGTTGACCAGGACGGTCCCGTCCGGGTCGGCGATGACCGTGGTCGAACCCTTGAGCAGGACAGTCACGCCCAGGTCGGCGGCGGCCGCCGTGGCGTGCTCCAGCCGGCGGGCCTCGATGGCGTCGCGGTCGGCCCCGGTCAGCCGGGCCAGCTCGCCGGCGTGCGGGGTGATCAGGGTCGGCGCGGAGCGGTCCAGCAGCTCGCGGTGCCCGGCCAGGATGGTGATCCCGTCGGCGTCCACCAGGGCAGGGACGTCGCTGGCCAGGACGGCGGCCAGCAGCCCGGCCGCGCCGTCGTCGGTGCCCATGCCGGGGCCGGCCGCCCACGCCTGGACCCGGCCCGCGGTCTCGACCGACTTGGCGGCCGCGGCCGGGTCGGCGACGGTGGTGACCGCCTCCGGCCAGTGCTGGAGGGCGGCCGTGAGGGCCGGCTGGGCCGACATCAGCCGGACCATCCCGGCGCCGCCGTGGATGGCGCTGCCCGTGGCCAGGACCGCGGCGCCGGTGTAGCGCTGGCTGCCGGCCAGAAGGCCCAGCACGCCGCGGCGGTACTTGTCGGACTCGGCTCCCGGCCGGGGCAGCAGGGCGGCGATGTCGGCGGCCTGCAGCGCGGCCACCGCCGGGGCGGGCAGGCCGGCCAGCCCGATGTCGATGAGCTCGACGGCCCCCGCCCGGCTCGCGCCGGGGTCGATCAGCAGGCCGGGCTTGAGGGTCCCGAAGGTGACGGTCACGTCGGCCGCGATGGCCGCGCCGGCCACCTCGCCGGTGTCCGCGTCGACCCCGCTGGGCAGGTCGACGGCGACCACGGCGGCCCCGGCCGCGCGGGCGCGCCCGGTCCGCGCGGCCAGGGTCGCGGCCGGCTCGCGCAGGCCGCCCCGGCCGCCGATGCCGAGCAGGCCGTCCATGATCAGGTCCGCGGCATCCAGGTCAGCCTGGTCGGCGTCGGCCCGGGCGGGCCGGACGGTGCCGCCGGCGGCGCGCAGGGCGGCGGCACCGCCCTCGTGCAGGCGGCTGGCCGCGGCGATGGCCGTCACGGCCGCGCCGCGGGCCGCCAGGCGCGCCCCGGCGAACAGGGCGTCCCCGCCGTTGTCACCGCTGCCGGCCAGGATGACGACCCGCGCGCCGTAGACCGGCCCGAGCAGCCGCGCGCAGACCGAGGCCAGCCCGGCGGCGGCCCGGCTCATCAGGGCGCCGTCGGGCAGCCGGGCGAGCAGGGCCTGTTCTGCCGTGCGGACGTCAGCGACGGCGTGCGCGTTTCTCATTACCGGGGTTCTCTCCTCGATGGCCCGCTCTATGCAGCGCCGTTCGCTATGGGCGAACGGCTAGCTCGGCGCGGCGGTCGCGGCCGAGAGCAGCCCGGCCCGGGCCAGGTGCTGCTGGTCGTTGAACGCGGCGAGGACCCAGGCATCCTGCCCGAACCCGCTGGCGCGCTGCAGCCAGCGCACCAGCGAGGTGTGGCCGCTGGCGAATCCGGTCCGGGCCGACGCGTCGTGGGCCAGGCCCAGCATGAAGCTGAACGAGGCCTCGATGGTCTCGTGGTGGCCGGCCACCAGCACGCGCTGGCCCGGGTGCCGCCGGACCAGGCCGGCCAGGGCGCCGGTGACCCGGGCCAGGTACTCGTTCCAGGTCTCCGAGCCCGGCGCGTAGGGCCGGTCCGGGTCGCTGCGCGGCGCCCCGCCGAACTCGGCGTAGATCTCGGCCCAGGTCCGGCCGTCCGCCTCGCCGTGCCGCGGCCCGGCCAGCCGCTCGGCGATGTGCACGGGCAGGCCGAGGGCGGCGGACAGGATCTCGGCGCTCTCCAGGACCCGGCGCCGGGGCGCGGCGTACAGCACGTCGAACGGCGCGATCTCCTCGTGCTCGGCGCGCAGCCGGTCGGCCAGGCACTCGACCTGCTTGCGGCCCAGGTCGGTCAGGCCGGTGCAGGTCTTGTCCCCGCCGACGAGCCCGGCGACGTTGCAGTGGGCCTCCCCGTGCCGGCTGAGGATCACCTCGGTGGACATTGTCATCGCGCTCCTTCGCTCGCCGCCGCCCCGGCGGCACCGTGATCATCTGGCTCGTTGGTATCACGGCCAGATGACCATCGGGTGGCTAGGGCAGCAGGCGCAGCTGAGGGCGGACCGGCGGGCCGTCCGGGACGCCGCCGGGCAGCGCCGTGGGGACCAGGCCGAAGACGTGGCTGTTCAGCTCGGCCACGGACATGGCCAGGTCGCGGGCGATCCGCCGGGGCGGGACCCCGTCGTCGCGCAGCGACCGGAAGACCTTGGACAGCAGCTGGGAGGTCTCGCGCGGGATGCCGCCCGGCTCGGCCCGCCGGTAGCCGAGGCGGGACAGGCTGACGCAGGCCGTCCGGTAGCCCCACTCGGTGAGCAGGCCCAGCTCGTGCAGCCGGTGGGTCAGGGCCATGGCCGACACGCTCCAGGTCGCCTTGGCCGCCAGGATCTGGTCGACGGTGGCGCCCGCCAGCCCGGCCGCGATCACGCTGCCGGCCGGCATCAGGAAGGCGGCCGCGAACCGGTTGGCCTCCTGCTCGGCGTCGGGGCCGCGGGGCACCCGGTCGTCGTTGTGCAGGACCAGGTGGCCCAGCTCGTGGACGCCGTCGAAACGTCCCCGCTCGCCGGATTTCATCGTGTTCAGGAACGCGAACGGGGTGCCGTGCCAGTACAGCGAGAACGCGTCGACCGCGGCGCACTCCTCGGCCAGCGAGAACACCCGCACCCCGCGCGACTCCAGCAGGTGGATGACGTTGCTGACCGGCCCCTGGCCCAGGCCCCAGCGGGCACGGACGACCTCGGCCGCCGTCTCGGGGTCGAGCTGGGCCAGCGACGGCACGTCGGCGGCGGGCAGGATGAAGCGCTCCTCGATCCAGTCGCTGATCAGGAACGCGATCCGGCCCGCGCTGCAGGCGGTGTCCCGCTGGCCGGCCGTCATCTTGCTCAGGGCGCGGAAGCTGGCCGCGCCGGGCGGGATTTCCTCGATCTCTGCGGCCTGGAGGAACGCGGCCGGTACCGCCAGCGCCCGCGCGAGAGCCCGGGTGGTCTGCGGTGCGGGCTGCTGCCGGCCGCTCTCGTAGGCGGTCAGGCTGCGGGTGCTGACGCCCGTGGCCTCGGCCAGCCGGATCAGCGTCATCCCCCGGCGCTTGCGGGCCAGGGCGAGCCGGGACGGCGTCAGCGCCGGCACGATCATGGCGCGCGCCGCGTGACGGGAACTGTCACCTCCGCGGCGGCGCCGGCCCGGACGGGGGTGACGTCCGGGCGGGCCAGCGCGAGGGCGGGCAGCAGGATCCGCTCGGCCCAGCTGTCGACGTAGCCGGCGGGCGAGATGGAGTGCGGCCGGGACAGCTCGGCGCGGATCTCGTCCCCGGCGAGGTGGTAGAGCAGCAGCCAGATGGCCAGGTCATCCGCGGCCGGCAGCTCGAGGCCGGGGTAGTCGAAGGCCAGCTGGTCGGCCCGGCCGATGGCGCGGACGGTCTCGATGCCCCGCGCGTACAGGTTGCGGCTGGCCACGTCCGCGCGGCCGGTGGCGCCGTCGCCGGTCGCGGCCACGATGGCGAAGTCCCCCGCCGGGCTGATGGTGCGGGGCATGTTCCGCGGGTCGTCGCGGGTCCAGCCGCGCGGGGCCAGCCGGATCCGGAGCAGCTCGTTGGTCTTGCCCCAGCGGGCCATCCCGGCCATGACCGGCGGCGCCAGGGCGGTCCAGGTCCGGGCCTCGGCGTCGGCGCCGGCCAGCACGAACTCGAAATCGGCCGCCGACAGCCCCAGCCCGGCCAGCCGGGCCGGGCCGGCGTCCGCGCCGTGCACCAGAGTCGGCATTCGGGACCTCCCAGCACTGCTTCAAGCCAGCACAGCTTGGATCCAGCACAGTAGACTTCGCGAAATCGATCCTCATCCGAGGGCTTAAAACAAGAAGTCTACGCCCGCCGGGAGCTTCAGGGGGCATTCCGTGCCGCAACGACCGTACGTCCTGCTATCGGCGGCTGTCTCCGCCGACGGCTACATCGATGACGCGGGCCCGGGCCGGCTGGTGCTCTCCGACGCCGACGACCTCGACCGGGTGGATGAGGTCCGGGCGGGCGTCGACGCGATCCTCGTCGGCGCGGGCACGATCCGCGCCGACAACCCCCGGCTGCTCGTGCGCTCGGCGGCGCGGCGGGCGGCCCGCGCGGCCGCCGGGCGGGCCGCCAGCCCGGCCCGGCTCACGCTGACCAGCCGGGGCGGCCTGGATCCGGCGGCCCGGTTCTTCACCGCGGAGGCCGGCGGCGTGGTCGAGGCGGCCACCCTGGGCGGGGCCGCCGGGCCGGGCGCGGCGGGCGGCGCGGGCGGGCAGGGCCAGCGGATCGTCTATGCCGCCGGCCCGGCGGCCGCCCGCGTCCGGGAGCAGCTGGCCGGGACCGGTGCCGAGGTGGTCGACCTGGGCGAGGCCGGGCTGGGCGCGGTCCTGGCCGACCTGGGCCGGCGCGGCGTCGAGCGGCTCCTGGTCGAGGGCGGGGCCGGCGTGCTCACCGGGTTCCTGGCCGCCGGGCTGGCCGATGAGCTGCAGCTCATGATCGCGCCTTTCTTCGTCGGCGGCGGCGTGCGGATGACGCAGGCAGGCGCCTATCCGCACGGGCCGGGGAACCCGATGAGGCTGGCGGACGTCGGCCGGCTGGGTGACGCGGTGCTGCTGCGCTACCTGCTGACCGGCCCGGCGCGCTAGCTGACGGCGCGCAGGGCGGAGCCGGAGCGGGCCGCGGGCGGCGTCGCCTCCGGGGCCTCGACCAGGTTGTGGCGCACGGCGAACGAGGCGGCCTCCAGGCGCGAGTGCACGTCCAGCTTGCTCAGGACGGCCTGCAGGTGGGTCCGCACGGTGGTGCGGGAAACGCCCAGCTCCCGCATCATGGCGGTGGTGTCCAGCCCGGCCACCAGCAGGGTCAGGCACTCGCGCTCCCGCTGGGTGAGGGCGGCCGCCATGTTGTCCGCGTGGGTGGCCGGCCGGGGACGGCGGGCCGAGCCGCCGGGCACGTCGACGACGTGCTCTCCGTTCAGGATGCGCTCCAGGGCCGCGACGAGCACCTCGATGCCGCGGGACTGGTGCAGGTAGCCCGAGGCCCCGGCGTCCAGGGCGCGCTGGGCGGCCTCCGGATCGGAGTCGGCGCTCAGCACGATCACGGTGGTGGCCTCGCTGGCCTGGCTGATGGCGTCGAGATCAGCCCGGTCGACGAGGCAGGCGTCGGGGCGCTGCTGCCGCGCGAGCGCGATCATCTCGGGTGCGCTGCGCGCGACCACGCCCACGTCGTATCCGTGCTGCTCCAGGACGCTGGCCAGGGCATCAAGGAAGATGGCCTGGTCGTCGCCCAGGATGAGCCTCATCCTTCGCACCGTGCGGCTTGCACTGTTCCCATCTGTTCTCCCCCCGTAGCCCCGAACCAGCCTCTCCCCCCGGGACTTATCTAGACCTTATGACTTCGACGCTAGGGGCCGGATGTGTGTTTCGTGTGGCCGGTAGCTGTACTTGACTGAGTGTTTAATCAACACGCAGGTTCCCCTCAGGCGGCCGCGGGCTCGTAGGCCTCCAGCAGGGCATTGCGCAGGGATTCCTCCCCGTATTGCCCGTTCATCCGGGTCCGCGCGGTGCCCGCCATCCGGGCCGCCAGGCCGGGCGAGTCCAGCAGCTCGCCGATGGCCGCGGCCATCAGGGCCGGCCGGCGCGGCGGGACCAGCAGGCCGGTCTCGCCGGGGACGACGAGGTCGGGCACGGCGTTGACGGCGGTGGCCACGACCGGGACGCCGCAGATCATGGCCTCGACGACGGCCGTCGGCAGGCCCTCGTAGCGGCTGGGCAGGGCGAACACGTCGAACGCGGGCAGGATGTCCAGGATGTCGCTGCGCTGCCCGGCCAGCCGGAACTGACCGGCCGGCAGGGACCGGGCCTGGCGGGTGACGCGCGCGGCGAGCTCGCCGCCGCCGACCCAGGTGCCGATCACGCCCGGCCGGCCGAGGCGGGCCAGGGCGGAGACGAAGTCCTCGGGGGCCTTCTGGTAGGTCAGGCGCCCGACCGCGCCGACGACCAGCGCGTCCGCGGGCAGGCCGAGGGCGGCCCGGGCGCGGTGGCGGGCCTGCTGCGCGCCCGCCGCCGAGCCGGCCGCGCGGCTGGCCAGCAGGCGGGCCGGCCCGTCGACGGACACGCCGATGGTGCGCACCCGGTCGGGCGAGATGAGCTCCCGGCGGACCGCCTCGGCCGCCACGCCCGCCCCGACGCACAGGGCCGCGCTGGTCAGCTGGCCCAGCCGGCGCTCGATCCCGACGTAGGCCCGGCGCAGCGGCCGGGACTGGAACTCATGGAACGGGAAGCCGTGGAAGGTGTGGATGATCCGGGGCACCCCGGCCCGCTTGGCGGCCACCCGGCCGACCGCGCCGGCCTTGGCGCAGTGGGTGTGCACGACGTCGAAGCCGCGCGCGGCGAACAGGGCCTGCAGGCGGGCCAGCGCGCGCAGGTCGCTGGCCGGGCGGATCGGGGCGCGCAGGGACGGCTCGACCACCACCTCCAGGCCGGCCGCGCGGGCCGCCTCGATGAGCTGGTCGCCCTGCCCGGTGATGATGGTCATCTGGCAGGAGCGGGAGTTCAGGGCCAGGGCACCGCGCAGGGCGAGCACGCCCGCGCCGCCCTCCAGCCGGGCGATGACGGTGGCGACCCGGAGCGGGCGGGCGGGCGTCACGTCGGCTCCGGGCCGTTGCTGGCGGCGGCGGGCGGGCCGGCCACGTCGGCGGGCCGCAGGCCGGCCGCCCAGGCCACGCTGACGGCCTCGATCCGGCTGTGCACCTCGAGCTTGCCGAAGATGCTGCGGGTATGCGTCCGGACCGTGTCGGCCGAGATCATCAGCTCGGCCGCGATCTGCCGGGCGCGCTTGCCCTTGGCCATGCTGGTCAGCACGTCCAGCTCGCGCGGGCTGAGGGTATCCAGCAGGCTCGTGCTCTCCTGGGCGCTGCGGACGTCGTCGCGCAGGGTGCGCAGGACCTCGCCGAGCATCTCGGGCGGGAACACCGACTGCCCGCGGGCCACGCCCCGGATGACGTCCTCCAGCTGGTCGGCGCCCTCGTTCTTCGACACCCAGGCATCGGCGCCCGCCCGGGCCGCCTCGACGGCGTGGGCCGCGTCGGCGTCGGCGCTGACGACGATGATCCTGGCGGCCGGCCAGGCAGCCTTGATCCGGCCCAGCACCTCGCCGACGGCGAAGCCCAGCGGCTCCACGTCGATCAGCACGATGTCCGGGCGCAGCCAGCGGATGATCTCCGGGAGCCGGGGATCATCGGTCTGGCTGCAGCCCGCCACCCACAGGTCAGGTGACGCGGACAGCCGGGAGGCCATCGCCTCGGTCACCATGCGGTAGTCATCCACCAGCACCAGTCGGAGCACTTCCATCTAACTGAGTGTGCCTGGTCCGGCACCGGGGGTCCTCATGCAGATGAACGAGAAGGTCTGCTCTATGTACCTATTTTTGGGCAGGGGGGCGGGAAGGGCGGTACTCAGCGCGCCGCGGAGCAGGACCCGGAGACCGCGGCCCGCTCCTGCGGCCAGTAGGCCGGGAGGGCGCCGTAGGGGTTGGATCCGGTGTCCGGGGTGAGGAACAGGTACCCCGCGTTCCGCTCCCGGGCCAGGCGCACGGCGCTGGCCACGGCGGACTCCGGGGCGGCGTAGATGGTATGCGCGAACCGGCCGGGGGGGTAGCGGTCCACCCAGCCGGGCAGGGTGAGGCGCTGGTAGCTCGCGTACGAGCCCTCGAAGATCATGACCACGTTGGCCACCGAGAGGTAGCTCCGGTCCGGGACCGCGCCCGGGTTGATCCAGATGTCGGCGCCGGGGATGTTCTGGTGGATATAGCGCCCCAGGTCCCGGTAGTACCCGATTTGCCGGCTGCCCTCGGTCGGCGTCTGGTCCAGGAAGATGCCGCGCACGTGGTACCAGTCCCGGTAGTCCTGGACCTCCCGGCGGGCCTGCGCGGCCGGCAGCTGCGCGTAGTTGGTCCCGATATAGCCGATCACGCGCGAGCCGGCGTCGGCCGCCTCGCTGACGGCGCGGCGCAGGGCCGGGTCGGGCGCGGGGCCCGGCCCGGACGCCGGGTTCAGGATCATCACCGCGGGTGCCCGGCCGTCGGTGACGGCCGCGCTCCAGTCCGGCGGCTCGAAGAAGGCGGGCACGAAGGACGACACCGGCCGGCCGGTCGCCGGGCAGGGGGCCGCCGCGCTGCCGCCCGCCAGCTTCAGGACCGCGATGACGGCGGCCGCCACGATGACCGCGGCCAGGGCCAGCGGCAGCGCGCGGGGCCGGCGGCGGCCGGGCGGGCCGGCGGCGGACGAGCTGGTCACGGGCCCGGCGGCCCGTCCGGGCGCAGGGCGGCCGGAAGGCGGTCATAGGGGTTGCCGCCGGTGCGGTCGGTGACGTAGACCGAGCCCGCCCGGCGGCGGCCCGCCAGCAGCAGGGCATTCTCCAGCTGCGGCCCGGGCACCCCGTAGACCACGTGGCAGAAGCGCTCCGGCGGCCAGGACCGCGTCCACTGGGGCATGGCCTGCTCCAGGTAGACCGACCACGGCCCCTCGAAGGTGCCGAGCACGTCGGCGTGCTGGGCGTAACCCGGGTGCGGGTGCACCCCGTGGTTGAAGGCCACGGTCAGCGCACCCAGCTTCCGTGCGCGCCGGGCCAGCAGGGCGTAGTGGCGCAGGTCCTCCAGGCCGGCCGAGACCCGGTCAAACAGGACGCCGCTGACCCCGTACCAGTCGCGGTAGCGGCTGATGTCGGCCAGCGCGGCCCGCCGCGGGCGCCGGCCGTAGTTGGTGTCGACGTAGCCGGCCACGGCCACCCCGGCGTCCCGCAGCGGCTGCAGGACGCGCAGGTGGTCCGGGTCGGCGCCGTCGCCCGGCCCGCTGGCCGGGTTGAGGATGACCAGCCGGACCTGGTCCGCCTGCCGGGCCAGCTCGGCCCAGTCACCGGGGGCGGCCGCCGGGTGGAAGTACGCGGGCACCAGCAGGCGCGGCCGCCGCGGCCCGCCCAGGCGCAGGCTCGGCGCCGGCGGGGCGGCGCGCTGGTCAGCTGGCGGCCGGGGCACGGCATTCCTCCCACAGGTCGGCCAGCGCGGCGGTCAGCTCGCGGCGCGGCTCCCAGTCCAGGTCACGACGAGCGAGGCCGATGTCGGCCTGCTGCCACGAGGTCCCGCCGGCCCCGGCTCCGGCGGTCCCGTCTCCGGCCGCTGGCGCGCCCTCGGTCACGGAGCCGTCATACCCGCTGATGGCCACGAGCTCCCGGACCAGGGTGCGGACCGGGACGCCGGTGCCGCTGCCGACGTTGATGACGGCCGCGGGCAGGGCGGCGGCGAGGGCGGCCGCCACGGCGGCATCGGCCACGTCCCGGGCGTCGACGAAGTCCCGGACGGCCCCCAGCGGGCCGAGGCGGACGTCGCTGCCGTCGGCGGCGGCCCGGCGCAGCTCGCCGACCAGCCGGCCGGGCAGGATGGTGTCCGGCGCGCCCGGCCCGACCGGGTTGAAGACGCGCAGCACGACGGCGTCCAGCCCGGTGACCCGGCCCAGCTCGACCAGGCGGGTCGCGGCGAGCTTGGTCGCCCCGTAGGCGCCGGCCGGGCGGGCCGGGTCCGACTCGGCCACCGCGGTGCCCGGCTCGCTGGGCCCGTACTCGGCGGCCGAGCCCAGGTGCACCAGGCGGATCGACCGTCCGGTCCGGCGCAGCGCGCTGACCAGGGTGGCGGTCCCGGTCACGTTGGCCGCGGCCAGCGTGCCGACGTCCCCGCCGGTCGCCCCGGCGCAGTTCACCACCACATCGGGGGCCTGCTGCGAGAGCGTCGCGGCCACCGCGGCCGGCGAGTCGGTGGCCAGGTCGATGAGGCTGTGCTCGCACGAGCCCGGCAGCGGCGACCGGCCCGCGGTGCTGACGTCCAGCCCGGCGGCCGCGGCCGCGTCCCGGACATGGCGGCCCAGGTACCCGCTGGCCCCGATGATCATGATCGCGCGCGGCCGGCCGGCGAGATCCGGGGTGGAGCGGGGCCTCACTGCTGGTACCCGGCGGGGTAGCGGGCCCGGTTGGCCGGGTCGGCGAACCAGTCGATGGTCGCGCGCAGGCCCTGCGCCCGGTCCACCGCGGCCCGCCAGCCGGTCCGCTCGGTCAGCTTGGACGGGTCGCAGACCAGGCGCATCACCTCGGAGTCCTTGGGCCGCAGGCGCTGGGCGTCCTCGACGATGTCGGCGTCGACACCCATGAGCGCGGCGATCTCGTGGGCCAGCGCGCCGATGGAAACGTCCACGCCGGGGCCGCAGTTGAAGGCCTCGCCGAGGACCGCCGAGCCCGGCGCCTCGCCCAGCGTGATGAACGCCTGCGCGGTGTCGGTGACGAAGCAGAAGTCCCGGGTCGGGTCCAGCGCGCCCAGCTTGAGCTGCTGCGCCCCGTCCGCCAGCTGGGTGATGACCTGCGGGATGACGGCCCGGTTCGACTGCCGGGGGCCGAAGGTGTTGAACGGCCGCAAGGTCACCGCCGGGAGCCCGAAGCTCAGGAAGTAGGACTCGACGAGCTTGTCCGCCCCGACCTTGGAGGCCGCGTACGGCGACTGGGCCTGGATCGGGTGGGACTCGCTGATGGGCACGGTCCGGGCCGTCCCGTAGGTCTCGCTCGTGGAGGTGTGCACCAGGCGCGGCGTCTCGCAGGCCCGGACCGCCTCCAGCACGTGCAGGGTGCCGATCGTGTTGGTGTCCACGAAGGACCGCGGCGCCACGTAGGAGTACGGCACCGACCCGAGCGCGGCCAGGTGGTAGACGGCGGACGCGCCGTCGACGAAGGACCGCACCGAGCCCGGATCCCGGACGTCGCCGAAGACGACCTCGACCTCACCTGCGATCTCGGGATCCAGGGTGTCGAGCCAGCCCCCCGAGCTGAACATGTTGTACAGGGCCATGGCCCGGACCCGGTATCCGCGCCGCACCAGCGCCTCGGTCAGGTGCGAGCCGATGAAGCCCTCGGCTCCGGTCACTGCGACTAGTTCCGGCATTGCTCTCCCCCGATGTGTCTCGATGGATGTGTAGTTAGGACCGTTCAGAACGCGTGCCGCATGGCCAGGGCCAGCGACCGGCCCGCGTAGGCGGCCAGGACGGCGAACAGGCCGATGACCGCGGCCAGCTGGACCGCCAGGCCCAGCTCCGGCCAGGCCATCTCGAAGGCCAGCGCCCCCGCGCAGGCCACCAGCGGGACGGCCCGCAGCCCCAGGGCCTGCAGGGCCAGGGCCAGGAACAGGGCGCCGCCCAGGATCAGGTAGACGATCAGCTCCGGGACCAGCACCGGCGACGGCGTGACCAGCCCGGTGCGGGTCGCGATCAGGGCCGTGGCCGCGGTCAGCACGGCGGCGGCCAGCAGGTACTGGCCGAGCGCGGCGGCCAGCATGAGCCGTGAGCGGCGGCCGAACGCCCGCAGGTCGGTGCTGGAGCGCAGCAGCGACCGGGTCCGCCGCCGGTAGGCCAGCATGCTCCACTCGGCCGCGCCCATCGACAGCGACAGCGGCAGGCTGGCCAGCAGCGCGCCGGAGTTCACGCCGGGATGGCCGGGCACCGCGGTGACGACGGGATAGGCCAGCAGGCCCGCTGCCACCAGCCCGAACGCGGCGGCCGGGACGGCGCCGCGCAGCTCGGCGGGCACGAACAGGCCGCGGGGCACCAGGCCGGCCAGCGGGCCGCCGGGCGTGCGGGTGCCCGTGGTCCGGGTGGCTGTCAGCGCCGCGGCCACGGCCAGCACCGGCGGCAGGGCGAGGCTGGCCCAGGCGGCGTGCTCCAGGCCCGGCGGCCGGCCCAGGACCAGGAACGCCACGCTGCCGACGATGCCCGGGGCCAGGGCGGCCAGCAGCCACTTCTCCGCCCCGAGCACGAGCAGCACGCAGGCGCCGAGCATGTAGGCGCCCTCGCCCACCCCGAAGACGAACAGCGACAGCCGGGCGTGCAGCAGCAGCCCGGTCCCGGCCATGATGACCGTGATGAGCAGCAGCCCGGCCAGCATCCCGGCCCGCAGCAGGCGCCGGGCCTGGTCGCGGTCCGTGGTCCGGCCCAGCCGCTGGTAGCCCAGGCTGGCCAGGGCCTGGCTGGCCGCCCAGGCGGCCAGCAGCGCGGTGATCAGCACGGCGTGCGCGCCGGGGCCGGCCAGCAGCGCGGCCGCGGCCGGGAAGCACACCGCGGGCAGGCCGTAGAGCAGGCCGTGCAGCAGCGGCGTGAGCCGGCTGACCGGCCACGGGTCGGGCGCCGGCTCCGGCTCGGCGGGCTGCCGGGGCACCTGCACGTACATCTCGCTGGCCAGGGCGAACACGTTGCCATAGCCGTAGCGCTCGCGGATCAGCTGGTCGGTCAGCCCGTCGAACTCCAGCGCGCTGGCGATCTCCAGCGGGTCCACCGCCGACTCGCACACGGCGGCGAACTCCGCGCACAGGTCCGGGACCGTGCGGGGCACGGTGTCGGTCCCGGCGGCGGTGACCGGCCGCAGGTGGTCCAGCCGGCCGACGGCCGGGGCCAGCCCGACGGCGGGCGAGCGAACGTCTCCCGCACTCATCCAGTCGCCTCCAGGTAGGTCACGGTGGCGGGTCCGGCGGCTGACCCGGCGGCGGGCCGGGTGACCGGCGGACCGGGCGCCGCCGGGCTCTGCGCCGCGGCGCGCTCGGTCACCGGGCCGGCGGGCGCCACCGGCAGCGGCCGGCCGGTGCCCAGGAACAGGTAGATCTCGTCGAACGCGCTGACCGCGCGGTCCACGGTGAAGTACTCCAGGGCGCGCTGGCGGGCGGCGGCGCCCAGCCGGTGGCGCCGGTCGTCGTCGCGGAGCAGGGCCAGGCAGGCCCCGGCCAGCTCGACCGGACGGCGCGGCGAGACGACCAGGCCGGTGTCGCCGATGGCCTCGGTGACCCCGCCCACGTCGGTGGCCACGCACGGGCGCCCGCAGGTCATGGCCTCGATCAGGGTGTACGGGAAGCCCTCGGAGATGCTGCACAGCACCACGACCTGCCCGGCGGCGTAGGCGTCGCGGATCTGCGCGACCCGGCCCTCGAACGCCACCGCGCCCGCCACGCCCAGCTCGGCGGCCAGTGCCTGGCAGCGGGCCAGGTACGGCTCGCGGCCCGGCGGGGTCGACCCGAAGATCCGCAGCCGGGCGTCCGGCAGCTCCGCGCGGATCAGGGCGAAGGCCCGCAGCAGGGACTCCAGGTCCTTGATCGGGTCGATCCGGCCCGCCCACGAGATGGTCGGCACGTCGGGCTCGGCGTCCAGGGCGGGAAACTCGGCCGGGTTCACCCCGTTGTACACGGTGCGGATCCGGCTCACGTCCGCGCCGAGCTCGGCTTCCCAGCGCTTGTTGTAGACGTTCCCCGGCGTGATCACCGCCGCCTCGGTGTAGCCGAGCACGCACAGGCGGCGCAGGAACTGCAGGTGGAGCTGCTTGACCGGCCACCGGTAGGGATCCTGGCGGCTGTGCAGGTAGTGCTCGCGCATGTACATGCCGTGCTCGGTCACGACCATCGGCGTGCCGTAGCGCCACCGCGCGGTCAGCGCGGGCAGCGCCCCCAGCCCGTTGGTCACGGCGTGCACGACGTCCGCCTGCGGCGGCGGGTGCGACAGCGGCCGGAGGGCGTGCTCCAGCAGCTGGATGGCCGTCACGGCGTCCTGCAGGGTCGGCGGCGGGTGGTCCAGCCGCCAGTGCCGCCGCCATGCCTCGCTGAGCAGCCGCACCGACCGCTCGCTGGCCAGCTCGGCCGTCAGGTTCTCCCGCTGCGCGAACTCGAACAGCTCGCGCATGACCGCGCCGAACCGGTCCTGGCCCTCGTCGGGCGGGGCCAGCAGGATCTCGATCAGCTCGGCCACCGGCGGCCCGGAGCGCGGCCGCAGCCAGCGCGAGCCCCGGCCCGCCGGGGCGGGCGGCCCCCACAGCGGCAGCACGCTCAGGCCCGTGACATTGGGCGGCAGCTCCCAGCGCACCGGCTCCGCGCCGGTCGCCACCAGGGCGACCAGCGCGAAGTCGTACTCCGGCAGGCCGCGGACGAGCTGGTCGCACCACACGCTCACCCCGCCGAACTGATGCGGGTAGGTGCCCTCAGCGGTCAGCGCAATCCTCATCTCAGCTGGGCACCCCGCGGAAGGTGAGCGGGCTGCGGCGCGCGCGGCCGACCCGGCGGGCGCCGTCGATGCGCTCGTACAGGTCGTCGATCCGCCCGGCCACCGACTCGATGCCGTACGCGTCGAAGACGCTCGTCACCGGCTGCCGCGGCCGGAAGCCGGCCTCGACTTCCTTGGTCATCTCGGCCCGCAGCGCGGCCACGTTCCCGTCGACCTGGCGGGCCCGGTCGGTGCTGATCCCGTCCAGCGCCGGGCACGTGGTGTACAGCACCGGCAGGCCGTTGGCCAGCGCCTCCAGGACTGACAGCCCGAACGTCTCCTGGAGCGAGGTGGACAGGTTCAGGTCCATCGCCGACAGCATGGCCGTCATGTCGGCCTGGTAGCCGCCGAAGATGACGTGCTCCGCCACCCCGGCCTTGTCGGCCGCCGCCTGCAGCCGGTCGCCGTCCTCGCCGCGGCCGATGACCAGCAGCTTGCAGCGCTCGGACAGCAGCGGCGCGGCCGCCTCGATGGCCAGGTCGACGCGCTTGTTGGGATCGAGCCGCCCGAGCGTGCCCATCACGTAGGCATCGGGGTGGATCCCGAACTGCTCGCGGACGGCGGCCCGGGTCCCGGCGTCGAACTCCAGCCCGTCGAAGTCCAGGCCGTTGGGGATGACCGTGATCTTCTGGGCCGGGACGCCCCAGCGCTCCAGCCGGTCGCGGACGACGTCGGCCACCGCGATGGTGGCGTCGGAGGCCAGCTCCGAGGCCAGGTACAGGGCGCGGACCGAGCTGGTCATCTTGCGCCGCTCGAGGTGCGTCTCGCCGATCGAGTGCTCGGTGGTCACGATGACCGGCGTCCGGGCCAGGCGGGCGGCGGGCCGGGCGTAGACCTGCGCCCGGTACAGGTGCGCGTGCACCACGTCGTAGCGCCCCGCGCGGATGATCTTGTAGAGGCGCAGCATCGCGCCCAGCTCGGTGTTGCGGTGCATCCCGAGGTCGCGCACGCGGACGCCGTGCCCGCGCAGCTTGTCGGCGACCGGCCCGGGGTTGTAGAGGGTGACGACGTCGGCGTCGTTCCTGGTGTGCTGCAGGACGGCGTCCAGCTGCAGTTCCGCGCCGCCAACGTCGAGTCCGGTGATGACATGCAAGACCTTCATCCGTGCCTCCCCTTCACTGCGACGTAGCCCTTGTGCAGGCGCCGCTTGATGGTCATCCGGGCCGCGCTGTCGCGCTGCCCCACGTAGATCCGCGGCAGCGCCAGCGGCCCCAGGCTGGGCCGCGGCGTCTCCACCGCGCACGCGTACTCGTAGCCCGCGGCGCCGACGGCGTAGCGCGCCGCCTCGTCCATCGACCCGTACGGGTAGGCGAACCCCGGCACGGGCGCGGACAGCAGGTCCTCCAGCCGCCCGCGGCTCGCGCTGACCTCCGCCGCCTGCCGCCGGGCGGGCAGGCCGGCCAGGTGCGGGTGGGTGGCGCTGTGCGAGCCGATCTCGATCCCGGCGGCGGCCAGCTCGGCCACCCCGGCTCGGTCCAGCAGCGGCCATACCGGCCCGGCGTCCCACTCGTTGGTGCCGCCGATCCGGTCGGAGATGATGAACGCCGTCGCGCCGAAGCCCCGCTCGGCCAGCTGCGGCACCGCCGTGTCCAGCATGCTGGTGTAGCCGTCGTCGAAGGTGAGCCCCACCAGCCCGGCGGCCCGGCCCGCGCGCATTGCCGCGGTCAGGGTCGCGATGCTGACCCCGCGCAGCCCGCTGTGCTCCAGCCAGGTCAGCTGCTCGGCGAAGCGGGCGGGCGACACGCACAGCTGGTTGGGGTCCTCGGTCACGTCCGCGATGCCGTGGTACATCAAGATCATCGGCGTGTCGCGCAGCCGCATCGGGGCGCGCTGGCCCCCGGCGGTCGCGGTTGTCGTGGCGGTCATCGGCTCGCCCCCAGTCCGGCCACGGCCGACCCGATGGTCTTGACCAGGATGACCAGGTCGAGCCAGGGCGACCAGTACTCGATGTAGGTGTTGTCGAAGCGGCTGCGCTCGGCGATCGAGGTGTCCCCGTGCAGCCCGTGGACCTGGGCCCAGCCGGTGAGCCCCGCCCGCATCCGGTCCCGGTCGGCGTAACGGGGTATGTGCCGGGCAAAGTCGGCCGCGAAGCAGCCGCGCTCGGGGCGCGGCCCGACCAGCGACATGTCGCCGCGCAGCACGTTGATCAGCTGCGGCAGCTCGTCCAGGTGGGTGACCCGCAGCCAGCGCCCGAGCGCCGAGCACTGGGCCGGATCGACCGACCAGGTGCGCGGGCCCGGCGTCTCGGTGACGGTGCGGAGCTTCCAGATCGTGGACTGCTGGCCCGCGCCGGTCACCCGCAGCTGGCGGAACAGGGCGCTCTGGCCGGTCTGCCACCGGATGACCGCGCCCAGCACCAGCAGCAGCGGGGCGGCCGCGGCGAGCAGCACGGCGGCCACGGTGATGTCGAAGGCCCGCTTCAGGGCCAGGCTGGCCCGGCCGCGGCCCAGCCGGCGCAGCGGGATCAGCGGGATGCCCCAGATCTCGTCCAGGCTGGCCCGCGGCACGCCCAGGCCCAGCTCGTGCAGCCGGGGCACCACGCACACGTCGGCGGCCAGGCGCCCGCTGGCCCGCAGGACCGGGACCAGGTCCTCGTCGCGGCCCTCGCCGAAGCACAGCAGCACCCGGCGGATGCCCAGCTCGCGCACGATCCGGGCCAGGTCGTCTGGCCGGCCCAGGGTGGGCTCCAGCAGGTCGCGGCGCGGCGCGCCGTCCTCCAGGAAGCCGGTGACCCGCAGGCCCAGCTCGGGATGCTCGCGGATCTCCCCGGCCAGGTGCGCGCCGAAGGTGCCGGAGCCGACGATGAGGGCCGGCTCGGCCAGCGCGCCGCGGCGGCGCGCGGCCCGCAGGACGGCGGCGGCGGCCAGGCGGCCCGCCAGCACCAGGCCAGCCGACACCAGCGCGAGCTGCGCCACCGCGCCCGTCGTGATCTGGGCCGGAGCCAGCAGCCCGGCCGGGATGAGCCCGGCCGGAAGCAGCCCGGCGATGGCCAGCAGGGCGGCCGGGACCAGGATGGCGGCCAGGATCCGGCCGGCCTGGTCCGACACCCGGAGCGTGATCCGCAGCCGGTGCAGGCCGGTCAGGGACAGGCCCGCGAACACGGCCAGCCCGTACAGGATCGCCGGCCCGGCGCCCAGGTGGTCGCCGCCGGCCAGGCCCGCGGCGCACGCGGCGCCGGCCACGGCCAGCGCGGCCGCGTCGACGGCCGGCAGGACCACGACGGGCACCGCGCGGCTGGCCCGGGGGCGGGCCAGGTCCGGCGTCGCCGGCGCCGCGACGGGCCGCGCCAGCGGCCCGGCGGCGAACCGCGCTACCGATCCGGTTGCGGGGTGCGCCAGCGGTCCAGCCGCCGGCCCGGCGGGCGGCGCGGGCTGGGGCACGATCGCTGCGTGCGGCGGCACGGGCCCTGGAGCCGCCGGCGATTCCGGCAGGACGGGGTCCTGCCGGGGCGCCGGAAAGCGCTCGTAAGAGTCTGGTCGCATCGCTGGCCTTCTTCCTCAGCCTCAGGTCCTCAGGTGCTCCGGGGGCGGGCCCCGTCAGCGGCTGGCGGGCGCGGGCGCCCGGACCAGGCCGGTCCCCGCCAGCTGGCCGCCGACCGTGGTCGACGCGTGCTCGGAGCCGTACACGAACCGCATGACCGGGCCCATGGTGGGCGCCACCGCGGGGCCGATGACGTACAGGCCGGCCACCGACGACTGGTAGGCCTTGTCGACCGCGACGGTCCCGTCCACGGTGGTGAGCTGATCGCGCAGGTCGGAACCCAGGAACGTCAGCCGGGTCAGGTCCGGCCGGTAGCCGGTGGCCGAGATGACGTGGTCGGCGGTCAGCTCGCGGCTGATCCCGTCCTTGGTGCGCAGCGACAGGGCCACGCTGTCGCCCGCCGGCTCGGCCGAGGTCACGGCGTGGCCGGTCAGGACGGGGAACTGGTCCTCGACCCGGGCGCGCAGCCACCAGCCGCCGGCCGGGCCGAGCGCGGTCCGCGCCCGGTAGATCCGGGTCTTCTCGGGCAGCCGCCGGAACAGCTCCGGGTGCCGGGAGTAGACCCAGGTGCTCCAGCCCGAGCCGAGGCCGGACTCGGGCTCGGCGATCCGCTGCGGCAGCGGCCGGGCCGGGTCGAGGGGCTGGCCGTTCCACTTCACCTGCTCGGCGCGGGCGACGAGATGCACGTCGGCACCGCTCTCGTGGAGCAGCGCCGCGCTCTCCAGCGCCGACTGCCCGGCGCCGACCACGACGACCCGCTGCCCGGAGAAGACGCTGAGGTCGGTGTGCTGCGACGGATGCGTGCACTGCGGGCCCAGCTCGGCCAGCCGCTCCGGGACCCGGGCGAAGTGCTCGACGCCGGCGGCCAGCACCACGTTTCGTGCCGTGGCCTGAGTTCCGTCGGAGAGGCTGAGGTCAAAGCCGCTGCGGGTGCGGACGATGTCGGTGACGAGGACCTCCTCCAGCCCCGGCACCAGCTCGTCGGCGAACCACTGGCCGTAGCTGATGAAGTTGTCGAGCGGCACCGGCAGCCCGTAGCTGGCGTAGGGGTGGCCGGTCTTCCGGCAGAACGCCTCCAGGGTGTGACTGCGCTCGGGGTCGGAGAGGTTGGAGGCGAAGCCCTGCGACTTGAGGAACATCCCGCGCGGCATCGCATCGCGCCACAGGTGCATGGGCAGGCCGAACTGGCGGTAGCTCACCCCGGCCCCGCGCAGGTGCGCGGCGACGGACAGCCCGTACGGTCCTGCTCCCACGATGGCCACGTCGACGGCGTCGGTCATGATCGTGCCTCCTCGGTGATAGGTGACTTGCGATTGGTGTGGGCCGCGCGGCCGGGCGCGTAGCGGAAGCCGGGGGCGGCCGGGCGGCTCCGGCCGCCGGTGGCCAGGCGCCAGCCCATCCGCAGGCACATGAGCCCGAACGGCCGCAGGTCGTCGCGGGCGAACCAGGCCGCCTCGCTCACGCCCCGCAGGGAGGCGAGCCACCCGGCCGGGCTGAGCTCGCCGCGCCGCCAGTAGCCCAGGGCGCCCAGCGGGTCGTAGTTCTCGACCACGAACCGGCGGCCGGGGGCCTGCCCCGCGTCGCCGGCCGGCTGCCCGGTCAGGTCCAGGTAGGCGGCGGCGGCCAGGTCGAGGCCGCCTACCGTGGCGAACAGCCGGAACTGGGCGCCCAGGCGCGGGTTGAAGTCGAGCAGCTTGTAGCGGCCGTCGCGGCGGTCCAGGCGCAGGTCCAGGTCGAGCAGGCCCTGATAGCCGAGCTTGCTCAGCAGCTGGGTGACCTGATCGCGGAGGACGGCGTTCGGCTCGGAGCGGCCGAGGCTGGTCAGGCCGGCGTGCGCGGGGTAGGACCGCTCCTTGACCCCGGTGAAGGCCGGACGGCACTGGGACGTGGCGTCGCAGTAGCCGTGGAAGAACCAGTCGGTGTCGGGCCCGCCGGGGATGAACTCCTGCAGCATCAGGCCGGCCCCCTCGCGGGCGCTGGCCCGGAACGCCTCGTCCAGCTCGGCCGGGCTGGTCAGGATCGAGGTGCTGCGCAGGGAGCTGGCCCACGGCGTGGTCAGCTTGGCGATCAGCGGGTAGCCCGCCCGCGCGGCGAACTCCCGCGCCCCGGCGGCGGTCGGCGGCACGGCCGCCGCCGGGGACGGGATGTCCAGCTCGCGGCACAGCTCGTGCAGCGAGAACTTGCCGGCCACCTGGCGCGGCAGGTCCGGGGGCGGGTCGGGGAAGATGAACCGCGAGCGCAGGCCGGCGCCGTGCTCGGCGAGGTAGATCGCGCCCGCGTCGTCGGTGGGCAGCAGGACGGCCCGCCGGCCGATCCGGTCGGCGAGCTGGACTAGCCCGTCGGTGATCCGGTCGGCGTCATCGGCGCCGGGCTGCCAGAAGCAGCGGCCCTGCAGGTACCGCGAGTTCGCGGCCGGGGCCATCGGCCCTTCGTGCACGCCGTAGACGGGCACGCCGATGCGGCCCAGGCTGCGGATGACCCCGAGCCCGCCATGGTGCATGACGTTCGGGTCGAGCTTCAGCACCACGGCCGGCGTGCTGGTGTCAGCGACGGCCACGCGCCTATGCTGATCCCCCATCGGTGTCCCCCCTCGCCGCGTCACGGCGCGGGGCCGTAACTGCACGTGAGTAAGACACTGCCAGGGGTGAAGGTCTACAACCTCGACCATAGGGGTGAGGAAACATACCCACCGTGGCTGAGATCCTCCGCCGCGGGGTAGGCCGGGTAGTCCTGGCCCGCGCTTAGGTCCCGGTTAGCCCCGGTTTCGGGCTAATCCAGGGCGCGCACGACCTGAGCCAGCTGGGTAGCCACCCGGTGAGCCTGGTCCGGATCCACCGCCTCAACCATCACCCGGACGGCCGGCTCGGTACCACTCGGCCGGATGAGGACCCGGCCCGAGTCGCCGAGCTCGGCCTCCGCGGCGGCCACGGCGGCGGCCACCGACGGCGCGGCGGTCGCGCGCGCCTTGTCGACGTCCCGGACATTGAGGAGAACCTGGGGATACCGGGTCATGACGGCGGTCAGCCCGGCCAGCGGGACCTGCTGCGCCGCCATCTGGGCCAGCAGGTGCAGCGCAGTCAGCATCCCGTCGCCGGTCGTGGCGTGATCGAGCATGATGACGTGCCCGGACTGTTCGCCGCCGAGCGTGTACTTGCCGTCCAGCATGGCCGCGACCAGGTAGCGGTCCCCGACCGGCGTCTCGACCACGCTGATGCCGGCCTGGCGCATCGCCAGGCGGAAGCCCAGGTTGGACATGACGGTGGCGACGACGGTGTCGCCCGCCAGCCGCCCGGCGTCGCGGAGGGCCAGGGCCAGCACGGCCAGGATCTGGTCGCCGTCCACGACCGCGCCGGACGCGTCCACGGCCAGGCACCGGTCGGCGTCGCCGTCGTGGGCGATCCCGGCGTCGGCGCGGTGCTCGACCACCGCCGCGGCCAGCACGTCCAGGTGCGTCGAGCCGCAGCCGTCGTTGATGTTGAGGCCGTCGGGGTCGGCGCCGATGGTGATGACCTCCGCCCCGGCCCGGCTCAGCAGCCGGGGGGCGAAGGCGGAGGCGGACCCGTGCGCGCAGTCCACGACGATGCGCAGGCCGCTCAGCGGCTGGCCGGGGGGCAGCGTGGCGAGCAGGTAGTCCAGGTAGCGCTCGGCCGCGTCGGCGGCCTCGCGGACCCGGCCGAAGCCGGCCGCGGGGACGCCCTGGGGGCCGCTGGGGCCGTGCGGGCCGCGGGGGCCTGCTGCGGGGACGGCGGCGGCCAGGCGGCCCTCGATCTCGTCCTCGACGGCGTCGGGCAGCTTGACGCCGCCGCGGGCGAAGAACTTGATCCCGTTGTCGGGGGCGGGATTGTGGCTGGCCGAGAGCATGACCCCGAAGTCGGCGCCGAGCTCGGGGGTGAGGTAGGCCACGGCCGGAGTGGGGACGACGCCGAGCCGCAAGACGTCCACGCCGCTGGCCGCCAGGCCCGCCACCACGGCGGCCTCCAGGAACTCGCCGGAGGCCCGCGGGTCCCGGCCGACGACCGCGACCGGGCGCCGGGCGCCGGGCGCGGGCGGGCCGGTGGCGGGCGGGGTGCCCGGGGCACCCGGCGCGCCGTCAGCCGCGCCGCCAGCGGCCGCGCGGCCGGTGGGCGCGAAGGCGCCCGTGCCGACCAGGACGCCGGCCGCCGCGGCGGCCAGGTCCATGGCCAGGGCCGCCGTCAGCTGACTGCCAGCAGTACCGCGGACACCGTCCGTGCCAAACAGCCGCCCCATGAACTCCCCTGCCCCGTGGTCCGCCCCCAGTCCCGGTGCGAGGTTAGCGCTTGGAGTACTGCGGCGCCTTACGGGCCTTCTTCAGCCCGGCCTTCTTGCGCTCCGTAACCCGGGCGTCCCGGGTCAGGAAGCCCGCCCGCTTCAGGGCCGGGCGGCTCTCCGGGTCGACCAGGATCAGCGCGCGGGAGATGCCGAGGCGCAGCGCGCCGGCCTGGCCGCTGACCCCGCCGCCGGTGATCCGGACGATCACGTCGAACTGGTCGTCAGCCCCGAGGGTCACGAACGGCTCCTTGATGAGCTGCTGGTGAACCTTGTTCGGGAAGTACTCCTCGAGCGTCCGGCCGTTGACCTTGAACTGGCCGCTGCCGGGCGCGATGCGGACCCGGGCAATGGCCTCCTTGCGGCGGCCGGTGCCGAGCGCGTTGCCGGTGACGACCGGCCGGCGCGCCGTCGCCGCCGGGCGGCTCTGCGTGTCGCCGGGGCGGGTGTCGCCCGTCTGGGTGGTGTACTCCGAGACGGCCGGGACCTCGTCCGTCGTCTCGACGGCCTGCGGCTCTTCGGTGGGCTCAGCCACGTTGCTTCCTCGCGCTTTCCTGATCGGCTCTTGCTGCTGGCGCCCGCGGCCTACTTGGCGGCGGGCCGGCCGACCTGGTCGACCTGCGTGATCTCGAAGGGCACCGGCATCTGGGCCTGGTGCGGGTGCTCGGGGCCGGCGTAGACCTTGAGCTTGCTCAGCTGGTGCCGTCCCAGGGTGTTCTTCGGCAGCATGCCCCGGACGGCCTTCTCGACGGCCTTCTCCGGGTTACGGGCCATCAGGTCCGCGTAGGAGACGGAGCGCAGGCCGCCCGGGTAGCCCGAGTGCCGGTACGCCCGCTTGTCCTGCAGCTTGTTACCGGTCAGCGCGACCTTGGCCGCATTGACGATGATGACGAAGTCACCGGTGTCCACGTGGGGCGCGAAGATCGGCTTGTGCTTGCCGCGCAGCAAGATGGCGGACTGGCTGGCCAGGCGGCCGAGAACGACGTCGGCGGCGTCGATGACATGCCACTGACGCTGGATATCCGCAGCCTTGGGGCTAAAAGTGCGCACAGTCATAAGCCTTCGCGTGTGAGTCCTGAATCCTGGCCCGCGCCCGGGGGGCTACACCCTCCCCTAGCACGGGAATCCGCAGCACCGGCCGCAGCTCATCTCCCCGCGCGAGGCGGGCACACGGGCATGCCGATACACATGGACGCGTACCTAGGGTACCGGGCATCCGGCGCACGGGTCAAAGTGACGGGGAAACCCGGGCGCGGCTCCCGCCCGGGTCGCTGGCCGGGTCACTGGCCCATGCGCCGGCGCGGGCGCGGCCGGTTGCGGTGCCGATAGCGGAAAAGTGGGCTCACGTCCACGTGCAGCGCCGAGGCGATACGCTCGCCGCATGCGCCACCCGGGTGACAGTACGGCCGGCCAGCCCGCCAGCCAGGGGTCGGGCCGGCACCGTGACCCGGCCGGCCGGGATGCTCCGGGCCGCCGCGGCCAGTCCGCGACCAGGCCCGGCCCGAGGCAGCCGGAAGCCGGCCCGACGGCCGGATCGTCGGTCTTCGGGCCCGGTTACCGGGGTCCGCGGCCCGTCGCCGGGGCCACGGGCGGGCCCGGCGGCAACGGCCGCGCGGGCAGCGGGCCGGGCGGGAGCCGGGCACCGGGCGGGCGCCACGGCACCGGCGCTCAGGCGGCCTGGCCGGGCTCGGCCGCCGACGCCACCATCAGCAAGGGACCGGTCCGGGGCTTCCCGCCCGCGCCCGGGCAGCCGGCCCCGCTCTACCCGCCGGGGCAGTTCGCGGCCTGGAACCGCGCTTCGGCGGCCCGGGCCGCCGGCGCCGGGAGCCGGCCGGGAAGTACCGCGCCGCCGCGGCCGGAGCGGCCGCACGGCGGCTACGCCGACAGTGGCTACGGGGCCGGCGAGTACGGGGCGGGCGAGTACGGGGCGGGCGGGTCCGGGGCGGGCGGGTCCGGGGACGAGGTGTACCAGCCGGGCTACTCCGCGCTGGCGGTCAGTGATCCGGCCGCGGACGTCACCTCGACGCAGACCTGGCAGGTGATCAGCGAGGACGGCCCGGGCACGTGGACCAGCCCGCGCCGGGCGGTCGCGGATCCGGTGACGGCGGCCGCGGATCCGGTGACGGCGGCCGCGGATCCGGTGACGGCGGCCGCGGATGCGGCCGGAGCCGCGGCTGAAGCGGCCGGGGCTGCTGCGGCGTCCGCGGGGGTGGCGGCACCCGCCGCGGTCCCGCCGCCGGGCTGGCCGGAGACGCCGCCGGACTGGCCGGAGGCGGATCCGGACGGGCCGGGGATGGCCGGGCGGGCCGATGACATGCCGGACGGCCACAGTTCGCATTCGCGGGCCGGGGGCGGGCGGAGCGGGAGCCGGGCCCCCGGGTCACGCGGTTCCGGGCGGCACGGCAGCGAGCCTCCGGGCGGGCCGGAGGGCCGGGCGCCGGGCTCGCGGGTCGCGAGCCGGGCCGGGTCGCGCAGCGGCCGGTCCGCCCGCACGGGGCGCCCGGTCAGCGCGGTGCTCGCCGTGTGCGCGGTCGTGGTCGTCGCGATCGCGGCCGGGGCCTTCCTGCTGCACGCCGCGGAGCACCAGAGCACGCCCCCCACGGCGGACCGCTCGGCGGCCGCGCCCGGCACCGCGGCCGCGTCGCCGAGCCCGACGCTCGGCCAGTTCGGGCACATCGCCAGCCGCGCCGCCGACCCGCTGCCGCTGACCGTCGCCCAGCTGTTCCCGGACACCTTCACCACCGGCGGCGTGGCCTTCTCCCGGACCACGAGCGAGCCGAAGGGCACCTGCGCCTCGGCGGTCATCGGCACCGCCCTGCAGGCGGCCGTCCCGGCCAAGATCTGCAGCCAGGTCGTGCGGGCCAGTTACCTGGCGACTGCCGAGAGGGCGATGGGCACGGTCGGCGTGCTCAACCTCAGCACGGCCGCGACCGCGGCCCACGCGGGCCACGCGGCCGACACGGGGGACTTCATCAGCCAGCTCAAGGGGCCGAGCGGCCCGACGCGGGCGCTCGGCCAGGGCGCCGGGCTCGAGGAGGCCGCCACCAAGGGGCACTACCTGATCCTGATCTGGGCGCAGTTCATCAACAGCGCCTCGCCCAAGTCGCCCGCCCAGCAGGCTCAGCTCAAGACCTTCATGACGCAGCTGTTCGACGAGACGGCGAACGTCAGCCTCTCCAACCGCATGGTCAGCGGCACGCCGTAGGGCACCCGGGCGTGGCCCGGCACCGCCGCCGGGCCGGACCAGCAGCATGGGCGTGCATCCGCGGCTCGAGGAGAAGCAGCAACCGTGGTTTCACGTCGTAGCTCCGGCCGCGAGATCACTCATCCGCGGCCGGGCCGGGCGGGAGCGGGGGGCGGACGCGGCGGGTGAGGAGGGCGCGGGCGGCCAGGCCAGCCGCGCCGGGGTAGCGGACCTCCTCCAGGCACAGCGGGTGCGGCGGGGCGACCCGGACGGCCGAGTCGCGGACCCGGGCAGCGAGGACCTCGGCTGGCCAGGCCGGCGGGCGGCTGCCGTCGCCCACCGCGAGCAGCGCGCCGGCCAGGGCGCGGACCATGTTGTGGCAGAAGGCGTCGGCCACGACGCGGGCCACGGCGATGCCGGGCTCCGGCCGCTCCCAGTGCAGCTCCAGCAGGGCCCGGACCGTGGTGGCGGCTTCCCGGCGGCGGCAGAACGCGGCGAAGTCGTGCTCGCCGAGGCAGGCCCGGGCCGCTTCGTTCATCGTGTCCGGGTCGAGCGGGCGCGGGTACCACAGGGTGTCCCCCCGGCGCAGCGGGTCGGCCGCGGCGGGGTCATCGCAGACCCGGTAGGAGTAGCGGCGCGACAGGGCCGAGAAGCGCGCGTCGAAGCCGTCCGGGGCGGGCGCGATGGCGCGGACCCGGAGGTCGGGCGGCAGCAGGCCGGCCAGGCGGCGCAGCGCGGCCGCCGCTGTGCGGTCCCAGGCGGCCAGGGGCACGTCCGCGTGCGCGACCTGGCCGCGGGCATGAACGCCGGCGTCAGTGCGGCCGGCCACCGTGAGGGCCGGTCCCGGCTCCTGGCCGAGCAGCGTGCCGAGAGCGTCCTCGAGGGCCTGCTGCACGGTGCGCTGACCGGGCTGGCGGGCCCAGCCGTGGAACCCGGCACCGTCGTAGGCCAGGTCAAGACGGAGCCGGACCACAGGCTCGCCCGCGGCCCGGACAGGGGCCGCGGGCGATGCCGGGTCCGGCTGAGCTGGATCGGCCGGGGCCGCAGTGCCCCCGGCCCGATCCTGGGCTGGCTGATCCGCCCGGAGCGGGCCGGGCTGTGGCTGATCAGTCAGCGCGGGTTACTCGTCCTCGGCAGTGGTGTCCTCGGCGGCGGCCGTGGTCTCCTCGGCCGTGGTGTCCTCAGCGCTGGCCTCGGGGGCCTCCGCCTCGGTCGCCTCGGTCGCCTCGGCCTCCGGAGCTTCGGCCTCGGCGGCCGGAGTCGCCTCGGCCGTCTCCGCCGTCCGGCCGCGGCCGGACGGCGCCGCGGCGGCCGGACGGCGCGCCCGCCGGCGGCGCGGCCGGGCGTCGGGCTCCTCGCGGACCAGCTCGATCACGGCCAGGGCCGCGTTGTCGCCCTTGCGGGGACCGACCTTGGTGATCCGCGTGTAGCCGCCTTCGCGGGTGGCGAAGCTCGGCCCGATGTCGGCAAAGAGCGTGTGAACCACGCTCTTGTCCGTCACGACGGACAGCACCTGACGCCGCGCGTGCAGGTCACCTCGCTTGGCGAAGGTGATCAGCCGCTCCGCGTACGGCCGGAGCCGACGCGCCCGTGCCTCGGTCGTGGTGATCTTGCCGTGCTCGAAGAGCGCGGCAGCCAGATTGGACAGCATGTGCCGCTGGTGAGCCGGGCTGCCGCCCATCCGGGCACCCTTGGTAGGCGTGGGCACCTGATTACCCTTTCTGTAGCGTCGGCGAGCCAGTACCGCTTAGTACTGCTCGGTTTCGACGTAGCTCTCGTCTTCGTCGCCGGTGAAGGAGTCCACGGCGCTGCTCGGGTCGAACCCGGGCGGGGAGTCCTTGAGCGCCAGGCCCATGTCGACCAGCTTCTGCTTGACTTCCTCGATGGACTTCGCGCCGAAGTTCCTTATGTCAAGCAGGTCCTGCTCGCTCCGTGCGACCAGTTCGCCCACGGTGTGGATGCCTTCGCGCTTGAGGCAGTTGTAGGACCGGACGGTCAGGTTCAGGTCCTCGATCGGCAGCGCCAGGTCGGCCGCGAGCGCGGCGTCCGTCGGCGACGGGCCGATGTCGATGCCCTCGGCGTCGACGTTGAGCTCCCTCGCCAGGCCGAACAGCTCGGTCAGCGTCTTCCCGGCACTCGCCACCGCGTCACGCGGGCGCATGCACGGCTTGGTCTCGACGTCCAGGATCAGCCGGTCGAAGTCGGTGCGCTGCTCGACCCGGGTGGCTTCCACCTTGTAGGTCACGCGCAGCACCGGCGAGTAGATGGAGTCGATCGGAATCCGGCCGATCTCCTGGCCCGGCTGCTTGTTCTGGGTGGCGGAGACGTACCCGCGGCCGCGCTCGACCGTGAGCTCCATCTCCAGCTTGCCCTTGCTGTTGAGCGTCGCGATGTGCAGCTCGGGGTTGTGCACCTCGACCCCGGCAGGCGGCGCGATGTCGGCCGCGGTGACCGCGCCCGGCCCCTGCTTGCGCAGGTACATGACCACCGGCTCGTCGTGCTCCGAGGAGACGACAAGCTGCTTGAGGTTCAGGATGAGGTCGGTGACGTCTTCCTTGACCCCGGGCACCGTGGTGAACTCGTGCAGTACGCCCTCGATGCGGATCGACGTGACCGCCGCTCCGGGGATGGAGGACAGCAGGGTACGCCGGATCGAGTTCCCGATCGTGTAGCCGAAGCCTGGCTCCAGCGGCTCGATCGTGAACTTCGACCGGTAGTCGCCGACCTGTTCCTCGCCGAGCGAGGGGCGCTGTGCGATGAGCATGAGACTTTCCTTTCCGCCGGACCGCTATATGACCGGCGAACGGCCTGCGGGCGACTATCGCCCGTAGGGGGGTGCTATTGCGTTACTTGGAGTAGTACTCGACGATGAGCTGCTCTTGGACCTGCGTGTCGATCTGCGCCCTGGCCGGGAGCTGGTGCACGAGGATGCGCATCTGGTCCGGCATGACCTCGAGCCAGGCGGGCACGGAGCGCTCGCCGGCCTCGGCGCGGGCAATCACCATCGGGGTCAGCTCAAACGACTTCCGCGCGACCTCGATGACGTCGTTCTCGCTCACCCGGAAGGACGGGATGTCCACGCGCCTGCCGTTGACCATGATGTGGCCGTGCGTGACCAGCTGACGGGCCATGTCGCGGCTCTTGCCGAACCCGGCGCGGTACACCACGTTGTCCAGGCGGCTCTCCAGGATCTGCAGCAGCGTCTCGCCGGTCCGGCCGGAC
>DASYBB010000141.1:0-3567 GCA_036501025.1 Streptosporangiaceae bacterium
TCGCCACGGCGGATGCCCTCCACGGCGGCCCGGCCGACGTCCGCCGGATCCAGGCCCATGCTTGCCGGGCGCGCCTGCGGCCCGGCGTGCGCGACGCCGAGGCTGTTCTCCGAGCCGGTGTTGAGGATGTGCGCCGGCGTCCCTTGCTCGGTGAATCGCCGGCCGAAGGCCGAGCACCCGTACCAGGCCCCCATCAGGACGTCGCACTCAGCCGCAACGGCCTCAACGCCGGCACCGGCCAGCTGCGCGGCGGTCTCGCGGGCCGCCGCGTCGATATCGGCGACCATGACATGCGCGCCCGCCGCGGCCAGCGCCGCGGCGATGCCCCGGCCGATGCCGCTGCCCGCTCCGGTTACCACGGCGACCTGGCCAGCAAGCTGTTCCATGAATTCCTTCCGCTGCCGTGTACCCCGAAATCCAGTCCAGAGTAATAGAGTGTACTTTATCAACATACCGGCGATCGGTACACAGCTCACGCGGGAGTTATCAATGGAGTACACCACCCTCGGCGCGTCTGGCCTGCAGGTCTCCCGGCCCTGCCTCGGCACGATGATGTTCGGGCACTCGCCCGTCGCGCCCACCGGTGAGCCGGACAGCCGCCGGATCATCGACGCCTACCTGGAGGCCGGCGGCAACTTCATCGACACGGCCAACATCTACACCGGCGGCGAGTCCGAGGAGGTCGTCGGGCGCGCGATCAAGGACCGGCGCGATGATGTCGTCCTGGCCACGAAGGGGTACGGGCCGATCGGCACCGGCCCGAACACCATGGGCCTGTCGCGCAAGTACCTCACCCGGGCACTGGAGGCGAGCCTGCGGCGTCTCGGCACGGACTACATCGACCTGTACCAGTGCCACCGGCCCGACCCCGGCACCCCGGTCAGCGAGACGATGGCCACGCTCCACGGGTTCGTGCAGGCCGGGAAGGTCCGCTACCTCGGCTGCTCCAACTGGAACGGATCGCAGATCGTCGAGGCGCAGTGGGCGGCCAGGGACCTTGGCGGGACCCCGTTCATCAGCCTGCAGCCGCGTTACTCACTGAACGCCCGGCGGATCGAGGACGACATCCTGCCTGCCTGCCAGCGCCAGGGCCTCGGCACCATGATCTACAGCCCGCTGGGCGGCGGCGTGCTGACCGGCAAGTACAAGCCAGGACAGCCGGCGCCGGAGGGCAGCCGGGCCGCGCGCGGCGGCCTCTGGACCCGGATGCTTGACGACCAGAGCGTCGAGCTCGCGGTCGAGGTCGCCGTGGTCGCCGCCGAGATCGGCGCGACGCCGGCCGCCGTCGCGCTGGCCTGGGTCCTGTCGCGCCGAGGCGTGACGACGGTCATCATCGGCCCGCGCACTCATCAGCAGTACGAGCAGAACATGGCCGGCTTTGACCTGGCGCTTGACCCCGCCCTGATCAAGCGGCTCAGCGACGCGTCCCGCTGGGCCCGGTAGCCGGGTGATACGCGAGGAGAGGGACCCGATCCCGCTGACGACGCTTGAAGCCGGCCAGGCGCGGGAGGCCCTGCGGGCCAGCTGGCGGGCTGCGGGGTGGTACCAGGACCTGACCGTCGGCGAGGCCATCGCCGCGGGAGCGCGGCAGCACCCGGATGACGAGCTGATTTTCGTCCGGCACGGCGGCGGGGCGACGGCCGTGCGGCTGGCCACCTTGCACGAGCGGGCGCTTGACGTCGCGGGCCGCTTGTACCGCGCCGGGGTCCGGCCCGGCGAGGTCGTCGTGTTGCAGGCGGCGGTCGGCCCGGCGAGCACCGAGGCTGCCGTGGCTGTGTGGGCGCTGGGCGCGGTCCCTGTCCTCCTGACCGCGGCGGCCACCCCCGGCGAGCTGGCTCATGTCCTGGCCGAGACCGGCGCCCGGACGGTCGTCACGGCCCGCCGGTGGCGCGGGACCGAGGTCGCCTCATCGATCGCGGGGCAGCGGCAGGCCCTGGGCCTGGACCGGCTCATCGTCCTAGGCGAGGACGCGCCGCACGGCGCGCTGGCGCTCGACGCGCTGCCGGCGGGGCCGCGGGCAGAGCCGGCCCGGCCGGCGCCGGCCTCGGTCGCGGTCCTGCTGTACACGTCGGGATCGACGGCCGCGCCGAAGGGAGTGCAGCACAGCCACGAGTCGCTGCTGTTCGGCCTGACCGCCGCCGCCCCCGCCGGCGACGCGACCCGCTCCCTCATGACGTTCCCGGCCGGCCACATCGCCTCGCTGCTTGCCGTGCTCCGGCCCCTGGTCGCGGGCGGCCTCACCGTGATGATGGATTCCTGGAGCCCGGCCGCCGCCGCCGAGCTGATCGAGACGTACCAGATCACGGCCAGCGCGGGCACGCCGTTCTTCCTGACGACGCTGCTCGACCAGGCCGAGCGCTCGGGCCGCGACATCTCCACTCTCCAGCGGTTCCTCGTCGGCGCGGCCGCGGTGCCGCCGGGCCTGGTCGCGCGGGCCGAGGCCGCGGGCATCACCGCCTGGCGCACGTACGGGTCGACGGAGCACCCGGCCATCAGCAGCGGCGGGCCGGACGACCCACCCGGCAAGCGCCGCCTGACCGATGGCCGGGTCGCGCCAGGGAACGAGGTCCGGCTCGTGGACGAGTCCGGCGCCGACGTGACGCCGGGCGCGGAGGGCGAGATCGTCGCCCGTGGCCCGCGGCAGTTCGTCGGCTACCGCGACCCGGCCCTCAACGCGGACGCCTACCTGGACGGCACCTGGTTCCGTACCGGCGACCTGGCCAGGTTCGACCCCGACGGCTACCTCGTCGTGACCGACCGCGTGAAGGACATCATCATCCGCGGTGGCGAGAACATCTCGGCGCGCGAGGTGGAGGAGGCGCTGGCGGGCGCCGCCGGGATCCGGGAGATCGCGATCTGCGCGGCCCCGGACCAGACCTGGGGCGAGATCGTGTGCGCCGTCGTGGTCCCCGGCGAGGAGGTGCCGACGCTGGAGTCCCTGCGGGAGCGGGGCACCGCGGCCGGCCTGGCCCGGCACAAGCTGCCGGCCCGCCTCCTGACCGTCGACTCACTGCCTCGTACGGCCGCGGGCAAGGTACGGAAGGCGGACCTGCGGCACCTCCTCGCGAGGCCCGCCGACGGCGGCTAGCTGCGCTGGGTTCCGACGCGCAGGTCGCGGTAAGGAACGTTCTTGTCGGCGGACGGCTCCCTGGGCAGCCCGAGCGCGCGCTCGGCCAGCACGTTGAGCTGGACCTCGTCGGTCCCGCCGCCGATCCGGGTGCCTGGACTGGCCAGGCCGACCGTCTGCAGGTCACCGCCCATGGGCGCGTCTGGCCCGGCGAGCAGCCCGGCCGCGCCGACGATCCGGTAGGACAGGTCACGCGACTGCTGGCAGATCCGTGAGGTCAGGAGCTTGGCGAGGGAGCCGTCGGCTCCGGTCACCCGGCCGCCGGCCGCCGCGATGCGGCGCATGGTCCAGCCGTTGACCATGATCTGGCTGACGTAGCGGGCCAGTTCCTGGCGCAGCGCCGGGTCCCCTGACACCCCGTATTCCTTCGCGAGGGCGGTCATCGCCTTCGCCGGGATGGCACCTGCCCTGATCGGGCTGCGGCGGGCGCTGGCAGCGCG
>DASYBB010000142.1:0-2844 GCA_036501025.1 Streptosporangiaceae bacterium
GGGGCCGGCAAGGCGGGGGAGCAGGTGGTGACCTACAGCTTCGTCGGCCATGTCTCCAACTGCCTGGGCGACTTCGCCCGGGCCAGCGTGGCCATGGACCGGCTGATGCAGATCGGGCAGGGGGAGGAGCCCGGCCTCGCCCGCGGCGCCCAGCTCAGCGCGCTGGAGTCGGCGTCCTACCTGCTCGCGGTCACCGGCTGCCTGCCCCGGGCCAGGGAGACGATGGCCACGGCGACCGGGCTGCTGCCGGAGACCGGCTGGCAGGACGTCGGCGGCCAGTACATCTACGCCAAGGCCAAGATCGAGGTCATGACCGGGGCGTGGGCCGACGCGCTGGAGACGATCCGGTCCGGCGCCATCAGCCTGGAGTTCGCCGGCCTGCGCAACAACCTCGCGTGGCTGCGCCTGCTCGAGGTGGAGATCCTCACCGACCAGGCCCAGCTCGACGAGGCGGCCCGGATCCTGGAGACGCCGCTGCTGCCCCCCGAGTGCGCCCTGTACTCGGTCCTGCACCAGGTCCGGTCGGCCCGGATCGCGACGGCGCTCGGCCAGCACGGCGAGGCGGAGCGGATGCTGGCCGAGCAGCTCGCGGTGGCGCAGGACGGCGGCATGGCCGAGGCGCACCGCCGGTGCCTGGAGGCGCTCGTCGACCTGGGCCTGGCCACCGGCGACCAGGACGCGACCGCCCGGTACGCCGCGCAGCTGCGCGACCTGGCCACCCGCACCGGCATCCCGGCCACCATCACCGCGGCCGACATGGCCGGCATCGCCCTCGGCGACGTGGCGGCCGGCGAGCGGCTCGTCGCCGAGTACGAGGCCGAGGGCCGCCTGTTCTTCGCCGCGCAGGCCCACTACTACCTGGCCGCCTTCGTGCCCGACCCGGACGAGCACCTGAGCCGCGCCGTCGAGCTGTTCACCTCGATGGGCGCCCAGCTGTGGACCCCGCGCGCGGCCTCCCAGGCCAAGGTGCTCGGGCTGGCCGTCAGCGGCGGCCGCCGCCGGCCGCGCAGCAAGGCCGGCGGCCCCAAGACCCTGAGCCAGACCGAGATCCAGCTCGTCCAGCTGCTGCGCCAGGGCCTGACCAACCGGCAGATCTCCGCGGTCATGCACTACAGCGCCAAGACCATCGAGGTCTACGTGAGCCGCCTGTACCAGAAAGTGGGCTATCACTCCCGGCTCGAGCTGGTCCTGGCCGCCGAGCGCGGCGAGCTCAGCGTGCTCCCGCCCGGGGACCGGGCCGTGCCGCCCGCCGCGCCGCGGTCGTAGGCGGCGCCCGGCGCCCGGCCGTGCCCGCGCCTAGAATGCCGCATGCTCACTATTGGCAGGCTCGACCCGGCCGACCGGGATGCCTGGGAAACCTTGTTCCGCGGCTACATCGACTTCTACGAGCGATCCGAGCCCCCCGAGATGTACGAGCGGGCGTGGCGCGAGTTCCAGGCCGACACCCGGCTGCACGCCCTCGGCGCGAAGCTCGACGGCACGCTCGTCGGCATCACGCACTTCTTCCCCCACCCGAGCACCTCGGGCCCGGACGTCTGCTACCTGCAGGACCTGTTCACGGCCCCGGAGGCACGCGGCCAGGGCGCGGCCGGCGCGCTGATCGCCGGCGTAGCCGACTGGGCCACCGCGCGCGGCTGCCAGCGCGTCTACTGGCTCACCCACGAGTCCAACGCCACGGCCCGCCGCCTGTACGACAAGGTCGCCCAGCACCAGGGCTTCATCCAGTACCAGCTCCGCCTGCCCCCGCCCCCGCCCCCGGCCTAGCGACCACGCGCGATCCTGCCGCTTCCCGGACCGCCGGCCGGGCCGCTGCGCGATGCTGCGGCTGTCCGCGCCTGGGCCTGGCGGCTGCGCGGTCCTGGGGCTGCCCGCCCCGCCAGCCTGGAGCCCGGCCAAAGGGAGGGCATCGTCATGATCCCGCAGGATTTGGCGTACCCCGCTAGCCAAAACCCTGCGGGATCAAGAATGCAGCCACGGGGGCCGCGGGCGGCGGCCGCCGCAGCCCGACAACGCCGCACCATAGGGCGGACTCGCCATGCCAGCGTGTTACTCAGGAACGGCACCTGGGTCCGGGCGATCACCAGCCGGCAGACACGGAGCGCGGTGAGGTCCGCGGCGCCGCGGCCGCGAAGGCCCGGGCTCGGCCGGAGGCCGTCAGACCGGCTGGCTTTCATGATCATGGGAAAATCGCTCACACCCTGATGTGAGAGATCCTCCCGCGATCATGGTGCTCCAGGAGTTGATCAAGAACTCTTGGAGCAGGGGATGCTGGTGTGTCGCGTGAGCTGCCGAGCCATCGGCCGCAGCATCCAGGCGAGCCGGTCCGACGCCATCGCGGGCGTTCGGCCGGGCCATCGCGAGGCGGTGCTCGGCGGGCGGGTCGGCGCGCCGTCGCGGTGGTGTGCCCGGGGCGCCCGGCGGGCTCAATCGGCAGCAGAAGCTAATGCTCGGACGGGTTTCCAGGGCACTCGATAATGTGTTTGAATGCTGGGGTGACGCCGGAAGCGCGGCCGGACGGGCCGGGAGCGGGGGGGATGCCATGCTGGCGGCCCTAGCCGCGCAGGCCAGTCACCCGGTCGTGGCCGGCCTGCTCGGGATCGGCGCCGCCGGAGTGGCGGGCGGCGTGGTGGCCACGGCGTGGAGCGTCCAGGTGCACCAGATCCGGCTGGCCGGGCAGCTGGCCCGCCGGCATTTCGTGGTGACGGACGGCGCGGGCGGCCCGGACGACGCGCGCCTCCTGGCAGGCGCCGCTGCGGTGAACGGAACGGGTCCAGCCCACGGCCCCGGCACGACGAACACCATGGGCGCCGCGGACCGCATGGGCAACACGAGCGCGATCCGCCA
>DASYBB010000143.1:0-84409 GCA_036501025.1 Streptosporangiaceae bacterium
TCCGGCAGCCCACTCGCAGCCAAGTCCATGAAGTACATGGCCTCGGCGAGCAAGGTGGTCATCGAGGACTCGACGCTGCCGAAATCGACCGAAAACATGGTGATGCTCCGCGCCAGTCAGATCAACGGCTGCGGCTTCTGCACCGACATCCACACCAAAGACGCCGCGCATGCCGGAGAGACCCCGGTGCGCATCAACCTAGTCGCGGCCTGGCGGGAGTCCAAGATCTTCACCGACGCCGAGCGCGCCGCTCTGGAGCTGACCGAGCAGGGCACCCGGATGGCTGATGCGGCCGGTGGTGTCACCGACGAGGCCTGGACTAATGCCGCCAAGCACTACGACGAGGAGCAGCTCGCCGCCCTGGTGTGTCTCATCGCCCTCATCAACGCCACCAACCGGCTGGGCGTCATCACCCAGCTGCGCGGCGGCGACTACCAGCCCGGCCAGCCCGGCCAGCCGGGTTAGCCAGGAGTAGCTGGCCGGTGTCATCTTCATCGAGGGCGGCGCGATCAAGACCGCATGAGATGGCCCAGCACCTCGTCTGGCTCAGTATCGAACGGGGTCTGTCCGCAGCCGTGCAGGACGATGTCGAAGCTGAATCGAGCGGCCCAAGTGATCGGTGGTCTCGCGACGCGGACGGGTGGATCTCGTCGGCGGTGGCGGTTAGCGCGCCCGCCGTTCCGCGCCGCGTATCTACGGCCGGTGGGCCGATGTTCACCTTTACGATCGAGGTGTGATCCTGCCTGTTTCCGAGCCTGGACATTGGCTCGGCCGCGTCGATCGTTGGAGCAAGGCGCACGGCTGGGCGAGCGATGCGCTGACCGGGTTTGCGCTCGTCGCCGTTCTCGGTGTGCTCTCGATCAGCGGCGCGCAGGGTATGCGCTGGTCGACGGCCTGGGCGGTCGTTCTGGTCACCTCGTTCGCTGTGCTGCAGTTGAGCACGGTGTTCCGGCGGTTCGCGCCGGCGGTCGCCTTCGCATCGGCGAGCCTGGCGATGCTCGTGATCGTGCTCGCGCCGGACGGGCGCGTCGTGGATCAGGTGGTCGGCGGGCCCACGCACGTGCCGGCGCTGTTTCTGCCGTCAAGTCTGGTGTTCCTGCTCGTCCTCTATGGCGTCGCGGCGCGCGTCGACGTCGCCGGCAGCCGCGTCGTCCTGGCCGTCGCGCTCGTCGGCGTGGCGATCGCGACGGGATCGACCGCGGACGCGCTGCGTCAGTTCACGGCGGGCGGCTGGCTGGTCACGTTCTACGTCGGGGTCGGGCTCGTCCTTAGCGTGCTGATGGCGTGGAACCTGGGCCGGCTTGCGGCGGTGCGCCGGGCGCGGGCACTAATCGAGCGGGCCGAGTCGGCGCGGGTCGCGGTGCTGGAGGAGCGCGCCCGCATTGCGCGGGAGACGCACGACATCGTGGCGCACTCGCTCGCGGTGATTGTCCGGCAGGCCGAGGGAGGCGCGTTCGTGGCCGAGCGGGATCCGGCGCGGGCGGTTCAGACGCTGCAGACCATCGCCGAGGCGGGCCGCGTCGCGCTGACGGACATGCGCGGCGTGCTGGGGGTACTGCGCGAGCAGGAGCCCGGTCCCTCGTCGCGGCCGACCCTGTCCGACCTGGCGCCGCTGGTGGCTGGGGTGCGTGAGGCCGGCGTGCAAGCTGAACTCACCGAGTCGGGTGTGCCGTTCACGCTCGGTGCCACGACGGAACTAGCGGTGTATCGGCTCGTGCAAGAAGGACTGACCAACGCGGTGAAGCACGCCGGGCCGCGAGCGCGGGTGGCGGTGGTCCTGAGCTGGCAGCCGGAGGCCCTGATCGTCGCCGTCGTGGACGACGGCGGTGAGGTGCCCGTGCCGATGCCGGGGACCGGCGCCGGCCTGCAAGGGATGCGCGAGCGGGTCACCGCGGTGGGCGGGACGTTCAGCGTGGCGCCAGGTGATCGCGGCTTCCAGGTCCGGGCCCGCTTCCCGCGGGTGACGCGGTCATCGGGTGGACCGGGGTGAGCATCAGGGTGGCGCTGGTTGACGACCAGGAGCTGGTACGGACCGGCCTGGCCATGGTGATCGATGCTTGCGACGACATGCGGGTCGTCGCGCAGGCCGGCGACGGCGCGCAGGCACTGGACGAGCTGTCGCGGCAGACCGCAGACATCGTGTTGATGGACGTCCAGATGCCGCGGATGAACGGCGTCGACGCGACCGCGTTGATCACCGCGCGCGACGGCGGGCCCAAGGTGATCGTGCTGACGACCTTCGACCTGGACGACTACGCCTACGCTGCCCTGCGGGCCGGTGCGAGCGGCTTCCTGCTCAAGGACGCCTCGGCCGCCGACGTGATCGCGGCGATCCGCGCCGTGCACTCCGGTGACGCGGTGATCGCGCCGTCCACGACCCGGCGCCTGCTCGACCACCTCGGCCGCGGCGAACCGCGCCAGCGCGACGACGCCGCGGTCGCCGTGCTCACCGACCGCGAGCGCGAGGTGCTTGGCGAGATCGCGCAGGGCTATGCGAACCCCGAGATCGCTCGGCGGCTCTACCTGTCCGAGGCGACAGTGAAGACCCATGTCGGGCGCATCCTGGCCAAGCTCGGACTGCGTGATCGCGTCCACGTCGTGATCTTCGCCTACGACCACGGTCTGGTCCGTCCGGCGTAGGGATCATCCCGCGGTCGGACGACGACCATGCTGCGCTCCGACGCGCTACAGCGGCTTCACGAGCACGCTGGGGACACCAGGAAGCGCCTACCAGCAAAGGGAAATCGCTGTGATCTCCGCACGCACTCTCGGCACGGCACGAGTCCTGCGCGCTCTGGCCATCACGGCCTGCGTGCCCTATCTCGCGCTCAAGATCGCATGGGCGGCGGGCAGCCGCGTCGGCATCCCCGATGGCAGCATGCTGCTCGAGCACCGCGCTGCGATGATCGTCGGCAGCATCGAGAGCGCCCTGCTCGATTCGATGGTAGTCGTGCTCGCACTGCTGCTCACCCAGCCATGGGGTCGACGGGCGCCGGCCTGGCTCCTCATTCTTCCGGCCTGGGGCGCCGCCGGCCTGCTCAGCCCGATCGTGGCCGGCTACCCGCTGCAGCTCGGCGCTCGGCTGCTGAGTGGCGCTGCGGCGCCCTCCGGCGGACCTGCCGCCCGCCCGTTCCTGGACGAGTGGGTGTTCACCGTCGTCTACACCGGCTTCATCGTCCAGGCTCTCGCCCTGGGTGCGCTCTTCGTCCGGTATGCACGCGCGCGCTGGGGACATCTGTGGCGAGGCCGGATCTCGGGCCTGGCGGGGCAGGGTCCGACGCGTGGCGTGCAGCGAGCCACGGCTCTGATGGCCTCCGCAGTAGTGCTCGTGCCGTTGACGGCCCATCTGCTGTGGGCCACCGGTTCGACGAGCGGACTCACCGCCACCAAGATCGCCGAACGGACGAGTGATTTCTACGCACTCGAGGCGGCCTACGTCTTGTTCGCGGTGATGACGCTGACGGGACTGCTGCTGGTCGCGTTCCCGCGCGCCGGCGCCCTGCCGCTGCGGCTTCCGCTGTCCCTGGCCTTCGTCGGCTCCGCGGCGCTCGCGTGCTGGGGCGGCTACCTGATGCTCACTGCGCTGGAAAATCGCGACCCGTCGCAGCGCATCAGCGAGCTGATGAACGTCACGTACTCGATGCAGCTCCTCGCCGGGATGCTGGTCTTCACCATGGGGGCATACTTCTTCGCCGAGCGCGCCGCGCAGCGGGGCCATGGTGCGGAGAGCGTGGCCAGTTCGGACTCAGAGCTCCACACAGTGCTGACGCACGAGTGAGACCACGAAGCAGTCCGTCCGGGCCTGCCGGGGCAGGGCACGTCTCCTTGTCCCATCCTCAAAAGACACACGCCTCGGGTCGGGAAAGGTGCGACTCGACGCGGGCAGGAACGGTGCGCGCGAGTTGGCCCGGTGCGGGACGAGGAACCGAACTGGGAGCCGGTCAGCGCGCTGCCGATGATGACAGCGCGGGTGGACGAGGGCGTGCGGCTGGCTCGTGAGCCGCGTCATCGCGACCTGGCAGGTCGCCCGCGACGACCTTGAGAATCACTAGCCGGGTACGCCGCGGCCGCGGAAGCGCCAGCCGAGGAGGAGGAGGAGGAGTGATGTCCGGTACCGAGGCTGCGACCGTGCGCAAGCAGGTCGTGGTGGACGCGCCGATCGAGCGTGCATTCACGGTGTTCACCGACCGGTCCGGGGACTTTAAGCCGCCCGAGCACAACCTCCTCGCGGCGCCGATCGCCCAGACGGTGTTCGAGCCGCGAGTCGGTGGCGGCATCGTGGACCGGGTCCCGGCCGGCGCCGAGTGCCGGTGGGCGCGGATCCTGGCCTGCGACCCGCCGGACCGGGTCGTGTTCAGCTGCGACATCAGCCCAAGGCGGAGCATCGAGACCGACCCGGCCTAGACCAGCGAGGTCGAGGTGCGGTTCCGGGCCGAGTCGCCGACCAGCACGCGGGCAGGACTGGAGCACCGGCACATCGACCGGCACGGTCTCCCGGCTGGGAAGCGGTCACCGACGGCGTCGACGGAGCGCAGGGCAGGCCGCTGTACCTGGACGGCGTGGCGGGTCTGGCTGGCGATCATGGCCTGGCATCCGGACCCGGCGTGCTCCGCGGGCTTGGCTAGCGGGGGGCGAGTATGGCTGTGATGAGGTTTTGTTTCATCCAGTGGTGGAATTCCTGCAGCTGGTAGCCGAGGCGGCGGACGAGAAGGTCGTAGCTTTCGGGGCTCGCGATCGTCCATGCTGTGTCGACCGCACTCTTCATGGTGAGGCCCTCGGCTATCGCGCCGACGGGAATGTCGCCGAGCACCCGGGAGATGAGCCGGTGACGCAGCAGCTGGAGTTCGTTCCAGTCGGCGGCGATCTCGGGATCGATGGCTGATGCGTCCCGGTAGAGGCTCCATCCGGTTGCGGCGCGATCTGCGATCTCGGTGACGAGGGCCGCTAGCTCGGCAAGCCGCTCGCGGGGTGACAAGCCCGCGAATCGCCGGGCGGCATCTTCCGGCGAGCCGGCGCCCCCGGACAGAGCGTCTTCCATGTAGCCGCGCAGCAGTGCCCGCTTGCTGCCCCACGCAAGATATAGCGTCTGGACGGAGACCCCGGCAGTCGCCGCGAGCCGGGTGACGGTCGTCCCCGCGTAGCCGTGAATGGGGAATTCTTCTTCGGCGGCTTGCAGAAGACGGTTCCGGGTGTCCTGGCGCAGGATCTCGCCGACTCTCTTCTGTCGGCTCTGCCAGCTGGATTCAGCTGGTTGACGATTGCTCATGGACAGCAGGCTACCCATGGTTTAGAGTCCCAATCAAATTCACTTGAACGTCACTCAAAACCATGAAAGGGGCGAGATCATGAACGACGTTCCCCTCGACCGTCCCTGGCGCCGCCCGGGAGCCTTCGCCTACGCGAGGACACGGATTCCCGCGGCGCTGCGCCCACCGGTCACCGTCTACCCCATGCCGGCCGACGCCACCAAGGACGAAGATGTGCCGGTGCGGATGCGCGACGGGGTCACCTTGCGCCTGAATCTCTTCCGCCCGGCAGGCGGGGGGCCGTTCCCGGTGATCATGTCGGCGCACCCCTATGGCAAAGACCAGGTGCCCACGATGAAGCGGGGCCGCTGGTCGCTGAACCCGCAGTTCCGGATCATGAACCAGCCCGAGCCGCTGCGGATCTCGGATCAGACCAGCTGGGAGGCACCCGACCCCGTCTGGTGGGTCCAGCAGGGGTATGCGGTGATCAATTTGGATACCCGCGGTGGCGGGCACTCCGGGGGACGCGGCGATCTGCTCTCCGACCAGGAAGCCGACGATATCTCCCAGGTGATCGCGTGGGCTGCGGAGCAGCCGTGGTCCACCGGCCGGGTCGGCATGCTCGGCGTGTCTTATCTCGCGCTTTCGCAGTACAAGGTCGCCGCGCTGAACCCGCCCGAGCTGAAGGCGATCTGCCCGTGGGAGGGGTTCACCGACGCCTACCGCGACTTTTTCACCCCCGGCGGTGTCGTGGAGAACGGCTTCGCCCGCGTCTGGCTGTTCCTGACCAGCCGCGTCGCCCGCCTCAAGACCAACTTCGCCGCCGAGCGCCGCAACCATCCCCTGCGCGACGCGTGGTGGGAGGCCATCACGCCCGACGTGTCGAAGATCAGGGTCCCGATCCTGGAGTGCACCAGCTTCTCCGACGGCAACCTCCACAGCCCCGGATCGATGCGGGCATTCCAGCACGCCGGCTCCGAAGACCGCCACGCCTACGCGCACCGCGGGCCGAAGTGGGCGACCTTCTACGGCGAGGAAGCACGCCAAACCCAGCTCGCGTTCTTCGACCGGCACTTGCGCAGCCGTGACGTCGCCCCGCTGCCTCCCATGCGGCTGGAGATCCGGGACCGGCGCGACCACGTCGTAGAGGTACGGGACGAGCAGGAATGGCCGCTGGAGCGCACCGGCTGGCGTCAGCTTCACCTCGCCGCCAACGGCACTTTGAGCGAGCATGAGGCCGGTGAGGGCGGCGTCACCTTCGACCTGCGACGCAACGCCGCCGCCTTCGACTACCGCTTCGACGAGGACACCGAGCTCAGCGGCCCCATGACCCTCCGGCTCCGCATAACCACCACCAGCGCGAAGGACCCGAGACTGTTCGCCGGCGTCGAGAAATGGTCACACGGCGCCCCGGTCCCCTTCAATGGCTCCTACGGGTACGGACGCGACCGCGTCGCCCAGGGCCGGCTCCGCCTCGCGCTCCGCGAACTCGATCCCGAACTCAGCACACCCCACCAGCCCGAGCACACCTTCTGCACCCTCCAGCCGGTTCGCGACAACGAGAACGTCGAGGTACTGATCCCGCTCAGCTCCTCCGCAACCCTCTTCCGCGCCGGCGACCACCTGCGCCTGCTGGTGGCTGGCCGGTACCTGCAACCCCGCAATCCCTTCTTCGGCCACTTCCCCGCCCACTACGAACCCAGCAGCCGAGGAAAAGCCACCATCACCTGGGCACCAGGCCACCCGTCCAGCCTCGAAATCCCCGTCATCCCGCGAGGTGACCACCCCTGACAGCCACCCCGCCCCCAACAAGATCGCAAGGGTCGGCCATCCAGTACAAGAAGGAATGCGAGGAGGACGCCCAGCATCCTCCCTCTCGCGCGCGCCCACCACCGCCTAGGCAAGGATCCCGGTCCGGCCCACGCTCACAGCCAGGCACAACGGTACTGCACGGCCCCGCCGATCATGACCGGGCCGAGGAGGAAGCCGAGGTACCCGGATGTGGCCACGGCTGAGATGGCTCTGCCTAGCGCACGGACCGGCCGGCCATCGGCACCACCCCGGTCCAGGCCGACGGCGAGGCCGATCAGCTCAGAGGGGCCGGCACCTCAGGCCCGGCCTCCGGCACCTCAGGCCCGGCCTCTGGCACATGAGTGCGCGCGTCGTAGCGCCACAGCATCGGCAGGGCCGCGGCGACGATGACGCGTCGCGAGCGGTGATCTCGGACCGCACGTACTCGCCCGTGGGGAGCACGACGTTTGCGACCACGCCGCCCTTCAGGCAGCCCATCCGGTCCGCCAGCACCCGGCTGAGCATCCCGCCCAGAGCCTCAAGGCACTCCGCCAGCATCCCTAGCGTCCTCGACGGCCCCGCGGTAAGCGCCCACCTCTCGACGCGGCCTGCACCTGGCCGCACGCGGGGGCTCTTTCACGGCCAGGGTCACCTCAGATCCGTAGGAGTGGGCATGTCGTCCCGGGCCGTCCGTTGCGGTCCGTGTGCTGGATGGGCACATTTGCCCCGCATGAGGCACATCTTTAATCACGCCGGGCTCTAGCTCCCTTACGCGGCGCGGCATGACCAGTGAAGCAAGACCGGTTTGGGCTTCGGGACCCTGGGCAGTGCCATGAGCTGAAGTACGGGCCTTCGTGCGAGGAGTGATGATGCAGCATCATGCCAGGTCGAGCCGGATGGGGCTGCATGCCCAGCGGCGGTCCGGGCCGATCGGTATCGGTATCGCCGCCGGGCTGGTGACTGCAGCAGGCGCGATGCTCGGCCGCAGGGCGATGACGACTCTTAAGATCGGTAAGGGACATTCCCTTAAGCATCGCGTACTCGACGTGGCCGCAGGTGCCACCCAGCCGAAATACCCGCTCAATGCGATGAGCACCTACCTCAACGGGTTCCACATGTATGCCGACGACATGGGCCGGCAGGTCGAGGCGTCGCATTTCTGCATTCACCTGCGCCATGACCTGCACGAGTGCGTGATCTTCGACCGGAACGAGCCCGATGCCCGCCTGATCGGGATCGAGTACATTATCAGCGAGGAGCGTTTCCGCGGCCTGCCTGATGACGAGAAGCGGCTGTGGCACAGCCACCACTACGAGGTCAAATCCGGTATCCTTGTCGCGCCCGGAATCCCCGACGTCGCCGAGCACTCGTACTTCGACGACCTGGTTTCGACCTACGGTAAGACGTTCCACACCTGGCAGTACGACCAGGATGATTTCCCCTACGGAATCCCGCAGCTGATGATGGGCTTGACTGAAGATGGTCAGGCCAACGAGGCGCTGGTCGACGACCGTGACCGCAGGCTCGGCATCTCTACCGCGCATAAGCGGCGGAACCGGGCTGATATTCCGGACCCGCAGGTGGCGGCAGGTGCCAATTTCTGGGAGAGCGGCCGGACGGTGCAGACGCGCCTGGAGGAGACGGACTTCAAGCGGTAAGCGCCCTGGCCTCACAGGCACGTCGTGGCTAAGAAAAGGCGCGCCTTGAGTAGCGTCTGGCTGCCTCGATGGCGGCTCATGAGCGCCTTCCCGGATTGGCGGTGCTCTCCGTGAGCCTGCGGGACGTCACCGGTGCCTGGCCGAGCCGGGCGTCGCAGTGCCTCGGACCTCAGTGAGTTATTGCGCAGCAGCCGTCGGTATTCCCGTCCTGGCCGTCATGGGCTTCGGGCTCGGCGCATGCGACGTCGTGTTCGCCAACGCATCACAGGCGGTCTTGCCGGGCATCGTTCCGGGCGCGCTGCTGATCAAGGCGAACGCCCGCCAGTACACCGTCGCCAACACGGGTCAGCTGTTCCTCGGCCCGCCCGTCGGCAGCCTGCTGCTCGCCGCCGCCGTGACACTGCCGCTCGGCGTGGACGCAGGCTCGTTCGCCCTGTCCGCCGGTCTGCTAGCGACCTTGCCCCGCCGCCCCCGGGGCCACCGCCGCCCAGCCGCCCGTCCGGGCCGCCATTGCCGAGGGCCTGCTCTGGCTCGGACACCATCGCCTACTGCGCACGCTCGCGGGACTGCTCGCCGTCAACACCTTCTGCTTCCAACTCGGCAACGCCACGGTAGTCCTTCTCGCCACCCGGGTGCTGCGCGTCAGCGACCGCGGCTACGGCCTGCTCCTCGCCGGGGCCGCCATCGACAGCATTCTCGGCGGTCTGGTCAACGCCGCCGTCGTGGCCCGCATTGGGGCGCTGCCGGCCCTGCTCGCCGCACTCGGTGCGAACGTCTTCATCTTCGCGGCCATCGGAATCAGCCCGAACGCCGCAGTGCTGGACGTGCTGCTCGCGCTGAACGGGTTCGCCACCATCATCTGGAGCGTCGTGACCGTGAGCATGCGCCAGCACATGGTGCCATCGGACCTGCTCGGGCGGGTCAACAGCGCCTACCGGATGGTCGGCTGGGGGCTGATGCCCCTCGGCGCCCTCGCCGGGACTGGTCGCCCGCGAACCCGGAGTCCGCGCCGCCTATCCGATCGCGGGCGCACGCGGCGTCGCCCTCCTCGCCGCCCTGCCCGCCCTCATTACGGCAATACGCTCCACCAGCACGGGAGCGGCCAGCTCCGCCGGACAAGCCTCCGGCAATGACCTCCGCCGAACGGCTCCCGGACTACTAGGAGAAGGCACCAGCCAGACCACCCGAAAGAGGGCAGCCGCTCCTACCCGCCATCGCAGAGAAGACGTCCCGGCCTCTGACTACCTCCTCGTGTCATGGCACGTCGGGCACCGTGGCGGGCGGTCCGCCCAGGGGCGGCCCATCGACCGGAACGGCACGCGCGTCGTAGCGCCAGAGCGCGGGCAGGGCCAGGGTGACGCCGACGGCGCCGGCCAGGCAGGCCACGCCGCCGCTGACGATCGCGATCCGCACCGAGCCGGTCAGCGACGCGACCAGCCCGGACTCCAGGCCGCCAGCGGGCTCCCCGGTCGTGTAGCTGATCATCTCCAGGCCGGCCAGCCGGCCGCGCAGCCGGGACGGGATGGTCTGGTTCCACATGGTCATCCGGAACACGCCGCTGATCATGTCGGCGGCGCCGGCCGCCCCCAGCGCGGCCACCGCCCACCACAGGCCCGGCGCGACCCCGAAGGCGGCGATGGCCAGGCCCCAGCCGCAGACGGCGAGGGCGATCGCGCGGCCGTGCCGGTGCACGTGCCCGGCCCAGCCCCCGGTGGCGCTGACCAGCAGGGCGCCGACGCCGGGGGCGGCGTACAGCAGGCCCAGCGCGGCGGCCCCGCCGAACCGGGCCGCCACCGCCGGGAACAGCGCGTACGGGGCGCCGAAGAACATCGCGGCGATGTCGATCAGGTAGGTGCCGAGGATCTCGGGCCGGCCCCGGACGTAGCGCAGCCCCTCGGCGATGCCGCGCAGGCTCGGCCGGTCGGCCTGCGGCTCGGGCGGGAAGGACCGCAGCCGGGCGAACATGACCAGCCCGGCCAGGCAGCTGGCCGCGTCCACCAGGTACGCGGCGGGCAGCCCGGCGGCGGCGATCAGCGTCCCGCCCAGCAGCGGGCCGAGGACCTGGGCGCCGTTGCCCAGCAGGCCGGAAAGCGACGCGGCCGCGGCCAGGTCGTCGCGGGCGACCAGCTGCGGGACCAGGGCCTCCAGCGAGGGGCGCTGCAGGCCGAAGCCGAGCGCGCTGACCACGGCCAGCGCGAACAGCAGCCAGACCTGGTGCCAGGCCGCGGCGTTGGCCGTCAGCCCGGCCGCCACGACCAGGCCGCCGGCCTCGGCGCCCAGGATGAGGCGGCGCCGGTCGGCCGCGTCGGCCAGCGCGCCGCCCGCCAGCGCGGCGATGACCAGCGGCACCAGCTCGGTGACGCTCAGCAGCCCGACCACCAGCGACGAGCGGGTGAGCTGGTAGGCCTGGTAGGGCAGCGCGACGTAGGTGATCATGCTGCCGGCGAAGCTGGCCGCCTGCCCGGCGTAGAGCCGGCGGAACTCCGGTGCCCGCCGCAGCGGCGACAGGTCGGGCCGGGCCCGGCGCGCGGCGCGCGCCAGCCCGCCCCCGCGCCGGGCCGGCCGCTCCTGGCCTGACCCGGTGCCCATGATTCCCTGATGCTGCCCGCCCGGCCGCCGCGGCGTCCAGCGGGTTTCGGCCAGCCCGGCGCCCGGGCGGGCGGCCGGGTGCTACTTCTCGGCCGCGGTGCTCCCCACGCTGTCCGGGTCCTCCGCGCTGCCCGGCTCCGCGCTCTCTGGCACGTGATCGGCCTGGCCGGCCTCCCCGCCGCCGCCGGCGGGCGGGGGCGCCTGCGCCGCGGGCGGGCCGGGGCGGCGCTGGTTGATGATGAACCAGGCCAGCCCCGCGATCGTGCCGACCAGGGCGACGAAGAAGTTCAGCCGCAGGCCGAGGAAGTGCTCGGAGGAGTCGATCCGGACCGACTCCTCGAAGATGCGGAACGCCGAGTAGCCGGCGATGTACAGCGCGAACAGGCCCGGCGGGCGGATCCGGCGGTGGTGGCCGAGCCACACCAGGAGCGCGGCCAGGGCCAGGTCCCAGATCGCCTCGTACAGGAAGGTCGGCTGGAACGTCGCGAACTGCGCGAACCCGGCGGGCCGGTGCGCGCGGGCGATCTCCAGAGCCCACGGCAGCGTGCTCGGCTTGCCGAACAGCTCCTGGTTGAAGTAGTTGCCGACCCGCCCGACGGCCTGCGCGACGAGCAGGGCCGGGGCGACGGCGTTGGCGAACAGGGCCCAGCTGGCCCCGCTGCGGCGGACCCGCCAGATCCCGGCGGCCGCGCCGGCGGCCACGCCGCCCCAGATGCCCAGGCCGCCCGACCAGACCGCGAACACGCCCCACCAGACATGCGGGGTGATGTCGGCGGGCGTGGTGATGTCGAAGTAGATCCGGCCGCCGATGATGCCGGCCGGCACCGCCCAGGTGGCCACGTCCGCGACCAGCGCGGGATTGCCGCCGGCCGCCTGCCAGCGGCGCCGGGTGATGTAGATGGCCAGGGCGATCCCGATCACGTACATCAGCCCGTAGAAGTGCACGAACAGCGGGCCTATGTTAAAGCCGTTCACTGAGGGGCTGGGCAGGAAGCTCAGCGGTGCGTTCGACACCATGCCCACGAGGGTATGCCACCCCCGGCGCTCAGCCGTAGAGCGCGGGCCTGCGGTCGGCGATCGGGTCGTTGCGGGGGCTGGTGGCCTTGTCCCTGGCCAGGGCGAAGTCGCAGCCGGCGAGGACCAGCTCGGGGTCGTCCGCGCCCGCCGGGCCGGCCAGCGGGTACCCGTCCGGCCCGGCGACGAGGCTGCCGCCGTGCCAGCTGACCCCCCGCTCGGCGCCGACGCGGCAGGCGGCCGCGATGAACATCCGGTTGGCGAACGCCGCGCCCTGGATGTTCAGCACGACGTTGGGCCGCTCCCCCGGCGGCACCGGCTCGGCCGGCCAGTTGGTCGGCACGGCCAGCAGGTCCGCGCCGGCCAGGGCGGGCCGCCGGACCCACTCGGGGAACTCGGCGTCGTAGCAGATCATCATCGCGATCCGGCCGAACGCGGTGCCGACGACCGGCGGCGGCGCGGTGCCGGGAGTGAAGAAGTCGCTCTCGGCGTCCCACAGGTGGGCCTTGCGGTACACCGCGCGCGGCCCGCCGGGGTCGGCCAGCACCGCGCTGTTGTAGAGCAGCCCGTCCGCGCCGAGCTCGGCGAAGCCGCCGACGATGACCACGCCGAGGTCGGCGGCGGCGGCCGCCCACTCGGTCACCGTCGGGCCGCCGGCGGGCTCGGCCGCGGCCCGCGCCTCGGCCGGGCTCTCGAACACGTAGCCGGACGGAGCGAGCTCAGGCAGGACGATCACCGACGCGCCCGCGGCCGCGGCGGCGAAGATCGCCTCCAGGGCCGTGGCCCGGTTGCGCGCGACCTCGCCGACACGCAGGCTGACCTGGCAGGCCGCCACGCGTACCAGATCCGCATCGGGTGTGCGCACACCGCCACCATAGCCGGGCAAGGTCGCTACGATGTCGCCCTATGGCGGTATTGTTCAGCCGGATCATTCCGATTCTCTTCGTCAGCGACCTTCAGGCTGAACGGGACTTCTACGTCCGCCTGGGCTTCCATGTGACCTACGAGGGACCGGAGTACCCGTACTTCCTCGCCCTGGGCCACGGGCAGCTCGAGTTCGGCATCGAGTGGCGCGAGGGCTTCTCGGTCAACCGGCCCGATCAGGTCCTGACCTGGCAGTTCGGCGTGAGCGACCTGGAGCTGGCCAAGAAGCGGCTGCAGGAGGCCGGGGTCCGGTTCCGCGAGGAGCTGATGACGCCGAGCCAGGACTGGCAGTACCGGGTCCTGCACGCCCGCACGCCGAACGGCTATCACCTCCTCCTGGAGGAAGGCAGCGACTAGCGCGGCTCTAGGCTGGGCGGGTGAGCGACGAGAGCAGGCCCGCCCGCCGGGTCCGGCCGGCGGTGCGCGCGGACGGGCCGGTCATCTGCCGCCTGATCCGCGAGCTGGCCGCCTACGAGAACGCCCTGGACCAGGTCGAGATCACCGAGGCGGACCTGGACGTGGCCCTGTTCGGCCCCGATCCGGCGGTGTTCGCGCACGTGGGCGAGTACCGGGGCGTGGTGGCCGGCGTCGCGCTGTGGTTCGTGAACTTCTCCACCTGGACCGGCCGCCACGGGATCCACCTGGAGGACCTGTTCGTCTCGCCGGCCGTGCGCGGGGCCGGGCTCGGCCGCGCGCTGCTGGCCGAGCTGGCGGGCATCTGCGTGGACCGCGGCTACGGCCGGCTGGAGTGGGCCGTGCTGGACTGGAACGCCCCGGCCCTGGGCTTCTACGCCGCGCTCGGGGCGGAGGACGTGAGCGACTGGCGGATCAACCGGCTGACCGGGACCGCGCTCACCGCGCTGGCCGCCCGGCGCGGCTGAGGCGCGGCCGGCTCAGGGCCCGGGCGGGGCGCCGACCGAGCCCCGGACGACCAGCTCGGGCGCCAGCCGGACGGCCGGGGCGGGCCCGGGCCGGCGGTCCGACATCCGGGCCAGCAGCATCGCGGCGGCCTCGGTCCCCAGCTGGTAGTGCGGGAAGGCCACGGTCGTCAGCGGGGGGCGCAGCCGGTCGATGAACGGCATGTCGTTGAAGCCGACCACCGACACGTCGCCGGGGCAGCTGAGCCCGGCCTCCTCGAGGGCCTCGTAACAGCCCACGGCGAGCATGTCGTTGGCGGCGGCGATCGCGGTCAGCCGCGGCTCGGCGGCCAGGAGCTGCCCGCCGAGGCGGTGCCCCTCGGCGATGGAGAAGGCCTCCGCGAAGACGGTCAGGCCGTCCGGCACGGCCAGCCCGGCGGCGGCCATGGCGGCCTGGAAGCCCAGGTAGCGGCTCTGCCCGGTGGACAGGCACTGCGGGCCGGCCAGGTGGGCGATCCGGCGGTGCCCGGCCGCGATGAGGTGGCCGACGGCCAGCCGGGCGCCCAGATCGTTGTCCGGCGAGACCGACGGGAAGCCGGTGCCGTCCGCGACCCGGTTCATCAGCACCACGTTCAGGCCCTCGGCCGCGGCCTGGGCCAGCAGCGGGCTGCTGCGGTGGGCGGTGGCGACGGCGAAGCCGTCCACGTGCCGGGCGCGCATCTGCTCGAACACCTGCCGCTCGCGCTCGGGCCGCCCGTCGGTGTTGCCGATCAGGGCCACGTAGCCGTCGGCCGCGAGCCGGTCCTCCAGGCCCCGCACCATCGGCGGGAACAGCGGGTTGTTCAGGTCCGGGATCAGCACCCCGATGGTGTGCGAGCGGCGGGTCCGCAGGCTGCGCGCGACCGCGTTCGGGCGGTAGCCCAGGGCCGCCGCCGCGTCGGCGATCCGCCGCGCGGTGCCCTCGCTGACGAGCAGCCGGGTCTCCGGGTTCAGCGCCCGCGACGCGGTCGCCGGGTGCACGCCGGCCCGCCGGGCCACATCCCGGAGCGTCACCGCGGGGTCCGGCATCGGCTGTCACGCTCCGCCCTGCGCGCGGGGCCGGGGCGCGGGTGCCCGGCCGGTTATCCCGAATCGTATCCAGCGGCCGCGGCGGGGGCCGGCGACGCGGCCGGCATGCGACCATGAGCGCATGCGGATCAGTGCCGTCACCTCGACTCTCCTCTTCCGCGGCAGCGCCGCCCGGCCCCGGCAGATCGTGCAGGTCACCGTGGTCAACGACACCGCGGCGCAGGCCGGCCCGGCTACCGTGACCGTGGCCGGCCGGGGCATCGCCACGCCCGAGCCCGCCGCCGTGCCGCCGCTGCCGCCCGGCGGCGAGCACGTGGCGCAGGTGGCGGTCGAGGCGCCCGGGCTGAGCCCGGGCGCGGCCCGGCCGGTGACCGTGATCGCGCAGGGCGGCGCCGGCCGGGCCGAGCAGGCCGCCGAGGTGACCATCGCCGAGCCGGGCTGGACCATGTGGATGGTCAGCCACTTCCACTACGACCCGGTGTGGTGGAGCACCCAGGGGCAGTTCCTGGAGTCCCGCCAGGTGCTGCCCGACGCCAGCGGGCAGCTGCCCGAGGTCCGGACCGCGTTCGAGCTGGTGCGCCTGCACCTGGATGCCGCCCGCCGCGACAGCGACTACAAGTTCGTGCTGGCCGAGATCGACTACCTCAAGCCGCACTTCGACGCGCACCCCGAGGACCGCGCCGACCTGCTGGACTTCATCGCGGCGGGCCGGATCGAGCTCGTCGGCGGCAACTACAACGAGCCGAACACCAACCTCACCTGCGCCGAGTCCACGATCCGCAACGCCGTGTACGGGATGGCCTACCAGCGCGACGTGCTGGCCGGCGACCCCCGCACGGCGTGGATGCTGGACGCGTTCGGCTTCGACCCGGCCTACCCCGGCCTGATGGCCGCCGCCGGGCTGGCCCAGTCCTCGTGGGCGCGCGGGCCGTTCCACCAGTGGGGACCGGGCCGCACCGCGGGCGACAACCGGCTGATGCAGTTCGCCGCCGAGTTCGAGTGGCTCTCGCCGGACGGCGCCGGCCTGCTGACCAGCTACATGGCCAACCACTACTCGGCCGGCTGGGGCACGGCGCAGGCCGACAGCCTGGCCGGCGCCGAGCGGGACGCCTACGAGCAGTTCCTTCAGCTCGCGCCGGTGGCGGCGACCCGCAACGTGCTGCTGCCGGTGGGCGGCGACCACGTGATCCCGTCCCGGTGGGCGACGGCGATCCACCGGGACTGGAACGAGCGGTACCTGTGGCCCCGGTTCGTGACCGCGGTGCCCCGCGAGTTCTTCGCCGCGGTGACCGGCGACGCGGCCCGCGGGGACGTCTGGATCACGCCGCAGACCCGGGACATGAACCCGGTCTACACCGGCAAGGACGTCTCGTTCACCGACACCAAGCAGGCCCAGCGCCAGGCCGAGACGGCGCTGCTGGACGGGGAGCGGCTCGCGACGCTGGCCTGGCTGGCGGGCGCGCGCTACCCGGCGGCCAGCCTGGACAAGGCGTGGCGGCTGCTGGCCTTCGGCGCGCATCACGACGCGATCACCGGCACCGAGGGCGACCAGGTCTACCTGGACCTGCTGGCGGGCTGGCGGGAGGCGTGGCAGCGCGGCCGCGACGCCCGCGACGCGGCCGCGGGCCACCTGGCCGCCCTGGCCGACACGGCGTCCGCCGGGGCCGGCGGCGACCTGGCCGTCGTGGTGGTCAACACCCTGTCCGCCCCCCGGTCGGCCATGACCACCGTCACCGTCGCGCCGCGCTGGCCCGGCGCCCGCTGGCTGGAGCTGCGCGACGACGCCGGCGCGCCGGTGCCGTTCCTGGCCGAGGGGCTGACCTGGCACCCGGACGGTACCCTGCAGGCGGTGACGCTGACGTTCCGGGCGCGCGACGTCCCGGCGACCGGCTACCGGACCTACCTGGCCGGCCCGGCGGACGGGGACTCGCTGCGCGCGGGCTGGCGCCCCGAGCGCGGCCCGGCCATCGAGAACGACCGCTTCGCCGTGACCGCCGACCCGGCCCGCGGCGGCACGCTGTCCGGCGTCACCGACAAGCGCGACGGCGCGCAGCTGCTGGCCGGCCCGGCCAACGAGCTGATCCTGCAGGAGGAGTACGCCCGCCACCCGCGCTGGGGCGAGGGCCCGTGGCTGCTCAGCCCGCACGGGCCGGGCGCGGGCTCGGCCGCGGGCCCGGCCCGGGTCCGGGCCGAGCGGTGCCCGGTCGGCGCCCGGCTGACCACCCGCTTCGAGCTCGGCGGCCTGGCCGTGACCCAGGAGACGCTGCTGTGGGACGGCGCCGACCGGGTCGAGTTCCGCACCCACGTGGACGGGTCAATCGGGCAGGACAAGCTGCTGCGGGTCGCGTTCCCGGCCGCCGTGCCCGGCGGCCTGCCGGTCTACCAGACGGCCGTGTCGGTGATCGGCCGGCCGCTGGGTCCCGTGGACACCGACGTCGCCCGCAACTCGTTCACGCTCGATAATCCCGCCCACGAGTGGTTCGGCGTCGGGTCGACCGCCCGGGTCGCGCTCGGCGGCGGCGACGGCGGCGAGCCGGAGCTGCAGGCCATCGGCGTCGCCGAGGTGATCACGCCGCCCGTGCCCGCCGCCGGGCCGGGCCTGAGCCGCGCCGGCGTCCGGGACCTGGTGGCGGCGCTGGCCGCGCAGGGCGTGACCGCGACCTGCTCGCTGGCCGACGGGCCGCGCTACGGCGCCATCGAGATCGACTCCAACCTGCCCGACTTCCGGATCTGCCTCGGCGGGCCCGACGTCAGCTCGTTCGCCGCCGCGGTCCTGGCCGCCGCCGGGCCCGGCCCGGAGCGGCAGCTGGCCGCCCAGCTGGCCGCGGCCGGGACGGCGCGGGTCTGGGTCCCGGCCGCCCGCAGCCGCGCGGACGCGTTCGCCGACCGGGCCGACGTGCGCGGGCCGGCCGACCTGCCGGTGCTGATCGTGGCCGGCGCGGACGGCGCCGCCCTGGCCGCGGCCGTCCAGGCCGTCACCCGCGACCTGGCCGACGCCGTCATCGAGGTCCCGGCCCCGGCGCCGCCCGCCGGCCCCGGCGTCGCGGGCGGCCCGGCGACCGCGCTGGCCCCCCGCAGCGTGGCCCTGCTGAACCGGGGCACGCCGAGCAGCCTGGTCACCCCGGAGGGCACCGCCACCATCGCGCTGATGCGCGCGTGCAGCGCCTGGCCGTGCGGCATCTGGATCGACGGCGAGCCGCGCACCGCGCCCGACGGCAGCAGCTTCGCCTGGCAGCACTGGAGCCACACCTTCGAGTACGCGCTGGCCGCCGGGCCCGGCGACTGGCGCGCGGCGGGCTTCCCCGCTGCCGGGCACGACTACAACACCCCGCTGCTGGCCGTGGTCACCGGCCGCCACGCCGGGCCGCTGCCCGCGCGGGCCAGCCTGGCCGCCGTCGAGCCGCCGGCCGTCGTGCTGTCCGCGCTCAAGCCGCGCGGCAACCCGCTCGCCCCCGGCGGCGCCCAGCCCCGCCCGGAGGACGGCGTCACAGTCCGGCTCCGGGACGCCGGCGGCGGGGCCGGCCCGGCCCGGGTCACCCTGTTCACCGGCCTGACCGCGGCCCGCGGCGCCAGCCTGCTCGAGGACGCCGGCGGCGACCCGGTCCCGGTGCGCGACGGCGCCGCGGAACCCGTCGTCCCCGCCGCCGGCGTGGTCACCCTGGCGGTCACCCCGGCCGCGCCGGCCTGGCTGGCCGGCTCCCCCGCGGCCGCCGCCGGCGAGCCGCCGCCCGAGCCCGCCCAGCCGGTCTACGCGCGGTACTGGCTGCACGGCAAGGGACCGGCGCCGGCCGGCAACCTGCCCGTCGCCGTCCACCTGTCCCCGCCCGGCCAGTCCGTCCTTCCATCCGAAACGGGTCAGCTCGTGCTGACCGTCGCCTGCGGGCCCGAGCCGGCCCGGGGAACTGTCGAGATCGACGCCGGGGCCGGCCTGGACGTCGAGCCCGGCGGCCCGCTCGCCTATGACCTGCCCGGCCTCGGGCACGCCCGCTGGGAGCTGGCCGTCCGCCGGCGGCCCGCCCCGGCCGGCGGCGCCACGGCCGCGGGGGCGGCCCAGGCGGCCGCGGGCGGCTCCCCCGCGGATGGCTCCCCCGCGGGCGGCTCCCCCACGGGCGGCTCCCCCACGGGCGGCTCCCCCGCGGATGGCGGCGCCCCGGCCAGCGGGCACCAGTTCGTCACGGCCCGCATCGCGGACCACGCGGGCCAGGTGATCGAGGACGCGGTGCTCGTCACCGCCGGGCTGGCCGCCCCGCCGGGCGAGGATGCCGGCGCCGCGTGGGAGCGGGGCGCGCGGGCCATCACCGCCGAGGCCGGCCTGGACATCACCCCGCGGCAGCTGGAGCTCGCGCCCGGCGACGCCGGGGCCTTCGAGGTCACCCTGGACAGCCACGCCGCGTCCGGCATCCGCGGCGAGGTCCAGCTGATCTCGCCCGCGGGCAGCTGGGAGTTCGTGCCGGAGTGGGCAGCCGGATTTGCCGTTGCGGCCGGGAAATCGGTCACCCTGAGCTTCCCGGTCACCGCGCCCGCCGATGCCCGGCCGGGCCAGCGCTGGTGGGTGCTGGCCAAGGTCATGTACTTCGGCCGGGTCCGCTACAGCGAGGCCGCCGAGGTCGCCGTGAAGTAGCGGCCGGGGATCAGCGCACCGCGCCCACTGCGCAAGTGGGCGCTGCGGGTGCCAGAATGGCCTTTGGGGCCGCAACTAACCCAGAGGGCCATGACGACCACGATCTCCCCGAGCGCCGGAAACCTGCCGGCCGAGCCGAACAGCTTCGTCGGCCGCGAGCGCGACCTGGCGGAGCTTGGCCTGCTCCTCACTGACGTCCGGGTGCTGACCCTGTGCGGTCCCGGCGGCATCGGCAAGACCCGCCTGGCTCTCCGGCTCGCCACCCAGCTCGCGTCCGGCTTCGCCGACGGCGCCTGGCTCGCGGAGCTCGCCGACCTGACCGACCCGGCCCTGGTCGAGCGGCGGGTCGCGGCCACCCTCGGCGTCCGCGACGAGCCGGACCGGCCGCTGCCCGACACCCTGGCCGAGGCGCTGCGCTCGCGCGAGCTGCTGCTGGTCCTCGACACCTGCGAGCACCTGGTCGACGCGTGCGCGCCGCTCGTGCAGCACCTGCTGGCCAGCTGCCGCGGCGTCCGGGTCATCTCGACCAGCCGGGAGCCGCTGCGGGTCCGCGGCGAGACGGTGTGGCGGGTCCCGCCGCTCGAGCTCCCGGCGGCGCTCGAGGCCCGGCCCGCCGACGAGGTCCTGCGCAACGAGGCGGTCCGGCTGTTCGCCGACCGCGCCACGGCCGTCCGGCCCGGATTCGCGCTCACCCCGCGCAACGCGGCGGCGGTGGCCGCGCTGTGCCGGACGCTGGACGGCATCCCGCTGGCCATCGAGCTGGCCGCCGCGAGGATCCGCGCGCTGTCGGTCGAGCAGGTGGCCACCCGGCTGAGCGACCGGTTCCAGCTCCTGGCCTCGGGCGACCGGACCGCGCCGATGCGCCAGCAGACCCTCCGCGCGGCGGTGGACTGGAGCTACGAGCTGCTCACCGAGCCCGAGCAGGTGCTGCTCAGCCGGCTGTCGGTGTTCTCCGGGTGGAGCCTGGACATGGCCGAGCAGGTCTGCTCCGACAAGCAGATCCCGGCCGAGGACGTCCTCGACCTGCTCGCCGCACTGATCGACAAGTCCCTGGTCAGCATGGACAGCGAGCTGACCGGAGACGCCCGGTACCGGCTGCTCGACACGATCGCCGAGTACGCGGCCGGCCGGCTGGCCGCCTCCGGCGAGGAGGCCGACATCCGGGCCGCGCACTGCGACTACCTGCTGGCCCTGGCCGAGGACACCGTGGCCCGGGCGTTCGTCCGCGGCGAGCCGTCCTGGCCAGCCCGGGTGGCCATGTACCGGCGGATCGGGCTCGAGCTGCCCAACTTCCGGGCCGCCCTGGCGCAGTGCCTGAGCCGGAACGACGCGGAGCAGGGGCTGCGGTTGTGCCTGGCCCTGCGCAGCCCGTGGGTGGCCGCCGGTGACCTGGCCGAGGGCACCGGCTGGTTCGACCGGTTCCTGGCGCTGCCCGGCCCGGTCCGCCCGGCGGTCCGCGGCACGGCCCTGGTCTACCGGGCCGAGCTGGCCTATGAGCAGCAGGACTACCAGGCCGCGGCGACGTTCGCGGGAGAAGGGCTCGAGCTGCTGCGCGGCGGCGGGCAGCCGGGCGAGTCCAGCGCACTGCGCGTCCTGGCCCTGATCGGGCTGCGGGCCGGCCGCGGCGAGGAGTCGCTGGCCAGCGTCGACGCCGCGGTCACGGCAGCCCGCGCGGCCGGGGACTGCTGGGAGGAAGGGCTGGCCCTGGGCGCCCGGGCCGCCATCGTGGGGGTGCTCGGCGAGCTGGAGGAATCCGCGCGGACCTTCGACGCCGCCCTGCACACGCTGCGGGACAACAACGGCTGGGGCGTGGCCCAGACCCTGTACGGGTACGGCACGCTGGCCCGCCGCACCGGCGACCTGGACGGGGCCCTGGCCCGCTTCCGGACGGCCCTGGCGCTGTACCGGGAGCTCGACGCCAGGCCGGAGATGGCCCGCTGCCTGGCCGGCATCGGGCGGGTCGCGCTGACCCAGGGCGACCTCGACCTCGCGGCGGCCAGCCTGGGCGAGAGCCTTCAGCTCAGCATGGCCGCCGGCCAGCGGCTGCCGATCTCGCGCGGCCTGGAGGCGCTGGCCCGGCTGGCCGTCCGGACCGGCGACCTGCCCGCCGCCGCCCGGCTGGCGGGCGCGGCGGCGACGCTGCGGGTGCCGGGCCCGCCCGGCGTCATCCAGCCGGCCGCCCGGCAGCAGCTCGACCCGGTGCTGGAGGCCGCCCGCCAGGGCCTGGGCGCGGCGGCGGCCGGCGCGCTGGCCGACGAGGGCGCCCGGCTCAGCGCCCACGAGGCGCTCGCCCTGGCCCTGGCCCTGCACGTCCCCCGCGCGCCCGGCCCGACCGCGGCAGCGGAGGCCGGCGCCGGCGCGGACGGCCCCGGCACGGACGGCCCCGGCACGGACCGCCCCGGCACGGACGGCGGGCCCGCGGGCCGGGCCGGCGCCGGGCCGCGCCCGGCCCGCCCGCCGCTGACCGCCCGGGAGCTGCAGATCGCCCGGCTGATCGCGCGCGGCCTGTCCAACCGGGCTATCGCGCACGAGCTCACGATCAGCCCGGCCACCGCGGCCCGGCACGTGGCCAACATCTTCGGCAAGCTCGGCTTCACCTCCCGGGCCCAGGTGGCCGCCTGGGTCGCCGAGCGCGACCCGGGGCGCACGCTCGGCTGACCGCTCCCCCGTGCAGGGCTACATAATCGGCCCGCGCCCGGTGACGGCCGCCTACATACGGCGTGACCTGCCCCGAAGTCAGCCTGCACATGAGAATGGCTCATTCGGTGCATGTGCAAACGCCCTGTGCGGCATACCTTCGTACATGAGGCGCGGCGCTGCCTCGGCGCGTCCGGCCATCAGGAGGGGGATGGCCGGCCGGAGTCGGGGCCGCGCCGGCCTCCTGGTTCCTGGCCGCCGTGGCCGCTGCCTGCGAGGCCGCGGCGGTTCTGCCTGGCAAGCTGGCCCGCCGTGCGGCGGGCGGCCGCCGGGCCGCGCGGGCCGGCGACGGCGCCGCACCGCGGCCGCCGAGCGGAGCGGGCGCACCGGGGCCGCGCGCGCCGCGCCGGCCCGCGCTCCCGCGGGCGGCGGCGCAGCGGGGCGGGTCATATCCGGACAGAACCATTTCAGGTATCTGGTCGGTGCCTATACCGGGATGTTCCGGGGTGGCGGACTCACGCCGGGCCGGGGCCTCCGGGGCGGCCGGGACCCCGGCCGGCCGGCGATGTACATATCCGACTACATATTCCTGACGATGCGGCGCCACCGGCGACATGCGTAGCGTCGTAGGCACATGCCGCCGTCGCCGCAATCCCCGGAGCCGGGGGCCTTGCGCCGGGATGCCTGAGCCGGGTACCCGGCCGCCGGGCCAGGGGCGGCCGGAGGGGCGGAGAGGCGCTGGCCATGCTGGCGGGAGGGTTGCAGAGGGGCATGTCGACCGCGGAAACCATGGTCGGTGAGACGTCGGTTACCCAGCGGCTGCTGGGTACCGCCGCGGCTCGCGCCGGCGATCTCGCGCTGCTCGGCGGGCCGGGCGACATCCTGGGTCCCGGGCTGTCCTACCCGGACCTGGCCGCGACGCTGCAGCGCGCCGCGGCCGGCCTGGCCTGGCGCGGCGTCCGGCCGCGCGACGTGGTCGGCGTCTACGTCGCCGACGCGCTGTCCTACGCCCTGGCCTGCCACGCGGTCCGCGCCGCCGGCGCGGCGCCGTCCCCGGTCGCGCCGGGCCTGCCGGTCCCCGAGATCGCCGGCCAGCTGGCCGACTGCGGCGCGCGGATGCTGATCACTTCCTGCTCGCTGGCCGCGGTCGGGCTGGCCGCCGCGGACCGCTCCTGGGTTCGGCAGGTGATCTCGTTCGGCGAGGCGGCCGGCGCGACGCCCTACGGCTCGCTGCTCGGCCTGGGCTCGATGCGGCCCACCCCGGTCCGGGCGCATGACCTCGCCCTGCTGCCCTACCGGCGGCGCGGCGACGGCACGCTGGCCCAGTCCGCGGTCACCCACCTGGCGATGACGGCCGAGCTGGCCCGCCTGCGCGCCCAGGCCCCCGTCACCGAGCAGGACATCGTCCTGGCCGCGCCGCCGTCGGGCGACGGCGGCGCCTATACCGCGCTGCTCGACCACGTGCTGCTGCACGGCGCGACGGTAGTGGCCGCCCCGGCCGCCGGCGACCAGGCCGCCGCGCTGACCGCGGCGGCCCGCGAGCACCGGGCCACGGCCGCGATTGTGCCGTTCGGCACCGAGATCGCGCTCAGCCCGGCGCTCCGGCTCCTCGCCGTCGACAGCTGACGGCTAGCCCCGGCGCGGCGCCGGGCCGGCCCGCCCAGGCAACCGGCCGCTCAGGCAGCGGGCCGCCCAGGCAGCGGGCCGCCCAGGCAACGGGGAGCTCAGACGTCGGGCGGGCGATTCTCGTAGGGCGTGCTCAGCACGATCGTGGTCCGCGTCGACACGCCGGCCGCGGACCGGATCTCCTGCAGCAGGTTCTCCAGCGCGCTGGGCGACGCGACCCGCACCTTGAGGATGTAGTTCTCCTCGCCGGCCACGCTGTAGCAGGCCTCGATGGCGGTGAGGTGAGCCAGCCGCTCGGGGGCGTCGTCGGGGGCGGCCGCGTCGAATGGCTTGATCGAGATGAACGCGGTCAGCGGCAGCCCGGCCGCCTCGGCTTTGATCAGCGCGGCGTACCCGCTGATCAGCCCGCGCTCTTCCAGGCGGCGCACCCGCTGCTGGGCCGCCGATACCGACAGCCCGGTGCGCCGGGCCAGCTCGGTGAAGCTCATCCGGCCATCGCGGGCCAGCAACGAGACAATCTTGCGGTTAGTCTCCTCCACCTGGAAAAGGTAGCGTGCGCGCTGGGGTGGTGTGCACAGGCCTCGCCCGCATCACGGGATAACGACCTGGTCTCGGCGCTCACGCCTGGGTAACGACCAGGTAGCCGATCTGTCACGAATAGGCATCCGCCCGATAGTCTCGCGTTCACCAGCGCCGCCGCGCCGGGCGGGGCCAGCAGACCGGGAGACTCTCGTGGCGCAGATCGTGCTTGACCAGGTGGACAAGGTGTATCCGGGCGGGGCCAAGGGCATCGACGGCCTGAGCCTGGCCATCGACGACGGCGAGTTCATGGTCCTGGTCGGGCCGTCGGGCTGCGGCAAGTCGACCGCGCTGCGGTCGATCGCCGGGCTGGAGGAGATCACCGCGGGCACGATCACGATTGGCAGCCGGATCGTTAACGACCTGCCGCCCAAGGACCGCGACATCGCGATGGTGTTCCAGAACTACGCGCTCTACCCGCACATGACCGTCGAGCAGAACCTCGCCTTCGGCCTGGAGCAGCGCAAGACCCCGAAGGACGAGATCCGGCGCCGGGTCACCGAGGTCGCGCGGCTGCTCGGCCTGGATGAGTACCTCAAGCGCAAGCCGGCCGCGCTGTCGGGCGGCCAGCGGCAGCGCGTCGCCATGGGCCGCGCGATCGTCCGGGAGCCGCAGGCGTTCCTGATGGACGAGCCGCTGTCCAACCTGGACGCGAAGCTGCGCGTGTCGATGCGGGCGTCGCTGTCGCAATTGCACGAGCGGCTCGGCGTGACGACGGTCTACGTGACCCACGACCAGGTCGAGGCCATGACCCTGGGCCAGCGGGTCTGCGTCCTGCGCGACGGGAAGCTGCAGCAGGTGGACAGCCCGCAGACGCTGTACAACTCGCCGGTGAACCTGTTCGTGGCCGGCTTCATCGGCTCCCCCGCGATGAACTTCGCCAACGCCCGGATCGTCCGCGACGACGGCCCGACCGTCACCTTCGCCGGCCACCGCCTGGTCATCCCGGCCAGCCTGCTGGCCGCCCGGCCCGGCCTGGATGCCTACTTCGACCGCGACATCATCCTCGGCATCCGGCCCTCGGACTTCGAGGACGCCGCCCTGGCCGACGCCGAGTGGCCGCGGATGCCGGTGCGCACCACCGTCACCGAGGAGCTCGGCAGCGAGATCAACGTCATCTTCGGCATCGACGCGCCCCCGGTGCAGCACCACAGCATCACCCAGGCCGCCACCGACAACCCCGACGACGAGGTCATCCCGATCGCCGGCAACCGGACCATGTGGACGGCCCGGGTCGCGGCGCGCAGCGCGATCAAGCCCGGCCAGGAGGCCGAGCTGGCCGTGGACAACGCCAACCTCCAGTTCTTCGACGCTGACAGCGGCCTGTCCATCGGCCACCCCGCCGCCCAGGCCGTCAGCGACTAGCCCCTCCGCGGCCCTTGAGGCCCGTCCCCGTGATCGTGACCGATCCCGGGCGGAAATCCGCCCCCTATCGGTCATGATCACGGCGGCCCCGCCGCGCGGGAGCGCTGGCATCGGGCCGCCGCCCCCCAGTCAAATGCGCCCGGCCAGGCTCGCTGGCCTGGCCTGGCCTGGCCTGGCTGGCGGGCTACGTCATGATCGCGCAGGCTCAGGGCGGCTCCCGCGACCATGAGCCGGCACGAACATGATCGCCCCCCCCGACAAGACGTGCCAGCGCGCCCGCCCCCGGCGGGCGCCGCCGGGCCGGGCGGCCGCCTGAATCCCGCTCGTCACATCAGCCCAGCCCGCCCGGCGGACCGCACCCGCTTCCGGCCGTCGCCGCGCCCAATGCCCGGCCGGCGGGCGATGTCCATGATCGTGACCGATACCCCGCAAGGCGCTCCGGAATATCGGTCACGATCATGAGCAAGCGGCCATTCGGCGGCGCGGAGGGCCCGGGGCGCGGGCGAGCCGGCCGGGATGTCCCTGGCGGCCCGGAGGTCCCTGGCCGGGCCGGGGAGTTCCTGGCGGGAGCCGGAGCCGGGGTGCGGCCGCGCTGGGCGGCGGCGGAGGGGCGCGGGCGTAGTGGCGGGCCGGGGTCCGGCCGCGCTGGGCCGCGCCGGGGACGGCGGCCGAGGGGGCGGGCGTAGTGGCGGGGTGCGGCCGGGCTAGGCCGCGCCGAGGACGGCGGCGGACGGGGCGCGGGCGTAGTGGCGGGCCGGGATGGCGGCGGTCAGGGCCGCGATGACCACGGCCAGCGTGACCGCGATGGCCAGGGTCATGCCGCTGGGCAGCGCGCCGATGCCGGCGCCCAGGCCGTAGAGCCGGGCGGCCAGGTTGATCAGGCCGGTGCACGCGGCCAGCCCGAGTGACACCCCGATGCCCGCCGCGACCAGCGCCAGCATGCTGCTGCGGGCCATCAGCGCGGCCAGCACCTGGACCGGGGTCAGGCCCATGGCGCACAGCACCCGGATCTCGCGCAGGTGGTCGCGCAGGCCGACGAACGACGCGGTGACCAGGCTGGTCAGCCCGATCAGGGCCAGCACGACGATCGCCCCGGCGATCATGACCCGGACGATCCCGAGCTGGCTGGCCGGGCTGACCACGGCGGCGACCTGGAGCCGGCCGCCCGAGCGGCGCTCCAGCCAGGACTGGGCGGCGGCCGCGCTGGCGCCCCGGCGCAGCACCAGGCTGTAGAAGACCGGCGGGGTGGCCGCGCCCTCGTCGGCCAGCATGTCCCGCCCGTAGGCCAGCACCTGGCCGTCGTACTGGGGGTCGATGATCCGGCCGACGATGCGGAAGGTCACCGGGACCCCGCCGAACGGCATCTGGACCAGCTCGCCGACGTGGGCGCCGAGCGCGTCGAGCAGGCCCTGGGTGGCGACGGCCTCCTCCGGCGCGTGGTACAGCTGGCCCTGCACGACCCGGAACGGGAACGGGCGGGCCGAGGTGCCCATCCCCAGGGTGGTGACGGTGGTGGTCTCGCCGGGCAGCAGCGCGGTGACCTGGACGCCGCGGTAGGCCGCCGCGACGGCGGGGTCGCGGTTGACCAGCTGCCAGGCGCGGGCGCTGCTCATGGTGCCGGGCGAGACGGTCAGGCCCGCGGCCAGGCCGATGTCGCCGGGGTGGCTCTGCACCTCGTCCAGGGTGGCCCAGAAGCCGAGGCCGATAGTGATCATGGCCATCGGCACGGCCAGGCCGCCGATGGTCAGCAGCGCGGGCAGCCGCCGGGTGAAGGCGGCCCGGGCGCCGAGCACGATGGCGGGCGGCAGCCGGGACGCCATCGCGGCGCGGGCCAGCGCGGACAGGTGCCCGTGGGGCGGGGCGGGCCGCACGGCGGCTACCGGCCAGACCCGCCCGGCCCGCCAGCCGGGCACGGCCGTGGCCAGGATGACGGCGACCTCGATGCCCCCGACGATGAGCAGGGACCAGCCGACCGGCAGGGTGGCCGCCCCGGCGCTGACGCCGGGCACGGCGCCCAGCAGCCACGGGGCCAGCAGCCGGGCCGCGGCCAGCCCGACGGCCACGCCGGCCGCGCCGAGCGCCGCGTGCTGGGCGACCAGCATCGTCATCACCTGGCGGGGGGTGAAGCCCAGGGTCTGCAGCATGCCCAGGTCGGCGCGCTGCACGAGCACCCGGCCGCTGGTCGCGTTGATCACCGCCAGCATGGCGGCGCCCAGCGCGACCAGCCCGAACAGGGCCAGGACCAGGCCCAGCAGCGGGTCCCGGCGGGCCATCGACTGCTTCACCTGCTGCCAGGTGGAGACGTCCCGGACCGCGCCGCTGCCCAGCTGGGCCACCACCTGCTGGGTCACCACCGTGGTCGCGGCCGGGTTGGCCAGCTGCAGGCCGGCGACGTCATAGGAGTCGCCGCCGTGCCGGGCGACCTGCTGCAGGACGCCGGGCAGCACCCACATCAGGCCCGGCGTCTGGTCGGGGTAGAAGCCCTGGTCCGAGGTGACCGCGATGCCGACGACCCGGACCCGGGCCGCGGCCAGGCCGTCCAGGTTGTCCAGCGTCAGCGTGCTGCCGTCGGCGACGTGCAGCGCCTGGGCGAACGACGACTCCAGGACCACCCCGCCCGGCCGGGCGCGAGTCAGCCACCGGCCCCGGGTGAGCAGCGGGCGGCCGATGGCGGGCAGCCGCGTCCCCATGGCCCGCAGCTCGGCGGGCTCGCGCGACCGGCCGCGGGCCACGGTCGCGGCCACCGACGGGTACGGGCCGGCCACGCCGCTGATGCCGCCGACCCGCGACCGGAGCGCGGCGACGTCGGTGCCCGGCCCGAGGCGGAGCCAGATCTGGGCGCCGCGGCTGGCCGTGAACAGGCCCTGCCACGGGTTGGTGGCGCCCTGCAGCAGCGCCGCCGACAGCAGCAGCGCGATCACCACGCCGGCCACCACGAGGAGGGCGGCCAGCGCCTGGCCCGGCCGGGCGCGCAGGTCAGCACGGATCCACCGGAGCGAGGCGCGCACCCGGGGTCAGCCCCGCAGCCGCAGCACCCGGGCCAGCGTCGCCGACGACAGCGTCGCGGGCGCGTCGGCCGGGGCGGCCAGCCCGGGGCGGCCCGCGGCGGGGCCGGGGGCCGGCGGGCACATCATCGCGTCGTCGACGACCATGCCGTCGGACAGGCAGATGACCCGCTCGGCGGCGCTGGCCACCCGGGCGTCGTGGGTGACCAGCAGGATCGTCTGCCCGTCGGCGTGCGCGCGGCTGAGCAGGCGCAGCACGGCCCGGCTGGCGGCGCTGTCCAGGTTGCCGGTCGGCTCGTCGGCCAGCAGCAGGCTGGGCCGGTTGGCCATGGCCCGGGCCAGGGCCACCCGCTGCTGCTCGCCGCCCGACAGCCGGGCCGGGGCGGCGTCGGCCTTGCCCCGCAGGCCCAGCTCCCCGAGCAGCTCGTCCCGGCGCTGCGCGGCCTGCCGCCGGGTGGCCCCGCCCATCAGCGCGGCCAGCTCGACGTTGTCGGCCACCGTCATGTTGGACAGCAGATTGAAGAACTGGAATACGAAGCCGACGTGGCGGCGCCGCAGCACCGCCCACCGGGCCTGGCTGAGGGTGTCCACCCGGCGCCCGTCCAGCCAGATCTCGCCGCTGGTCGGCCGCTCCAGCCCGCCCAGCAGGTGCAGCAGGGTGGACTTGCCCGACCCTGAGGGCCCCATGACGGCGACGAACTGCCCGCGGTGCAGGGTCAGGTCCACGCCCCGGACGGCGGGCACCTGGCCGCCGTCGGCGTAAAAGATCTTGGTGATGCTGCTGGCCCGCAGCAGCGCCGGGTGGCCGGCCGGGCCGGCCTGCGGCTGCGGCTCCGGGCGGGCCGGGCGGTCGCGGCCCGGCCTGCTCCTGGTGGCGCCCGCCAGCCGCGCGCCGATCACACCAGCTCCTCCTGGCAGCGCTCCAGCCAGTCCAGGTCGGCCTGGAGGTGCAAGATGGCGCCCTCGATCAGCAGCCGGGCCACGCCCGGCTCGGTCGCGCTGGCCAGGGTGGACAGGCCGCGCATCTGGTTGAGGTAGCCGCGGCGCTGCCGGTTGATCAGGCCGAGCCGGTCGGTCGCGCCGGCCAGCGGGGACAGGGCCAGCTTCATGAAGAAGTCATCCCGGATGCGCGGCCCCTCGCTCGGCTGGTCGACCCAGTTGGCCAGGGCCAGCCGGCCGGCCGCGGTGAGCTCGTACACGCGCTTGTTCGGCCGGGTCTGCTGGATCACGTCCTGGCTGGCCACGAGCCCGTCGCGCTCCAGGCGCTGCAGGGTGACGTAGATCTGCCCGATGTTGGGCGAGGGATAGGCCTCGCCGAAGATCTGCTCCAGCTGCATCTTCAGCTCGTACCCGTGGGCGGGCTCCTTGGCCAGGAGCGCCAGCAGCGGCATCCGCACGGTCGGCCCCCTCTCGCTGTTATCGTCGCATACCCCCGCGGGAGCGGCCAGCCTAACTAACAGCAATAAGTAACGCGCAGGTAGCAGGCCCGCGGCACCGGGTCCCAGATGGGCCTTCCGGCGGCGATATCGCCGTAAGCCCGTTGACGCCTACCTAACAGAGGTCTATAACACGTATGTATCGGCCGCACGAGCCCCGGGCACTGGCGCCCGGCGCTGCGGAGGCGGCTCCGGGACGGAGACCCGATGACGGCGACCAGACGGGGCGGGACGGCACGGCGCCGGCCCGCGATGCCCCGGCCGGCCGCTGCCCTGGCCGCCGCCCTGGCCGCGGGCCTGCTCGCGGCCGGGTGCGCGACGGCCGCCGAGCCCGCGGCCGATGCGGGCGCGACCCGGGCCAGCATCAGCGGCACGGGGCCGATCACGTTCGCGACCGGGAAGCTCGACACCGGCTACCTGGCCGGCCTGGTCGCGCAGTGGAACGCGGCGCACCCGCGCCAGCGCGTCACCGTCATCTACCTGCCCGACGACTCCGACGAGCAGCACGCCCAGCTGGCCGCGAACCTGCAGGCCCGCAGCAGTGTCTACGACGTGATGAGCCTGGACGTGGTGTGGACGGCCGAGTTCGCCGCGAACGGCTGGATCAGCCCGGTCAGCCCGCGCCGGGTGCCGCTGGCCGAGTTCCTGCGGCCCGCGGTGGAGACGGCCACCTACGACGGCAAGCTGTGGGCCGTCCCGTTCACCAGCAACGCGGGCCTGCTGTACTACCGCAAGGACCTGGTCCGGGTCCCGCCGGTGACCTGGGCGCAGCTGGCCCGCGACGCGGAGACGGTCGCGCCGCGCCATGACATGGCGGGCTACGCCGGGCAGTTCGCGGCGTACGAGGGCCTGACCGTGAACTTCGCCGAGGCGGTCCAGTCGGCCGGCGGCAGCATCCTGGCACCGGGCGGGGGCGCGGCGCTGACCAGCGGGCAGGCCGCGAGCGCGCTGGCCTTCCTGGTCGGCGGGTTCCGCCAGGGGTGGATCCCGCGCGCCGCGCTCGGCTGGGACGAGGCGGCCTCGCAGCAGGCGTTCGAGTCCGGGCGCCTGCTGTTCCTGCGCAACTGGCCCTACGTCTACGGCGACGTCAGCGCGCCCGGCCCCGGCAACGTGGTGGCGGGCAAGGTCGGCGTCACCACCCTGCCCGGCCCGCGCGGCCCCGGCTCCAGCTCGCTGGGCGGGGCCAACCTCGCGGTCAGCGCGTTCTCCCGGCACCAGGCCACGGCGCTGGCCTTCATCCGGTTCCTGACCAGCCTGCCCAGCGAGCGCCAGGTGCTGACCCGGGCGGCGCTGCCGCCGGTCTGGACCCAGCTCTACAGCGACCCGGCGCTGATCCGCCGGTTCCCCTACCTGCCCGTCCTCAAGAAGGCCATCTTGTCCGCGCAGCCGCGGCCCGAGACCACCGACTACACCCAGCTGAGCCTGGCCATCTCCAGCGCCGTGCACCGGGCGCTGGCCCAGCAGGTACCGGTGCCGAAGACGCTCGCCGGGCTGTCGCGCGAGCTGAACCAGATCGTGGGAGGCGGCTGAGCCGAGCGGGGGCCGGCTCAGCGCGCGCCACGGCCCGGACCGTGTTGATTACTGAGAGTAAGGAGACGGACACATGCAGCACTCACCGGGAAGGACCGGAAGAAAGCGGGCCGGGATGCAGCGGCGCCGCCGGGCGCTGGTGCCGGCCGTGGCCCTCGCCGCCACCGCGCTCGGGCTGGCCGCGTGCGGCAGCTCGGGCGGGGCCAAGCCGGTCGCGGCCAGCGCCAAGCAGACGATCGTGTTCGCGGAGGCGGGCCTGGGCCCCGAGGGCCAGGCCACCCAGACGGCGATCAATGCCTTCGAGAAGGCCAACCCCAACATCAAGGTCAAGATCGACGTCCTGTCGTCGGACTCGACGACGTACCTGTCCCAGCTGGAGAACTCGTTCACGGCCGGGTCGCCGACCCCCGACGTGTTCGAGTCGGACGTCACCTACCCGGCCAAGTTCGCGCAGGCGGGCTGGGTGCTGAACCTGAACAAGCTGCACCCCGACATGGGCCAGTTCTTCCCCACCGAGGTCGCCGCGGGCACGTTCGGCGGCGCCCCGTACGCGGTGCCGTGGTTCGACAATCCCGAGGGCCTGTACTACCGGACCGACCTGATCAAGACCCCGCCGACCAGCCCGGCGCAGGTCGTGAGCGACGCGCAGCAGGCCATGAAGGCGGACAAGTCGCTGAAGGAGGGGCTGGCCTTTGAGGGCGACAAGTACGAGGGCGCGATCACCGCGTTCCTCACCATCGACTCGGCCTTCGGCGGCAAGCTGAACCCGCAGGACGTCAACACGCCCGGCAACCTGGCCGCGCTGACCTGGCTGCATGACGCCATCTACACCAACCACATCGCCCCCACCGCGGTGACCGGCTGGCAGGAGGGCCAGGTCGAGCAGGAGTACGTGTCCGGCCACGCGGCGTTCGCGATCAACTACCCGTTCGTCGAGTCGCTCGCGACGTCCGCCCCGGTCAAGGGGAACACCGGGTACATCCCGTTCCCGGCCGGCCCCGGCGGCACGCCCGGCTCGGCGCTCGGCGGCGAGATGCTGGCCATCAACGCCAAGACGGCGCACTCGGCCGCGTCGTGGAAGCTGATCCAGTACCTGACCAGCCCGGCGGCGGAGATCGCCCGCGCCGAGGTGACCGGCGACCCGCCGTCGCTGCCCAGCGCCTACACCCCGGCGCTGTACGCCAAGGCGCCGTACTTCAAGAACGTCAAGGTGCTGAACTCCTTCTCCCAGCCGCGCCCGGTCAACCCCAACTACCTGACGGTCTCCAATGACCTGCAGGTCATGCTGTCGGAGGTGTTCGCCAACACCAAGTCGCCGGCCGCCGCGATCAGCTCCGAGGCGGCGCAGATCAAGAGCGATGCCGCTGCGTCCGCGGGCTGATGGCTGACCCGCTGAGCGCGCGCCGCATCCTGCCGCGGGGCCACCGCCCCGCGGCAGGGCGCGGCGCCGCCACCGACCGCCGCCTCGGGTACGCGCTGGTGGCCCCGGCCGTCATCGTGCTGCTGGCCATCACCGCGTACCCGATCGTGGCCAACGTGTGGAACTCGTTCCACTTCGACAACCTCAGCTTCGGCGCCCTGCCGCACCGGTTCGTCGGCGTGGACAACTACGGCAAGATGTTCAGCTCGGCGCAGTGGCTGGCCGCGCTGGAGCGGACGCTGGGGTTCACGGTGGTGACCATCGTGGTCGACATCGTGGCCGCGCTCGGCCTGGCGGTGATGCTGAACCGCAAGTTCGTCGGCCGGGGCGTGGTCCGGGCGTCGATCCTGGTCCCGTGGGCGGTGCCGACGGTCGTGTCGGCCCTGCTGTGGAAGACGATGTTCGACCCCCGGGCCGGCTTCGTCGACTACTTCCTGGGCGGGATCCACCCCGCCTGGTCCAGCCTGACCTGGCTGAACGCCAGCGTCTGGCGGTCGTGGGCGGTGATCTTCATCGCCGACTCGTGGAAGAACATCCCGTTCGTGGCCATCATCCTGCTGGCCGGCCTGCAGGTCATCCCGACCGAGGTGTACGAGGCCGCGCGGATCGACGGCGCAACCGGGTGGCGGGCGTTCCGCCGGGTGACCCTGCCGCTGCTCAAGCCGGCCCTGTCGGTGGCGCTGATCTTCCGCACCCTCCAGGCGCTGCTGGTCTTCGACGTGGTGTTCATCATGACCGGCGGCGGCCCCGGCACCTCGACCGAGACGCTGTCGTTCTTCAACTTCTTCACCTTCATCGACAGCACCGACTTCGGCTACGGCGGCGCGATCAGCGTGGTGCTGGTGCTGCTCGCCCTCATCGTGGCCGGCGGGTACGTGCGCCTCTTCCGGACGGACCAGACATGAGCGGGGAGCAGGCATGAGCAACGCAGCAGCAGTGGCCAGCGGCGCGGCCGCCCGGCCGCGCCGCCGCACCCGGATCCGGCGCCGGGTCGCCGGCCAGGTGCTGTTCTACCTGGCCGCGGCCATCGTGGTGGTGATCGCGCTGTTCCCGTTCTACTGGATCCTGCGCACGTCACTGGAGTCCAGCGCCCAGGTGGCGGCCGGGGTCGGCGGCAGCAACGGCGTCATCCCCGGCCACCTGTCGTTCAGCGCCTACACCAGCATCTTCCGCCAGCAGCACTTCCTGACGCCGCTGGTCAACAGCGTCATCGTCGCCCTGGCCACCACGGTGCTGACCGTGATCGTCGGCTCGCTGGCCGGGTACGCGCTGGCCCGGATGGACCTGCACGGCGCCGGCGCGATCCTGGCCTTCATCCTGCTGGCCGGGTTCTTCCCGCCGCTGGCCATGATCGGCCCGCTCTTCCTGCTGTTCCGCGACCTGGGCATCCTGGACAGCATCTACCCGCTGATCATCGTGTACTGCGTCTACACGATGCCGATCACGACCTGGCTGCTGAAGAACTTCTTCGAGCAGATCCCGCGCGAGCTGGAGGAGGCCGCCCTGGTGGACGGGGCGTCGCGGCTGCAGACGCTGCGCCGGGTCATCATCCCGGTGGCCGTGCCGGGGGTGTTCACCGCGGCCATCCTGTCGTTCATCCTGGCCTGGAACGACTTCATCTTCGCGGTGTCGTTCCTGCGCACCCAGTCGCACTTCACCGCGCCGCTGTCGATCGTCACCTTCGGCGAGAGCCAGTTCCAGGTCTTCTACAACCTGATCGACGCCGCCGTGGTGATCATCTCCATCCCGATCGCGGTGCTGGTGCTGATCGCGCAGCGCCGGATCGTGTCGGGCCTGACGGCGGGCTCGTTCCGGTGAGGGGACCGGGACCAGCCCCGGGGGCTAGCTCAGCCCCCGGCTGATGACCAGCCGCTGGATCTGGTTGGTGCCCTCCACGATCTGGAGCACCTTGGCCTCGCGCATGAACCGCTCGGCCGGGAAGTCCTCGACATAGCCGGCGCCGCCGAGGACCTGCACGGCGTCGGTGGCCACGCGCATCGCCGCGTCGCTGGCGAACAGCTTGGCCATCGCCGCCTGCTGGCCGAACTCCAGCCCGGCATCCTTGCGCCGGGCCGCGTCCAGGTAGAGCGCGCGGGACGCCGCCACCGCCGTGGCCATGTCGGCCAGCATGAACCCGACGCCCTGGAACTCGGCGATCGGCCGCCCGAACTGCTGGCGCTGCCGGGCGTAGCTGACCGCCGTGTCCAGCGCGGCCTGGGCCAGGCCGGTGGCGCACGCGGCGATGCCCAGGCGGCCCGAGTCCAGGGCGGCGAGCGCGATGCGCAGGCCGCTGCCCGGCTCGCCGACCAGCTGGCCGGCGCTGACCCGGGTGCCGTCGAAGCGCACCTGGGCCGTCACCGACGAGCGCATGCCCATCTTGTGCTCGGGCGGCGCGGCCGACAGCCCGTCCGCGGGCGCGGGCACGTGGAAGCAGCTGATCCCGCGGGACCGGCCCGGCCCGGACGGCTCGCCCGAGGTCCGGGCGAACAGCGCGTAGAAGTCGGCCTCCCCCCCGTGCGAGATCCAGGCCTTGACCCCGTTCAGGATGTAATCGCCGCCGTCCGCGGTCGCGCTGGTGGCCAGCGCGGCGGCGTCGGAGCCGCTGCCCGGCTCGGACAGGCAGTAGGCGCCGAGCCGGCGGCCGCCGAGCATGCCCGGCAGCCAGCGCTCCTGCTGCTGCGGCGTGCCGGCGCGGGCCAGCGGGAAGCAGGACAGGGTGTGCACGCTGACGCCCAGCCCGACGGCCAGCCACGCGCCCGCCAGCTCCTCGATGACCTGCAGGTAGGTCTCATACGGCTGGGCGCCGCCGCCGAGGTGCTCGGGGTAGGGCAGGCCGAGCAGGCCGGCCTCGCCGAGCAGGGCGAACTTCTCCCGCGGGAACCGGCCCTCCCGCTCGGCGGCCGCGGCCGCGGGCCGCAGCTGCTCGTCGGCGATCTGCCGGGTCAGGCCGAGCAGCTCGCGGGCGGTGTCATCGCGCAGGTCGTCGCGCCGGGCGGGGCACATCAGGCGGCCACGACGACCAGGTCCCGCGGGGCGTTGTTGAGGCGCCGGACGCCGTCCGGGGTGCAGACGACGATGTCCTCGATCCGCGCCCCGTGCGGGCCGGGGTAGATGCCCGGCTCGATCGAGAACGCGTTCCCGGCCACCAGCGGCTCGGTGTTGCCGGACACGATGTAGGGGTCCTCGTGGGTCTCCAGGCCGATCCCGTGCCCGGTCCGGTGCATGAAGTAGGCCCCGTACCCGGCCGCGGCGATCGGCTCGCGGGCCGCGGCGTCCACCGCCTCGCCGGTCACGCCGGGCGCCACGGCCGCGCACGCCGCCTCCTGGGCCGCCTGCAGCACCGCGTAGTAGGCGGCGAACTCGGCCGGCGGGGTGCCGACCGCGTAGGTCCGGGTGCAGTCCGAGCAGTAGCCGCTGGGCATGGTGCCGCCGATGTCGACCACCACGGCGTCGCCGTCGGCCAGCACCCGCCCGGCCGGCTCGTGGTGCGGGCTGGCCGCGTTCGGGCCGGACGCGACGATGGCGAAGTCGGCCTGGGCGTGGCCCTCGGCCACGATCGCGTCGGCGATGTCGGCGGCCACCTGCGCCTCGGTCCGGCCCGGCCGCAGCCAGCCCGGCACCCGGGCGTGCACCCGGTCGATGGCCTGGCCGGCGGCCAGCAGGGCGTCGATCTCGGCCGGGTCCTTGCGGGCGCGCAGCCCGCGCAGCGCGAGGCTGGCCAGCTCCTGGCGGGCGCCCGGCAGCGCGGCCCGCAGCCGCAGTGTCATCAGCGCCCACATCCGGTCGGCCAGGCCGACCGAGGTGACCCCGCGCAGCCGCGCGGCGACCAGCTCGTACGGGTCGTCGGTCTCGTCCCAGCCGATGATCTCCAGGTCGAGCTGGCCGGCCCGGGACGCCCGGGCGGCCGGCAGCTCGAGGCTCGGCACGACCAGGAACGGCTCGCCGGCCGCGGGCACGGCCAGGCAGGTCAGCCGCTCGAGCTGGTGGGCCGCGTAGCCGGTGGCGTAGCGCAGGTCCGGGCCGGGCGTCAGCAGCAGGGCGCCGAGCCCCGCGTCGCGCGTCGCGGCGGCCAGCTCCGCCAGCCGGGTCTTCGGATACAGCACGCCCGCCTCCTTCACATCGGCCCTCGCAGATCATCTCACGCCCGATAATTGAAACCGTCCGCATCTAGACACGGAAGCACCAGATGCCTCACGCTAGGTGCACACAACCTGACCTGATGTGAACCGTGATGAGTTCTGAGGCTGTAGAGATTCCCGTAGCGCCGCCGGGCGACGCAGCGCGACAGGCGGTTCCCGGACCGCGCGCGGCGCAAACGCACCCGGACCGGGTATTGTCGCGCCCGGAGATATCCGTGTCCCGCCCGGAGGCAGCAGTGTCATCCCCGCCCGCAGCTTCGCGCCCGCCGGTCGCGGCGTCGCGCTCGAAACTGGCCGGGCCGCGGGCGGTGGAGGCCCGGCTGGAGGCCGAGCTGGTCCAGCAGCGGCACGTCACGGTGGAGCTGCAGCACGCCATCCTGCCCCTGCACGACGAGCCGTTCGACCTGCCCGGGCTGCGGGCCGTGGTCCGCTACCTGCCCGCCTCGCACGACAGCCGGGTCGGCGGCGACTGGTACATCACCGCCGACATGCCCAACGGGCAGGTGCTGATCGCGATCGGCGACGTGGCCGGGCACGGGCTGGCCGCGGCGGCCGGGATGGCCCGGATGCGCGGCGCGCTGGCCGGGCTGGCCATCACCGGCGCCCCGCCCCAGCAGCTCGTCGGCTGGCTCAACGACATGGCCCGGCACGTCGACGCCGAGCACACCGCGTCGGTGCTGGCTGGCTACTTCGACCCGGCCACCCAGGTGCTGAGCTGGGCCCAGGCCGGCCATCCCCCGCCGATCCTGGTCCGCGGCGCGGACGCGTGGGCGCTGCCCCAGCCCGACGGCATCCTCCTCGGCGCCGGCGACCGCGGCTACCACGTGGCCTCCCAGCAGCTCTCCGTCGGCGACCTGCTGCTGCTGTACAGCGACGGGCTGGTCGAGCGGCGCGACCAGTCGCTCGACGACGGGCTCAGCACCCTGGTCCGCGCCGCGGCCGGCTGCGGCGACCCCGACGACGTCGTCGCGACCGTGCTCGCCGCGCTCGGCAGCACGGCCACCGACGACGACACCTGCCTGGTCGCGCTCCAGGTCCTGTAAGCCGCCCCGAAGTTCGCGCCCTCCCCGGCATAACGCTGGCCGCCGGGAAGCAGCCCGGCCGGGACGGCCAGCGTTACGCCGGGTTAGAGGCCAGGGCGGAGAGCAGGCGGCCCAGCGACGACCCGAGGCCCCAGCGCTCGTCCAGCGCGGCCAGGAGCCTGGGGTCGGCCGGGCGGGACGGCAGGTCGCCGCCGGCCGGGGCGAGCGGGGCGTCGGTGGCGACGGCCACGACCGGCACGCAGGCCTCCAGGTAGGCCCGGTCGGCGGTGAGCTTGGCCCGGCTGCCCATCGGGAAGCCGCCGTGCCCGGCGTCCAGGGCGGCCAGGATCTCGGCGACCGAGCCGAACCGGCGGACCAGCGCCGCGGCCGTCTTCTCCCCCACGCCGGACACGCCCGGCAGGCCGTCGCTGGGATCCCCGCGCAGCGCCGCGAACGCCGCGTAGGACCGGCCGGGGATGTCGTAGCGGCCGGCCACCGCCGCCTCGTCGACCACCTCGAGCTTGGACAGCCCGCGCGCGGTGTAGATGACGCGGACCCCGCGCGCGTCGTCGACCACCTGGAACAGGTCCCGGTCGCCGGTCACCACGTCGACCGGCCCGGCGTCGCGGGCGGCCAGCGTGCCGATCACGTCGTCGGCCTCGTAGCCGGGCGCCGACGACATCGCCACCCCGGCCGCGGCCAGCACCTGCTCGATGACCGGGATCTGGGCGGTCAGCGCCTCGGGCGCCTGCTCGGTGCCGTCCGGGTTGGCCCGGTGCGCCTTGTAGGACGGGATCGCGGCGGTCCGGAAGGCCGGCCGCCAGTCCGCGTCCAGGCACGCCACGAGGCGGCCGGGGGTCCGCGCCCGGAGCAGCCGCGACATCATGTCGAGCAGCCCGCGGACGGCGTTCACCGGCGTGCCGTCGGGCGCGGTCATGGTCTCGGGCACGCCGTAGAACGCGCGGTAGTACAGCGAGGCGGAGTCGAGCAGCATCAGCGTTCCCACCCGGGTCATCCTGCTACACCCGCGCCGGATTCGCGCGGTGATGCAGGCCAGCGCGGACTCATGCCTGTGTTCTATGGGTGCGCGGGCCGTTTGGCATTGGATCACGGAGGTACCTCATCCCTAGGCTGAGTTGATCAAGTCCCGCCAGCGGGGAGGCTGAACATGATCACAGTTAGTCCGGTTCGCACCCGATGTCCGGGTGCCCTGGTCAGCGCCATCAAGGAGGCGACGGCCCGGCACGCGGACTGGCCCCGGACCGCGGTCCTGGTCGCGGACCAGGTCCGGCGGCACCTGCCCGGGCCGGAGATCCTGACCGCGGAAGAGCGCCTGGGCGATCCGGCCGGCTACCAGTGCCACGTGCTGCACGCCGAGGGGGACGGGTCGTTCTCGGTGACGGCCATGGTGTGGCGGCCGGGCCAGGTCAGCCCGATCCACGACCACGTCACCTGGTGCGTGTCCGGCGTGCTGGCCGGCGTCGAGGACGAGGAGCTGTTCGCGCTCAGCGCGGACGGCCGGTCGCTGGCCGAGGCCGGCCGCAACCAGAACCGGGCCGGCCAGGTCAGCGGGTTCGCGCCGCCGGGCGACATTCACCGGGTCCGCAGCAGCGGCACCGACGTGGCCATCTCGCTGAACGTGTACGGGGCCGACATCACCCGGCTGGGCAGCAGCGTCCGCCGCGCGTATGACCTGCCGGTGAACGCGCCGGCGGCCGGCTAGGCGCGGGGCCGGCTGCCCAGTCCCAGGGTCATCCGCGCCTCGCCCGAATCGGGGTCGTTGCCGCGCAGCAGCCCGCGCTCGCCGCTGAGGGCGAAGCCGAGCCGCCGGTAGAAGGCCTGCGCGCGGGGGTTCGCGTCGGCCACCCACAGGGCGACCCGGGCCGCGCCGCTGGCCTGCGCGAGGTCACAGACGGCATCGACCAGCCGCTCGGCGACCCCCTGACCGCGGCGGTCCGGGCTGACCCACATCGCCACCAGGTGCCAGCAGGCGGCGGGTCCGGCTGAGCCGTCGGCTTCGGTGCCGTCAGCTTGCGTGCCGTCAGCCGGGACCTCCGGGAAGGTGGCCACCAGCCCGGTGAGCCGGGGCTGCGGGCCGGCCTCCCAGGCGCCGAAGTAGGCCGTCTCGGCGAGCCGCTGGCGCCACTTCCGCTCGTCGAAGGCCTGCTCCTGCTCCAGGGTGGCGAAGAACGCGCCCGGGCTCTCGGCCAGGGCGGTCAGGCGGACGTCGCGCACGGTCGCCCACTCCGCGGGCTGCAGCGGGCGGATCTGGACGGTCGGCTGGGCGGTGTCAGGGCTCATGACCCCGACGGTCGCTCATCGGCTCTGGGCGCGCAACCCGATTGCGGCTCCGCATGACCCGGGTGAGCATGCAGGGCGGATTCGGGCAGCCGCAGCGCGTCGAAGTTGTCATCGATCCAGGCGGCGGTCCGCAGCCAGCTTTCCTCGACCAGGTCGTGCTCCCGGAGGAAGTAGTCGATCAGCCCGAGCGCGGCGACCAGCGCCAGCGCCGGCAGGTCGTGGTTCTCCTGCCGGGTGAGACGGGTGACGGCGTCATAGCCGGTCAGCAGGCACCGGGCCTCGCCGACGGGCCGCGAGGGCTGGCTGCCGTCCAGCCACCAGTGCCCGGCGAACGCCATGTAGTAGCCCAGGTCGTACCCGCGCGGGGCCAGCGGCAGGTGGTCGCAGTCGATGATGCCGGTCACCTCCTGGCCGTCGGTGAGGATGTTCCCGCCGTGCACGTCTCCGTGGACGCGCTGCGGAGCCGTGGACAGCGCCCGGACCATCGCGTCCCACCGGGGCCGGATGCGAGCCGACAGCCCGGCCAGCGCGGCGGCCGGGAGCCGGTCCTCCGCTCCTCGCCACAGCGCCGGGAGCACGGCGGGCCCGACCTCCCAGGACTCGAAGCCGAACGGGCAGCCGGCCAGCGCGACATGGAGCCGGGCGATCGCCGCGCCGACGTTCTGGAACAAGGCCGGATCCAGCTCCGGGCCGTGGTGAGCACCGCCCCGGGGAAGCATCGGGAACACGGCGTGCGGAGCGCCATCGTCGTCGGTCGCACACGCTCTTCCGTCGTCGGACAGCACCGGGACCGCGACCGGGACACCCCGCTGGAGGAGGAAGGCCAGGATGCGGGCCTCGGCGGCGAACCGCCGCACCGGATCGGGCGCCCCGAACGTGGAGACCTTCTTGAGCACATAGCGGTCGCCGCGCTCCGTTGCCACCGCCCAGACCCGGCCGGGTGTCAGCTCGGTGATTACGGGCGAGCTGAAGACTTCCGACCATGCCTGGAGCACCTCAGCGGGAGCGATCGTCACGCGACCGACCCTATGAGATACGTGACTACCTGGCGTCTGCGCGCGCATCCTCACCGCCGCCCGCCGCGGCCGCGACGAGGCCGGCCGGCGAGCGGCCGACCAGCATGCACCCGGCGGGTGCGCCCGGGCCATCGTCGTGCCCGGCGGCCGGCCGCCGCCCCGCATCCGGGAGTGCGTGACCGCCCGCGACCAGACCTGCCGCCAGCCCTGCTGCGGCCAGCCGGCCTGGCGGGCGGACCTCTGCCGCCTGTGCCGGCTTCACCGGCGTGGCTGGGGATGCGGATAATCACCGGTGAGCGTGCTGATGCGGATAATCATGGCGAGCGGGAGTGCACGGATGACTGAGGGTGAGTGCGACCTGGTGGTGCGCGGCGGCACGGTGGTGACCGCCGGCGGGTCGGGCGCCGCTGACGTGGGCGTGACGGGCGGGAAGGTCGTGCAGCTGGGGGGGTCGCTGCGGGGGCGGCGGGAGATCGACGCCTCGGGCGCGCTGGTGCTGCCCGGCGCGATCGACATGCACGTGCACCTGTCGCCGGGGGCGCCGCCGCGGCCGGGCGTGCCGGGCTGGGCCGACGACTTCGGCAGTGGCTCGCGGGCGGCCATCGCCGGCGGCGTGACCACGATCGGCAACATGACGTTCCCGTGGGCCGGGCAGTCCCTGCGGGAGGCCCTCGACCGCGACCGGGCGGCCGCCGCGGGGAGCGCCGCCGTGGACTACGTGCTGCACCCGGTGCTGAGCGACCCGTCGCCCGCGGCCGTCGCCGAGGTGCCGGGCCTGGCCGCCGACGGGCACACCAGCCTCAAGCTGTTCATGGTCGACCCGGCCTTCGACGAGCACGCCGACCAGGCCGTCGCGGCCATCGCCGCGGCCGGGCGCAGCGGCATGCTGACGCTGCTGCACTGCGAGGACGGGCCGCTGGTCCGCTTCGCCGGGGCCGCGCTGATGGCCGCCGGGCAGGGCGGGCTGGCCAGCTGGGGACCGAGCCGGCCGGCGTCCGCCGAGGCGGCCGCGGTGGACCGGGCGGCCGCCATCAGCGCGGGCACCGGGGCGCCGGTCTACATCGTGCACCTGTCGTCCGCGCTGGCGCTGACCTCGGCCCGGCGGGCGCAGGCGGCCGGGCTGCCGGTGTTCGTGGAGACGCGCCCGGTGTACCTGCACCTGACCGGCGAGGTGCTGCGCCAGCCCGACGGCGGCAAGTACATCGGCAGCCCGCCGCTGCGCGAGCCGGCCGACGTGGCGGCGCTGTGGGCCGGGCTGGCCGACGGCTCGGTGCACACCCTCGGCAGTGACCACGCGCCGTGGCGGCTGGCCGACAAGACCGACCCGGCCCTGGACGTCACCAGCGCCCGCCAGGGCGTCGCGGACCTGGAGACGCTGCTGCCGATGCTGTTCTCCGCGGGCGTCGCCACCGGGCGGATCTCGCTGCCGCGGCTGGTGTCGCTGACCTCGACGGCCCCGGCCCGGCTGTTCGGCCTGTACCCGCGCAAGGGGACGATCGCGGTCGGCAGCGACGCGGACCTGGTGGTGCTGGACCCCCGGGCCCGCCGGGTCATCGACGGCCGGTCCATGCAGTCGCGGGCCGGGTACTCGGTCTACGACGGCACGGAGGTCACCGGCTGGCCCCGCTACACGGTCAGCCGCGGCGAGGTCGTGCTCGACGGCGGCGAACTGGCCGCGCCGCCGGGCCGCGGGCAGTGGCTGCGGCGGGAGCCGACCGCGGCGCCCGGCTAGCGGCCGGGGCTCACTCGACCTGGGAGAGGATCCGCTGCATCGAGGCATTCTGCTCGCGGAGGTAGTCGAGCTGCGCGGCAACGTCCCCGAGCTTGAGGTCGGTGTGCTCCTGCGCGGTGATGGCCAGGTCGGCCAGCCGCCGGTACTCCTCGGCCAGGCTCCGGTACTGCTCGCTCCCGGCCAGCTCGAGCTGGGCCCGCCTGTGCGTCGACAGGTAGCGGAACGCCAGGACCATCCCGAGCCCCGCCACCGCGGCCAGCGGCACCAGGATGGCCAGCCAGGCATGGGTATTGGGGATGCCGCCGGGCGACACCTCCAGCGGGATCATCAGCAGGGCCAGCGCGGCCACCCCGGCCGCGCACAGGATCCCGGTCTCCCGGGCGGTCCTGGTTCTCATCGCACACTCTCCTCCAGATCGGTCTCCGTGCTCAGCGACTGCGCCGCCGTCATGATCGTCGCGGGCGTCAGGTCCAGCGCGAAGGGGGTCACCTCGTAGAACTTCATCGCCTTGCCGTCCGCCGAGACCTCGATGTCGGCCGACACCAGCCCGGCCGCCTCCAGCTTGCGCAGGTGGACCTGCAGCAGGGCCCGGCTGATGCCCAGGTCGCGGGCGAGTGCGCTGACGTAGTTGCGCTCCTCGGCCAGGGCGGCCACGACCCGCAGCCGGTGCGGGCTGGCCAGCGTGGCCAGCACCCGCAGCAGCTCGTCCCCGGTCAGGTCACCGCTTCGCATGTCATCCCTTCTTGCACCTGCAAAGAAAATTTAGCATGTGGGTCGGAGCCCGGGAAGCCGCCGCCGGGAAATAAATTCGTGAGCCGCCTCATTATGACTAACATCAACGTGATGCCCGTCAATGTGAGACGGGTCAGCGTCAGTGCCGGCCAGAGGGGCAGCCATGATCACGCCTGAGGAACTCGGCGAGCGGTATCTCGCCGTGCACCAGCGGATGTTCCGGGCGGTCAACGACGAGATGAGCGGCTGCGGGCTGTCCATGGCCCGGACCAAGGTCCTCATGCACCTCAAGGAGCACGGCCCGACCCGGCAGAGCGTGCTGGCCACCCAGTTCGGCCTGGCCCCGCACTCGATCACCGACATCGTCGACGGGCTGGAGCGCCAGGGCCTGGCGGAGCGGCGCCCCGACGCCACCGACCGCCGGGCCAAGCTGGTCGCCATCACCGGCGCGGGCGAGGCCTGCCTGGGCGTGGCCTACGCGACCCGCGAGCGGGTGCTCACGCAGATCTTCGGCGCCCTGAGCCAGGCCGACCGCGCCACGCTGATCCGGCTGCTCGGCAGCCTGGACGAGGCGGCCCGCCAGGTGACCGACTCCCCGGCCACACCCGCCCGGGCGCCGGTTCCGGCCTGACCTCCCGGCCCCGCCCGGGCCTTTCTCTCTCTTCTCCCCTCTCCACTCCTGCTTTTCTGACCTGGGGGTATAGCTCGCTATGTCAACTGTCGCACCGATCCTGGGCGGCCAGCGTTCTGCGGAAAAGGACCATCGCTGGCTGATCCTGGTCATCGTGGCCATCGCCCAGCTCATGGTCGTGCTGGACTCCACCGTCGTGAACATCGCCCTGCCGTCGGCCCAGCACGCGCTGGGCTTCCCCAACAGCGACCGGCAGTGGGTCGTGACCGCCTACGCCCTGGCGTTCGGCAGCCTGCTGCTGCTGGGCGGGCGCCTGGGCGACATGTTCAGCCGCAAGTGGATCTTCATCACCGGCCTGGCCGGGTTCGCGCTGTCCTCGGCGCTCGGCGGCGCGGCCGTCTCCTTCGGGATGCTGGTCGCGGCCCGGACCCTGCAGGGCGCGTTCGGCGCCATCCTCGCGCCCGCCGCGCTGGGCACCCTGATCAGCACGTTCCGCGACCCGCGGGAGCGCGGCCGGGCGTTCGGCGTGTTCGGCTCGGTCGCGGGCGGCGGCGGCGCCGTGGGCCTGATCCTCGGCGGCGTCCTCACCCAGTACGTCTCGTGGCGCTGGACCCTGTACGTCAACCTGGTCTTCGCCGCGATCGCCATCGCCGGCGCGCTGACCTACATGCGCAGCAACCGGCCCGCCACCCGCCCGCGGATGGACTGGGCGGGCACCGTGCTCGCCTCGGCCGGGCTGTTCCTCATCGTGTTCGGCTTCTCGCACGCCGAGCTGGCGGGCTGGGCGGCCGGCCTGACCATCGCCTCGCTGGCCGCCGGGGTCGTCCTGCTGGCCGCATTCGCGGTGGCCGAGCGCCGGGTCAGCCACCCGCTGCTGCCGCTGCGGGTCATCCTGGACCGGGCCCGCGGCGGGTCCTACCTGTCGGTCGGCCTGACCGGGATCGCGGTCTTCGGCGTGTTCCTGTTCCTGACCTACTACCTGCAGCTGGTCAAGGGCTACAGCCCGCTGAGCAGCGGGCTGGCGTTCCTGCCGATGATCGCCTGCATCCTGCTGGCCTCGAACCTGTCCAGCATCGTGCTGCTGCCCCGGGTCGGGCCGCGGAACCTCATCGTGACCGGCATGGTGCTGGGCGGCGGCGCGATGGCCTACCTGACCCAGATCACCGTGACCTCGAGCTACCTGACCAGCGTCGTCCCGGCACTGGTGGCCCTGGGCCTGGGCTTCGGCATGATCTTCTCGCCGGCCATCAACACCGCCACCGCGGGGGTGTCGCGGCAGGACTCCGGCGTCGCCTCGGCGCTGGTCAACACGATGCAGCAGGTCGGCGGGTCGATCGGGACCGCGGCCCTGAGCACGGTGGCGCTGACCGCGACGGCGACCTACCTGACCGGGCACCACGCCGGGGCGCTGGCCCCGGCCACGGCCGCGGTACACGGCTACAGCGTGGCGTTCCTGGTGTCGGCGATCCTGTTCGGGGTCGGCGCGCTCGTGGCGGCGCTGCTGCTGCCGTCCCGGCAGCGGCTGGAGGACGTGCGGAACGCGGCGATGGCGGCCCCGGCGGCCGCGGCGCCCGGCGCGGTGACGGCCGGCGGCGCGGTGCTGGCGGACGGCGCGGTGCTGGCCGACCGGCCGGCCGGCGGCAGCCTCCCGGCCGCCGAGGCGCACTGACGCGGTGACGGGGCCGGCCTGAGCCGGCCGTGATGCCCGGGGACCCGGTCGGGTCCCCGGGCATCGTCATGTCACGGCCGGGGTCAGGTCACCGACGAGTAGGCGACCACCCCGCGGCGCAGGCCGCCGATGGCCGCGCGGGCCACGCCGGCCAGCGGGTCCCGGCCGGCGGCCACGGCGATCTGGTCCAGCAGGTCGATCAGCTGCTTGACGGCCCGGACGAAGTCACCCGGGGTCAGGTCGCCGAGCGCCTTCTCCAGGCTCGTCCCGCTGGCCCAGGTGTGCGCGGTCCGGGCGAAGCCGAGGTCGGGCTCGCGCAGGAACGACAGCCGGTGACTGCGCTCCACGCCGTCCAGGTCGCCCCACAGCCGGATCATGTCGGCCAGCACCTCGGTCACCTTGCCGCGGGGCAGCCGGGGCGGCCCGGCGTCGTCGGGGCGGCGGGACTCGAACGTCAGCGAGGACACGCACGCGGCCAGCTCGGGCGGGGTCAGCCCGGCCCAGGTGCCGCGGCGCAGGCACTCGGCCGCGACCAGGTCGAGCTCGTTGTACAGGCGGCTGAGCCGGCGGCCGTCGGGCGTCACCGCGTCGCCGTCGACGTAGCCGAGCTCCTCCAGCACGGCGCAGACCCGGTCGAAGGTCCGGGCCAGCACGTGCGACCGCCCGGCCACCCGGCGCTCCAGGGCCTCGGCCTCGCGCTCCAGCCGGATGTAGCGCTCGGACTGGCGCAGGTGCGCCTCGCGGTCGGGGCACTGGTGGCACGGGTGCTCGCGCAGTTCCTGGCGCAGCCGCGCGATCTGGGCGTCGTCGGAGCTGTGCCCGGCCCCGCTCTCGCCCCGCCCGCGGCGCGGCCGGTCCAGGTCGTGGCCGGCCAGCTTGTTGCGGACGGTGGCGGCCAGGTCCCGGCGGTGGCCCGGCGACCGGGCGCTGAACGACGGCGGGATGCGGACCTGGCCGATCGCGGTCACCGGGACCGGGAAGTCGGTCAGCCCGAGCCGCTTGACCTGGCGGTTCTCGGTCAGCACGAGCGGCAGCGGCTGGCCGTCGGCGGCGGGCTCCAGCACCACCGCGACGCCCGCCCGGCGGCCGCCCGGCACCTGGATGATGTCGCCGCGCCGGAGCCGCCCGAGCGACGCGGCCGCCTCCGCGCGGCGGGCGGCGGACCGGTGCCGGGCCTGGTCCCGCTCGACCTCGGACAGCTCGCGGCGGATCCGGGCGTAGCCGGCGATGTCGCCGCGGTCGCAGCCGACGCCCAGCTCGGCCAGCTCGGCGCGCAGGCGGCGGGCCTGGCGGGCCACGCCGACGACGCCCCGGTCGGCCTGGAACTGCGCGAACGACGACTCCAGCAGGTCCGCGGCGCGCTGCCGGCCGACCTGCCCGACCAGGTTGACGGCCATGTTGTAGGACGGCTGGAAGCTGGAGTTCAGGGGGTAGGTCCGGGTGCCGGCCAGCCCGGCCACCGACGCGGGGTCCATGCCGGGGTGCCAGATCACCACGGCGTGCCCCTCGACGTCGATGCCGCGCCGCCCGGCCCGGCCGGTGAGCTGCGTGTACTCGCCGGGCGTCAGGTCGGCGTGGGTCTCGCCGTTCCACTTGTCCAGCCGCTCGATGACCACCGTCCGGGCGGGCATGTTGATGCCCAGCGCCAGGGTCTCGGTGGCGAACACGGCCCGGACCAGGCCGGCCTCGAACAGTTCCTCGACGACCTCCTTGAACGTCGGCAGCAGGCCCGCGTGGTGGGCGGCGATGCCGCGCCGCAGGCCGGTCAGCCATGCGTCGTAGCCGAGGACGGGCAGGTCGCGGTCGGGGATGCCGGCGGTCCGCTCGGCGGCCAGGTCGGCGATCTCGTCGGCCTCGGCCGGCGTGGTCAGCTGCAGGCCGGAGTCGAGGCACTGGGCGACCGCCGCGTCGCAGCCGGCCCGGCTGAAGATGAAGGTGATCGCGGGCAGCAGGCCCGCGGTGTCGAGCCGGGAGATGGTCGCGGCCCGGCTCGGCGGCCGGAACCGGGCCGGCCGGTGCCCGCCGCGCTGCGGGCGCCCGTGGCTGCGGCCGTTCCCCGGGCGGTCCCGGCTGCCCTCGCGCTGGGCCAGGCGGAGCAGGTCGGGGTTGACGGCCCGCTGGCGGCCGGTGGCCGAGAACAGGTCATACAGCTGGTGGCCGGCCAGCATGTGCTGCCACAGCGGCACCGGCCGGTGCTCGTCCACGATCACGGTGGTGCCGCCGCGGACCTGGCTGAGCCAGTCGCCGAACTCCTCGGCGTTGCTGACCGTGGCCGACAGCGCGGTGAGCCGCACCGACGGGTCCAGGTGGATGATCACCTCCTCCCAGACCGCGCCGCGCATCCGGTCGGCCAGGTAGTGCACCTCGTCCAGGACGACGTAGCCGAGGCCGGCCAGGGTCGGGGACCCGGCGTACAGCATGTTGCGCAGCACCTCGGTGGTCATGACCACCACCGGGGCCTCGCTGTTGATGCTGTTGTCGCCGGTCAGCAGCCCGACGCTGGCCGCCGAGTAGCGCCGGACCAGGTCGTTGTACTTCTGGTTGGACAGCGCCTTGATCGGCGTGGTGTAGAAGCACTTCTTGCCCTCGGCCAGCGCCAGGTGCACCGCGAACTCGCCGGCCACGGTCTTGCCCGACCCGGTCGGCGCCGCCACCAGCACGCCGTGCCCGCTGTCCAGCGCCCGGCAGGCGGCCAGCTGGAACTCGTCGAACTCGAAGTCGTACAGCTGGCGGAATCCGGCGATCCGGGCGCCGTCGGCCTCCCGGCGCCGCCGGGAGGCCGCGTAGCGATCGGCGGGGCTGGCCGACGTCGTCATAGGCCCACCCTAAGCGGGCCCAGGCGGTGCTAGTCGGACTGGCTGCCCCCGGCCACGTCCGCGGCCGCGGTCGCGTCCGGTTCCGCCTCGGCCAGCCCGAACTCGGCGACCTCGGCGGGCGACAGGCCCGGGAACGGGTTGGCGGCCAGCGCGCGGGCGCGCCGCCGGTCGTTGAAGAACGCGAACACCTCGGCCGCCTCGACCAGGACGACGCAGGGCACGGCGAGCAGCAGCATGCTGATCGGGTCCGGGCTCGGCGTGGCCACCGCGGCGAAGGCGAACACGGCAAAGATGATCATCCGGCGCCACTTGGCGAACCGCTGGTGGGTCAGCACCCCGGCCACGTTGAGCAGGACGAAGGCGAGCGGCAGCTCGAACGCGATGCCGAAGATGGTCAGCATCGCGATGGCGTAGCCGAGGTAGGTGTTGATCGTGATGATCGGCACCACGTTGCCCGGCACCAGCAGCAGCAGGAAGTGCAGGCCCTTGGTCATCGCGAAGTAGGCCAGCGTGCCGCCGAGGGCGAACAGCGGGATCGCCGAGCCGGCGAAGAAGTACGCCCAGCGCCGCTCCCGCGCGTACAGCCCCGGCGCCAGGAACGCCCACAGCTGGTACAGCCACAGCGGCGAGGACAGGATCACCCCGGCGATGATCGCGATCTTGAGCCGGAGGAAGAACGCGTCGAAGATGCCGGTGACGAACAGCTGGCAGTTCTGGCCGTGCCCGCCGGTGACCTGGACGTGCGTGGACAGGTCCAGGCGGCAGTACGGGGCCTCGATGAAGTGCCAGATGTGCGGGTACAGGTACCACCCCGCGATCGCCCCGGCCGCGATGACCAGCAGCGCCTTGAAGATGCGGTTGCGCAGCTCACGGATGTGCTCCATGAGCGGCATGCTGCCCTCGGGGTTGTGCCGCAGGCCGGGCAGGCGGACACCCGGCCCCGGCCCGGCCGGAGGCTGATCCAGGTCGTCACTCAGCGCCATCGGGGACGGCTCCCGCTAGAACGGCTGCTGGCTGCGGCGAGCCTCCGGTGCCGGGCCGCCCGTCGCGCTCGGCACGCTGTCCTGGACGCCGGAGTTCTGCCGCTGCAGGTCCGCCACCTGGCGCTGCAGGTCGGCGAGCTGCTGCTGGTTGACTCCGTCGTAGGACGGCGCGGCGACCGGCAGGGCCGGCGGCTGCGGGGCCGGCGGCTGGGCGGTGGCCGCGGCCGCCGTCGTGCCCTGGTCGAACGGCTGGCCGTTCTCGTCCTGGCCGTGCACGGACTTCTTGAAGATGTGCATCGACTCGCCGAGCGACTTCGCGGCCCCCGGCAGGCGCCGCGAGCCGAACAGGAGCAGCACCACGACCAGCAAGATGATGATGTGTGGCGCACTGGGATCGAACATGTCATCCCCATTCAGCGGGAGGTATCCGCAGGCCGAGCAGTCCTGCCGAGTGTACAACGCGACACCCATCGAACCCGGCTTAGCTAGCCGGGCGGCGTAGCGCTGGCGACATCGGAGTGAACCCGGCGTTGCGGCTCAATTCTCGTCGCAGCATATCCGGAGCGGAAGTGCCGGCGGATTGGTCCGGGCACCGGGTATCCCCCGGGGGTGCCCCCCGGCCCGGTCCCCCCGGAGCGCCGGGTCCCCGGCGGGCGCCCGGCTCAGCCGTACTGGGCCAGGGCGGCGCGGGCGTCCTGCCCGACCTGCTCGGCCAGCCCGGCCGGGGCCAGCACCCGGCCGTCCTCGCCGAGGCGCAGCGCCAGCCCGCGCACCATCTGGGTGTCGGGCGTCCGCAGGCTGACCCGCAGCCGCCCGTCGCCGAGCTCGGTGACCTCGTCGCAGGGGAAGTACTCGGCCACCCAGCGGCCCGCGGTGGCCAGCTCCAGCACGACCCTGGTGTCGGTCGGGGATGGCCGGAACAGGCCCTGGTCCACGTCACGGGGCTCAGCCTGGGGCGGCACCTCCGCGGCGACGTCCAGCACCTCGATGGCCAGGACGCGGTCCAGCCGGAACAGCCGGACCGCCCCGGCCGACCGGCACCAGGCCTCCAGGTAGTGGCGGCCGTCGACCATGACCAGGCGCATCGGGTCGACGTCCCGCTCGGTGGCCTCGTCCCGGCCGGGGACGTAGTACGACAGGTGCAGCCGCCGGCCGCCCGTCAGCCCGGCGGTGACCTCCGCCAGGACCGCGCTGCCGGCCCCGGCGTCGACCTCCACCGCGATCTGGGCGCTGGGCATCCCGGCGGCGCCGGCCGCGGCCTCGAGCTTGGCGATGGTCCGGCCGACCGCGGACCGGTCGCCCATGCCCGGCACCTCGGCCAGCATCCGGAGCGCGACCAGCAGGGCGCTGGCCTCGTCCACGCCCAGCCGCAGCGGCCGGTCGATGGACTCGGCCTCGCTGATGACGATCTCGCCGCCCTCGTAGGACAGGTCGATGGGGCAGTACGGGTCCGGCGAGCGGAGCTCGACGCACCACAGCATGTTCAGGTCGTCGACGAGCTGGCGCTCGCTGACCCCGAAGGCGGCCGCGGTCTCGGCCAGGCCGACGGCCTGGCGGCTGACCACGTACGGGACCAGCGCCAGCAGCCGCGCCAGCCGGTCGGTCGCGGTCGGCGCCCGGGTCGCCTCGGCCGTCATGCCAGCACCCCCTTCAGCCGCCCGATCACGGCCTCGCGCAGGTCGGCGGGCTCCACCACGATCACGTCCGCGCCGAAGGACGCGATGTGCTCGCTCCACCAGCCGGTGTCGGAGTAGGGCACCCGGACCGTGTCCCAGCCGGGCTGCGCCGCGGGCTCGGTGGCCACCGCCTGGCGGCGCAGCCCGTGCCCGGCCCCGGACCGGACCCGCAGCGTGCCCGTCCGCGTCGGGGGCGTCTCGAAGTCCCAGGCCCGGACCGCGGCCCGGGCGTCGGCCCCGGCCGGCACGGTGACCGCGCCCCGCGGCCCGGTGAAGGTGACCGGCCCGTCGACGCGGCTGAGCCGGAACACCCGCTCCTCGCCGCGGTCGGTGTCGAGGCCCGTGACGTACCACCGGCCGTTACGGTTGACCACGCCCCACGGCTCCAGGTGGCGCTGCTGCGCCTCGCTCCGGCCCGCCCCGCGGTAGGCGAAGGCGACCGCCCGCCGGTCCCGGACCGCCTCCCACAGCGGGCCGAACGCGGCCTCCCCGGTGTGCAGCCGCGGCTCGATGCCCGGCTGGGTGGTGTCCTCGGCCTCGATCCCGGCCGCGCGCAGCTTCAGCAGCGCGCCCTGCGCCGCCCCGGCCAGCTCGGCCCGGCGCCACACCCGGGCGGCCAGCCCGAGGACGGCCGCCTCGTCCGGCTCGAGCCGGATCTCGGGCAGCTCGTAGGCCTGGCGCGAGATCCGGTACCCGACCTCGTCGTCCCCGGCCGAGTTGGTCCCGGTCTCCAGCGGGATGCCCAGCTCCCGCAGCTCGTCCTTGTCGCGCTCGAACATCCGCTTGAACGCCTCGAACGAGTCGGGGTATCCCGGCACCGCCTCGCGGATCTGGCCGGCCGTGAGGTACCGGCCCGCCGACAGCAGGCAGACCACTAGGCTGAGCAGCCGCTCGGTCTTCCGCCTGGACATCGCACCTCTGCTTCCCCGCCCGGCCAGCCTAGCGCTGCAGCGCCGCCGCTGAGCGCCCGCGCGCGCCGCCCCGTCACCGACGCTACCCTGCCGGAGTGATCAGGTGGCGTAGTGGCGAGGTTTCGGCCCGGCGGCGTTCCTGGAACGGCGCCCTGGAGCTTGACGTCGACGTGTCCGGGACGACCGTCCGGGCGCTGGCCTACCCGGCCCTGACCGGCGCCCCCGAGCCGGGCGACCGGGTGCTGCTGAACACCGGCGCCCTGGACCTCGGCCTCGGCACCGGCGGCTACGCCCTGGTCATCGCGGTGCCGGGGCGGCTGCCCGCCGACCGGCCCGGGCCCGGCCACCTGGTCAAGGCGCGGTACACGCCCCAGCAGGCCACCGTGGCCGGCGCCGACGAGCAGGGGTCGGCCCACCACGACGTGCTGCGCGACGCCGACGACCTCGGCGGGATGCCGGTGGTGATCGCCGACCTGCACTCCGCGCTGCCCGCCGTGCTGGCCGGCTACTACGCCGCCCAGCCCGCCGGGGCGCGCCGTCCCGCCGTCGCCTACGTCATGCTGGACGGCGGCGCCCTGCCCGCCTGGTTCTCGCGCACGGCCGCCGCGCTGGCCGGCGCGGGCTGGCTGGCCGGCACGATCACGACCGGGCAGTCGTTCGGCGGCGACCTGGAGACGGTGACCGTGCACAGCGGCCTGCTGGCCGCCCGGCACGTGCTCGGCGCCGCGCTGGCCGTCGTCACCCAGGGGCCGGGCAACCTCGGTACCGGCACCCGGTGGGGGTTCTCCGGCCTGGCCGCGGGCGAGGCCGTCAACGCGGCCGCCGTGCTGGGCGGGCGGCCCGTCGCGTCGCTGCGGATCAGCGAGGCCGACCCGCGGGAGCGGCACCGCGGCGTGTCCCACCACAGCCTGACCGCCTACGGGCGGGTGGCCCTGGCCCGGGCCGACGTCGCCGTCCCGGACCTGCCCGGCGAGTTCGGGTCCCGGGTCGCGGCGCAGGCCGCGGCCCTGGCCGGCCGGCATGACCTGGTCCGCGTCAGCACGGCGGGGCTGGACGGTGCGCTGGCCGCGTGCCCGGTGCCCTTGTCCACCATGGGCCGCGGCCTGGACGCCGACCGGGCCTACTTCCTGGCCGCCGCGGCGGCCGGGCGGCACGCCGCCGCCCTGCCGCCGCCCGCGGCGCGCTAGCCGCTCGCTATCAGCTGTTGCCCGGCACCGAGGCCAGCACGTCCACGACGAAGACCAGGGTGTCGGTGCCCTTGATGCCGACCGACGACTGGCCGGCCGAGCCGTAGCCCAGCGACGGCGGGATCGTGATCATCACCCGGCTGCCGACCTTGACCCCGGTGAGCCCCTTCTGGAAGCCGGGGATGACGCCGTTGCTGCCCATGGCGAAGCTGAACGGCAGCCCGGCCGAGGACGACGAGGGCCAGGTCGTGTTGAACACCGCGCCGGTCCGCCAGATCGAGGCCACGTACTGGGCCACGACGGTGTCCTTGCTGCCGATGACCGGGCCGGTGCCCTGGATCAGCGTCTTGACGGTCAGGGCCTTGGGCGGCGTGGAGCTCTTCGGCACGGTGATCACCGGCGCCGTGCCCGCCGCCGCCTGCTTGACCGTCGGCAGGGCGCCGCCGCCCGACGACACGGTCTTGCCCGTGGCCGAGGCGGTCGGGGCGAACGGCTTGATCAGGTCGATCACCCACACGGTGGTGTCGCTCTTGGTCACGCCGAGGTTGGTGTTGCCGGTCGTGCCGTAGCCGTACTTGGGCGGCAGCACGGCCAGGATCCGGGTCCCCACCTTCTGCCCCTTGATCGCGCTGGCCAGGCCCTTCAGGCCGATCTCGGCCGGCACGACCGCCGGGAACTGCGTGAACGTGCTCTCCAGCAGCTTGTGGGTCTTGCCGCTCCACTTGTAGATGGCCAGGTTGGCCAGCACGTTGTCGCCCGAGGGGACGACCGCGCCGGAGCCCTTGATCGCCGTCGTGACGTCCAGCTTGGCGCCGGCCTTGCTGGCCGGGATCTTCACCACCGGCGCCTTGCCGAACGCCCCGGACACGCTGACCCCCGCATTCGGGTCAGAGCTGGAGCTGGAGCTGGAGGAGGAACCGCAGCCCACGAGAGCCAGACCGGCCAGCAGCGGCACTAGGAGCGCAGCGGAAATGCGTCGCATGAGAAATCCTCGGTATGTCGAGATCTGCAGGCCCCGAAGCAAGCGGGACCCAGTCCAGGGGCGGCCACAGCCTACCCGTCGAAACTGGCGATCAGGCCCGGGCTTTCCTCACCGGGGCAGGTCGGCCAGCAGGTTCTTGTCCCAGACCAGGATCGTGTAGGGACCGACGGCGTAGACGCGGGCGGGCTGCCCGAACGCCGCGCGCACGTGGCTCTGCCACGCGACCGACGTCTTGCCCGGCCAGGCCGAGGACAGGACGACGAAGTTGGCCCGCTGGCGGGCCGGGCTGTACCAGCCCGGCTGGGCCTCCCACCGGTCGCGGCCGAGGCCGGCCCCCTCGATGACGACCGGCCGCACGCGGACCTGCCCGGCCGTCTGCAGGGTGATCGCGTTGGCCTGCCAGTAGCCGCCCAGGCCGTCGGTCAGGTGCTGGGCCGCCAGCCAGCTGGCCAGCTCGCCGCCCTGCGGCGGGGCGGCGGGCAGGGCGATGACCCGGCCCACGCTGAGCAGGTAGGCGGTCGCCACCAGGGCCAGCGCCGGCGTCATCCGGGCCGCGTGCAGGCGCCCGGCCAGGACCCGGCCGGCCAGCGCCGCGCCGAGCGGCAGCACGGCCACGAACTCCCGGGTGCTGTGCAGGTCCAGCGCGTTCTGCCCGAGCAGGTAGCAGGCCAGGCTGAACAAGACCCCGGTGACCAGCAGCTGCTCGGCCAGCCCGGCGCCGGCGAAGCGGCGCAGCACGGTGGCCACCGCCCACGCCACCAGCGCGATCCCGGCCAGGTGCAGGAAGGCCAGCCCGGCCACGTAGCCCACGTTGTGGCCGAGGAAGTTCGCGCCGAACAGCAGCAGCAGGCCGCGGGCGGTCAGCGCCAGGTTGCCGCCGAGCTGGCCGGCCTGCGCCAGCTGGTTGTCGACCGGCCACACGTAGTACCCGCCGGCCCCCTTGAGCAGGCCCTCGGCCAGCCGGGCGCCGCCCACGGCGGCCAGCGCCGCGACGGGCAGGGCCAGCTCGAGCCAGGCCGCGCGCAGCCGCTGGCCGCCGCGCGCGACCGACTGGTAGGCGCGCCACGCGCCGACCGCGGCCAGCGGCGCGACGCCGGTGATGAGCACGATGTTGTCGGCCACCAGCCCCCAGGCCAGCAGCAGCGCGGCCGCGCCCGGCACCCACCACCGGCGCGGCGCGCGGTCCAGCAGGATCCAGGTCACCAGGACCGGCACCGTGCTGCCGGTGTGGTCCGGCGACAGCATGAGGATGTACACCCCGCCGTTCTGCTGCGGCGCCAGCATGATCCCGGCCGCCAGGGCGGCCCGCAGCAGGCCCGCCGCGCCGCCCGCCCGGCCCCGGGCCAGCCGCGCGGCCAGCAGCACGACCAGCGTGTAGGTCATCGCGCCGGCCAGGTGGATCACGTCGGGCGTCAGCCCGCGGGCCAGCTCCAGCAGCGCGTACTGGGGCAACTCGGTGGTGTAGAACGAGACGTCCGACAGCTCCCAGCCGCGCAGCAGCGGGTTCCCGTGCAGCATAGCCCAGGCCTGCAGCGCGTTGGACGCCCCGTCGGAGTTCACCGGCGTGGTCTGCGACATGTGCAGGAACACGGTGAACAGCGCCAGCCCGGCGATCACCCAGGCAATTGCGGCGGCGGCCACGGCGGGCCGGGGCCGGGGAACACGAAACGATCGCCGGAGCCGCGGCATACGAAACGATGGCCCCCGGAGCGACGCCCTCCGCAATCCCGGCGGCAGCGGGGGCGAGAGCCGGAACCAGGGCCGCAGCATGCCAGGCAGGCGCAGCCGAGGCAGGTGCAGGGGCGGTAAGGCGGGCGTCCGGAACGCCAGCCACCCCGCGGGCAGTGGCAGCCAGGACTGGGCCAGCAGGCGCCGGGCCACTTTGACCCGCGCGGACCAGTCCCCCGTTTCCAGCACCCGAATTGCCCCCCGGCTCACGGCGACCTGCCCCCGCGAGAGATGCTACCAACGCAGCGTTACGCCAGGGACACGATCAGTTAGTCCGGGCGCGATCAGTGATCGGGGTTACATCCCGCGATCAGTAATCGGAGTCACATCCCGGCGATCAGCTTCTCCACCCGCTCATCCACCGAGCGGAACGGGTCCTTGCACAGGACGGTCCGCTGGGCCTGGTCGTTGAGCTTGAGGTGGACCCAGTCCACGGTGAAGTCGCGGCGGCGCTCCTGCGCCCGGCGGATGAACTCGCCGCGCAGGCGGGCGCGGGTCGTCTGCGGTGGCACCGACTTGGCCTCGAAGATCTCCAGGTCCCGGCACACCCGCTCGACCGCGCCGCGCTTCTGCAGCAGGTAGTACAGGCCGCGGCCGCGGTGCACGTCGTGGTAGGCCAGGTCCAGCTGGGCCACCCGCGGCGAGGACAGCGACAGGTCGTGCTTGGACCGGTAGCGCTCGATCAGCTGGAACTTGGTCACCCAGTCGATCTCGCGCGCGACGTCGCCCAGGTTCCCGCTCTCGACCGCGGTCAGCGTCCGCCGCCACAGGTCCAGCACCCGGCTGGTGATGGCGTCCGCGCCGCGGCGCTCGGTGAACTCGGCGGCCTTGTTCAGGTACTCCTGCTGGATCTCCAGGGCGCTGACCTCGCGGCCGTTGGCCAGCCTGATCTTGCGCCGCCCGGTCATGTCGTGGCTGACGTCGCGGATGGCGCGGATCGGGTTCTCCAGCGTCAGGTCGCGCATGACGGTGCCCGCCTCGACCATGCGCAGCACCAGGTCGGTCGCCCCGACCTTCAGCAGCATGGTCGTCTCGCTCATGTTCGAGTCCCCGACGATCACGTGCAGCCGCCGGAACCGCTCGGCGTCGGCGTGCGGCTCGTCGCGGGTGTTGATGATCGGCCGGGACCGGGTCGTGGCCGAGGAGACGCCCTCCCAGATGTGCTCGGCACGCTGGCTGACGCAGTAGACCGCGCCGCGCGGGGTCTGCAGCACCTTGCCCGCGCCGCAGATGATCTGCCGGGTGACCAGGAACGGGATCAGCACGTCGGCCAGCCGGCCGAACTCGCCGTGGCGGCCGACGAGGTAGTTCTCGTGGCAGCCGTAGGAGTTGCCCGCCGAGTCCGTGTTGTTCTTGAACAGGTAGATGTCGCCGGCGATGCCCTCCTCGCGCAGCCGCCGGTCGGCGTCGACGAGCAGGCCCTCCAGGATCCGCTCCCCGGCCTTGTCGTGCGTCACCAGGTCGATCAGGCTGTCGCACTCCGGGGTGGCGTACTCCGGATGGCTGCCCACGTCCAGGTACAGCCGGGCTCCGTTGCGCAGGAACACGTTGCTGCTGCGCCCCCACGACACGACCCGGCGGAACAGGTAGCGGGCCACCTCGTCCGGCGACAGCCGGCGCTGCCCCCGGAACGTGCAGGTGACGCCGTACTCGTTCTCCAGCCCGAATATTCGCCTGTCCACGCGATCAGGCCCTCACCATTCCACTGCGATGTACTTGGTCTCCGTGAACTCCAGCAGCCCGTCATGGCCGCCCTCGCGGCCGATCCCGGACTGCTTCACTCCCCCGAACGGCGCGGCCGGATCTGACACCACGCCCCGGTTGATGCCGACCATGCCGGCCTCCAGTGCTTCCGCGACCTGCAGCGAGCGCCGCAGGTCGGAGCTGTATAGATACGAGACGAGTCCGTATTCCGTGCTGTTGGCCAGCGCGATGGCCTCGTCGGTCTCGGTGAACCGGACGATCGGCGCGACCGGCCCGAAGATCTCCTCCGACAGGATGCCCGCGCCGCGCGGGACGTCATCCAGGACCGTGGCCGCGTAAAAGTAGCCCGGCCGCGCCGGGGCCTCGCCGCCGAGGACGACCCGGCCGCCGTCGCGGGTGGCCTGGCCGACCAGGCCGGCCACCTTGTCCCGGGTGTCGGCGTTGACCAGCGGGCCGAGCTCGACGCCGTCCTCCAGCCCGGGGCCGAGCCGCACGGCGGCCAGCCGCCTGGCCAGCTTGGCGCTGAACTCGGCGGCGACCGACTCGTGCACGTAGAACCGGTTGGCGGCCGTGCACGCCTCGCCCCCGTTCCGCATCTTGGCCAGGTACGCCCCGGCTACGGCCGCGTCGATGTCGGCGTCCTCGAGGACCAGGAACGGCGCGTTGCCGCCCAGCTCCATCGAGCAGTTGATGACGTGGTCGGCCGCGGTCTTGAGCAGCATCCGCCCGACCTCGGTCGACCCGGTGAAGGACAGCTTGCGGACCCGCGGGTCGGCCAGCATGGCCTCGGTCATCGGGCCGGGCCTGCTGGTCGGCAGCACGTTGACCACGCCGTCCGGCACGCCCGCCTCGGCCAGGATGCCGGCCACGGCCAGCGCCGTCAGCGGCGTCTCCTTGGCCGGCTTGAGGACCACCGAGCAGCCCGCGGCCAGCGCCGGGCCGATCTTGCGGGTCGCCATCGCGGCCGGGAAGTTCCACGGCGTGATCAGCACGCTGACCCCGACCGGCTGGCGGGTGACCAGGATCTTGTTGGCCCCCGACGGGGAGGTGGCGAACGAGCCCTCGATGCGGACGGCCTCCTCCGCGTACCAGCGGAAGAACTCCGCGGCGTAGGCGATCTCGCCCCGGGCGTCGGGCAGCGCCTTGCCGTTCTCCAGCACCATCAGCCGGGCCAGCGGCTCGGCGCGCTCGATCATCAGCTCGTAGGCCCGGCGCAGGCACTCCCCGCGCTCGCGCGGCGCCCGGGCCGCCCAGCCCGGCAGGGCCGCCGCGGCCGCGCCGACGGCGTCCAGGGCGTCCTGCGGGCTGGCGTCGGCGACCTCGGCGATCGGCTCCTCGGTCGCGGGATTGATGACCGGCAGGACGCCCTGCTGGCCCGGCGACCACTGGCCGCCGATCAGCAGCCGCGTCGGCGTATCCACCCCCGCGATCGTCGCCACGTCGCTGCTCACGTTTCCTCCCTCCGCGGCCCGGCCGCCCACGGCGCCGCGCTCTTCCCGACACTACCTCGGCCGCCGCCCGGCGCCGCTATTGCGCCGGGCCCGGAGTGTGTCGCGGCCGGACGCAGGTCCGCCAGCCGCGCCGCGACCGCGCCGGCCTCGTCGGGGTACGAGCCGGCCAGCAGGTCCAGGGCCTCCTGCCAGGCCGCCCGGGTCCCGTCCGGGTCGCCGGCCGCGCGGCACGCGTCGCCAGGTGGATGAGCACCTCGGCGCGCTCGTGGTGGCCGCCGCGCTCCCGGTACAGGGCCAGGGCCTCGCGGTAGCAGGCGATGGCCCGGCCGTGGTCGCCGAGGTGGTGATGGATGTAGCCCACGCTGTCCAGGGGGCCGGCCGCCGCGCCCGGCTCGGCCGACCCCCGCTCCAGGGCCAGCGCCTCCTCGCAGTACGGCAGGGCGCGGGCGTACTGCCCGCTGAGCGCGTAATACCAGCCGACGGCGCTCAGCGCCTGCCCCAGCCCGCCGGCGGCCGGGTCGGCCCGCCGCTGCCGCAGCACCTCGTGCGCGTGCTCCAGCGCCTCGCCGTAGTCGCCCCGGCTGGCGGCCGCGAAGCCGAGCCCCGCGCGGCCGCGGAGCTCGCCGGCCGCGTCCCCGGCCCGCTGGCTGACCGCGAGCGACCGGGCCATGTGCGCCCGCGCGCCCGTGTCCTGACCCGCGGCCTGCATGGCCAGGCCCAGGTAGTAGTGGGCCTGGGCCTGGGCGGCCAGGTCCCCGAGGCGCTCGGCCGCGGCCAGGCCGGCCCGCTGGACGGCGATGTACTCCGGCACCTCGCCCCGCCACTGCAGGAAGCCGGCCAGCGACCACGCCAGCGGCCAGGCGCTGGCGTCGAGCCCGGCTGCCCCGGCCAGGGCCAGCATGATCCGGTGCTCGGCCTCGAGCCAGGCGATGGCCTGCGGCCGGCCGGCCAGGTTCTCGGGCACCGTGCCCGGCCGCGCCGGGGGCAGCGCCAGCGGGACCCGGACCGGGCTCAGCAGCATCGCCGCCGCGCAGCCGGTGCGCACGTAGTGGTCGGCGGCCCGCAGCCGGGCCGCGCGGGACTCATCGGCCCGGCCGGGCGCGGCGGACTGCTCGGCGGCGTAGGCGCGGAGCAGGTCGTGCATGGCGAACCGGCCGCGGGACGGCTCGGTGATCAGGTGGGCGCGGGCCAGCTCGCGCAGGGCGTCGCGCGCCCCGGCCGGCGGCAGGGCGGCCAGGCTGGCCGCGGCCGGGGCCGAGATGTCCGGGCCGGGGTGCACGCCGAGGAGGCGGAACAGCCGGGCGGCCGGTTCGGTCAGGTGGCGGCCGGACCACGAGAGGACGGCCCGCACGTCGGTGGCGGTGTCCCCGGTAGCCAGCGCGTCCAGCGGGCCGACGGCCGCCCGCAGCTCGGCGGCCAGGGCCGCCAGGGGCCGGTCGGGGGGGCGGGTGGCGGCGGGGCGGGGCACGGCCGGGCGGGGCACGGCGGGGCGGGGCGCGGCGAGGCGGGCCGGGGCGGGGCGGCTGGCGGCGATGGCGAGGGCCAGCGGCAGCCCGGCGCACAGGTCGATCAGCTCGGCCACAGCCGCGGGCTCGGCGGCGACCCGCCGCCGCCCGAGGCGCCGGGCCAGCAGCTCCCGTGCCTCCGCTGCGGGCATGACGTCCAGGTACACGGCCAGCGCGCCCTGCGCCGCCACCAGGCCGCTCAGCTGGCGGCGGCTGGTCACCAGCACCAAGCAGCCCGGCGAGCCCGGCAGCAGCGGGCGGACCTGCTCGGCGTCGGCGGCATTGTCGAGCAGCACCAGCACCCGGCGGCCCGCCAGCAGCGTCCGGTACAGCCCCTCCTGGTCGGCCAGGGCGGGCGGGATCCGCGCCGCCGGGATGCCCAGCGCGCCCAGGAGGCCGTGCAGCGCGGCCTGCGGCGCCACCGGCTCGCCGCCCGGCGCGAAGCCCCGCAGGTCGATGTAGAGCTGGCCGTCCGGGAACTGGCCGGCCACCTGGTGCGCCCAGTACACGGCGAGCGTGGTCTTCCCGACGCCGGCGGTTCCGGCGATGGCGGAGATCACCACCGTCCCGCCGCCGGCGTGACTGAGCTGGCCGGCCAGCGCGTCCAGCTCGGCGCCCCGCCCGGCGAACTGCGGCGCGGCGGCGGGCAGCTGCCGCGGGACCTCCCGGGCCGGGTCCGGCGCGGGGGCAGGCACTGAGGGGGCGGGCGGAGCCGGGGCGGGCGGGGCGGGCCGGCCGGGAACGGGCTGTCGGGCGGCGGGCGGAGCGGGGGCGGGCTGTCGGGCGGCGGGCGCGGCGGGCCGGCCGGGGACGGGCTGTCGGGCGGCGGGCGGAGCGGGCGCGAGCAGCGCCGGCATGGGGCCGGACGGTGCGGGCGCGGCCGGTGCGGGCGCGGCCGGTTCCCGGGGGGCCGGGACGGCCGGGCCGGCGCGGAGGCGGGCGTAGAGCTCCTGCAGCTGGATTCCGGGGTCGGCGCCGAGCTCCTCGGCCAGGACGCGCCGGGCCGCCGCGTAGGCGGCCAGCGCCTCGGCCGCCTGCCCGTCCTGGTCCAGCGCGGTGATCAGCAGCACGTGCCCCCGCTCGCGCAGCGGCTGCGCGGCCGTCAGCGCGCGCAGCTCGGCGATGAGCGCTCCGGGCCGGCCGACATGCAGGTCGGCCTCGATCCGGGCCTCGACCGCCTGCAGGTGCAGCTCCCGCAGCCGCGGCCGCTCGCGCGCGAGCAGCGCCGGGGCGGGCACCCCGGCCAGCGGCTCGCCGCGCCACAGGGCCAGGCCCTCGGCCAGCGCCGCCGCGGCGGCGGCCCAGTCGCCCGCACGGGCGGCCGCCCGGCCCGCGGCCAGCTGCGACTCGAAGCGCTCCACGTCCAGCTCGCCGGGGCCGACGTCGATCCGGTACCCGCTGCCCTCCGTCACGATCCGCGACGGGCCGGGGCCGGCCAGGCTGCGGCGCAGCCGGAGCACGTAGTTCTGCAGGCTGACCCGCGCCGACGGAGGCGGCGCTGACCCCCACAGCACGCCGGCCAGCGTGTCGATGCCCACGGGCCGTCCCGCGCTCAGCAGCAGCGCCGCCAGCAGCGCGCGCTGCTTGCCGGCGGGAATCACGACCGCCGCCCCGTCGCGGCGCACCGTTAAGGGACCCAGCAGCCCGAACTCCGCCGCGCCGGTCATCCAGGTGTCACTGGCCCGGGCTGCCGCCGGAATCGGCACTGCCCGGCTCCGGGGTGCCGTTCCCCGCGCCGCCGCTGCCCGTGCCGCCGGTCCCCGCGCCGCCGCTGCCCGTGCCGCCATTGGCCGGGCCGCCGCTGTCGGCGGGGCTCGTGCCCGCATTGCCGGGGTCGGCGGGGGCGGCGGGTGCCGAGCTGGCCGGAGCCGACGCCCTGGCCTGCGCCAGCAGTTCCTCCAGGCGCGGGCCGGACAGGCGCCGGAACATGCGGTGTGAGGTGCGGGACCGGTCGAGCGTGGCGACCTCCAGCGACGCGGCCGTGATCTCGGTCTGCTCGGCGCCGTTGCCCTGGCCCGCCGCCAGCGCCGCGATGGCCACCGCCATCGCCCCGGCCAGCGTGGCGCCCTCGGCGTAGCGCTCCTTGAGCACGGCGGCGACCGGGTCGGCCTGGCCGCCCATGACCAGGTAGTGATGCTCCTCGGTGATGGTCCCGTCGAAGGTGATCCGGTAGATCTGGTCGTCGGCGGCGGTGTCGCCGACCTCGGCGATGGCCATCTCCACCTCGAGCGGCTTGTTGCTCTCGATGAAGATGGTGCCGAGCACCTGGGCGTACCAGTTGGCCAGCCCGCGGGAGGTGACGTCCTGCCGGTCGTACTGGTACCCGGTCAGGTCGGCGTACCGCACGCCCGCCTGCCGGAGCCGGTCGAACTCGTTGTACCGCCCGGCCGCGGCGAACGCGATCCGGTCGTACAGCTCGCTGAACTTGTGCAGCGCCCGGGACGGGTTCGGCGAGACGAACAAGAAGCCGGCGTCGTAGTCGATGACGACCCCGCTGCGGCCGCGCGTGATGGCCTTGCGCGCGAAATCCGCCTTGTCCTTCATCTGCTGCTCGGGCGACACGTAGAAAGGCATCGACACGGCTAGCACTGTCCTTACGTCGAGATGGTGATCAGGTGGGCTGGGATCTTCGGTGGCGGGCTAGCTCGGCGGCGTTCCCGGCGAGACCGTCGGTCCGTCCGGGCTGGCCGCCCGGCCCTCGACTACGGTGCGGGCGTACTCGCCGGCCTGCTCATCGGGCAGGCGGGCGTAGCCGTCGGCGGTGATCGTGGCCACCACCGGGTAGATCCCGCGGCTGAGATCGGGGCCGCCGGTGGCCGAGTCGTCGTCGGCCGCGTCGTACAGCGCCTGCATGCAGGCCAGCACCGTCTCGGGGACCGGCATGTCGTCGCGGTAGAGCTTCTTCAGGGCGCCGCGCGCGAACACCGAGCCCGAGCCGACCGAGTAGAACCGCTGCTCCTCGTACCGGCCGCCGGCCACGTCGTAGGAGAAGATCCGGCCCTTGGCCCGTTCCTCGTCGTAGCCGGCGAACAGCGGCACGACGGCCAGGCCCTGCATGGCGCCCATCAGGTTGCCGCGGACCATCGCGGCCAGCCGGTTGGCCTTGCCCTCCAGCGACAGGGTGCGGCCCTCGATCTTCTCGTAGTGCTCCAGCTCGACCTGGAACAGCCGGACCATGTCGACGCCGATGCCCGCCACGCCCGCGATGGCCACGGCCGAGAACTCGTCGCTGCGGAAGACCTTCTCGATGTCGCGCTGGGCGATCATGTTGCCCGCGGTCGCGCGCCGGTCCCCGGCCATGATCACGCCCTCGGCGCAGACCGCCGCGACGATCGTCGTCCCGTGCGGCAGGTCGGGGACGCCGCCGGCCGGGACGGCCAGGGCGGCCGAGCGGGTGGGCAGCAGGTCCGGGGCCGCCAGGCCCAGGAAGTCGGTGAACGACGACGTCCTGGCGGTCAGGAACGGCGCTTGTCCTGCGCCGTCAAGGTCAGGGGCCACCCGCGAGTCCTTCCAGTTCTGAGAACGCCATCAGTCCTGCCAAGACCCTACTGCTCGCGGCCCCGGCAGGCGCGCTGGCCGGGGCGCGTTGGCTAGCAGCGAAATGCGCTATTAGTGAACTGGGGTTACTCGCCGCCCTTTTGCACGTACGAGCGGACGAACTCCTCGGCGTTCTCCTCGAGCACCTCGTCGATCTCGTCCAGGATGGCGTCGACGTCGTCGGTCAGCTTGTCCTGCCGCTCCTGGACGTTCTCGCCGCCCTGGGCCTCGGTCTCCTGCTCTTCCTCGGTACGCCGGGGAGCCTGCCGCTGCCCGCTGTCTTTCGTCGCCATGCTCAAACCTCCGTGGATCGGCGGTTACGCCCACAGTCCTCAACGCTATCCTCGCCCTCCGACAGCTCGCCCAACCCTGCCGGGAGCCATCGGTATGGATCCGCGATCTTCGGGCGGCCCGGCTGCGGCGCGGCCGTCAGGGCCGCCCGGTGAGCACGGACACCAGCTCGGCGGCCGTCCGGCAGCGGTCCAGGAGCTCGCCGACGTGCGCCCGGGTGCCGCGCAGCGGCTCCAGGGTCGGGACCCGCTGGAGGGACTCGCGGCCGGGGATGTCGAAGATGACCGAGTCCCACGAGGCCGCCGCGACCGCCTCCGGGTACTGCTGCAGGCAGCGGCCGCGGAAGTAGGCCCGGGTGTCGTCGGGCGGCTCGACCATGGCCCGCTCGATGGCGGGCTCGTCCACCAGCCGGGTGACCCGGCCGCGGGCGGCCAGCCGGTTGTACAGGCCGCGGTCGCCGCGGACGTCGGAGAACTGCAGGTCGACGAGCTGGAGCCGGGGATGATTCCAGGCCAGCCCGTCCCGGCTCCGGTACCCCTCGACGATCTCCAGCTTGGTCACCCAGTCGAGCTCCCGCGAGCACTGCATGGGGTCGTCGGCGAGCCGCGACAGCACGCTCTCCCAGCGGGCCAGCACGTCCGCGGTGGCCTCGTCGACGTCCGTCCCGTACTTGTCCTCGGTGTACTTGCGGGCCAGCTCCAGGTACTCCAGCTGCAGCTGCACGGCGGTCATCTTGCGGCCGTCCCGCAGCGTGACCAGGTGCCGGCACGACGGGTCATGCGAGATGGCCCGCAGCTCGGCGACCGGCGCCTCCACCGACAGGTCCGCGGCCAGGAACCGGTCCTCGATCATCGCCAGGACCAGGGCGGTGGTGCCGAGCTTGAGGTAGGTGGAGACCTCGCTCATGTTGGCGTCGCCGATGATGACGTGCAGCCGCCGGTACTTGTCGGGGTCGGCGTGCGGCTCGTCCCGGGTATTGATGATCGGCCGCTTCAGCGTGGTCTCCAGGCCGACCTCGACCTCGAAGAAGTCGGCCCGCTGGCTGATCTGGAAGCCCTCGTCGCGGCCGTCCGCGCCCCGGCCCACCCGGCCGGCCCCGCAGACCACCTGCCGGGACACGAAGAACGGGGTCAGGTGCCGGACGATGTCCGCGAACGGGGTGCCCCGGCTCATCAGGTAGTTCTCGTGGCAGCCGTACGAGGCGCCCTTGTTATCGGTGTTGTTCTTGTACAGCTGGATGGACGGGCCGCCCGGCATCGAGGCCGCCTTGGCCGCCGCCTCGGCCATCACCCGCTCGCCGGCCTTGTCCCACAGCACGGCGTCCAGCGGGTTGGTGCACTCCGGCGCCGAGTACTCGGGGTGGGCGTGGTCCACGTACAGCCGCGCCCCGTTGGTCAGGATGACGTTGGCCAGCCCGAGGTCCTCGTCGGTCAGCTGGGCCGAGTCCGCCGCCTCCCGGGCCAGGTCGAAGCCCCGGGCGTCCCGCAGCGGGTTCTCCTCCTCGAAGTCCCACCGCGCCCGCCGGGCGCGGGCCGCGGTCGCCGCCTGGTAGGCGTTCACCACCTGAGACGAGCTCACCATGGCGTTCGCGCCCGGCTGTCCGGGCACGGCGATGCCGTACTCGGTCTCAATGCCCATCACCCGGCGCACGCTCATGCTTCAGAGCCTAGTGCGCCGTCGGTCCCGGCCCGCACACCGCGCCCCGCGATCACGCCACCGCTGCCTGTAGTCACACTGTCGGTAATCAGGCTGACTACAGGTACTGGCCGGTGTTGGCGACCGTGTCGATCGAGCGCCCGGCCTCGGTCCCGTGCTTGCCGGAAACCAGCGTCCGGATGTACACGATCCGCTCGCCCTTCTTGCCCGAGATCCGGGCCCAGTCGTCCGGGTTGGTGGTGTTCGGCAGGTCCTCGTTCTCGCTGAACTCGTCGACGCACGCGGCCAGGAGGTGAGCCACCCGCAGGCCCTTCTGGCCCGTCTCCAGGAACTCCTTGATGGCCATCTTCTTGGCCCGGTCGACGATGTTCTGGATCATCGCCCCGGAGTTGAAGTCCTTGAAGTACAGGACCTCCTTGTCCCCGTTGGCGTAGGTGACCTCGAGGAACCTGTTCTCCTCGGTCTCGGAGTACATCCGCTCGACGACCCGCTGGATCATCGCCGACACCGTCGCCTGGGCCGACCCGCCGTTCTCGGCCACGTCGTCGGGGTGCAGCGGCAGGCCGGTCAGGACGTACTTGGTGAAGATGTCGCGGGCCGCCTCGGCATCGGGGCGCTCGATCTTGATCTTCACGTCCAGGCGGCCGGGCCGCAGGATCGCCGGGTCGATCATGTCCTCGCGGTTGGAGGCGCCGATCACGATGACGTTCTCCAGGCCCTCCACGCCGTCGATCTCGCTCAGCAGCTGCGGCACGATCGTGTTCTCGACGTCGCTCGACACGCCCGACCCGCGGGTCCGGAAGATCGAGTCCATCTCGTCGAAGAACACGATGACCGGCATGCCCTCGCTGGCCTTCTCGCGCGCCCGCTGGAAGACCAGGCGGATGTGCCGCTCCGTCTCGCCGACGTACTTGTTCAGCAGCTCGGGGCCCTTGATGTTGAGGAAGAAGCTGCGCCGCTCCCGGGCCGGCCCGTCGGCGCCGTCGTTGGCGCTCTCCCCGGTGCGCTCGGCCACCTGCTTGGCCAGCGAGTTGGCCACCGCCTTGGCGATCAGGGTCTTGCCGCAGCCGGGCGGGCCGTAGAGCAGCACGCCCTTCGGCGGCCGCAGCTGGTGCTCCTTGAACAGGTCCTTGTGCAGGTAGGGCAGCTCGATCGCGTCGCGGATCTGCTCGATCTGCGGCCCGAGGCCGCCGATCTCGACGTACGAAATGTCCGGGACTTCCTCGAGGATCAGCTCCTCGACCTCGGCCTTGGGGATGCGCTCGTACACATAGCCCGAGCGCGGCTCCAGGAGCAGCGAGTCGCCCGCCCGCAGCCGCTGGTCCATCAGGGGCTCGGCCAGCCGGGCCACCCGCTCCTCGTCAGCGTGCGAGATCACGAGGGCGCGGTCCCCGCCGTCGAGGACCTCCTTCAGCATGACGACCTCGCCGATCGTCTCGAAACCCTGGGCGATGACGACGTTCAGCGCCTCGTTGAGCACGACCTCCTGGCCGGGCCGCAGGTCGTCCAGCTCGATGCTGGGGCTGACGCTGACGCGCATCTTGCGGCCGCCGGTGAACACGTCGGCGCTGCCGTCCGGTCCCGCGGACAGGAACACGCCGAAGCCGCTCGGCGGCTGCGCCAGGCGGTCGACCTCTTCCTTCAGAGCGACGATCTGGTCCCGTGCGTCACGAAGCGTCCCGGTCAGCCGTTCGTTCTGTCCGGTAATCGTCGCGAGGTTCGCCTCCGCCTCGCGCAGCCGCTCCTCGATGAGCCGTGACTGGCGCGGCGAATCAGCGAGCCTGCCGCGCAGGGCCGCGACCTCCTCCTCCAGGAAGGAGATCTTCGTCGTTAGGACCTTGACCTCGTCGTCATACCGCCCGGAACGGGCGCTGTCTTCGCGTGAGGCCATGCCCCTCACCCCCTCCCGAGAACTGACTTACCTAGACCCTACCTATCAAGGATCGTTCCGTAACCTGGCGGCACCCCTGACTCTCCCTCTCTCCGTTACGATCCGGGAACGGCCGCGCCGCGTTACGGCCGCAGCTCCCGTTCCTCGCCCGTCAGTTCGGCCAGGTCATCAGCGGCCTCCAGGCCCTTGGAGGGCCGGCGCCGCCGGGGCGGGGCCTGCACCCCGTCGGCGAGCCGCCGGCCGGTAATCAAAAAGCCCGTGTGCCCGATCATCCGGTGCTCGGGCCGGACCGCCAGGCCCTCGACATGCCAGCCGCGCTGCATCGTCTCCCACGCCGACGGCTCGGCGAAACTCCCGTGGTCGCGCATCGCGGTCACCGTCCGGGCCAGCTGCGTCGTCGTCGCGACGTAGCAGCACAGCAGGCCGCCCGGCACCAGGGCGGCCGCCGCGGCGGCCGTGTGCTCCCACGGCGCGAGCATGTCGAGCACGATCCGGTCAGCGTCGCCGGGCAGGTCGGCGGGCAGGTCGGCGACGGTCAGGCGCCAGGCCGGGTGCGGGCCGCCGAAGTACCGCTCGACGTTCTCCCGGGCGATCTGCGCGAACTCCGGCCGACGCTCGTAGGAGATCAGCAGGCCCTCCTCGCCGACGGCGCGCAGCAGCCAGCTCGACAGCGCCCCCGAGCCCGCGCCGGCCTCGATGACGGTGGCGCCGGGGAACACGTCGGCCATGGCGACGATCTGCGCCGCGTCCTTCGGGTAGATCACTGCCGCCCCGCGCGCCATCGACAGGGTGTAATCCGCCAGCAGCGGCCGCAGCGCGATGTAGGCCGTGCCGCCCGACGAGGTCACCAGGCAGCCCTCCGGCTGGCCGATCAGCTCGTCGTGCGCCACGCCGCCGCGGTGGGTGTGGAAGATCTTCCCGGCGGCCAGGACCAGCCGGTGCTGACGGCCCTTCGGGTCGGTCAGCTGGACCTGGTCGCCGGGCTCGAACGGCCCGCGGGGGCGCTTAATCACGTCGTCAGGCTAGTGGATCAGCCCGGCCCCCGGCCCGCCCCGCGGGCGGCGTGGCGTCAGACGCCGGCGAAGGCGTGATCGAGGTCCGCGGCGACGAGCACGCCGTAGATCTGGCCGGACGGCTCGACCAGCAGGTACTCGGTCGCGGGCGTGCGCTGCACGGCCTCGATGAGCTCGATGCCCGACAGCCCGACCGGCAGGATCATGCCCGGGGTGATGGCCCGGGCCATCGATCCGACCTCGATCCAGGGGCGCCGCTGGTCGGGCGTGGCAATCACCGCGTCCTCGTTGACCAGCGCGATCGGGTTCGAGTCGTGGTCGACCACGACCAGCGCCCGGGCCTGCGCGGCGTCGGCCCTGCGGATGGCCTCGGCCAGCGGGGTGCTGGCCGGGACGGGGATCGCGCGGCGGGCCAGCGCCCGCGCGCTGACGGCCGGGAGCCGCTCCCGCACCCGGGCGGCGCTGATCGCCTGCCCGGCCTGCATCCACATGAAGATGGCGATGAAAGCCAGCCACAGCCCGTAGGTGCTGCTGAGCAGCGACTGGAACTCGCCGTGGTACAGCGCGAGCGGCACCGCGACCAGCAGCACCGCGAGCACCCGGCCCGCCCATGCGGCCGCGATGGTCGAGGTCACCGGCTTGCCGGTGATCCGCCAGATGCCGGCCCGGAAGATCCGGCCGCCGTCCAGCGGCAGGCCGGGCAGCAGGTTGAACAGGCCGACCAGCAGGTTGGCCCGGAACAGCTGGTCAATCAGCAGGTTCGGCAGGCCGTCCGGGACGACCTTGGTCACGGCCGCCGCCACCCCGGCCAGGACCAGCGAGATGGCCGGGCCCGCGGCCGACACCGCGAACTCCTGGGCGGGCGTCGGAGGCTCCTGCTCGATCTCGGAGAAGCCGCCGAGCGGGTAGAGCAGCACGCGGCGGACCGAGAGCTTGAAGGCCCGCGCCACCACGCAGTGGCTGAGCTCGTGCACGAGCACGGAGAGGTACAGCAGGATGACGAACGCCGCGGACACCAGGTAGCGGGTGGTCGACGGCGAGACGGCGTTGTCGAGCGAGTTGGCGTACAGGTAGACCAGGATCGCGGCGACGAGGAACCAGTACGGCGAGATGACGATCGGGATGCCCAGCACCCGCGCGATGACCAGGCCCTGCCTCGGATCCCGGCTGGCCTTCGGGGCCGGCTGGCCGGTGGGCGGCTGGCCCGCAGCGGAATCGTCGGTGGGGGAGGGACCTGTCACGTACCGATGTTATGCGGTGAGCCGCCATTATCACTGCCGCGCTCGCGCGCCAGTTGCCCGGCAGTTGCGCGCTGCCCTCGTGCCGCGCGTCCTGCCCCGCTCTGTCGGACTCCTCCCCTAGGCTCCGGTCATGAGCAACGCGGCCCCAGAAGTACCCGAGGTCACCGACGTACGCGAAGTCACCGACGTACGCGAGGTCACCGTGCACCGGAGCCTGTCGCCGTCGCGGGCGGCCGACTTCATGACCTGCCCGCTGCTCTACCGGTTCCGCGTCATCGACCGGCTGCCCGAGCCGCCGAGCCCGGCGGCCGCGCGCGGCACCCTCGTGCACGCCGTGCTGGAGCGCCTGTTCGACGAGCCGCCCGCCGGCCGGACCCCGGTCATCGCGCGGAGCCTGCTGGCTCCGCAGTGGGAGCGGCTGTCGGCCGCCGAGCCTGAGCTCACCAGCCTGTTCGCCACCGAGGAGGACCGCGCGGTGTGGCTGGACGAGGCCGCCGCGATGCTGGACCGGTACTTCACCCTGGAGGACCCCACCCGGCTGGAGCCCGCCCACCGGGAGATGTCGGTGCAGACGGTCCTGGACTCCGGCCTGACCCTGCGCGGCTACATCGACCGGCTGGACGTGGCGCCGACCGGCGAGGTGCGCGTCGTGGACTACAAGACCGGCACCGCGCCACGGGAGGAGTACGAGGCCCGCGCGCTGTTCCAGATGAAGTTCTACGCGCTGGTGGTATGGCGGACCTCCGGCACCATTCCGCGCCAGCTGCAGCTCATCTATCTCGGGAACGGCGAGATCATGCGCTGCGTGCCCGACGAGGCCGACCTGCTCGCCACGGAGCGCAAGGTCAATGCCCTGTGGCAGGCCATCGAGCGGGCGCGCGCGGGCGGCGACTGGCGGCCGCGCAAGAGCCGGCTGTGCGACTGGTGCGCCCATCAGTCCCGCTGCCCGGAGTTCGGCGGCACCCCGCCGCCGCTCCCCGTGCTCATCCCGGCGCCGGCCCCGCGCCCCGCCGCCGAGGCCACCCCGCCCGCCAGCCAGGCCGGACCGGCACCCAGCCAGCCGGACCTGCCCGCGAGCCAGGCCGCCCCGGCGCCCGGCCAGCCGGCCACGCCCGCCTCGACCTGAGCCACCCCGCCCGCGAGCCGGGCCGCCCACGCTGCCAGCCAGCGGCGGCGCCCGCCTCGACCTAAGCCACCCCGCGCGCGAGCACCCGGCCACGCCGCCTGCTCGCCGTGACACAGCCACCCGCCCGCCGACCGGGCGACGAGATGGCGCATGACCGTGCGGTTGCTGCTGCTGGAGCAGTAGTGCCTGCACGTTCACGTCGCTGCGTCGGCTGTGGCCGACCGCAGGCAGGCTGTGCTCGGCGCCGGTCGGGTGCGGGTTGTCGCCGGGCGGCCCGGCCAGATATCCACTTGACATCATGAGATTAGTCTCATGATACTAGTCGCATGAACCTGACGCGGCTGATGGTGCTGGGCACCCTGGCCAGCCACGGCCCGCAGCACGGCCACCAGATCCGCCGCACGGCCGAGGTGACCAACGTCGGCGAGTGGGGCGGGGTGAGCGTGGGCGCGCTCTACCGCGAGCTGAAGGTGATGGCAGGCGAGGGGCTGGTCAGCGAGCTCCGGACCGAGCAGGTCGGCCGCCGGCCGGCCCGGACGGTGTACGCCGTGACCGACCAGGGCCGGGTGGAGCTGTCGATGCTGCGCGAGCGCGCCATCCGGGACCTGCGCCCCGGGCCGGACCCGATCGGCGTGGCGCTGACCTTCTCCGGCCTCGGCGACGACCCGGAGGAGCTCGCGAGCTGGATGGCCGCCCGGCGCGACATGCTGGCCGTGGGCCTGCGCGAGATCTCGGCTGACCGGGAGCGGCTGCTGGCCAAGGGCTACATCACCCCGCTGGTCGCCACCGTGATGCGCCGGTCCGAGCTCATGATCGAGGGCGAGCTGCGCTGGCACGAGGAGTTCAGCCAGGTAGTGAGCCAGGCCTCGGCCGGGCCGCCGGCCGCGCTCACGACCGGCGCCGAGAACGGCGCCGTCCAGGCCGGCCGCCACCGCCCCGAGCCGCCCGACAAGGCCGCGCCCGCCAGTGCCAGGCCCAGCAGCGCCGAGCTGCCCGCCAGCGCTGAGCAGCCCGCCAGCGCTGAGCAGCCCGCCGGCGCCAAGGCCGCCGGCGCTGAGCAGCCCGCCGGCGCCAAGGCCGCCCGCGCCAAGCCCGCCGGCAGCAGCCAGCCCCCCGCCAGCCACCAAACCAGCAACAGCCGCCCCGGCTGACCCCCGGCGCCGCCGACCACCCGGGCACGCGAGCGCCCGGGATCCAGCCCCCCATTGAGATATTACTCAACCAGACTCAAGATAGTACTCAAACTGCATCACCACATGAGGGACTGACTATGGCGATCATCGAGGCCACCGGCCTGACCAGGGTCTTCACCAGCCGCCGACGGCAGGTCGAGGCCGTGCGCGGCGTCGACATCACCGTCAGCCCTGGCGAGATCGTCGGCTTCCTCGGGCCGAACGGAGCGGGCAAGACGACCACGCTGCGGATGCTGACGACGCTGCTGAAGCCGACGTCAGGGCACGCGACCGTGGCCGGGGCCGACCTGCTGCGTGACCCGCTGGGCGTACGCCGCCGGATCGGCTACGTCGCGCAGGCCATCGGGGAGACGGCGGGCGGCTCCGACCCGAACTCCACCGTCGCCGAGGAACTGCAGATCCAGAGCCAGGTCTACCGGATCCCCGCAGCGCAGGCCGCGAGCCGGACCCGCCTGCTGACCGAGAAGCTCGAGCTGGGCGGGCTGCAGGACCGCCTGTGCAAGACCCTGTCCGGCGGCCAGCGCCGCCGCCTGGACATCGCGCTCGGGCTGGTGCACTCCCCCGGCCTTATCTTCATGGACGAGCCGACCACCGGCCTGGACCCGCAGAGCCGCAGCAACCTGTGGGATCACATCCGGTCGCTGCGCGCGGAGCTGGGCACGACGATCTTCCTGACCACCCATTACCTGGACGAGGCCGACGCGCTGTGCGACCGGGTGCTGATCATCGACCACGGGAAGATCATCGCCGAGGGCGTCCCCGACGCGCTGAAGCGGCGCGTCTCCGGCGACATCGCCACGCTCCGGCTGGAGGACGGGCCCCAGGCCGCCCGCGACCTGCTGGCCGGGCACCCGGCCGTCCGCGAGGTGACCGTGGACGGGCCGTCGATCCGGCTCAGCGTCGATCAGGGCGAGCACGCGCTGCCCGGGCTGCTGCGCATCCTCGACGACGCGGGCCTGCGCCTGGCGTCGATCCAGCTCGCCCGGCCCACCCTCGACGACGTGTTCCTCACCCTGACCGGGCGCTCGCTGCGCGACGACTCCCAGCAGGCCCCCGCGCCCGGCCCCGAGCACGAGGCCGGGCTGGCCCCGGCGGCCCGCTAGCGCCCGTCCCCCGTACCGCTGACATCCCGAGAGAAGCGCTGACATGTCCTTTTTCCGCGACACCGCCCTGATCTTCCGCCGGCAGCTCCGCCTGTCGCTGCGCAACCCGGCCTGGGTCATCATCGGCCTCGTCCAGCCGGTCCTGTACCTGGTGTTCTTCGGACCGCTGCTGACGAAGGTGGCGGCCGGCGGCCTGGCCGGCTTCCCGCCCGGCAACTCCTACAGCTTCTTCGTGCCCGGCCTGCTGATCCAGCTCGGCCTGTTCGGCGCGGCCTTCGTCGGCTTCTCGATCATCTCGGACTGGCGCGCCGGGGTCATCGAGCGGTTCCGCGTGACGCCCGTCAGCCGCCTGGCCCTGCTGGCCGGCCGGGTGCTGCGCGACGTGGTGACGCTGCTCGTCCAGGCCGCCGTCCTGATCCTGGCCGGGGTGGCGTTCGGCCTGCGGGCACCGCTGGCCGGCGTGCTCATCGGGCTCGGCTTCATCGCGGTCGTGGCGGTCAGCCTGTCGGCCCTGTCCTACACCGTCGGGCTGGTGCTGAAGAGCGAGGACGCGCTCGCCCCGCTCATCAACATGATCGTCGTGCCGCTGACCCTGCTGTCGGGCATCATGCTGCCGCTGACCCTCGGGCCGGGCTGGCTGCAGGACATCGCGCGGGCCACCCCGTTCCGCTACATCATCAACGCGATGCGCGAGGCCTTCCAGGGCGTCTACGCCACCACCATCATGCTGGAGGGCGCGTGCGTCGCGGCCGGGCTGGCCGCGATCTGCCTGTGGGCCGCCTCCCGCGCCTTCGTCCGCGAGAACGCCTAGGCCGGCGCCCCGGACCGCAGGCCCGGCGGCGGCCGGCGACCAGCCGCCGGCCCGCGGGCAGCGGCTACTTGATGCCGCGCTGGCGCAGGATGGCCTCGATCTCGCTCATGTCGTCGTCGGGGTCAGCCGGCTGGGCGGCCTTGCCCCGGGGGGCGGTCACGGCCGGCTGGGTGCCACGGGCCGTCTTGCCGCCCTGGCCGACGGCCTCATCCGCCCGGCCCTCCCGGCCCACCTTGCGGCGCTCGCGGGACTTGCGCCACCGCAGCAGCGGCAGGCCGCCGGAGACGGTGAACAGCAGCACCACGAGGGCCAGCACGATCACCCCGGCCCACGTCTTGGGCGAGAACACGAACGCCCCGGCGAAGCGGCCGATGGCCGACGCGATCCGGCCGATCAGCAGGACCGAGTTGGTCAGGTAGGCAACCAGCGGGATCAGCGACCAGGCGACGCCCCGCATCCCCGAGATGGCGCCCTTCTTGCGCCAGACGAGCCAGCTCGTGATCAGCCCGACGGCTGAGATGGCCACGCAGATCGCGCCGCCGACACTTAGCCAGGTACTCATGAGCGCCCCCTCCAGCTGGAATGCGGGCTCCTACTCCACAGTACCCGGCCCGGTGCCGCCCGAGCGCGCACCGGGCGCCCCTCAGCGAGCCGCCACCAGGCCGGCCAGGACGGCCAGGCTCAGCTCGGTCAGCGAGCCCACCACCACCCGGCCGTCGGCCGGCGGGATCGGCACCAGGTTGGGCACCGCCACCGTCAGGCAGCCGGCCGCCTCGGCGGCGGCCACCCCGTTAGGCGAGTCCTCGAGCGCCGCGCTGCGCCGCGGGTCGGCGCCGAGGCGCTGCGCCGCCAGCAGGTAGGGCGCGGGGTCGGGCTTGGTCGCCGCGACGTCCTCGCCGCACACGGTGACCGGAAAGCTCACCTTGAGCTGTCGCAGCACCGCGGCCATGATGACCCGCTCCGACGAGGTCACCAGCGCGTGCGGGACGCCGGCGGCGGCCACCTCGCCCAGCAGCCGCAGCGCGCCGGGCAGGGCCGTGATCGGGCGGGTGCCCAGCAGCTCGACCATGCCCCCCACCATCCAGCCCGCGACCACCGCCCGGCTCTGCGGGCGGGTGGCCCGGCCCAGCAGGTAGTCCAGCGTGCGATCCAGCGAGCCGCCGACCAGCTGCTCCTGGTCCCCCGGGCCCCAGTCGCCGCCGAGCCGGGCCATGACGGCGCTCTCGACCTCGAACCACAGCGGCTCGGTGTCGACGAGCAGCCCGTCCATGTCGAACATGACGGCCTGCAGCACGCCGCGGGCAGCGCCCGGAGCGTCGGCGAGCTCGGGCTGGGAATCAGGCACTCAAGTATCTTGCCGCAGGCCGGCGAGTGATCAGCACATTCCCGGGGCACCCGGCTCGCGGTCCGGCGGCCTGCGGTTCCTCGGATGAGCGGGGCGGCAAGGCTGACAGCACGGTTCGCGACATGATGTTCTCTATCCTAGGGCAGCGGGCCGGGCCGCCCCTGGCGCTAGCCTGGGTGCCGGGCCGCGGCCGGGGCCGGGCACGTAGGCTGGGACCACTCGCCTGAGGGACAGGCGGCCGCGAGGGAGGTGGCGGGCGATCGACCTTGATCTCGATGCCATCGGCAAGCTCACCGCGCCGGCGCTGATCGCCGCGTTCGAGGGCTGGAACGACGCGGGCGAGGCCGCGACCGCCGCCATCAATCACCTTGGGACCAGCTGGGACAGCAAGCCCATCGGCCAGGTCGATCCCGAGGACTTCTACGACTTCCAGGTGACCCGGCCCGTCATGGAGGTCACCGACGGCCAGACCGACCGGCTGGTATGGCCGACGACCCGGCTCAGCGTGGCCCGCCCGGCGGGCCTCAACCGTGACCTGGTGCTGGTGAACGGCATCGAGCCGAACATGCGGTGGCGGGGCTTCAGCACCGAGCTGGTCACGGCCTTCGCCGAGCTCGACGTGGAGATCGTGATCCTGCTCGGCGCGCTGCTGGCGGACTCCCCGCATACCCGGCCGGTGCAGGTCACCGCCGCGGCCTCGGACTCCGGGCTGGCCGACCGGCTGCACCTGGAGTCGGTGGACTACAAGGGCCCGACCGGGATCGTGGGCGTGCTCCAGCAGGCCTGCGCCACGGCCGGCATCCCGGCCGTCTCACTGTGGGCCTCGGTCCCGCACTACGTGGCCCAGCCGCCCAGCCCGAAGGCCACGCTGGCGCTGCTACACGGCGTCGAGGACATCCTGGACCTCTCACTGCCGCTGGCCGAGCTGCCCGACGAGGCCCGGGCGTGGGAGCGCGGCGTGGACGAGCTGGCCGAGCAGGACTCGGAGGTCGCGGATTACGTCCGGACCCTCGAGGAGGCCAAGGACGCCACCGACCTGCCCGAGGCCAGCGGCGACGCGATCGCCCGCGAGTTCGAGCGGTACCTGCGCCGCCGCGGCGACACCGGCTGAGCAGGACCCCAGGAGCCAGCGCGCCAGGCGGGCGGGAGCCGCTGCCTAGACCGGCGGCCAGGGGACGGCGGGCCAGTCGGCGGGCGGGTACGGGTGGACCTTGTGCTCGATCAGCAGCTCGACCCGGTCGCGGGTGGCCTGCAGCTCCCCGGCGGTGAGCCACTGCGACAGCTCGGCGGCCAGCGCGCCCCCGTCGGCCAGGGTCTCGCTCAGGTGCTGGAGCGCGGCCATGGCCCGCCCCGGCAGCCGCTTGCCGCGCCACTGCCACAGCACGGTCCGGAGCTTGTAGTCGTCCGAGAAGCAGACCCCGTGGTCGCAGCCGTACAGGTGCCCGTCCTTGGCCGGGAGCAGGTGGCCGATCTTGCGGTCGGCGTTGTTGATGACGGCGTCGAACACCGCCATCTGGCGCAGCGCCGGGTCGTCGGTGCGGTGGGCCAGCGCGACCAGGTCCAGGGCCGGGTCGATGTCGATCCACAGCTGGCACATGCCAGGCCCGTAGGGACCCTCGCGGTACACCGTGGGCGGGACCACGTTGAAGCCCCCGGCGCGCGACACCGCGTACGCCGCGACCTCGCGGCCGGCCAGCGTCCCCTCCGGGAAGTCCCACAGCGGGCGCTCCCCCGCGACCGGCTTGTACACGCAGGACGCCTCGCCGCCCTCGCCCCGCACGCTGCAGAACATGGTGACGTTGGAGGCGTCGACCAGGCGGCCCTCGACCTCGATCTCGCCGGCGACGAGCAGGTCCAGGGCGGCCTGCTCGGCGGCGCGCCGGGCCGGCCCGCCGCCCGCCGCCCGGGCGCCGTCCTCCGGCGCGCCCTCGCCGGGGCGGCCCGCCAGCCCGGCGTCAGCCATGCCCCGCCCGGTGCCCGTTCTGCCGCGGGCACACGTGCCCCGCCGGGTCCAGCGGCAGCCCGCACAGCGGGCACGGCGGCCGGCCGGCGCTGACGACCTGCAGCGCCCGCCGGGAGAACGCGCGGGCGGCGGCCGGCGACAGGCGCACCCGCAGTACGGCCGGCCCGTCCTCGGGGACCTCCTCAGTCAGCGGCTCGACCGGCTCCTCCGACTCCTCCTGGGCCTCGATGATGACCCGGTCATCCTCGTGATCCCAGGCCAGGGCGATGGCGCCGACCCGGAACTCCTCCATCAGCGGCAGGTCCAGCGGGCCGTCGTCGGAGAGCGCGGTGGGCGCGGACGCCGGGACCGCCGCGGCCCCGCCGGTCCGCCGCAGCACCTCGTCCAGAAGCTCGTCGAGGCGCTCGGCCAGCTGGCTGACCTGCCCCTTCTCGAGGGCAACGCTGGTTGTCCTGCCGCCGCCGCTGGCCTGCAGGTAGAACGCGCGCTCCCCTGGCTGGCCGACGGTCCCCGCGATAAACCGCTCCGGCGGGTCGTACGAATAGACCGGCATGAACCTATCCTCCCGCGCCGCCGCCTACCTGCGCGTCCGCCACGTGCCGGGCTGATGCCCCGGACACCTTCTTGTCTGGTCTCTTCAGGCTGGTCACGTCCCCGCCGGTGTCATTCATCCGCAGCACGAAGGGGCGCAGCGGCGTGTAGCGGATGACGCTCAGCGAGCACGGGTCGACCTGGATGCGCTGGCACATATCCAGGTGCATGCCCAGGCTATCGGTGAGGATCGACTTGATCACATCGCCATGCGAGCAGACGACGTAGACCGCGTCCCGGCCGAGCCGCTGGTTCCAGTCGCGCAGCGCGCCGACCGCCCGCGCCTGCATCTCCACCATGGACTCGCCGGCCGGGCCGGGGAAGCGCACCGCGCTCGGGTGCGCCTGCACCACCGGCCACAGCGGGTCCTTGGCCAGCTTGCGCAGCGGCTGGCCGGTCCAGTCCCCGTAGTGGCACTCCCCGACCCGCTCGTCGAGCTGCACCGGCAGGGCCGTGCCGTTCCGGGCGCGGGCGATCGCCTCGGCGGTCTCCCGGCAGCGGTCCAGCGGGCTGCTGACGATGGCGTCGATCGGCAGGCCGGCCAGCCGGGCGCCGACCGCGCTGGCCTGCGCCCGGCCCCGGTCGTCCAGGGAGATGCCCGGCGTCCAGCCCGTCAGCGCCGTTCCGGTGGACGCCGTCAGGCCGTGGCGCACTATGAGAACCAGGGTCACCCGTTGACTCTAACGGCCGCTGCGCCAGCCCGGTCACGCGCCGGTCGCGTGCACTCCGCCGTCCACGTGGACGATCTCGCCGGTCGTCGCGGGGAACCAGTCCGACAGCAGCGCCACGCAGCCGCGGGCGGCCGCCTCGGCGTCGGACATGTTCCAGCCCAGCGGCGCCCGGCCGGACCAGACCCCCTCGAACCGGTCGAACCCCGGGATGCTGTTGGCGGCCACGGTCTTCAGCGGCCCGGCCGACACCAGGTTGACCCGGACGCCGCGCGGCCCGAGGTCGCGGGCCAGGTACCGGGACGTGGACTCCAGGGCGGCCTTGGCCACGCCCATCCAGTCGTAGGACGGCCAGGCCACCGTCGCGTCGAAGTCCAGGCCGACAATCGCGCCGCCCCCGGTCATCAGCGGCAGCGCGGCCATGGCCAGCGCCTTGAGCGAGTACGCCGAGACCTGGACCGCGGTCGCCACGTCCGGCCACTCGGTGGCCAGGAAGTTGCCGCCCATCGCGGTGCCGGGCGCGAAGGCGATTCCGTGCAGCACGCCGTCCAGGCCGTCCACGTGCTCGGACACCCGCTCGGCCAGCGAGCCCAGCTGGGCGGTGTCGGTCACGTCGAGCTCCAGCACCGGCGGCAGCGCCGGGAGGCGCTTGGCGATGCGCTGGACCAGGCTGAGCCGCCCGAAGCCGGTCAGCACGACCGTCGCGCCCTCCTGCTGGGCGATCCGGGCCACGTGGAAGGCGATCGAAGAGTCCGTCAGCACCCCGGTGACCAGGATCCGCTTGCCGGAAAGGATGCCCATCAGCTGCTCCCTTGCATTGCTAGTGGCCCATGCCGAGGCCACCGTCCACCGGCAGCACCGCCCCGGTGATGTACGCGGCGTCGGGCCCGGCCAGGAACGCGACCGCCGCCGCCACCTCGTCGGCCGTTGCCATCCGGCCGAGCGGGATCCCGGCCACGATCGCCTTATGGCGGTCCTCGGGCAGCGCACTGGTCATGTCCGTGTCGACAAATCCGGGGGCGACCACGTTCGAGGTGATATTGCGTGAACCGAGCTCGCGGGCCAGTGACCGCGCGAGCCCCACGAGGCCGGCCTTGGACGACGCGTAGTTCGCCTGGCCGCCGGAGCCGAGCAGGCCCACGACCGAGGAGATGAAGATCAGCCGGCCCCGGCGCAGCTTCATCATGCCGCGGACCGCCCGCTTGGCCACCCGGTAGCTGCCGGTCAGGTTGGTGTCGAGGACCTCGGCGAAGCTGTCCTCGCTCATCAGCGCGAGCAGCTGGTCGCGGGTGATCCCGGCGTTGGCCACGACCACCTCGACCGGGCCGTGGGCCTCCTCGGCCAGCTTGAACGCCGCGTCGACCTGGGCGGCATCCCGCACGTCGCAGGTGGCGACGGTCAGGCCATCGACCTTCTCGCCCGAACGGGAGGTGATCGTGACGCTGTCGCCCCCGGCGGCCAGGCGGCGGGCGATGGCCAGCCCGATGCCGCGATTTCCGCCGGTGACGAGGACAGAACGACTCATCTGCAGGTACGACCTTCCGGCGGCCGACGGGGCCGGGTGATGACTAAAGGACGCGTGTGAGCGTACCGGCCCGCCGTCCCGGCCGACAGGCCGGCCGGGGCGGCGGGCGGCTCAGGCGTCCTCGAGCCGGAAGCCGACCTTGAGGTCGACCTGGAAGTGGGCGACCTCCCCGTCGACGATCTGGCCCCGGATCTGGGTCACCTCGAACCAGTCCAGGTGCCGCAGCGTCTGGGCCGCGCGGTGCAGCGCGCTCCGGATGGCGGGCTCGACGCCCTCGGGCGAGGTGCCGACGATCTCGGTGACGCGGTAGGTTCGCTCGCTCATGTGGTCTGTCCTCTCGCCGCGGCGACCGCGGATTTGTGAAGCTGGACTACGGTGTAAGAGTGCGACAAGTGCACCACCCTCGCCGTGAGCGCGCCCATGTGGTGACCGAGGCCCGGCCATCCATGTCGGACGACATTGCCTATCGCCAGCGCCGGTACCTGATCATGATGGGCATCCGGGCGGTGTGCTTCATCGGTGCCGTCGTCCTGTTCGTGAACCACGCGGGCTGGCTGACCGCGATCCCGGTCGTCGGCGCGATCATCATCCCGTACTTCGCCGTCATCTTCGCTAACGGCGGGCGCGAGCCGAACGTCCCCCGCGGCTTCCGGGCCTACGAGCCGAGCCTGCCCGCGATGTACACCGGGCCGCACCCGACCGGCCCTGGCGCGGCCGCGCCGGGCGCGGCGCCGGGCGACCCGGTCGTCCGCGAGCCCGGTTCAGCCGCGCCGGCACCGGCCGCCGATCCGGACAGTCCGGGCGCTAACGGCGCGCCCCGGCATAACGGCTGATCGGTGCAGCGGGGAACAGGTCGTAAAGGTGCACCTGTGACGTGACTAGACCACCCCCATGACGAGATTGGCTCGTAATCCGGTCTTGACGCACAACGGGGAGGTTCGGTGTAACATGATTCTCGGTGCTCTGGTCCCCCGCTGGGGCACCGTGCCGGCGTTCCGGGCCCCCGTCGGAGCGCCGATGAATGCGACGCCGGGTGGTTTGCCCCCGTAGCCACCCGGCGTCGCTCTATTTTCTGAGCCGACTCCTCCTCGCTGGGCCGGACATCTGCCGTGGTCACCGCCGGTAACCTTCATCACCGCGGGTTACCGGCTTGGACGCGCCCGCCGGGCGGCCCGCGTTCTCCTATTGAGCTGCATGGGGCTCTGCAATTGCCATCGCCGTCAATGCCACGGCCCATTACCGCCGCCATTGCCGGGGCCGGCGAAGTGTACGCCGGCCCGGCTTGCGGGTAATAGGCGCGTCCCAGGCTTGGCGATAGCTGACCGATAGCTGAGGCCGCGAAATCGGGACCAGCATCCGGGCCGGGACATACGCCGGGAGCGGATCGGGGCCGGCCGCCGCGTCCGCGGCGGCTGTCCGCCGCACGGGCAGACGTCCAGCTTGCCGGCCGGGGGCGCGGCTCGGCGGCGGGTAAGCCGGGCCGCCCGGGAGCCCGCCCCGGCCCTGGTTCCGCGCCCCGGCCGGCCGCTTTGCGGGCGCCAGCTGGCCGGGGCCAGGCGGCCCGGCGGACCTGCCACGGGCGGCCCGGCGCCCGGATCCCGGCAATCGGCGGGACCAGGAAAATGGCCAGGATCATCGGTGCCCCGCAGGAGATAAACACCCGGAACACCGTCTCTCCCGGCGGCATCATGCGACGCGGCCCGGGCCTGGTTCCCGGGCCGAGGCCGGGCGAGCACCGGATCGAGGACATCGGTGACCTTGAGTAGCGGGCCGGCGCTCTGTTACTGGGTTCGGCTGGTGGCCAGCCTTAGCGCGGCTGTCGGCCGGGGTTGCGGGGCCGGCGGCTCCGCGGCCGCGCGCCGGATGCGCGGCCGGCGGCCCCGTGGCGGGCGCCCCGCTGCGGCCCGGCGGCCCCGTGGCGGGCGTGCCGGGTGCGCGGCGGCTCCGTGGCGGGCGCTCCGCTGCGGGCCGGCGGCCCCGTGGCGGGCGCTCCGGGCGTCAGTCGCTGGCGGCCGGGCCGGCCGCGGCATCGGGGGTCTCGTCCTCGTCGGCGGCGAGGATCCGGTACAGCGACTTGCGGGCGTCGGCCAGGACCTTGCGGGCCTGCGCCTGCTGGGCGTCGGTGCCGGCGCTGACGACCTGGAAGGCCGCCATGCCGAGCTGCTGCATCAGGGTCCGCATCTCGATGGCCGCACCGCCAGCGCCGCCGGCCACGACATCCCAGGGCGCGCGCAGCTCCTCGGGGTGCTCCTCGACGTAGGTCCGGCCCGCGTCGGTCAGCACGTAGCCGCGCCGCCCGCCGTCCCCGGCCTCGGCCCGGATCAGGACCTCGTCCTCGAGCTGCTGGAGCGCCGGGTAGACCGAGCCCGGGCTGGGCCGCCACACTCCCCCGCTGCGCTCGCCGATCTCCTGGATGATCTGGTAGCCGTTCATCGGCTCCTCGGCCAGCAGCGCCAGCGCGGCCGCGCGGACATCGCCGCGCCGGGCCCTCGGCCCGCGGATCCGCGGCCCGCCGGGCCCGCCCGGCCACGGGCCGAATTCGTGGAACCCCGGCGGCGGCCCGGGCACCCGCACGGCGAATCCGCCGCGCACGTGGCCGCGGCGGCCACCCCCGCCGCGCGGCCGCCGGCCCTCTTCCTCGCTGCGCCCGCGGCCCTCTTCCTCGTCCCCGCCCCGGACCCACGGGGGCACTTCCTGGTTGCGGCGGCCATGCCGCCACATCTCTTCGTCTCGCATGACAAGTCTCCTGACTCGCTCACTCCGAGCCCTCCGCCGGGGCTCTCCCCGGACTGTCTAAGAAGCTTCGGATAGGTCAAAGATATATCGTTACAGTCTTACTGACAAGAGCTAAGCTCAGCACGCGAGGCCAGGAGTGACATAAGGCCAGGTGAGAGCAGGTGCGCC
>DASYBB010000144.1:0-5881 GCA_036501025.1 Streptosporangiaceae bacterium
GTCGGCGCGCGGCAGCCGAAGGCTGTAGCCGACGGCGCGCTGGGTGTGGATCAGATCGGGGCCGAACTGCGCCAGCTTGCGTCGCAGATAGGCGATGTAGGTGGACACCACGGTGCTGGAGCCGCCGAAGTCGTAGTCCCACACGTGGCCGAGCAACTGGGCCCGGGTCAGCACCCGGCCGGGGTGCAGCATCAGGTAACGCAGCAGCCGGAACTCGGTCGGCGACAGCTCGATCGGCTGCCCGCCGCGGCGGACCTCGTAGGTGTCCTGGTCCAGCGTCAGGTCGGTGAATTCCAGGACCGGCTCGGCCTGCGCGGGGCGGGTGCGGCGCAGCACGGTGCGGACCCGGGCGGCCAGCTCCTCCAGGCCGAACGGCTTGGTCATGTAGTCGTCGCCGCCGAGGGTCAGCCCGGCGACCTTGTCCTCCTGCGAGTCCTTGGCGGTCAGGAAGATGACCGGGACCCGGTTCCCGTCCCGGCGCAGCCGCCGGACGATCTCGAAGCCGTCCGGGCCGGGCAGCATCACGTCCAGGATCAGCAGGTCGAACGGACGGTCCCGGGCCAGGCGGAGCGCGTCGGTCCCCGTTCCCGCCGCGGTCACCTCGAAGCCCAGGAAGCGCAGCGAGGCGGCGACGGCCTCCCTCAGGAAGGGCTCGTCGTCCACCACCAGGAGGTTCCCGCCGTCGCGTGCCATCGCGGTCATCGCAGCACGGGCCACTGAGCATCGGGTGCGAGAAACCTGTGAGTTGCGTGTGAGCGCCGCGGCGGCCCGGACGCGGCGGCGGCACGCCGGGATTGACATGAAACTCACACAACGGTCGCGCTCAGGCCGCAGGCCCGCCGTAGAAGGTTTCCGGTACCCGGGGCGAGGGAGCATCCCGGCTTCTACCGGAGCCCGGCCCTGAGGATGCGAAGCAATCGGAGGACCTCGTGACAGACCTTGGCTCCCCGGCTACGGAGAGCGACCCCGCGGGTGCGGCCCGGCTCGTGGCGGGCGGATCCCGGCTCGTCCGGCGCCGGCGCGTGCTGCTCGGGGCCGGCCTGGCGGCGGCCCTGCTGGCAGCCGGCGGCCTGATCGGCGCCTCCTTCGTGAAGTCGCCGCAGCAGCTGGCCGCGGACAGCGCGCCGCCGCCGTCCACCGTGACCACGGCGCCGGTCGTCTCCCAGGTGCTGACCTCGTCGGTGCAGATGCGCGGGGTGGTGTACCCGGCGACCGAGTACGACGTCTTCGCGACCGCCCCCGACACCGCGCCCGCGACGGGCGCGGCGGCCGGCGCCAGCGGGTCCCCCGTGTACATCTCGAAGCTGGATACCGCGGCCGGGGACGCGCTCAGCAACGGCCAGCAGCTCGCCGAGCTCGACGGCCAGCCGCTGTTCGCGCTGGCCGGGCCGGTGCCGGCGTGGCGGGACCTGATGCCGGGCGACAGTGGGCCGGACGTGACCGAGCTGCAGAAGGCCCTGGCCGCGCTCGGGTACTACGGCAACGGCGACGCGGCCGGCTACTTCGGGTCGGCCACCCAGTACGCGGTGGACCTGTACTACGCGCACCTCGGCTATCCCGCGCCGGCCGCCGGCGGCGTCCCCGCGGCCGACGTGCTGTTCCTGCCGTCGCTGCCCGCCACGGTCGTGGCCGTGAACGGCGGTGCCGGCGAGCAGCCCGGCCAGCCGTTCCTGGAGCTCGCCGCCCGCGGCTCGCTGGCGCTGGACGGCGAGCTGCCGCCGGCCTACGCCGGCCAGGTCAAGCCCGGCCTGAAGGTGACCATCTACGACGAGGTGACCGGCATCCGCGCCACCGGGACCGTGGCCGAGCTGGGCACGGCCACCGCCGTGCCGCCGGCCGGGGCGGTGGTCGACGTCGGGGGCGGCCCGGCCGCGGCGGGCACGTCCGGATCGGCGAGCTCCGGGTCCGGGTCGTCGGGGTCCGGGTCATCCGGGTCGGGCAGCTCCGGCTCCGGCGCGCCGGTGTTCATCCCGGTGAGCGTGCGGCCGTCCGCGCCGCTGGCCGCGGCGCTGAACGGCGAGAACGTCCTGGTCACCGTGCAGACCGGGCAGACGGAGGGGCCGGTGCTGACGGTGCCGGTGGCCGCGATCGTCACCACGGCGTCGGGCACGAGCTACGTCACCGTGGCGGCCGCCTCCGGCGCGCAGTCCCGGGTCCGGGTCACGCCGGGCCTGTCCGAGAACGGCTACGTCCAGGTGACCCCGGCCGCTCCCGGCTCGCTCGCGGCCGGCGACCGCGTGGTGGTGAGCGGCTGATGACGCCCGTGATCGAGCTGCGCGGCCTGGCCCGCACCTACCCCGGCCCGCCGCCGGTGGCCGCGCTGCGCCCGGCCGACCTGGTCATCGAGGCGGGCGACTACGTCGCGGTGACCGGGCCGTCCGGCTCCGGCAAGTCCACGCTGCTGCACCTGCTCGGCCTGCTCGACGCGCCGACCCGGGGCAGCTACCTGCTCGACGGCCTGGACACCAGCACCCTGAACGACCGCGACCGGTCCGCCCTGCGCGGCCGGCGGATCGGGTTCGTGTTCCAGTCCTTCCACCTGCTGCCCTACCGGACGGCGCTGGAGAACGTACTGCTCGCCGAGCTGTACAACCAGACGCCGCGGGGCGACCGGCTCCAGGCCGGCGTCGACGCCCTGGCCGGGGTCGGGCTGGGGCACCGCCTCGACGCGCTGCCCACCACGCTGTCGGGCGGGGAGTGCCAGCGGGTCGCGATCGCGCGGGCCCTGGTCAACCGGCCCAGCCTGCTGCTGTGCGACGAGCCGACCGGGAACCTGGACTCGCGGAACGCCGCCGCCCTGATGGGCCTGCTCGACCAGCTCAACGCGGCCGGCTTCACGATCGTGCTGATCACCCACGACCAGGCGGCGGCCGCCCATGCCGCCCGGCTGGCCGCCATCAGCGACGGGGTGCTGTCCGAGCGGGCGGGGGCCAGTCATGGCTAGGCCAGCGGCCGGGCCCGCGCCCGGCCTGCCCCCGTCCCGGCTGGCGGCGCGGGACGCCGCGGCCGAGGCCGTGGCCGGGATCGTGCAGCGGCCCGGCCGGGCGGTGCTGACCATGCTCGGCACGATCCTCGGCGTGGGCGCGTTCGTGGCCGTGCTCGGCCTGACCGCCACCGGGGCGGGCCAGATCTCGCGCCAGTTCACCGTCCTGGAGGACACCACGGTGACCGTCGAGGACAACGGGCCGGCCAACGACGTCGCCGCCCCCGGCGCCAACCCGGCGATCGGCTTCCCGGCTGACGCGGATGCGGTCGCCGACCGCATCAACGGCGTGGTCGCGGCAGGGGTCTGGTGGCCGGTGTCCCTCCCGCAGGGCATGAGCTTCACCGGCTCGCTCGCGCTCTCCGCGACCAGCTCCCAGACGGTCAACCTGCTGGCCGCCTCCCCCGGCGCGGTGCGGGCGATGGGCCTGAAGCTGGTCGCGGGCTCGCCGCTGACCGCGTACGAGGACGACGCCCGGCAGCACGTCGCGATGATCGACACGACCACGGCGGCCACCCTCGGCATCTCCGCCGCCCGCCTGCCCAGCCAGCCCGCCGTGTTCGTCGACGGCATCGCGTACACGGTGGTGGGCATCTACGGATCGGCCCAGCGGGTGGTGACCCAGGAGAGCGCGATGCTGATCCCCGAGCGGACCGCGCTGGCCGACTACGGCAACCCGGCGCCGGGCATCGGGAACCAGGATGAGGCCCAGCTGGTCGTCGCGACCCGGACCGGGGCGGCGAAGGCGGTGGCCCGCCAGATCGCCGCCGCCGAGCTGCCCACCGACGCCAGCCGCCTGGTCGTGACCTCACCGCCCAGCCCGCACAGCCTGCAGAGCGAGGTGAGCGGCGACCTGGCCGGCCTGTTCCTGATCCTCGCCCTGGTCAGCCTGCTGATCGGCGCGGTCGGGATCGCTAACACGACCCTGGTCGCCGTGCTCGAGCGCACCGAGGAGATCGGGCTGCGCCGGGCCGTCGGCGCCCGGCCGCGGCACATCGCCGCGCAGTTCCTGGCCGAGTCGACGGCGCTCGGCACGCTCGGCGGCCTCGTCGGCACCTGCATCGGCGTCGGGACTGTGGTGATCTTCGCGGCGGCCAAGGACTGGACCGCCATCCTGAACCCCGCTTACACGCTGCCCGCCCCGCTGATCGGCAGCGTCGTCGGCCTGCTGGCCGGCGCGTACCCCGCGCTGCGGGCCGCGCGGACCAGCCCGCTGGCGGCGCTGCGGCACGCGTGAGCCGCGGCACCCCGGAAAGGACCAAGATGCCCATCCGCACCGGCCTGTGCCTGGTGATCCTCTGCTGCGCGGGCGTCACCGCGTGCGCCGCCGGGCCGCCCAAGGGCCCGAACGCGGCCGTGACCACGCCCGCCGTCGGCCGGCCGGCCCCGCCGCCCTCGGTCCAGGCCGCGCTGTCCCGCGATGCGTTCACCCCCTACGCCGCGGTCGGCCAGTCCAACAACGACGGGCTGGCCCCGAACGAGTCGTTCTTCGCCCTGGCCAGCGCCTGCATGACCGCGGCCGGGTACCCCGATGCTCCCGGCACCGTGCCGCTGTCGATCAACGCCGCCGAGATCAGGCTTGTGTTCTCGCAGCCGTGGGGACCCTGGGGCTACGTGGGCTCGGCGCAGGCGCAGCAGTACGGCTTCCTGGTCCCGTTCGGAGCCGCCCTGACCGGCCTGGGCGCCGCTGGCGCCCTGCCCGAGAACCCGCCCGTCGTGCCCGCGCCGGAGCAGGCCGCGGCCGACCAGTGCGGCACCATCGTGCAGAACTTCACCAACGCCACCAGGAGCGGTGCCCTGGCCGGCATCACCGCCCTGGGGAACGACATCGGCAACGACGTCGCGCACGACCCGGCGGTCAAGCGGGCGGTAAGTTCCTGGGCGGCGTGCATGACCAGGAACGGCTACAGCTTCTCCCAGCCCGAACGGGTGTTCTTCCAGGAGCTGACGGTCATGTTCGGCGGCCACGGCTCGGTGAACATCACCGACCCGGTCAGCCCGGCCGCCCGGCAGGCCCAGCTGGCGGTGGCGGTCGCCGACGCCGGCTGCACCGAGTCCGCGGACCTGGCCGGAGTTTACTTCGCCGTCCAGGCCAGCTACGAGCAGCAGCTGGTCAACGCCAACCAGCAGGCGCTGGCGGCCGCGGTCCGGATGTACCGGGCCGCCTACCAGAAGGAGCTGACCAGGCTGCCGGGCCTGCTCAAGGCGGCCGCGGCCCGGCCGGCTCCGACCAAGCGGCCCGGCTGAGGTGGCCCGCGAGCCCACGCCGGCCCGCCGCGCGGTCAGCGGCCCTGTCCGCTGCGGCGGCCGGATCCTCCGCGCGGGCCTGATCTGGGGCGGAGGCCTGATCTGCTGCTGCGCCGGCCCGGCCGCCTGCGCCGCGGCCGCGCCGGCCGGCCCGGTCGCGGCGGTGACGGCGCCCAGCCTGAGCCGGCCGCCGGCGCCCGCGTCCGCCCAGGCGGCCCTGTCCGCGGAGGCCTTCACCCCCTATGCCGGGCTCGGCGCCAGCACCGACGACGGCCTGGCCCCCGGTGACACCTACGCCGCCCTGCACGCCGCGTGCATGGCCGCCGCAGGTTACGGCCAGTACGCGAGCGCCACGCCGTTCTCGGTCCGCGAGAACCGGGGCCTGGCCTTCGCCCAGCCGTTCGGCCCGTGGGGCTACCTCGGCACCGCCCTGGCCGCCCGGCAGGGCTTCGCCGAGACCGCCGCCGACGGCGAAGTCGATCAGCCCGCGCCCGCGGCCAGTCTGCCGGCCGGCGCGCAATCGGCCGCGGGCAAGTGCGTCAACATCGTCGGGGACTTCAACGACGCCCAGTTCGCCACCGCGCTGGCCGGCATCGAGACGATGAACGACGACATCAGCACGGACGTGGTCCAGGACCCGGACTTCCGCCG
>DASYBB010000145.1:0-22669 GCA_036501025.1 Streptosporangiaceae bacterium
GCCCTGGCCCTGCGGGAGATGACCGATGCCGGCCTGCACCTCACCTTCGCGCAGGCCGACCCGGCGCCCGACGTCAGCTACACGACCAGCGCGGCGATCGCCGAGGACGGCGCCGCGATCGAGCTGCGCTGGTACACCCGGTCGGGTGACCAGCCCGGCTCTGCCGTCGGCTACATCCACGGCGGCGGCATGATCTGCGGGTCGATCGGGCACTACGACCCGCTCGTGCGCCAGTACGTGCAGTGGACCGGCGTCCCGTTCCTCTCGGTCGAGTACCGGCTGGCCCCCGAGCACCCCGGCGAGACGCCCGCGCGTGACTCCTTCGCCGGCCTCCGGTGGCTGGTCGATCACGCCGCCGAGCTGGGTGTCGACCCGGCCCGGATCGCAGTCATGGGGGATTCCGGCGGCGGCGGCGTGGGCGCCGGCGCCGCGATCCTCGCGCGCGACGCCGGGGTCGCCCTGGCCCGGCAGATCCTGATCTTCCCGATGCTCGATGACCGGAACACCGAGCCTGACCCGCACATCGCGCCGACGGCGACGTGGTCGTACGACATGAACTACACGGGCTGGCAGGCGCTGCTCGGTGACGCCATCGGCACCGACGGCGTCTCGCCGGTCGCCGCGCCCGCCCGGCTGGCGGACTTCGCCGGGCTGGCCCCGGCCTACATCGAGGTCGGCACCCTGGATATCTTTCGCGATGAGAGCATCAGCTACGCGCAGAGCCTGCTGAAGGCGGGCGTCGACGCCGAGCTGCACGTCCACCCGGGCTTACCGCACGGGCACGACTGGCTCGCCCTCCGGGCCCCCCTCGCGGCGCGCTGGAAGGCCGACCGGATCCGGGTGATCACGTCCCTGTGAGGCGTCGCGAAGCCGGCTCGCGGCTGCGCGCGCCGGGGCGCCGCGTCCAGGTGCAGGGCGACCTGTTCCACGGCCGCGTGCCCGACGGCGCCGTCTACGTCGGCCGGGCTGCCCCCGGCCTGCCGGCCAGCCCGTACGCGAACCCCTTCCCGGTCCGGGCGCACGGCCTGCCGGAGGCGCTGCGGCTTTACCGCGAGCACCTGGCCGCTCACCCCGGCCTCGTCGCGGCCGCGGCCGTCGACCTGGCCGGCCGGGACTACGCTTGCTGGTGCCCGCCCGACCGGGCGTGCCACGGTGACGACCTGGCCGCCGCCGTCACGGCCCGCGGGCGGCACTGAGCCGGCGGCCCCCGGGTCGGCGGTTACTCGGGACGGCTGTTACCCCGTCGGCGGTTACTCGGGACGAAGCGCGATGGCCAGGCTCGGCACGACGGCGGACGCGAGGTACATCGGCCAGATCCGGATGCCGTGGCAGCGGAAGCTCGCGACCTGGCCATCGGCCAGGTCGAATGACCGTGTCCGGCTGGAGTACCGGCCCTTGCTCAGGCGCAGGGTGTGGTGGCCGGGTTCGAGTGGCGCCTCAACCGTCTCGTGGTTCTCGATCGAGCCGACGGCTGCGCCGTCAGCCAGGATGTCGAACCGGCCGCGCCGCAGCTCAAAGGGCACGTTGGCGTCGCGGGTCACCCGGAGCGTTGCCGTCATGAATGTTCTCCCTGCTCTGGGCGGAGGCTCTCGGGGACGCGGTGCCGCTGCCTCAGGGCATATATGCACGCTAACAGGATGTCGAGGCCCCGCCGGCCGGCGTTACCGAGTGGCGCGGCAGCGGCCGGGGGTGGTGCCGATGATGGCGGTGAAGGCGGCGATGAAAGCTGGCCGGCCCGGGCGCCCGGCCCGCTAGGGCGGCGCCTGGTGGCCAGGCCGGACGATGCCGTGCTCGTAGGCGTGAACGGCGATCTGGACGCGGTCGCGCAGGTCGAGCTTGGCCAGGATGCGGGCGATGTGGCTCTTGACGGTGGCCTCGCTGAGGTAAAGCCGGCCGGCGATCTCGGCGTTCGACAGGCCCTGGGCCACGAGCCGCACGACGCCGAGCTCGCGCTCGCTGAGGCGCCCGGCGGCAGTGGCGGCCATGGTGCCGGGGGCGGGGCCGCGGCAGAAGTCCTCGATCAGCCGCCGGGTGATCGCGGGTGCGAGGAGAGTCTCGCCGGCCGCCGCCGCGCGCACCGCTCCGGTCAGCTGCTCGCGGGTGGCGTCCTTGAGCAGGAAGCCGCTCGCGCCGGCCTTCAGCGCGTGGTAGACGTACTCGTCCAGGTTGAAAGTGGTCAGCATCAGGATCCGCGCCCGGCACCCTTCCCCGGCGAGCCGGGCGGTGGCCTCGATGCCGTTCATCCGGGGCATGCGGACGTCCATCAGGATCACGTCCGGGTCCAGGAGGCGGGCCTGGGCCACCGCCTGGGCGCCGTCGGCGGCCTCCCCGGCCACAGCCAGGTCGGGCTCGGCCTCCACCAGCATGCGCAGTCCCTCGCGGACGAGGTCCTGGTCATCGGCGATCAGGACGCTGATCACGGCCGCTCGGCGGCCAGCGGCCGGGGGCCGGCGGGCGGCGGGGGGCCGGCGGGCGGCAGGGGGCCGGCGGCCGGCAGGTGGTGGCGCGCGGGCGGCGGAGAGCCAGGGGGCGGCAGGGTGTCGGCGAGCGGCAGCCGGGCGCGCACGGCGAACCCGCCGCCGGGCCGCGGGCCGGCGTGGAGCTCGCCGCCGAATATCGCGGCCCGCTCGCGCATCCCGGCCAGCCCGTGCCCGCCGGCCGGGACCGGGCGGGCAGGGTCTCGCGTCCCGTCGTCGGTGATCTCGATCGTGACTGCTTCGTCCGCGCAGCCGATCGTCACCGCGGCGCGCGCCGGGCCGGCATGCTTGAGGACGTTGGTCAGCGCCTCCTGAACGATGCGGTAGACCGACAGGTCCACGGTCGCCGGCAGCGCGGCGGGATCACCGTCGACGACGAGGGTCACCGGCAGCCCGGCGGCCCGGACGCTGGCCGCCAGCGCGTCCAGCTCGCCGATGCCCGGCTGGGGGGCCAGCCCGGTCTCCTCGGCGCTGTCGTGCAGCACGCCCAGCAGGCGGCGGGTCTCGGCCAGCGCCTGCCGCCCGCTGTTCTCGATCTTCTCCAGGGTCGCCCCGGCGGGCCGGCCCGATGCCCGGGCGCCGGCCGCCTGGAGCACGATCACGCTGAGGTGATGGGCGACGATGTCGTGCAGTTCCCGGGCAATCCGGCCGCGCTCGGCGGCGGCGGCCTGCTCGGCCTGCCGCTGCAGGGCCGCGTTCCGCTCGGCCAGCGCGGCGGCCCGCCGGCGGGCGCGGACGAGCACGCCGGTCACCCAGAACGCCAGGATCGGGACGGCCGACAGGCCCATGCCGACGCCGCCCAGGCGGCTGATCAGGGCGATGAGCGGAGCGGTGACAGCCAGTCCGACGGCGCCGCGGCGCAGGCGGGCGTGCGCGCCCAGCGCGTAGCCGCCGGCGAACAGCGCGAACAGGAACTCCAGGCCCCGCGGCGGGTGCCGGGCGACCAGGTTCTGCAGTCCGATGGCGGCCCAGATCCCGGCCCACATCAGCAGCGGAGCCCGGCGGCGCAGCGCCAGCGCGGCGCCGATGAGCAGGGCGACCAGCGCCAGCAGCCACGGCGCCCCGGCGGCCCTGGCGCCGGGCAGGCCGGCCGGGTCCCACGCGGCGACGGCGGTCACCCCGGCCCCGGCGATCGCTATCGCGGCATCCGCGAGCAGGCCAGGGTCACCGCCCGCCCACCGCCGAACTACCTGCATACCCCGAACGTAGCGCGTGGCCCGGGCGGCCTGCATCAGCCGTGAGGCGGCCGGCATTCATCCTTGCGGATGAACCGGTTTCGCTCGCGCGGCCGCAGACACGGGGCCGGGATCTCGGGAGAGTGCCATGCATGACCACTGTCTTCGACCATGAAGAGAATCCCGGGCCACGCACTGATGCGCCCGCCCGCCAGGCGGGCGACTGGGCGGTCGAGGTACACGGGCTCACCAAGCGCTTCGGCACCCGGACCGCCGTCGACAACGTCGACCTGCTCGTACCGCGGGGCTCCGCGTTCGGTTACCTGGGGCCGAACGGGGCGGGCAAGACGACGCTGATCCGGGTCCTGCTCGGCCTGACCCGGGCCGACGGCGGCACGATGTCGCTGCTCGGCGTCCCCGTCCCCGCCCAGCGGGGCCGCGCCCTGGCCCGGGTGGGCGCGATCGTCGACGAGCCCCGGTTCCACGGCCACCTGACGGGACGGGAAAACCTTTCGGTGCTGGCCGCGGCCCGGGGCGGAGGCGCCGGCCAGCAGATCGGCCCGGCGCTGGACCGGACCGGGCTGACGCAGCGGGCCGACGACAAGGTCGCCGCCTACTCCATGGGCATGCGCCAGCGCCTGGGACTGGCCGCCTGCCTGCTGGCTGACCCGCTGCTGCTGATCCTCGACGAGCCGATGAACGGGCTGGACCCGGCTGGCATGCACGAGATGCGCGACCTGATCCGCAGCCTGACCGATGAGGGCCGCACCGTCATGCTGTCCTCGCACCTGCTGGACGAGGTGGAGCGCACCTGCGACGCGGTGGCCATCGTCGACCACGGCACGGTCATTCGCCAGGGTCCCATCGGCGAGCTGACCGCGGGCGCCGGCGCCGCCGTCGAGGTGCAGTGCCCCGACCCGCCCGCCGCGGCACGCGCCCTGGGCCAGCCCGCGATCGCCACCCGCGTCGCCCTCACCGACACCGGGCTGGCCGTGACCCTGGCCGCGGGCCGCCCGGCGCGCGAGCAGACGGCCGAGATCAACCGCCTCCTGGTCGGGGCCGGGATACCGGTCTACGGCCTGCGCCAGACGCACGCCCGCCTGGAGGACTGGTTCCTGTCCGTGACTAGCCGCCTCGGAGGAGAGCAGTGAGCCAGCTCAGCCTCGGCGCCCGCGGGCGCGGCTCGTGGCCGCCCGCCTGGCCGCTGATCGCCGCCAAGTTCCTGGAACTGCGACGGCGCCGCACCCTCATGACCGTCACCGCGGCCTTCACCGTGGGCCTACCCGTCCTCTTCTACGGCGTCCGGCTGGCGTTCCACCTGGCCGACCCGGCCCGCTACGCGCCCGCCGGCACGCCGAGCGCGTTCGCGACCAACGGGATCCTGATGGCCGAGTTCGGGGTCATCGCGGCCGTCGCGCTCGGCGCTACCGCCGGGACCGCCGACCTGACCGACGGCATGTTCCGCCACCTCGTGATCACCGGCCGGTCCCGGCTCGCCCTGTACCTGGCCCGCATCCCGTCCGGGCTGTCCATCCTGCTCGGGCTGGCCGCGGTCGGCGTCACCGTGGCCTGCCTGGTGACCGCGTTCCTGGGCAGCCCGCAGGCGGCCGGCGCGGTCACGCCGTCGGCGGGCTCCATGGCCGGGGTCGGGCTATGGCTCGAGCTCGACCTGGCCATCGGGTTCACGGCCGGCCTTGGCCTCGGCTCGCTCATGGGCCAGCGGACCGTGCCGGTCATCCTGCTCATCGTGCTGCAGATCCTCATCACTCCCGCACTGGCCGATCACGCGCTGCCGGGCCTCATCAACGGCGAGCGCCTGGTCGTCGGCGTCGCCATGGACCAGCTCCAGCCGGCCGCGCTGGCCGGAGGCACCACGGTCGGGCCCGGCGGCGGCCCGCGTGAGCTGCACCTGCCGCCCATGCCGACGTGGGCCATGATCACCGTCATCGTCGGCTGGATCGTCGGCTGGTCGGTCATCGGCGTCTGGAAGATGACCACCCGCGACGCCTGAACAGGCGACACCTGAATAGATGACGACACCTGAACAGATAAGGAGAACGCCAGCGATGACCATCGCGATCTCAGTCGGCGCACATAACCTCAGCGTCTTCCCCGTTATCCTCGCCGTGATCATCATCGGCGTCGTGCTCTACGTCACCCAGTGGCGCCGGAGGAAGCCGCCGGACGACCGCGGCCGGTGACCGGCCGCGCCACCCGGGCGGCAACGGGCACCGCCGATTCGGCCGGACCCGCGCGGTAGCGGCCGGGGGTGGTGCCGATGATGGCGGTGAAGGCGGCGATGAAGCTGCTGGGGTTGGCCCAGCCGCAGGCGTGGGCGACGTGGGTCGTGTCGTGGCCGTCGGCCAGCAGGACGAGGGCGTGATGGATGCGCAGCTGAGTGCGCCATTCATAGAAGGTCATGCCGAGCTCGTCGTGGAACAGGCGGCTGAGGGTGCGGGCGCTGGCTCCCGTCGCCTGCCCGAGCCCGGCCAGCGAGGTGCTGGCTCCGGGCTGCTCGCGCAGCCGCTGGGCCACCGCCCGCAGCCGGTCATCGTGCGGCTCGGGCAGCTGCAGGGGCTGCTCGCGGGCCTCGCGGAGCTCGTCGACCAGGACCCGCCGGAGGCGGGCCTCGGCGGCGCGGGCGCGGTCATGCGCGGCGCCGTCCCGGGCGCGCGGGCCGGTGAGGGCGAGCAGGATCTCGCGGGCCAGGCCGGAGACTGTGAACACGGCCGGATGGCCGGGCGCGAGCCGGGCCAGGGCGGCCGGCAGGAAGACGATCCGCATATCGGCGCGGCTGTGCGCGCGGTGCCAGTGCGTGAACCCGGCGGGGGTCCACGCCACGCGGTTGGCGGGAACGATCGACGTGCCGCGCTCGGTATGCACGGACAGGACCCCCCGGGCGGCGTAGACCAGGTGCCCGCGCGGGTGGGTCTGAGCCGAGCTGGCTCCCCCCGGCGGCCACAGGTGCGCACCGCCGGACGGCCAGAGGCGTGACTCCGGGGCGACCGGGAGAGTTTGGCGGCCAACAGGCATAAGTTGGCATTCTAGCGGTGGCCAGCCGCGCGCCCGCTGGCGAGACTGAGGGCATGAGCGACGATCTTTCCAACAGTCAGCGGCGGGCAACGGGGACGACGATGCGGGCGGCCGTCTGCGTCCGGGCGGGCGGGCCGGAGGTGCTGGAGATCCAGGAACGGCCGGTGCCCGCGGTCCGGGAGGGCTGGAGCCTGGTGCAGGTGAAGGGCGCGGGCCTGAACCGGTCGGAGCTGCGGACCCGCCAGGGGCACTCACCGAGCGTGACGTTCCCGCGGGTGCTGGGGATCGAGTGCGTGGGGGTCGTGGCCGCCTCGACCGACCCCGGCCTGCCGGACGGGACGACCGTCGCGGCGGTGATGGGCGAGATGGGCCGGGCGTTCGACGGCGGGTACGCGGAGTGGGCGCTGCTGCCCAACTCGCTGCTCATGCCGGTCACGACCGCGCTGCCCTGGGACGTCCTGGCCGCGCTGCCGGAGACCTACCTGACCGCGCAGGGCTCGCTGGACGCGCTCGGGATCGCGGCGGGCGGGCCGGGCCGGCTGCTGATCCGCGGCGGGACCTCGTCGGTGGGGATGGCTGCCGCGTCGATCGCGTCCGGCTACGGCCTCGAGACCGCGGCCACGACCCGGAGTCCCGGCAAGGCCGGCGCGCTGTCGGCGGCCGGCGCCGACCACGTGCTGGTGGACGACGGCCGATCGCTGGCGGCCAGCGTGCGCGCAGTCTGGCCGCACGGCCCGGACTATGTCCTGGATCTTGTCGGGGCGAGCACGGCGGTGGACTCGCTGCACCTGGTCCGCCGGGGCGGGACGGTGTGCATGACGGGCACGCTCAGCGGGTGGGTGATCCCGGACCTCGAGCCGGTCGCGATGATCCCGTCCGGGACCAGGCTCACGGCGTTTCACAGCCGCCACGTCCAGGGCAGCGCGGGCACGGCGGTGCTCCAGCGCATCGTCGCCGAGGTCGAGGCGGGCCTCTACCGGCCCAACGTCGACCGGGTCTTCGGGCTGCGCGACATTGCCGCGGCTCACCGGTACATGGAGAGCAACCAGGCCGCCGGCAAGCTGGTCCTGGTGCCCTAGGTCGCGACGAGCCCCGTCAGAGCTCGGCGAGCCGGGCCTTGAGCAGGCAGAACTGGTTGCCTTCGGGGTCGCAGAGGACGTGCCACTCCTCCTGCCCGGTCTGGCCGATGTCGGCCGGGCGCGCCCCGAGCTTCAGGAGGCGCTCGAGCTCGGCGTCCTGATCGCGGTCGGTGGCATTGACGTCGAGGTGCAGCCGCAGCTTCCCGGGCTCCGGCTCGTCCCGGCGGCTGAGGATGATCGTCGGCTGCGGGCCGCCGAACCCTTCGCGCGGGCCGATCTCGATGCTGCCGTCGTCCTCGCGGCCGAGCACGATGAAGTCCAGGACCTCGCACCAGAACCGGGCCAGCACCTCGGGGTCGCGGCAGCCGAGCACGAGCTCGCTTATCCGGCAGGCCATGGACGACACCGTACCGGCCGAGGCGAGGTCGCGGGGGCCGCCGGGACCCGGTAACGCCGGCCAGGGTGAGGCTCATGCTGGCCGTCACCTTGCGGGCGGCAGCGCGGGTCATGGCAATCGTTCCTCTCCGGTGGGGAGTTCTCGGGTGACGGGCGGCGGATTCCGCCGCGGCGGCGGCGCGGGTCAGGGCCGGGAGGCGCTTGGCGGACTGCGGCTGCCGCGGGCCGGCGGGGGTTGGGGCATTCCGGTTCTCTGACCAAGCACGATTACCATCTGTTACGATCTGTCCCACCGTGATCCGCAGTAGCCCGAAAAGTCGTCGGCGGCGGTCGCGAGCAGGGGGCGTCCCGGGGCACGACCGGGCGGAATCGCAGCCCGGCGGGGGCGACTGACAGGAAGGCGGGCCGTGGCCACCATGAGTTCTGGCTTGCGGCCAGGGAAGGAGCCCCGGTCCAAGGGGCTCAAGACCGGCGCCCTCGGCCTGGTGTCCAGCGTGGTCATCGGCGTGGCCTCGACCGCCCCGGCCTACAGCCTGGCCGCGACGCTGTTCTTCGTGGTGGCCGCCGTCGGCCTGAAGGCGCCGCTGGTCGCCGTGCTGGCGTTCGTCCCGATGCTGCTGTGCTCGATCGGCTTCAGCGAGCTGAACAAGGCCGACCCGGACTGCGGGACCACGTTCATCTGGGCCTCCCGGGCGTTCGGGCCGAAGACCGGCTGGGCCGGCGGCTGGGGCGTGCTGGCCGCCGACGTCCTGGTCATGGCCAGCCTGGCCCAGGTGGCCGGGCAGTACGTGTTCTTCCTCATCCAGGGGCCGGACAGCGCGATCGGCGCCAACGCCTCCGGCGGGTGGGTGCTGCTGGTGGGCATCTTGTGGATCGTCGCGATGACCTACATCTGCTATCGCGGCATCGAGGTCTCGGCCAACGTCCAGAAGGCGCTGCTGTCCATCGAGATCGTGCTGCTGCTGATCATGTCGGTCACGGCGCTGGTCCGGGTGTTCGGCAGTCACCCGCCGCCCGGGTCCGTGCACCTGAGCTTCAGCTGGCTGCTGCCCTCGCACCTGCCGGTCTCGGCGTTCGTGTCCGGGATCGTGTTGATGCTGTTCATCTACTGGGGCTGGGACACCGCCCTGTCGGTGAACGAGGAGACGGCGGACAAGTCCCGGACGCCGGGCCGGGCGGCGATCATCTCGACGGTGCTGCTGCTCGTCACCTACGTGATCGTGATCGTCTCCGTGCAGGCCTTCGCCGGCACGGGCAGCAAGGGCGTCGGGCTGATGAATCCCGCGAACCAGTTCGACGTGCTGTCGGTCACCGGCGGCGCGATCTTCGGCTCCTCCGGGCTCGGCACCGTCCTGTCCCGGCTGCTGATCCTGATGGTGCTCAGCTCGGCGGCCGCCTCGACCCAGACCACGATCCTGCCGACGGCCCGCACGACGCTGTCGATGGCGGCCTACGGGGCGCTGCCCGAGTCGTTCGCCAAGATCAACCCGAGGTTCCTGACCCCGACGGTGTCCACCGTCGTGATGGGCGCGATCTCGATCGCCCTGTACATCCCGCTCAACTTCATCTCCGGCGGCAACCCGATCGCCGACGGGGTCACCGCGATCGGCCTGTACATCGCGTTCTACTACGGGCTGACCGCGTTCGCCTGCGTCTGGCACTACCGGGCCACGCTGACCAGCAGCGCGCGGACCCTGTGGATGCGCGGCATCCTGCCGGGACTGGGCGGGCTGATCATGTACGCGGCGGGCTTCTACAGCCTGCAGAGCGACTGGGTCGCCTCCAACAGCTACACGACCTGGACGGTGCCGGGACTGCACTGGGAGATCGGCGGCATCTTCATCATCGCCGCGCTGGCCGCGCTGGCCGGCCTGATCGGCTTTGTCTACATGCGCGTCACGGCCCCGGCCTTCTTCAGCAAGGAAACCCTGACCCGGACCAGTCCCGTGCTGGCCTTCAGCCAGGAGCTGTTACCGGGCCTGGCGCGGGGCTAGGCGCGGCGCCGGCGATGGGGGCCGGCCACGGACAGCGGGGGGAAACGACATGGCTTTTTCAGCTCGGCCGGCCGGCGCGCCGTGAGCAGGGTGGCGTCGCCGGCGGGCCCGGCCGGCGCGGCCGGGGGGCGGCCGTCGTGGCCGATCCGGTCCGGCCCGCTCCCGGCACTGGCCGACGGCTTCAGCGCCCGGCCGGAGACGGCGCCCGGCCTGGCCGCCGCGCTGCCCGCCGGGGCCGCGGCCGCGCTGGTCCCCGACCGGGCGGGCCGCCCGGGCCCGCGCGCGGCCGCCGGGGGACAGGACTGGCTGAGGTCCTCGGGCAAGACCCAGCTCGCCGCGGCGTTCGCGGAGTCGCTGTGGCAGTCCGGCGAGGTGGACCTCCTGGTCTGGATCGACGCCACGAGCCGGGCCGGCGTGCTGTCCGGCTATGCCGCGGCGACGGCCGCCGTGACCGGCCGGGCCCAGGCGAGCAGCTGCGAGTCCGTCGCCGCCCAGTTCCTCAGCTGGCTGGGCGAGACCCGACGCTCGTGGCTGGTGGTGCTCGACGACCTGGCCGGCCCGGAGATCCTCGACGGGCTGTGGCCGGCCGGGCCGGCCGGCCGGGTGCTGGTGACCGCCGCCGACGCGGCGGCCCTCCCCGGCGGCGTGCGGGCGGTGCCGGTCGGCCCGTTCAGCGTGCGCGAGGCCATCGGCTACCTGAACGGGCGCGTGGCGGCCGACCCCGACAAGCGGCTCGGCGCGATCGAGCTGGCCCGCGACCTGGATTTCGAGCCGGTCGCGCTGGCCCAGGCCGCCGCCGTGATCGCCAATTTCCCGATGTCGTGCCGCGAGTACCGGGCCGATTTCGCGCACCGGCGGGAGCAGCTGGCCGAGCCGGCCGGCGCCCCGCCGCCCGCGGCCGCGGTGACGTGGACGCTGTCGTTCGGGCGGGCGGACCAGCTGTCGCCGGACCGGTCGGCCCAGCGGCTGCTGGCCCAGGCCGCGCTGCTGGACGGGCACGGCATTCCGCTGACCGTCCTGGCCGCGCCGGCGGCCGGCGGCTCCCTCGCGGGCGGCGGCGACGCCCCGGCCGGGAGCGAGCGCGCCCTCGCGGCGCTGGAGCAGGCCGGGCTGCTGTCCGTTGACCCGCAGACCGCGCCGCCGACCGTCCGGATCAGCCCGGTCCTGGCGCAGGCGCTGCGGGCCGCGATGCCCGAGAGCATGCGGGACCAGGCCGCGGCGTCGGCCGCGGACGCGCTGCTCCAGGCCTGGCCGGACCAGGAGTCGCCGGGCTGGCCCGGGTCCGGGCTGCGATCCTGCGCGGCCGTTCTGCGGGGGAACACCGCGGACCTGCTGTGGGCCGGCGGCTGTCATCCCGTCCTGGCGCGGGCGGGCGACAGCCTGGACCGGGCCGGCCTGACCGGGCCGGCCGTGGAGCACTGGGGTGACCTGGCCACGACCGGCAGCCGCCTGCTCGGCGGCGGGCACCCGGACACGGTGCTGGCCGCCCAGCGGCTGGCTGACGCCTACGTCGCGGCCGGGCGCGCGGCCGACGCCATCGCCTGGCTCCAGTGGGCGCTCGACAGCCTGACCCGCGCGCTCGGGCCCGAGCACCGGGACGTGACCGAGGCCCGGCGCCGCCTGGGCCACGCCCACGTGGCGGCGGCACAGCTGCCGGCGGCGATCACCGTCCTGGAGCGCGCGGTGCCCGAGTTCGAGCAGGCCTGCGGGCCCGAGCATGTCAGCACGCTCGGCGCGCGGGACGAGCTGGCCGGCGCCTACCTGGCCGCGGGCCAGCACCCGGACGCCGTCGCCCTGTACCGGCGCACGCTGGCCGGCCGGGAGCGCGCCCAGGGGTCCCGGCACCCGCAGACGATGACCACCCGGCACGGCCTGGCCGACTCCTACCTGGCCAGCGGCCGAGCCAAGGAGGCGGTCGCGGCCTACAAGCGGGTGGTGTCCGACCGGGAGCGCGTCCTCGGGGCCGATCACCTGGACACGCTCGCGGCGCGGAACGACCTCGGGACCGCCTACCAGCGGACCGGCCACCCGGCGGCGGCGGAGCTGGCCTGCGAGCAGGCCTGGGCCGGCTTCGAGCGGGTGCTCGGCCCCGGCCACCCGGACACGCTGCGGAGCCGGGCGAAGCTGGCTCAGATGTACCGCCAGCTGGGGCGGTATGGCGATGCCCGCGCGCTGCTGCGGGACACGGTCGGCCGCCTGGAGCGGATCCTGCCAGCGGGCGATCCGCTGATCGCCGAGCTGCGCCAGAACCTGGCCGACATCGGCGAGGAATAGCTCCCGGAGGTCCTGACCAGGACGTACGTCCTATCGGGACGCGATCGCGGTCGACTTCAGGTGACCCTTTCCTGGCCCGCCCGGGCCGGCGGTGCACTCGCGCGCGGCCCGGCCGCGGTGGCGCGAGCGGCCGGGGCTGGTCACCGGCACCAGCTCGGACGGCCGTCCTCGGCCCGGCAACGGCGCGGCGGCCCGCACCGGGCCGCCGCGCCGGCATTCCTGCCCCTGACCCTTTTCCGCGCCCCTGAACCGGCCGTCGCCACCGCCCGTCGCCTGGATGTGGGGGACACGCGGGCTGGCTGGCAGCCCGCCGGCACAAGGAAACGAGGGAAATCATGAGCACCCAGCACCCGCCTCAGGGTCGTCCGGAGCACGAGTTCCGGACGGTCGCTCCGGCCCTGGCTGACAGCCCGGATCACGGCGGCGCCGCGGCCCGGAGCCTCAGCCCGAACCACTCCCGGGCAGTGGACCGCCGGATCGCCGCGAACCACTCCCGGACGGTGGGCCGCCTGCTGACCGCCAACCACTCCCGCGCCGTGGCGACGAGCGCCTGACATGTGCGGCAGCGGTCCCCGGGCGGAGGGGTGGCGCCCGGGCGGGGGCGACGGCGTCATGACCCGGGGCCGCTGCCCGCCGCCGGCCTGCTCGCGCTGCGGGACCAGGCGCTCGACGCGCTCGACGGGGGCGACGTGCGGGCGGCGCTGGCTCTCGCGGACGCCGGGACGGCGGCGATCGAGGCGGCCGGGCCGGGCGGCGGTGCCGATGCCGCCGCCCTGCTCATCGCCCGGGCGGAGATAGAGGAGGCCCTGGGCCGCCTCGCAGACGCGGCGGCGACGATCGCGGCCGCGATAGCGCTCCTGGAGGACGGGGCCGCGCCGGGCGGGGACGATGACGATCTCGCGCGGCTGTGGTGCCAGGCGCAGGAGCGCCTGGCGGGCCTGGAGCGCACGTCGGGGGACCTCCAGGCGGCGGCGGCCCGGCTCCGCGCGGTGCTGGACCGGGCCGCCCGCGAGCTCGGCGAGACGTCGCGGGCCGTGGTATCGGCGGCGAACGCGCTGGGGGTGGTGCACAAGTCCGCCGCCGACTTCGATGCCGCCCAGGCCTGCTACGAGCGGGCGATGGCGGCCGCGGGAAGCTGGGCGGAGCCGGATCCGCTGATCCTGGCCGGGCTGCTGCACAACCTGGGCGGCCTGGCCCACGCCCGGGGCGACGCGGGCGGCGGGATCCCGCTCGCCGAGCGGGGCGTGGAGCTGCGCGCCGCGGCGGTCGGCGACGGTCATCCGGATGTCGCCCGCGACCTGAACGCCCTGGGCGCGTTCTACCAGCTCGCCGGGCGCCACGACGACGCCGCCCGCGCCTATGACCGGGCCCTGGCGCGGTTCGAGGACTGCTATGGCCCCGGCCACTTCGAGGTCGGCATGACCTGCGCCAACCTCTCGGTCCTGGCCGACGAGCGGGGGCACGGCGCGGCGGCGGAGGCGCTCGGCCGCCGGGCGCTGCGGATCCTGGAGTCGGTCCTCGGGCCGGAGGATGCCGAGGTCGGGCTGACCCTGCTGAATCTGGGCGTCCTCGTCGCCGGCCAGGGCCGGCGAGCTGAGGGCGCCGAGCTGGTCAGCCGCGCGGCGGCGATCCTGGCCGCGCGGCTTCCGGCCGGGCACCCGCACCGGCTCGCCGCGGACCGGGCCGGGCAGCGCCTCGGCGGGCCGCCGTGACCGGCCGGCCGACCCCCCGGGGCCGGCCGCGGCTGGTCCCGGTGCTGCCCCGGCCGGCCTGGGTGGTGCTGGGCGGCGACTTCGTGTCGGCCCTCGGCAGCGGCCTGACCCTGCCGTTCCTGTTCGTCTACGCGCACCGGGTCCGGGGGCTCAGCGACAGCGCGGCCGGCCTGGTGCTGGCCACGATCGCCCTGGCCTCGATCGCGGGCAACCCGGCCGGCGGCGCGCTGGCCGACCGGTGGACGGCGCGGCGGGCGGTGATGGCCGGCCTGGTCGTGGCCGCGGCCGGCTCGGCGGGCCTGGCTGCGGCCCACTCGGCGGCGGAACTGTTCGCGGCGGCCGCCCTGACCGGCCTGGGGGTGTCGGTCATCTGGCCGGCCCAGGACGCGCTGCTGGCCGGCCTGGTCGGCCCGGCGGACCGCTCGGCGGTATTCGCGGTCCGCCACGCCAGCCTGAACGCGGGCCTGGGCGCGGGCGCGCTCGCCGCCGCGGCCGTGGTCCGGGTGACGCAGCCGGGCACGTTCACCGGCGTGTACCTGGCCGACGCGGCGTCCTTCCTGCTCGTCCTGCCGGTGCTGGCCTACCTCGGCCGGCTGGCGGGGGCGCCCGGCGGGGAGCCGGCAGACGCCGAACCGGGAGACGCGGAGCCGGCCCGTCCTCGGCCGCGGCTGGGCCTCCGGCAGGTCCTCAGGGACCGGATGCTCCTGCGGGTATGGCTGCTCACCGCGCTCATCGTGACCGTCAGCTTCGGCCAGTCCGACGCCAGCTTTCCCGGCTACGCGACCCGGCCGGGCGGGATCAGCCCTCGCGACCTCAGCCTGGCGTTCGCGGCCAACAACGCTCACCGTCGTCGGGGCGCAGCTGTTCGTGCTGCGACGGCTGGCCGGGCACCGCCGCACCACCGGCACGGCCCTGGCCGCGCTGGCCTGGGCGCTGGCCTGGGCCCTGGTCATCGCCGGCGGCCGCCTGGGCGGCGGCGCGCTCGCGGTGGTCACGTTCATGGCCGCCATGGCCGTCTTCGCCGTGGGCGAGAGCCTGCTGTCGCCGACGCTGCCGGCCATCATCAACGACCTGGCCCCGCCGGGGGCGGCTGGCCGCTACAACGGCCTGGGCACCCTGGCCTTCACGGCCGGCTTCCTGGTCGGCCCGGCCAGCGGCGCGGCGGCGCTCGGCGCTGGCTGGGGCACGGGCCTGTTCGCCGTGCTGATCGCCGCGTGCGTCCTGGCCGGCGCCGGGGCGGTCGGGCTGGGCCGCCGCCTGCCGGCCGCCGCTAACCAGGTCACCCCGCCCGCGGAGCCGCGGCCCGGCCAAGATCATGCGCTGTCTGACCCGGTGAGCGTGCCTTGATACGGTGAGGCCGGAAACGGATGCATTGAGGCGGTGATGCGCTCCCGGCACGCCGCTGCCGGCCACCTGCCCGCTGGAGTAGCTGATGCCATCGAACAGATTCCAGCGAGCCCGGCTCGCCAGGGTTCTGAACTATCAGGACGCGCGGCGCCTGGCGCGGTGGTCGCTGCCGCGCGGCGTCTTTGACTACGTGGACGGCGGCACCGAGGACGAGACGACCCGGCGCCGCAATACGGCGGCCTTCCGGGAGCTGAGCTTCCGTCCCCGGATGGGCATCTGGGTGGACGAGCCGCAGCTGTCGACGACGCTGTTCGGGCAGGAACTCTCGTTTCCCGTGCTGACCGCGCCATGCGGCGGCATGAAGCTGGTCCATCCCGACGGCGACCTCGGGGTGGCCCGCGCGGCCGCGTCGGCCGGGACCGTGCATGTCGCCAGTTCCATGTCCGGCTTCTCGCTCGAGGAGATCGCCCAGGGCTCCCCGGCCCAGCACTGGTTCCAGCTGTACCGGTTCCGGGGGCGCGAGGGGATGGAGAACCTCGTGGCCCGGGCGAAGGCGGCGGGCTACAAGGCCATCGTCGCGACGCTTGACACGCAGGTGGTGTCCAAGCGCGAGCGAGACTGGCGCAACGGGTTCAGCTACTCGATGCGCCCTAGCGTCGCCAACGTCCTCAAGCTCGGTCCGCAGCTGGCGCCGCGGCCGTTGTGGATCGCGCGCTATCTGCGGGACGGGATGCCGTTCCAGGTCGCGAACACCGCCGCCATGGCGCGTGACGGCGTGCCGATGCTGCTGTCGGAGGTGGGGCGCGGCCCGACCAGCTCGCCCAGCTGGGCGGAGGTCGCCTGGCTGCGGGAGAACTTTGACGGCCCGGTGCTCGTGAAGGGCGTGCTGACCGCCGAGGACTGCCGCAAGGCGCTCGATCTCGGCTGCGACGGCGTCGTGATCTCCAACCACGGCGGCCGTCAGCTCGAGGGCGCCCCCGCGACCATCCAGGTGCTGCCCGAGGTCGCCGCGGCGGTCGGCGACAAGATGGAGGTCCTGCTGGACAGCGGCGTGCGCCGCGGCGGCGACGTGATCAAGGCCCTGGCGCTCGGCGCGAAGGCCGTGCTGATCGGGCGCCCGTATGTCTGGGGCCTCGCCCTCGGGGGACAGGACGGCGTCTCGCACATGCTGGAGCTCCTGCGCGCGGAGATGACGCGTTCCATGCAGCTGCTGGGCTGCCAGTCGGTGCACGACCTGGACCCCAGCTGGATCGGGCAGCCAGCACGCCAGCATTAGCAGCACTGCTAGCATCGCAGCCAGGCGGACGTTGAGGGGAGCGCGATGGCCACCTTGACGATCCGTGGGCTGGACCCGGTGACGCACGCGCGACTGCGGGTGGAGGCGGCACGGCATGGCCGGTCCATGGAGGCCGAGGTCCGGGCCATCCTTAAGGAGCGGCTGACAGCCGGCTCAGGCGAACGGGGCCTCGGGAGCAGGATCCGGGACCGCTTTCACGGTCTCGAAGGTGACCTGGAGCTTCCCGAGCGCAGTGGCGAACTACCGCGAGCGGCGGACGTCGGCCTGTGATCGTCCTGGATACCAGCGTTATCTGCGAACTGGCCCGGCAGACGCCTGACCCCGGCGTGCTCTCCTGGCTTGACCCCCTTGAAGTCTCCGAGGTCGCCACCACCGCGGTCACGGCCGCCGAGCTGCGGTACGGCGTCGGGAGACTGCCCGACGGTCACCGAAGGCGGGAGCTGGCCATGGTGATCAGCGGCATCCTGGCCGAGGACTTCCACGGCCGCGTGCTGCCCTTCGACGAGCGGGCCTCCGCGCGGTATGGGGACATCGTCATCGGCCGGGAACGGGTCGGCCGGCCCATCGGCATCGCCGACGCTCAGATCGCGGCCATCTGCAGCGACACGGGAGCCATCCTGGCCACCCGCAACATCGCCGACTTCGAGGAAACGGGAATCGAGCTCATCAATCCGTGGAAGATGAGCTGATCCCGAGATGACCTGGACCAACTGGGGGCGCAACCAGTCCGTATCGCCGCGTCGCGTGGAGCGGGCCAGCTCGGCCCACGACGTGGCCGCGGTGGTCCGGGAGGCCGTCCGCCGCGGGCAGCGCGTCAAGGCCGTGGGCGCCGGCCACTCGTTCAGCCCCATCGCCGTGCCGGACGATGTGCAGCTCACGCTGGAGGCCGGCAGCGCCGGGGTCGACATCGACGCCGAGACTGGCCTGTGCGTGGTGTCGGCGGGGCTTGAGCTGCATCGCCTCAACCGGCTGCTGTGGGCGTCGGGGCTGTCCATGCAGAACCTCGGCGACATCGAGGCCCAGACCGTGGCCGGCGCGATCTCGACCGGAACCCACGGCACCGGCGCCCGCAAGCAGGGCCTCGCCGCGCAGGTGCGGGCGGTCGAGATGGTTCTCGGCGACGGCGAGATCGTCACCTGCAGCCCGGAGCACGACGCTGAGTTGTTCTCGGCCGCCCGCGTCGGGCTGGGCGCGCTGGGCATCATGACCCGGGTCACGCTCCAGTGCGAGCCGGCCTACTACCTGGAGGCCGCCGAGGAAAGCATGCCGCTGGACGAGGTGCTGCGCCGGCTGGACGAGCTGGCCGACGCCAGCGATCACTTCGAGTTCTTCTGGTTCCCGCACACCTCGATCGCGCTGACGAAGCGAAACACCCGCCTCGCGCACAAGCCCCCGGTGACCCGGTCGCCCCGCCGGGCGGCCGCCGACTCCCTCGTCCAGAACGGCGTGCACGGGCTGTTCTGCCGGGCCGGCGCGCGGCTGCCCGGGCAGGTCCCGAACCTCAACCGGTGGCTCGCCCGCGGGGCCTGGCCCGCGCGCTACGCCGGGCCCTCCTACGAGGTATTCACCAGCGCCCGGCGCGTGCGGTTCGTCGAGACCGAGTACGCCATCCCGCGCGAGGCCATCCACGAGGCACTGGCCCGGGTGCGCACGCTCACCGAGACGCACGCCCGCCACGTCACGTTCCCGCTCGAGATCCGCTTCGCGGCCGCCGACGACATCCCCCTGTCCACCGCATCCGGCCGGGACAGCGCCTACATCGCGGCGCACGTCTACCGCGGCCAGCCCTACCAGGCCTACTTCGACGCGTTCGAGGCGGTCATGAGCGACTACGGCGGCCGGCCCCACTGGGGCAAGATGCACAGCCTCACCGCCGGCCAGCTGCGATCGCGTTACCCCCGGTTCGGCCAGTTCCTGGCCGTGCGCGACAGGGCCGACCCGGCGGGGACCTTCCGCAACCTCTACCTGGACCGGGTCCTCGGGCTGCCCGCTTCCGGCCCGCCGGCGGGCGCGGTGTAGCAGGCCCGCTCGATGAGGTCCCGGACCACCTGGCGGTGCCGGGCCTCGGTCCTGGCCCACAGGGCACGCGCGATGCGGTTGTCCAGCCGCACGAAGGTGGCGTAGAGCAGCGCGCCCGGCCGGCGCTCGAAGAGCAGCTCGCCCGACAGGCCGAGGCGGCCGCGGGCGCCCAGGAGCACGAGGTCCGGGGTACTGTGCCGGATCTCCCAGCCCAGCACGCACCGGTCCGGCGGAGCGCAATCCAGCCGCAGGCCGAGCGCGGACCACCCCCGTGACAGCGCAGCGCGGGTGCGCTCCGGAGCGCCTTCCAGAACCGCCCGGGCCCACTGCTCGCCCGTGCGGTCCTGCGCCGGGCCGGCTTGCGCCCAGAAGGCGTCCGCGTAGTCGACCCGGGCCAGCGTGCAGAGCGCTCGCGCCGCGGGCGGCAGTGCGCACTCGCGCACGGTGCCCGGCGCCGGCCCGGGCACGTCGCTCATGGTTGCGGGTGTGATGTCCGGGAGTCGCATGGGGAGCCCTCCATCTATACGGTACCGTATATATGAACGATAACATCCCCGGACGGAACAGCGAGAGGCCATGGCCGCCATTACCCGCACTCCCCGCAGCAGGTGGATCGAGGAGGGCCTGCGGGCGCTCGCGGCCGGCGGCCCGGACGCCGTCCGGGTCGAGGCCCTGGCCCAGGCCCTCGGCGTGACCAAGGGCGGGTTCTACGGCCAGTTCGCCGACCGGAGCGCGCTGCTCGGCGAGATGCTCGACGCGTGGGAGCGGATGAGCACCGAGGAGGTGATCGACCGGGTCGAGCGCCGGGGCGGCGACGTCCGGGCCCGGCTGCGGCGGGCCGGCGCGCTGACCTTCTCCAGCGAGCTGCTGCCGGTCGACCTGGCCGTCCGCGACTGGTCGCGGCGTGACCCGGCGGTCGCCGAGCGCCTGCGGCGGGTCGACAACCGGCGCATGGAGTACCTGCGCGTGCTGTTCGGTGCCCTCTGCCCCGACCAGGACGAGGTCGAGGCCCGCAGCATGCTGGCCTTCTCGCTGGCGATCGGCAGTCACTTCATGGCCGCCGATCACGGCGCCCGCAGCCCGGCCGAGGCGCTGGACCTGGCCGTGCAATGGCTCCTGGCCTAGCGCGCTGTCGCGTCAGCCGGGCGGCCGGTCCATGAGCTCCACGACCTCCACGCGCTGCACTTCCGCAAACGCCCAGTTCAGCCAGAAAGTGGTCTCGACATCCCAGTAGGAAGGAGCCGCGAATCCCCGCGGCGTGCGGATTCGCAGGCCCTGCATTGCGGCGATGGCCCGGATGGTGATATGCACGCCGTCCCAGACCCCGGCTATCGCGCGCCAGTCAGGATAAATGAGGCCGTCGCGAATGGCCGGGTACCGCAGGATGAGCTCCACCCATTCCCCGGCCGTCGTCACATTGCCCACGCGAGCGGCCGGGCTGACCTGAGCCCGCCAGACGTGCCAGGGATGCGGGGTGTTCGCGGAGTAATCCCCGAGGTCCAGGTACAGCCGCCACATTCCCTGCGTCCCCTGGAATCCTGAGGACGTGTAAAGCCCGACGCCGAACGGGTTGACGTGCCTGCCCTGGCCGAGGTGAGCGGCGGCGACGAAATGGTCCGGGGACAGCACGGGCTGCCCCGGCGGCACCCAGGGCGGCTTTCCGGTGGAGATCCAGAATTGCCGGCGCCCGTCCATGCCGTCCGTTACCAGAGCCGGCTCGGACGACCCGAGCCGGCGAATCAAGGGCGACGTGGCCACAATGGCGTCGGCGTCAGCCGGCGACACGATGCCGGTGATGGAATGGTCGCCGGTGCTGGTCACTTCCTCGAGCGCGCGGATGAAGTTCCTGGCATCACGGGTAATCGCCTGCCGCCCGGAATAGCCGGCTGGCCCGGCCGGCTCGTCATCGAGCAGGTCGCGGTCGAGTGCGGCCAGGCGCCGCTCCAGCTCGGCCATTCCGTCCGCTGCTGTCATGGCCCGGTAAACGCTGCTTTCGGACGGAACTTTTGTGCTCGGACCCTAGCACCTTCAGTCCGGCCGGGAGCAATCCGGAAAGCGGTCGGGTACGCCCGGGCGATCAGGTCCTGCGCCCGGAGGATGATCTCTGGGCGGATGGCCGCGGCGCCTCGGCATCGCGGCGGCCTGGCGCGGCACGGCCTCGTCGGCCAGTTCTACTGCGACGGCCGCGAACACCTGCGCGATGCCCGCGTCAGGGCCAGTCCAGGCCGCGCAGAACGTGCTCCCCGCGGCCGCGAGACCCTGATAGTTGCCGAGCCAGGGCGTGCGGCCCGAAGGTGGCACCGCGGCCGGCGGAGGCCGCGGCCGTCAGGACCAGCCCGCCAGGGCCGGGCGTGAGGTAGATCACGCAGACCGACCCGGCCGGCCCGGCGGCGAGGACCGGCGCCACGGCGCGCGCGCCGCTGGCCGCGCCGATCCGGCGCGCGGGCTCGAAGCTGACCCCGCGATCGGCCGAGCGGCAGAAGACCAGCCCGGATCGCGGGCCGCCCGCCAGCACCGCGGTCAGGTACAGCAAGCCCGGACGTGGCCTCGATGCCCGCCACAAAGCCGTGCCCGCGTGGCCGAACGCGACGACGGCCACGCCGAGGGCGGCTGCTCCGGACCGGGCCACGGCCCGGCGGGTCATTCGGGGAGGGGGCTCACCGGCCTCATCCTCGGCCGCCGGGCCGCGGTGGCGCATCACCCGCAGGGTGCGCCGGCCCTTCTACCACGGGCTTGGGCCCGGGTGCCGCGCCGGCTCACCCGGGGCGCCCGCTATGGCGCGCCGGTTGTCCGGCGGTCAGCTGAGCAGGCCGGCGACGGCGGCGATGGCGGGCTCGATGGCCCGCTCGCCGACGTTGCCGAAGCCCATCACCAGCGCGGGCGGCGCTGCGCGGCCCGGATCGCCGCGGTAGCCGGCGATGCCGTGCAGCCCGACCCGCCGGTCCCGCGCCGCGGCGATCACGGCCGTCTCGCTGGCGCCGGGCGGCAGGGGCGCCACGGCCTGGAAGCCGGCCGCCAGCCCGGTCAGCTGGACCCGGGGGGCATGCCGGGCGAACGCGCCGGCCAGCGCGCTGCGGCGGGCGGCGTAAACGGCCCGCATCCGCCGCAGGTGCCGGTCATACCGGCCGGTCGTGAGCAGGGTGGCCAGGGCGAGCTGGTCCAGCGTGCAGGAGCCGCGGTCGCTCATCTCCTTCTCATCGGCGATGGCGGCGGCCAGGGCGGACGGGGCGTGGACCCAGCCGAGGCGGACCGCGGGGGCCAGCGCCTTGCTGGCCGTGCCGAGCAGGAAGACCTGCTCGGGGGCCAGGCCCTGGAGCGCGCCGACGGGCTCCTTGTCGTAGCGGAACTCCGAGTCGTAGTCGTCCTCGATTACGTACCCGCCGCCGCGCCGCGCCCATTCGGTCAGGGCGTGCCGCCGGGGCGGGGACAGGACCACCCCGGTGGGAGACTGGTGCGCCGGGGTGACCACCACAGCCTGGGCTCCGCTGGCCGCCAGCTCGCCGACCACGAGGCCTTGCTCGTCAACCGGCAGGTAGGTGACGTGGATGCCCATCCCCAGCGCCGCGCGGACCGTCTCGTCCACCTGCGCGCTGCCGTAGCCGGGGTCTTCGAAGGCCACGCACGTCACGCCGCCTTGGCGGGCCAGGGCGCGCAGTACCAGGTTGATTCCTTGCGCAAAGCCGGTACTGATGGTCATCTGGGCCGGGCTGGCGGCGGCGGCTCGTACCCGCCGCAGGTACCCGGCGAGGACCTCGCGCAGCACCGAGCTGCCGCGCGGGTCGCCGTATCCCAGGTCCGCGGCCGCGGCCTGGGTGCACGCCTGCTTGACGGCCCAGGCCCAGTCGGTGCGCGGAAAGCTGGACAGG
>DASYBB010000146.1:0-2388 GCA_036501025.1 Streptosporangiaceae bacterium
GGTGCAATTCCACGGTGTGGCCAGATAGCTGGCCAGGCTCCGTCGCCCGGCGGAGCGACCCGGTGTGATTCCGGGGCCACGCGGTGAGACCCCGCCCCTTCGCCCGCACGTGACGGGCTGTCGGGGAGGTCAGTGACGCCGGCTGCCCGGCGTCGTGGTGCTGAGGGGTCCGAACATGTTCACCGGCCACATTCGCGAACGGGGCGTCATCGACAGCCTCGAGGGCACACACGTCCAGATCCGGGCACCCCAGAGCGCCGCGGCGATCAGCTCCGGCGGCTCGGTGTGCGTGAGCGGGGTCCGGCTCACCGTGGAGGAGCGCGGCGACGGGGCGTTCGGCGCCACGATCGCGGCCGAGACCCGGCGGCGCTCGACGTTCGACGCGCTGGCCGCGGGCGACCCGGTCAACGTCGAGCTGCCGCTGACCGCCGGCGGCGTGCTCGACGGTCACCTGGTCCAGGGGTTCGTCGACGCGGTCGGCAAGGTCGCGCGCGTCGACGCGGAAGACGGCTGCCTGCGGATCTGGATCCGGCCGCCCGACCGGCTGCTGCCGGCGCTGGTCGCGAAGGCCGCCATCGCCGTCGACGGGGTGAGCGTCACGATCGCCGACCGGCTGCGCGACCGGTTCTCCATCGTGGTCCTGCCCGCCACCCGCCAGGCCACCACGCTGAACGAGCTGGCGCCCGGCGCCCGGGTGAACCTGGAGCTCGACCTGGTGCACCGGCTGGTGGCCCGCAGCGCCCGGACGGCCCGCGCCGACCTGCCGCGGGTGGCCGTCGCGCTGCCCGGCGCCGGCTACGTCAGCGGCCAGTCCGGAGTGGACCAGGTGCTGGCCCGGCTCGTGGCCGGCGGCGGGGTGGCGGTCTGGGACCCGGCGGCCGAGAACGAGGGCGACGTCATCTTCGCGGGCGAGCAGCTGCGGCCGGACGCGTTCCGGTTCCTGCTGACCGAGGTGTGCGGGCACCCGACCGTGCCGTGCGCGCCCGAGATCCTGGAGCGGCTGGAGATCGGCCCGATCCCGGGTAACGGAGACCGGCAGGGCACGGCCTTTCATATCCCGGTTGACCTGGCCCGGGCCGTTGGCACGGGCGTGTCCGCCGCGGAGCGCGCGGCCGTGGTCCGCCGGCTGACGCACCCGGCGGCGGTCCCGGCCGACTTCCTGCGGCCGGGGCACGTCTACCCGCTGCGGGCCCGGCCGGGGCTGCTGGCCGAGCGGTCCGGGCACACCGAGGCCACGGTCGCGCTGTGCGCGGCCGCGGGCCTGGCCCCGGTCGGCGTGTGCTGTGAGGTGATGAACCGCGACGGGACCATGGCCGGCGCCGCCGACCTGGAAGTGGCCGCGCTGCGCTGGGGGCTGCCCCTCATCGACATCGCCGACCTGAAGGCCTGGCTGTGACGGCCGGCCCGCTGGCGGGCCGCGACCTGTACGACGACCCGGCCTTCTTCGGCCGCTACCAGCGGCTGCGCGCGGACTGCGCGGGGCTGAACGAGGAGCTGGAGCAGCCCGCGCTGGCCCGGCTGCTGCCCCCGGTGCGCGGCGCCCGGGTGATCGACCTCGGCTGCGGCGACGGCGCCCTGGCCCGGCGCCTGGCCGGCGCCGGGGCGCAGCGGGTGCTGGCCGTGGACTCCTCGGCGCGGATGCTGGCCCTCGCGGCCCGCCGGCCGCACCCGCGGGTCCGCTACCAGCGGGCTGACCTTGAGACGCTGGCCCAGCCCGGCGCGAGCGCCGACTGCGTGGTCAGCAGCCTCGCGCTGCACTACGTCCGCGACTTCCGCGAGCTGGTCGGGCGGGTCGCCGGGTGGCTCCGGCCCGGCGGCCGGTTCGTCTTCAGCATCGAGCACCCCGTCTGCACGGCCGCGAGCCCGATGAGGGGCTGGCTGACCGTCGGCGGCGCGACGGTCTGGCCCGTCGATCACTACGCCGAGGAAGCCGGCCGGGCCCAGCAGTGGCTCGGCGTCGGCGTCCTGAAGTACCACCGCCGGCTGGCCACGGTCATCAGCGCGATCCTGGCCGCCGGGCTGGCGGTCACCGGCCTGGATGAGCCCTGGCCCGGCGACGAGGCCGTCGCGCGGCGGCCGGACCTCGCTCAGCACCGGCGGCGGCCGCCGGTGCTCGTCGTCGCGGCGGGCAAGCCAGCCGGGGCCGGGCCGGGCCGGAGCGGCTAGCGGTGGTCGGCCAGGCCGGGACGGTCGCTGACGCGCGGCTTCTGCGGGAGGGCGGCCTTGGCCGCGGCGGGCTCGGGCGGGACGGACAGCTTCGGCTTCGGTGCGGCGGCGGCCGGGGTCGCGGCGGCCGCCCGCGGCGCTGCGGCGGCGGCCGCGGCGGGCTGGGAGGATGCGGCGGGCGCGGCCGGCATCTCGGGCAGGGCGCCGAAGATCCGGCGGGCG
>DASYBB010000147.1:0-16855 GCA_036501025.1 Streptosporangiaceae bacterium
CCGTACCCTGGTGATCGGGCGGGGCCACGGCGAGGAGGCTCGATGACGGGCGAAGCGGACTGGGCGCCGCCGGGCGTGGACACCCGGCGGGCCAACATCGCGCGGGTCTATGACTACTGGCTGGGCGGCAGCCAGAACTTCCTGGCCGACCAGGACCTGGGCCGGCAGATCACCGCCATCGAGCCCAGCGCGCGGGAGATCGCCCGCGCCAACCGCGCCTTCCTGGGCCGGGCCGTCCGGTACCTGGCCGGGGCCGGGATCCGGCAGTTCCTGGACATCGGCTCGGGCATCCCGACGCAGGGCAACGTGCACGAGGTTGCCCAGGAGGCCAGCCCGGGCAGCCGCGTCGTGTACGCAGACACCGACCCGGTCGTCGTCGCCCACAGCCAGGCGATCCTGGCCGGCCACCCGGACGCCGCGGTCATCCGCGCCGACCTCCGGGACCCGGCCGCGATCCTGGCCGACCCCGTGGTCCAGCGCCTGATCGACGTCCGCGAGCCCGTCGGCCTGCTGCTGGTCGCCGTCCTGCACTTCATCGACGACGCCGACGACCCGTGGCAGGTCGTCGCGACGCTGCGCGACGCGCTCGCGCCGGGCAGCTTCCTGGTGGTGTCCCACGCCACGACCGATGACCGGCCGGAACTGGCCCGCGCGGTCGAGAAGGTCTACAACGGCAGCGTGTCCGGCTCCTGGCAGTTCCGCTCCGGCACGGATATTAGGCGGTTCTTCGACGGCTTCGACCTGGTCGACCCGGGCCTGGTGCCCGGCTACCGGTGGCGGCCCGACCCGGCCGCCGGCGACCCGGCCCGGCTGTGGGGGTTCCTCGGCGGCGTAGGCCGCAAGGCGTGAGCGACGACCTGCCGGAACACCTCCGGCCCTTTCTCCTCGAAACTATTGAGCCTCAGCGGGAGCGGTCCGCCCACGTCGACCTCTACCTGCCGGATGCCATTGCGCCCAGCCCGGCCATCGTGTTCATCCACGGCGGGCCCATCCCTGCGCAGGCCCGGCCGACCCCGCGTGACTGGCCGGCCTACACCGGGTACGGCCGGATCGCGGCGAGCCACGGCGCGGTCGGGGTGACGGTCGATCACCGCCTGCACGGGCTAGAGGACTATCCCCGTGCGGCCGCCGACGTGGCCGCCGCGGTCGAGGTCGCGCGGGCCGATCCGCGGGTGGACGCGCAGCGCGTGGCGCTGTGGTTCTTCTCCGGCGGCGGGCTGCTGGCGGCTCGCTGGCTGGCCGACCCGCCGGCCTGGCTGCGGTGCGCGGCGGCGACCTACCCGCTGCTGGCCCCGCTGCCGAACTGGCCTTCGGTGGACCCCCGGTTCCGGCCAGCCACCGCGGTGGCCGCGGCCGGCCGGCTGCCGATCGTGGTGACCCGGCCCGAGCTGGAGCGCCCGGCGGTCGCCGCGACGGTGGACGAGTTCCTGGCCGCGGCCGGGGCGAGCGGAGCGGACGTCGAGGTGATCGACATCCTGGGCGCCCACCACGGCTTCGAGACGATCGATCACACCGAGCCGGCCCGCCAGGCCGTCCGGGGCGCGTTCGAGTCCGTGCTGGCGCACCTGCGCGCCGGCTGACCCGGCGCCGCCCGGCCGGCGCGGCGGCGGCCGGCTCACCCGGGGTGCAGCACCTCGACCGTGCCGGTCCCGCCATCCACCCTGATCAGGTCGCCGCTGCGCAGCCGCATCGTCGCGTTGCCGCAGCCGACGACGGCGGGCACGCCCAGCTCGCGGGCCACGATGGCCGCGTGGGACAGCGGCGCGCCGACGTCGGTGACGATGGCCGCGGCCCGCGGGAAGACCGGCGTCCAGCCGATGTTGGTCACCGTGGTCACCAGGATCTCGCCATCCCGGAGCAGGCCGGCGTCCTCGACCTGGCCGATCACCCGGGCTACGCCCTCGGCGACGCCGGGCGCCCCGCCGAACCCAGTGATCGCCTCGCCCGGCGGCCCGCTCGTGCCGTGCTCGTCGTAGAGGTCGGTGCGCCGGCCGGGGTCGGCGGCCCAGCGGACGGGGTCGAACCGGCCGCGGATCAGCGTGGGGTAGACCGGCAGCCCGCGGTACAGCTCGTAGGCGGCCCGGCGGCCGGGCACCGCGGCCAGCGGCGCGGGCTCGCCGCCCAGCACGCCGAGGATCTCCGGGTAGCTCAGGAAGAACAGGTCATCGCCGTGGCCGGACAGCTCGCCGGCGCGGAGCACCCACGCGCGCAGCACCCAGAACGACCGGGCCAGCTCGGACCGGACCGCCTCCCGGGCGCGGGCGGCCCTGGCCCAGCGGCCGGCCCGCCGGCGCACCGCGGCGGCCTGCCGCGGCGGCAGCCGGGTGCCCAGCCGGTCCCGGATCGCCTGGCGGGCGGCCGCCTGCCGGGCCAGCAGGTCCCCGGCGTCGCGGGCCGTGTCACCGAGCTCGGCGAGCTGCCGGTCGATCCAGCCGGGGTCCTCGGCGGGCCGCGGCGCCGATACCTCGGCCTCGTGCGGACCGCGGTGCCCGGACAGGCGGGTGAACTCCGCGCGGTCGATCTCGCCGCGGGCCAGCCGGGCCAGGGCGGTCGCGGGCGTCAGGCTGGCCAGCGGGTCCCCGCCGCCCGTGCCGTCCGCGCCGCCCGTGCTGTCCGTGCCGTCCGTGCCGTCCGTGCTGTCCGCGCCGCCCGTGCTGTCCGTGCCGCCCGTGCCGTCGGCGCCCGACAGGAGCACGGCGGTGTCGGCCGCGCCGATCAGCCGCTCCAGCTGGCCCGGCACCTGCAGCAGCGGGGTGGCGGCGGCACCGGTGGCGGCGAGCATGTCGCAGGCCTCCAGGAACAGCGGCTCGACCCGCTCGGGCCACGCGGCGGCCAGCAGGCCCGGATCCTCGATCCGCTGGAGGTCGCGGCGCAGGCCATCGCAGCGGCCCGCGCTGCCCGCGATGAAGTCCGGCAGCCGCCGGCTGTTCTTCCGCGCCCGCCGCAGCAGCGCGGCGGTGGCCGGGACCGCCAGCCGGATGACCTTCCACCGGGGCAGCGGGACCGTCGGGATCTGGCCGGCGGGCGGGAGCTTCCCGAGCACCGGCCCGTAGATCGCCACGTACCGGCGCACCGAGACGCCGAGGGCCGCGGTGAGCGACGCGGACATGCTGACGTTGGCGTAGAACCGGCCGCCGACCCGGCCGTAGCCGGGGTAGGCGGGCAGGGTCGGCGGCGCGATCGCCCGCGTCATGAACAGCTGCATGAACGACCAGGTGGCCGGCGTCATCACGTCCTGGAGCGCCTCGCCGAGGTTGCCGCTGCTCCACAGGTAGTCCCCGGCGAGGCTGTCGTTCCACTCCTCGCCGGGCGGGACGGCCGGGAGGTCCGGGATGGCCGGGAGGCCGGGGGCGGGCGCGGCCGGCGCAGCCGGGCCGGTGATCGGCCGGGCCTGCAGGATGAACATCTCCTGGCCGGCGCGCGCCCACTCCACATCCACCGGAGCGCCGAACAGCTCCTCGATGCGCAGGCCCGTCCGGGCCAGGTCGCTGGCCTCCGCCGGGCTGAGGACCGCCGCCCGGCGGCGGTCGCCGGGCGTGGCCTGGTCCCGCGTGCCCGTGGCGGCGGGCACGGTCATGACCTCCTTGCCGCCGACCCGGTAGTCGGTGACGCCGCCGGCCCGGCTGACGAGGATGACGTCCGGGGTGGCCCGGCCGCTGACGACGGCCTCGCCCAGGCCCCAGCCGGCGTTGACGGCCACCTGGTCGCCCTGGCCGGCCACCGGGCTGACGGTGAACAGCACGCCCGCCGCGTCGGCCGGGACGAGCCGCTGCACCACGACGGCCAGGCTGACCTCGCCGCCGGCGGCGCCGTGGCGCTCGCGGTAGCCGATCGCCCGGGCCGTCCACAGTGACGCCCAGCAGCGGCGGACCGCGTCGAGCACGGCCGCCGCGCCGCGGACGTTGAGGTAGGTGTCGTGCTGCCCGGCCGCTGACATGCCGGGCAGGTCCTCGGAGGTGGCCGAGGACCGGACGGCCACCGGCACGTCGGCGCCGAGGGCGGCGTAGGCCGCGGTGACCGCCGCGGCGGTCGGGGCCGGTACCGGCGCCGCGGCGAGCAGCACGCCGATCCGCCGCGCCGCGGCCTCACGCGCGGCCGGGTCCGCCGCGCCGGCGCCGGACAGCGTCTCCCGCAGCGCCGCGGGCAGGCCGGCCCGGGCGGCGAAGTCGGCATAGGCCCGCGTCGTCACGTGGAACCCGGGCGGGACGGGCAGGCCGGCCCGGGCCAGGCGCGCCAGCGCGGCGCCCTTGCCGCCGGCCGCCGCCACCACGGCGCCGGGATCGTCCAGGGCCATGACCAGCGGCCGGTCCGTTCTCACGGGAACGCCTCCTCCCGGCGGCGGGCCGCGCCTCGCCCGGTCCGCGTACCCAGGGTCGCACGGCCGCCCAGTTCGCCTCATGGCCGGTGTCTGTACAGGATGGAAGGCGACCAGGGCTGGGGAAGAAGGTGACGCGAGGGGTGAGCGTGATGACGACGGCCGACCTGCTGTCGCAGGCGCAGGCGGGGGACGGCCAGGCGTTCCGGGAGCTGACCGAGCCCTACCGGCGGGAGCTTCAGGTGCACTGCTACCGGATGCTCGGATCGCTCCAGGACGCCGAGGACGCCCTGCAGGACACGATGCTGTCGGCCTGGCAGGGCCTGGGCGCGTTCGAGGGCCGCGCCTCGCTGCGCACCTGGCTGTACCGGATCGCCACCAGCCGGTGCCTCAACGCGCGCCGCTCGGCCAGCCGGCGGCCCGCGACGGAGTGGAACGTCCCCGGGGTGCAGCCGCCCGAGCCGACCCGGCTCGGCGACGTGTCCTGGCTCGAGCCGTTCCCGGACGCTCTCCTCGCGGGCGCGGGTGAGCTGCCGCTCGGCCCGGAGGCCCGCTACGAGCAGGCCGAGTCGGTCTCCCTGGCCTTCGTGGCGGCCCTGCAGGTGCTGCCGCCCCGCCAGCTCGCCGTGCTGATCCTGCGCGACGTCCTCGGATTCCGCGCCCGCGAGGTGGCGGGAATGCTGGACGCGACCGTCGCCTCGGTCAACAGCGCGCTCAAGCGGGCGCGGGCCAGCCTGCAGCGGCGCTGGCTCCCGGCCGCCGACCGCGAGCCGCCGCCGGCGCCGGGCTCGCTCGCGGAGGACGCGATCGTGGCCCGGTTCGTCAGCGCCTACGAGTCCGCCGACCTCGACGCGCTGGTCGCCCTGCTGACCGACGACGTGTTCATGTCGATGCCGCCGATGCCGCTGGAGTACGCCGGCCGGGACGTGGTGGCGCAGTTCTGCGCCCTGCTGTTCGGGGCCGGCCGGCAGTACGACGTCGCGGTGACCCGGGCCAACGGGCAGCCCGCGTTCGGGGTGTACCTGCGCGGCCCGGCGGGCGTCAGCCACGGCACCGGCCTCATCGCCGTGGCGCTGGCCGGCGGCCGGATCTGCGCCATGACCCGCTTCGAGAGCAGCCTGCTGCCGCGATTCGGGCTCCCGCCATCGCTGCCGAGCCGGTAGCGGTTCCCGGGCCGCTGCGGGCGTGGAGGCGCTCAGCGGTAACGGTCATGGCGCCTCATTGTCGCCGCCGGGGAGCCGGGCGGCGATGCCGTCCAGCAGGAACCCCAGCCCGAGCCCGAACTGCTCGTCCCCCGACGGCCCCGCGGGACAGGCGAGCCAGGCGGCCAGCTGCGGGTACTGCCCGCTGGCCGCGGCCAGGCCGCGGACCGCGGCCAGCGAGGCGGCCAGGCCCGCCTCGTCGTCCAGCCCGAGCCGCCGGCTCATCCGGGCCTCTTCCGCCTCCTGCAGCCCGCTGCCGATGATGTGCCGGTCGAGCAGGGCGGCGTAGGTCATGGCCTCGGCCGTGGCCGCGCCCCGGGCCGTGAGCACGGCCAGCATGAACTCCAGCCGGGCCATCGCGTGCGGCCCGACCGGCGGGCGGGTGTGGAACAGCGCCGCGTACCAGGGGTGCCGCCGGGTCATCTGGCGGGTCCGCCCGGCCAGGCCGGCCAGGTCCCCCCGCCAGTCCGGGCCGGGCCGGGCCGGGACGCCGACCTCGGCGGTGGCCGCGTCGAGCATCAGGTCCACCAGGCCGTCCTTGCTGTGCACGTACCGGTACAGGGCCATCGGCGTGTAGGGGCCGAGCCGGGCGGCGACGGCCTTCATGGTCAGGGCGCCCGGCCCGGCCTCGTCGGCCAGGGCGGTCGCGGCGGCCACGATCTCCGGCCGGCCGAGGGACCGCTGCCGCGGGGGCGGCGGCGGCTGGGTCCAGATCAGCGGGGCGGCTTCGGCAGGTTTGCGCACGCCACGAGTATACGTTATAAACGAAGAGTTTACGACGTAAACTCAGCGAACGGAGGCGCCATCGTGACGGCTGGGATCACCACGAGCAGCACCGCCGGCCGGCTGGGGATCCGGCTGGGCGTGGTCCGGGGGATCAGCTACGGGCTGTTCGGCGAGCCCGGCGAGTTCGTCCCGCAGGCCCGGGCCCTGGGCGCCGGCCTGATCCGGGCGTACCTGTACTGGGGCCAGGTCGAGTCCGAGCCGGGCCGCTACCGGTGGGACGCGGTCGACGCGCTGCTGGGGCAGCTGGCCGGCGACGAGGAGGCCTGGGTCACGCTGTGCTCCAGCTCGCCGTGGGGGACCCGGGTGGCCACCGACTTCCAGCCCCAGTCGCCCGCCCGCGACCAGCGCGCCTACGCGGAGTTCGTCCGGCAGGTGGTGCGCCGCTGCGCCGGGCGGGTGCGCTACTGGCAGTGCAACAACGAGCCGAGCAACGCCGGCCTGCTGTGGTCGGGGACCGCCGCCGAGTACGTCGAGCAGCTGCGCGCTTTCTACCCGGCGGTCAAGGAGGCCGACCCGGCTGCGGCGGTCGTCCTCGGCGGCTGCGGCTACGACGTGCTGGCCAGCGAGCCGGGCAGCCCGGCGCGGCAGTTCTTCGACCACCTGGCCGGCGCCGGCCGGGACGCGTTCGACCTGTTCAGCGTGCACCTGTACGGCGACCCCGCCGCGGTGCCGGAGTACCTGGAAACCGCCCGGCAGTTCATGGCGGCGCACGGGTACCTCAAGCCGGTCGTCGTCGGCGAGCACGGCGGCCCCGAGCCGTTCGAGTTCCCCGGCGCCATGGCCGTCATGCAGCGAGTCCTGGCGGCCGCGTTCGCGCAGGCTCCGCCCGCCTAGAGCACCGGCGAGCTGGCCGCGCAGGCCGCGCAGGAGACCCCCGAGCGCCGGGCCATGGCCGCGCTGTACGAGCGGATGGGCGACCTGCCGCCCGCGCTGCAGATGTTCCTGGCGGGCTGCCCGCCCGAGCTGGAGGCCCGGCGGCACCGGATCGCCTGCCGCCAGGTGGTGACCCGCACGCTGCTGGCCCTGGCCGGCGGGGTGCGCCGGATGGCGTACTGGAACCTCGCGCCCGAGTACCCCGGCCCGGTCGACCACCTGCAGGTGATGCACCTGCTCATCGGCAAGCTCCCGCTGCTCGGCTACCGGGACGGCAGGCTGGACTGCCGCCACCCGGCCGCCGGGACCTTCGAGCTGCTGGCCCGCCAGCTGGCCGGCGCGCGGGCCGTGACCCGGGTGCGGGCCAGCGGGCCGCCCGCGCTGCACGCGGTCAGCGTGGACCGGCCCGGCCGCGGTCCGCTCCTCGTGCTGTGGGACCAGCGGGATGCCTTCGACGGCGAGGACGAGCCCGCGGCCGCCGTCACCTGGCCGTGGCCGGCCGCGGCCGCCGAGGTCACCGACGCGTTCGGCCGGGTCCGCACCGTCGCCAGCCGGGACGGGGAGCTGCGGCTGGCGGTCTCCGATACGCCGCTGTTCATCACCGAGTGACCCGCAGGCCCCGGTCAGGCCCCGGGCCGCCCGATGCGGAACATGAAGCACCCGGCATAGACGTTCCGGGTGTGGATGAACTCGACGGACGGGTCGGCCAGCATGCTCGCGATGAGCGCCTCGGCGCCCGGCCCGTCGCCCATCGCGATCGCGTCGTAGGCGATCGAGCCGTCGTAGCGGTACGGCCGGAAGACCATGGCCGGCCAGTCCCGGTAGCCGGGCGGGTAGGCGCCGGTGCTGTCGTAGCCGGCGCACGCCTCGGCGTGGATGAACACCGGCCCGCTCTCGGCGCAGGGCCCCGGCCGGGCGAAGGGCCGGTACGCGATCAGGCACAGGCGGTCGCCGGGCGCCGCGCGCCGCAGGCAGCACCGCATCGGGTCGCCGCCCTCCTCGCTGACGGCCGGCACGAGCGGGTTGCCGAAGTCGTCGTGCCCGGCGGCCCGGATGCGGGCCAGGACCTCGGCGGGAATCGGCGTGACGCGGAATGCGGTCCGGGCCGCGGCCGCGGCCGGCGTGATGGTCTCCATGCCGGGAAGACGCCCCGGCGGCCCGGGACGTGAGGTCCGGGGCCGGGCGCGGGCCCCTACCTTTGCGGGCGGCACTCCCCGGGTTTCCAGCGTTCCGCCAGATGGGTGTCTGGCCTGGTAGCGCTACGTGGCGGCGCAGTGGAGACTGAGGAGGTGCTGCTGGAACGGGAAGCGCAGCTGGCCGCACTGGCTGGCTACGCGGGGGAGGCCCGGAAGGCCCAGGGTCGGCTGGTGCTCGTCGCCGGCGAGTCCGGCGTGGGCAAATCCGCCCTGGTCGAGCAGCTGCAGCGCGACCTGCCCGGTGACAGCTGGTGCTGGGGGGCGTGCGACGGGCTGTTCACCCCCCGGCCGCTCGGGCCGCTGTTCGACATCGCCGGCAAGCTCGGCGGCGAGCTGCTGGAGCTGTGCCGGGCCGACGCGTCCCGGGAGGAGCTGTTCGGCGCGCTGCTGCGGCAGGTCAGCGAGCCGGACGGGCTGCACGTGGTGGTGATCGAGGACATCCACTGGGCCGACGAGGCCACGATCGACCTGGTGCGCTTCCTCGGCCGGCGCATCCGCGACGCCCGGGTCCTGCTTATCGCCACGTACCGGGACGAAGGGGTGACCGCGGGCGACCCGCTGCAGATCGCCCTGGGTGACCTGGCCACCCAGCGGTCGGTCCGCCGGATCGGGCTGCCGGCCCTGTCGCAGAGCGCGGTGCAGGTCCTGGCCGGGGACGGGGTTGATGCCGCGGCGCTGTTCCGGCTGACGGGGGGGAACCCGTTCTACGTGACCGAGGTCGTGCGGGCGGGGACCGGCGAGGTGCCGGCCACGGCCCGCGACGCGGTCCTGGCCCGGGTGTCCCGGCTGAGCCCGGCGGCGCGGGAGGTGCTGGACGCCGCGGCGCTGATCGGGACCCGGGTCGAGCTCCCGGTGCTGGCGGCGGTCGCCGGCGACCCGGCGGCCGCGGTCGACGAGCTGCTGGCGGCGGGGCTGCTGGCCGGGGACGGCGCCGGGGTGAGGTTCCGGCACGAGATCGCCCGGCTGGCCGTGCAGGGGGACATCCCGGCGCACCGCGGGAGCCTGATCCACGCCCGGATCCTGGCCGCCCTGGCCGGCCTGGGCCACGACGACGACGCCCGGCTGGCCTTCCACGCGGAGGCCGCCGGGGACGGCCCGGCCGCGCTGGGCCACGCCATCGCCGCCGCGCGCCGGGCGGTCGGGCTGGGCTCGCACCGCGAGGCGGCGGCCCAGTTCCGGCGGGCGCTGCGGTTCGCCGGCGGGGCGGACTCCGTGCTGGTCGCCCAGCTGCAGGAGGGCCTGGCCGGCGAGGCGGCGCTGCTGGACGGCTGGCAGGAGGCGGCCGACGCGCGGGAGCGGGCGCTCGCGCTGTGGCGCGAGGCCGGCGACCGGCGGCGGGAGGGCGACAACCTGCGGCTGCTGGCCCGCGAGCTGACCAGCCTGTGCCGCGGGGCGGACGCGGAGGCCGCGGCGCGGGCGGCGGTGGCCACGCTTGAGCCGCTCGGCCCGAGCGCCGAGCTGGCCTGGGCGCATGCCAGCCTGGCCGGGCGGCGGATGCTGGCCGGGGAGCACGAGGCGGCGATCGGCCTGGCGGTGCGCGCGCAGGGCATCGCCGAGGCGCTCGGCCTGCCCGAGGTGCTCAGCAGCGCGCTCAACACCGAGGCGTGCGCCGCGGCTGCCCTGGGCCGGGACTGGGCCGGCCAGCTGACCCGGGCGCTGGAGATCGCGGTCGCGGGCGGGCTGCAGGAGCAGGCGGGCCGGGCCTTCACCAACATCTGCGGCGTCTACGGCGACCGGCGGCAGTTCGCCGAGGCCGAGGAGCACTTCACGGCCGGCGTCGCGTACTGCGACGAGCACGACATCACCAGCTACGCGCGCTGCCTGCGCTGCGACCGGACCACCGTGCTGGAGCGGACGGGCCGCTGGGCGGACGCGGTCGCCCTCAGCCGGGAGCTGCTCAGCCGCCGCGGCCCGTCCCCGATGAACCGGCTGATCCCGCTGATCCAGATCGGCGTGATCGCGGCCCGCCGGGGCGAGCCGGGCGCCTTGGGCTACCTGGACGAGGCGGTCGCGCTGGCCGACCGGGCCGCCGAGCCGCAGCACATCATGGCGGCCCGGCTGGCCCGGGCCGAGGCGCGCTGGCTGGACGGGGAGGCGGATGCGGCCGCCGCGGAGGCCGAGCTGGCCGACGACGTGGCCGCCCGCGGCGACGCCTGGGCGCGCGGCGCGGTGGCCGCCTGGCTGGCCCGGACCGGGTCGGCCCGCAGGCCGCGCGGCGAGCTGGCCGGGCCCTACCGGGCCCTGGCCGGGGGCGACCACGCGCTGGCCGCGCGGCAGTGGGCCGAGCTGGGCTGCCCGTACGAGGCCGGCCTGGCGCTGCTCGACGGCGCGGGCGAGGACGCGCTGCGCGAGGCGGCCCAGACCTTCGCCGACCTGGGCGCCACGGCCTCCGCCCGGGTGGCCCGCGCCAAGATGCGCGCGCTCGGCCTGCGGTCGGTCCCGGTCGGCCCGCGAACCTCGACGCGGGCGCATCCGCTCGGCCTGACCCGGCGCGAGCACGAGGTCCTCGACCTGATCGTGGCCGGCCTGACGAACGCGGAGATCGCGGGGCAGCTGTTCATCTCGGCCAAGACCGTCGATCATCATGTCTCGGCCGTGCTGGCCAAGCTGGGCGTCCCGTCCCGGAACGTCGCCGCGGCCAAGGCGGTCCGGCTCGGGCTGGCGGCGCCCTAGTCCGGCCGCCGGCCGGCCGGCTGCGGCCGGCGCCGGGGCGCCCACAGCTGGTCGGCGTCGCCGGCCGCCAGCCGGCCCCGGTAGACCTCGATCTTGTGGTCGATGGTCTTGAGGTGGTCCTGGACCTCGGCCAGCCGCGCGGTCACGTCGGCGCGGTGGGCCTCCATCAGGGCCACGCGCTCCTGCTCGTTGCCCGGCCCCTCGGTGATGAGCTCGGCGTAGCGCCGGATGGTCTTGATGGGCATGCCGGTGGCCCGCAGCTTGCTGCAGATCACGATCCAGTCGAGGTCAAGCTGGCTGTAGCGGCGCATGCCGCCGGCGGTGCGGTCGACCGGGGTGACGACCAGGCCGGCGCGCTCGTAGTAGCGCAGGGTGTGCGCGCTGACCCCGGTGCGGCGGGCGGCCTCGGCGATGCTCAGGCCGGCCGCGGCCCCTCGGCCGGCGGGCCGGGGCCGGACTTCGGGCGGTTTGACTTCGGGCGGCTGGACTTCGGGCGGCTTGACTTCGAGCACGCTCTAAATTTTAGCGTGGCGGTCATGAGTGCCTCAACCGTGCCTGACCTGAGCCGCCGCGGCCGGCTCCTGGTCCTGGCGATCTGCTGCGCCAGCATGATCGTCGTGGTGATGGACATCTCCATCGTCAATGTCGCGCTGCCCGCGATCCGCCGGGACCTGCACGCGTCGGTGTCCGGCCTGCAGTGGACGGTCGACGCGTACACGCTGGTCCTGGCCAGCTTCCTGGTGCTGGCCGGGTCCGCCGCCGACCGGCTCGGCCGCCGCCGGGTGTTCCAGGCCGGCCTCGCCGTGTTCGGGCTCGGCTCGCTGCTGTGCGGGCTGGCGCCGAGCATCGGGGCCCTGATCGGGGCCCGCGCGCTGCAGGCCGCCGGCGGCACGATGCTCAACCCGGTGGCGCTGGCCATCGTCGCCACCACGTTCCCCCGTCCGGCCGAGCGGGCCAGGGCCATCGGCGTGTTCGGCTCGGTGAGCGGGCTGGCGCTCGCCCTCGGCCCCATCCTCGGCGGCGTGCTGGTCGACGGCCTGGGCTGGCACGCCATCTTCTGGGTCAACGTGCCGATCGCGGCCGCCGCGATCGCGGGCGCCGCGCTGTTCGTGCCCGAGTCGAGGGCCGCGCGGCCGCGGCGGCTCGACCCGGTGGGCCAGGCCCTGGTCATCGTGGTGCTGGGCAGCGTCGTCTTCGCCATCATCGAGTCCCGGTCGCTGGGCTGGGCCTCGCCGGTCATCCTCGGCCTGCTCGCCGCCGCCGCGCTCGGCGTGCTGGGCATCCTGCGCTACGAGCCGCGCCGGGCCGACCCGCTGCTGGAACTGCGCCTGTTCCGCAGCGTGCCGTTCAGCGCGGCGATCGGGATGGCGCTGTTCGCGCTGTGCGGGTTCGGCGCCTTCCTGTTCGTGACCACCCAGTACCTGCAGGCCGTGCGCGGCCTGTCGGCGCTCGCGGCCGGGCTGTGCCTGCTGCCGGTCGGGGTGCTGGTCGTGGTGATCTCCCCGCGGGCGGGCCGGGCGGTCGCCGCGCGCGGCCCGCGGCTGCCGCTGGTGGTCGCCGGGGCCGCGCTGGCGCTGGGCGGCGGCGCATCGCTCTGGCTCGGCCCGGCCACGCCGCTCCCGGCCGTGCTCGCGGTGTACGCGCTGTTCGGCATCTTCCTGGGCACCGTCAACCCGCCGATCACCAACACGGCCGTGGCCGGCATGCCCGGCTCGATGGCCGGGGTGGCCGCCTCGCTGGCCTCTACCGGCCGGCAGGCCGGCACCACCCTCGGCGTCGCCGTCTCCGGGGCCATCGTGGGGTCGGCCCTCGGCCGCGGCGGGACGGCGTTCACCGGCGCGGAGCACGGCGTGTGGTGGACGGTGCTCGGGCTCGGCGCCGGCCTGGCCGCCCTCGGGCTGCTCAGCACCGGGCGCTGGGCGCGGGGCACCGCCGCGCGGGCGGCGGCGTCGTTCTCGCTCGTGGACTCCGGGGCCGGGCCGGCACCGACGAAAGTCGCGGGCCGGGCCGCCTGAGCGACTTTCGTCGGTACCGGAAGCGACCGCTGGCGCTGCCGGGCCGCACCCCGCCCGGCATGGAATGGGGGCATGCAGAACTCACGAGCTCAGACGGTGACCTCATGGTGACGGCGGCCATAGCGGCCGCGTGCACGCTGCTGGCCCTGGCGCCGCTGCGCCGGCCCTTCACGGCGGGGGTCCTGAGCTTCCTGCTCACCCTCGCCCTCAACGAGCTGCCCTTCTTCGGCTTCCTGTACCTCCTGGTCACGACGCTGCTGACGTTCAGCCAGAACGGCGCCGGGCCGGGCAGCCGGACGGCGGCCGGCCTGGCGGTCCTCGCCGCGGCCGGGCTCGCGGTCATCGCCCGGCGGGAGCTGCGGGCCGGCCCGGCGGTCGCTCGTGCCCTGGACGACGGCCTCGGCGCCGGGCGGGGCTCCGCGGCCCTGGCCGCGCCGCGCGGCTGGCGGCGGACGGCCCGGATCGTGCTCGCGCCGCTGTCGTTCGGGCGCCGCGACGTCGAGCGGCTGGCGAACATCAGCTACGGCCCGGCGGGCCGCCGCAACCAGCTCGACCTGTACCGGCACCGCGCCCGCCCGGCCGGCGCTCCGGTGCTGATTCACCTGCACGGCGGAGCCCTGTTCATGGGCAGGAAGAACCGCGAGTCGCGGACCCTGCTCTACCGCCTCGCCGGCCAGGGCTGGGTCTGCATCAGCGCGAACTACCGGCTGGGCGGCGCGGGGCGGTTCCCCGACCACCTGATCGACGTCAAGAAGGTGATCGCCTGGGTCCGGGACAGCGGCCCGGAGTACGGCGCCGACCCGGCCGTGCTGGTCCTGGCGGGCAGCTCCGCCGGCGGCCAGCTGGCCGCGCTGGCGGCCCTCACGCCGGGCGACCCCGCCTACCAGCCCGGGTTCGAGGACGCGGACACCTCGGTCAGCGCCGCCGTCTGCCTGCACGGCTACTACGGCCAGGCCGGCACCGGGGACCTGTCGTCGCCGCTGGCGTGCGACACCGCGGCCGCGCCGCCGTTCTTCCTGGTGCACGGCGACCATGACAGCCTGATCCCGGTGGCGGCGGCCCGGCTGTTCGCCGCGCGGCTGCGGGCCGCGTCGGCCAGCCCGGTCGTGTACGCGGAGCTGTCGGGCGCGCAGCACGGGTTCGACCGGTTCCGGTCGCTCCGCTACGAGGCGGTCGTCGACGGGATCGAGGCCTTCGCCGCCTGGGTCCGGTCGGGCCGCCCGGCGGCCGCCGCCAGCCCGGCCGGGTACGATTCGGCCCGCTGACCGGGAGCGGCGCTGGGAGGGGGCTACGGGGATGGGAGCGGTCCTGCTGGCGCTGGCCTCGGCGGTCGGCTACGGCGGGTCCGACTTCTGGGCCGGGCTGGCCGCGCGCCGGACCAGCGTCATCCGGGTCACCGTCCTGGCCGAGGCCACCGCCCTGGCGCTGCTGGCCGTGGTGCTGCCCTGGGCCGGCTCGCACCAGCCGTCCCTGGCCTCCCTGGCGTGGGGGGCCGCGGGCGGCATCGGCGGGGCGGGCGGCGCGCTCGCCCTCTACCTGGGCTTCCGGAACGCGGCCTTCAGCGTCGCGGCCCCGGTCAGCGCCGTGGGCGCGGCGGGCTTCTCGGTGCTGGCCGGGCTGCTGCTCGGCGAGCATCCCGGCGCGCTGGCGCTGACGGGCATCGCGCTGGCGCTGCCGGCCATCGTCGGGGTCTCGGTCAGCCAGGGCGGCGGGGACGAGGGCGGCGGGGACGACGGCGGCGCCGACGAACGCGGCGGCGCGGGCGGTGCCGATCATGGCGGGGCCGGCCAGGCCGGTGCCGATGAGCGTGGCGCCGATCATGGCGGGGCCGGCCAGGCCGGGCAGCCCGCCGTCGCGGGAGCGCACGCGCAGGGCGTGCTCTGGGGGCTGCTCGCGGGCGCCGGCTTCGGCGTGCTGTTCATCGGGCTGAACCGGGCCGGGTCCGGGGGCGGCTTGTGGCCCGTGGCCGCGGCCCAGGTCGCGGCGCTGGTGGCGGTGAGCGGCATCGGCGCGGTCACGGGCGACCTGCACCTGCCCGCGCCGGGCGCCCGCCGGCTGGCCATCCTGACCGGCGCGGCCGGCGGCGCGGGCACCATCCTGTACTTCCTCGCGACCCAGGCTGGCCTGCTCGCGGTGACCGCGGTGCTCACGTCCCTGTACCCGGCGGTGACCATCGTGGCGGCCCGGCTGTTCCTGGGCGAGCGGCTGACGGTCATCCGGCTGGCCGGGCTGGGCCTCGCGGCCGCCTCGGTCGGGCTCATCGCCGCCAGCGGCACCGGGTAGGGCGCGGGCCGGCCGATCGGGCGGGCCCGGCCTGGTGCCCGCCCGCCCCGGGCGGCAGCCCTCCGCATAATCGTGACCGAGTTTCCGCTGTATTCGTCGGGAAATCGGTCACGATCATGACGATGGGGGGCCGGCGCCCCCGGGGGCGGTGCCTATCCGAGCTGCTGGAGCGACGCGGGTGACAGGCGGGGCTCACGGGGGAGCCGCTGGGCGGTCGCGCTGGGCGGGGGGTGCGTCATGATCCCGCAGGATCTGGCCCCCCCTGGCGACCAGGACCCTGCGGGATCATGAAGGTGCCCGGCCGAGACGGCCCCCCGCGCCGCCCGGGGAGCCGGACGGCCCGTCCCGTCAGCCACGCCCGCCCGCTGCGCCGCACGCGGATCGGCAGCCTGGGAGCGGGGCGGACGGGCCCGGGCGCATCACCGGGCCGGGCCGGGCTCGCCTGCGGGTCAGTCGAGCGCGGCGAACATGCCGGGCTCGTAGGAACCGCCCTGGTTGTGGATGATCACGCTCATCCGGGTGGCCGCGTTGATCAGGCCGACCACGCAGACCAGCGCGCCGACCTGGTCGTCGTCGTAGTGCTCGCGCAGCTGCGCCCAGGTCTCGTCGGACACGCCGGGGGAGGCGTCGCCGATCCGGGTCCCCTCCTCAGTGAACGCCAGCGCGGCCCGCTCGGCGTCGGTAAACACGGTGGTGTGCCGCCAGGCGGCGACCAGGTTGAGCCGGAGCGGGGTCTCGCCCGCGGCCGCCGCTTCCTTCGTGTGGATGTCGGCGCAGAACCCGCAGCCGTTGATCTGGCTGACGCGCAGCTGCATCAGCTCGCGCAGGGTCCTGGGCAGCGTCGACTGCTCGAGGGGCAGCCCGGCGTTGTAGAACCGCTTGGCGACCTTGGCGGCGGTCGGGCTGTCGAACAGGTTGAAACGGGGTTCCATGACTGCGTCCTCCGACGTAATGGTGCGTTGCTTCCGCACTGGACGAGCACAAGATGCCGGCCGTCCGGGCGGCGTGACGGAGCCGCGCTGTGACGTGCGCCACCGGTCACGGGTGTCACACGGCGGCGGGGACCGGCGTCTTGTGGGCGGCATGCAGCGGAGCGCGAGCGGGGAGGATCGGGCCATGGGCCAGGGAACCGGGGACGCCGGCGGGCAGGCCGGGCGCGGCCGGGTGGACCGCATCACCGAAGCGTTCGTGGCCCACCGCAACCTGCTGTTCACCGTCGCCTACGAGATGCTCGGCTCGGCCGCCGACGCCGAGGACGTCCTGCAGGAGACTTGGTTGCGGTGGGCGGACGTCGATCTCGACGCGGTGCGGGATCAGCGCGCGTACCTCGTCCGGATCACCACCCGCCAGGCCCTGAGCCGGCTGCGTACGCTCCGGCGGCGCCGGGAGTCCTACATCGGCCCCTGGCTGCCCGAGCCGCTGCTGACCGCGCCCGACGTGGCCGAGGATGTCGAGCTGGCCGACAGCGTCTCGATGGCGATGCTGCTGGTGCTGGAGACGCTCACGCCGATC
>DASYBB010000148.1:0-16329 GCA_036501025.1 Streptosporangiaceae bacterium
CGGCGGGAATCCCCGGGGGAGGCTGAAGGTTGTGACCCGGGGCGGCCGCGGGCCCGGTTCTTAAGCCCGCCCGGATTGTCAGACCCCCCGGATAGCATGGCTGAGCGCCCTCTCGACCCCCTGGGAGGGCCGGCGGGGAGGGCCGTGACCGGCCCGGATAGCTATCGGCACCAGGAGAATCGAGCGCGAAGTGGCAGACCGGCTTGTCGTCCGCGGTGCGCGCGAGCACAACCTGAAGGATGTCTCGCTCGACTTGCCCAGGGACGCGATGATCGTGTTCACCGGCCTGTCCGGGTCCGGGAAGTCGAGCCTGGCGTTCGACACCATCTTCGCCGAGGGCCAGCGCCGGTACGTCGAGTCGCTGTCGGCCTACGCGCGGCAGTTCCTGGGCCAGATGGACAAGCCCGACGTGGACTTCATCGACGGCCTGTCGCCGGCCGTGTCCATCGACCAGAAGGCGGCCAGCCGGAACCCGCGGTCCACCGTCGGCACGATCACCGAGGTCTACGACTACCTCCGGCTGCTGTACGCGCGGGTGGGCAAGCCGCACTGCCCGAAGTGCGGGCGGCCGATCGCGCGGCAGAGCCCGCAGCAGATCGTCGACCGGGTGCTGGAGCTGGAGGAGGGGACCCGGTTCCAGGTGCTCGCGCCGGTCGTGCGCGGCCGCAAGGGCGAGTTCACCGAGATGCTGCGCGACCTGCAGACCAAGGGCTACTCACGGGCCCGGGTGGACGGCACCGTGATCCGGCTGGAGACCGCGGTCGCCGGCGACCTGCCGGCCCTGAAGAAGTACGAGAAGCACGACATCGAGGTCGTCATCGACCGGCTGGACGTCAAGGAGTCGGCGCGGCGGCGGCTGACCGACTCGGTCGAGACCGCCCTGTCGCTGGCCGGCGGCGTCGTCATCCTGGACTTCGTCGACCTGCCGGAGAACGACCCGCAGCGCGAGCGCATGTTCTCCGAGCACCTGGCCTGCATGTATGACGACCTGTCGTTCGACGAGCTGGAGCCGCGCTCGTTCTCGTTCAACTCGCCGTGGGGCGCGTGCCCGGACTGCACCGGCCTCGGCACCCGGATGGAGGTCGACCCGGAGCTCGTGGTCGCCGACCCGGACCTGACGCTGGCCGAGGGCGCCATCGCGGTCTGGGGCGGCGGTCATGTCAGCGACTACTTCATCCGGCTGATCGAGGCGCTTGGCGCGTCCATGGGGTTCAGCGTGGACATGCGGTGGTCGCGGCTGACCGCCGCGGCGCGCAAGGCGCTGCTGCACGGCTACGGCGAGCAGGTGCACGTCCGGTACAAGAACCGGTACGGCCGGGAGCGCTCGTACTACACGAACTTCGAGGGGGCGATCCCCTACATCGAGCGGCGGCACGCCGAGGCCGAGAGCGACTCGAGCCGGGAGCGGTACGCCGGGTACATGCGCGAGGTGCCGTGCCCGACCTGCCACGGCGCCCGGCTCAAGCCGGTCTCGCTGGCCGTGAAGGTGGACGGCAAGTCGATCTCCGACTACTGCGCGGAGCCGATCGGGGAACTGGCCAAGGTGCTGCTCGCCCTGGAGCTGTCCGACCGGGACATGCAGATCGCGGGCCGCATCCTCAAGGAGGTCAACGCGCGGCTGGGGTTCCTGCTCGACGTCGGCCTGGACTACCTGTCGCTGGACCGGGCGTCGGCCACCCTGGCCGGCGGCGAGGCGCAGCGGATCCGGCTGGCCACCCAGATCGGCTCGGGCCTGGTCGGCGTCCTGTACGTGCTGGACGAGCCCTCCATCGGGCTGCACCAGCGGGATAACCACCGGCTGCTGGAGACGCTGCTGCGGCTGCGGGACCTGGGCAACACGCTGATCGTCGTCGAGCACGACGAGGACACGATCCGGGCCGCGGACTGGGTCGTCGACATCGGGCCGCGGGCCGGGGAGCACGGCGGCCACGTGGTCGTCTCCGGCCCGGTGGAAAAGCTGCTGGCCAGCGAGGAGTCGCTGACCGGCGCGTACCTGACCGGGCGCAAGGAGATCCCGCTGCCCGCGCAGCGCCGCAAGCGGACCCGCGGCCGGGAGGTCACGGTCAAGGGCGCGTCCGCGAACAACCTGCGCGACGTCGACGTCGCGTTCCCGCTCGGCCTGTTCGTCGCCGTCACCGGCGTCTCCGGCTCGGGCAAGTCGACCCTGGTCAACGACATCCTGTACAGCGCCCTGGCCCGGGAGCTGAACGGCGCGCGGATCGTGCCGGGCAAGCACACCCGGGTCACCGGCATGCAGCACCTGGACAAGGTCGTGCACGTGGACCAGGGGCCGATCGGCCGGACGCCGCGGTCCAACCCGGCGACCTACACCGGGGTCTGGGATCACGTCCGGAAGCTGTTCGCCCAGACCACCGAGGCCAAGGTGCGCGGGTACCAGCCGGGCCGATTCTCCTTCAACGTCAAGGGCGGGCGGTGCGAGGCCTGCGCCGGGGACGGCACGATCAAGATCGAGATGCAGTTCCTGCCCGACGTCTACGTGCCGTGCGAGGTCTGTCACGGCGCCCGGTACAACCTGGACACGCTGCAGGTCCACTACAAGGGCAAGACGGTCGCCGACGTGCTGCAGATGCCGATCGAGGAGGGGGCCGAGTTCTTCGAGGCCATACCCGCGATCCACCGGCACCTGAAGACGCTGGTCGACGTCGGCCTCGGCTACGTCCGGCTGGGCCAGCCCGCCCCGACCCTGTCGGGCGGCGAGGCGCAGCGGGTCAAGCTGGCCACCGAGCTGCAGCGCCGGTCGACCGGGCGGACCATCTACGTGCTCGACGAGCCGACCACCGGGCTGCACTTCGACGACATCCGCAAGCTGCTCGGCGTGCTCGGGCGGCTGGTCGACGGCGGCAACTCCGTGATCGTGATCGAGCACAACCTGGACGTCATCAAGACCGCGGACTGGGTCATCGACCTGGGGCCGGAGGGCGGCTCGCGGGGCGGCACGATCCTGGCCACCGGGACGCCGGAGCAGGTCGCGACGGTGGAGGAGAGCTACACGGGGCAGTTCCTCAAGAAGCTGCTGCCGGCCTAGCGGCCATCGGCTGCCCCGGCCGGTACATCTGGGGCGGCTTGTTCCCGGCGGACTGGCCGCCGTCGACGGGAATCACCGTGCCGGTGACGAACGAGGACCGGGGCGAGCACAGCCACAGCACGACGTCGGCCACCTCGGCGGCCGTGCCGGTCCGGCGCATCGGGGTGGACAGGCCGGCCAGCCGCTGCGCCTCCGGTCCCGCCGCCTCGAGGTGGTGGGTCAGGATCGGCCCCGGCGCCACCACGTTGACCCGGACGCCGGCGTCCGCGTAATCCAGCGCGGCCACCTTGGTCAGCCCGATGATGCCGGCCTTGCCCGCGACGTAGGCGGCGAGGTTGGCCGTGCCCTGGACGCCCGCGACCGAGGCCATGTTCACGATGGCGCCGCCGCCGGTCCGGAGCATGGCCGGGACCTGGAACTTCATCCCGAGGAAGGTGCCGCGGATATTGGTGGCGATCCCCGCATCGAACTCGGCGGGGTCAATCTCCGCCAGCGGCGCCGGCATCGGCCCGGCGGTGGCGTTGTTGAACGCCGCGTCGAGCCGGCCGTAGGCGGCCAGGGCCTGGTCCACCAGGCCGCGCATCGAGTCCGCGTCGCTGACGTCGGCCGGGACGGCCAGTGCCCGGCCGCCGGCCGCCTCGATCCGCCCGGCCACGGACTGCAGCGCCGGGAGGTCACGCGCCGCCAGGACCACGGCCGCGCCGGCGGCGGCGAAGGCCTCGGCGGTGGCGGCGCCGATCCCGCGGCTGGCCCCGGCGACCAGGGCCACCTTCCCGTGCATGTCCCCGCTGCTCATGACGACCTCCGTAGCTCCTGGTTCGACTCCTCTGCCTAGATCTTAGATATCTAATCGTTCGACGTCAAAGCGATGCTGGATTCCGGCCCCGCCCGGCTCGGCCAGCGGGATGGCCCCGGCCGCCGCGGGCGTCAGTCCGATAAGGCGCGCCGCCCGGGCCACGCGTTGGCGGGCGGCGGGCCGCGCGGCAAGATTGTCCCCAGGGTGCCGTATGGTCAGCCCCGACCCGTGACGAAAGGCAGCAGCCCATGAGCGCCCCGGCCGCCCCCGACGGGGACACCGCCGATCGCCTGGCCATCCGCGAGCTGGTCGACGCCTGGGCCCGGCACGCCGACCGGCGCGAGCCCGAGCGGCAGGCCGCGCTGTTCACCGAGGACGGGCGCGTGACCGTGTACATGGGAGAGCCGGACACGGCCGACGCGGTCCAGGTGCTGACCGGGCGGGCGGAGCTGACTGACGCCTTCGCGGCGCTGCGCAATTACGAGGCCACGACGCACTTCAACGGCCAGCACACGGTGACCCTGGACGGCGACCGCGCGACGGGCGAGACCTACTGCCTGGCCTACCACCTGTGGACCAGCGACGGCCAGCGCACGCTCATGATCATGTCCATCCGGTACCTGGACGCGTTCGTCCGCCGGGACGGCCGGTGGCTGTTCGCCGAGCGGCAGCTGATCACCGACTGGACCGATCGCCGGCTCTCGGAGAGCTAGCCGGCCGGCGGCCTGAGGAGGATGGCGGCATGCGCGCGGTCGGGGTAGACGGCTGGCGGGGCGGCTGGGTCGCCGTCGTGCTGGACGACGGCCGGTGGGCCGCGACGCTCGCGGCCGCCGGGCTGGCGGAGATCGCGGCCGCCTACCCGGACGCCGCGGCCATCGGCGTGGACATGCCCCTCGGGCTGGTGGCCCGGGGCTGGCGGCAGGCCGATGACCTGGCCGCGGCCCGGCTCGGCGCGCACCGCAGCCGCGTCTTCCGGGTGCCGCCGCGCCCGGCCTGGGCGGCGGCCACGCACCGGGAGGCGGTCGCGGTGTGCCGGGCGCTCACCGACCCGCCCGCCGGCTTCAGCGTGCAGGCCTGGTCGCTGGCGAAGAAGATCCGGGAGGCGGACAAGCTGCGCTCGGAGCAGCCGCGGCTGCTGTACGAGGTGCACCCGGAACTGTCGTTCGCCGAGCTGAACGGCGGCATGGTGATCGCGGCGAGCAAGAAGACCTGGAACGGGCAGATGACCCGGCGCGCGGTGCTCGCCCGCGCGGGCATCAGCCTGCCCGACGACCTGGCCGCCGCCGGGACCGTGCCGGCCGACGACATCCTGGACGCCGCCGCCGCGGCCTGGACGGCCGCCCGGATTGCCCGCGGCCAGGCGGCCAGCTTCCCCGACCCGCCGCAGCCCGACGACGCCAGGCACCCGATCGCGATCTGGACCTGAGCGCCGGGCCCGGTCAGGCCCGGCGCGTCGGGATCTGGTGGGGGAGCGACTGGCGCCGCCGGTAGGCGGAGGCCGCGGCCCGGTCGTTGCACTGGTCACAGCAGAAGCGGCGGTTGCCGGCCCGGGTGCGGTCGACGAACACGCACGCGCACGGCCGGGCCGCGCACGAGCCCAGGCGGCGGAGGCCGTGGCGGGCGATGAAGGCGGCCACCGCGGCCGGCAGGCGGGCGGACAGCGCCCCGGCCCCTGCCTCGCCGGGAGCAACGGCCAGCCCGGGTGCCCCGTCCGCCCCGGCGACAAGCACGGGGACGGCCCCGGCCGACAGCAGCAGCGGGTTGAGGGCCGCGGCGGCCGCCTCGGCCGTGCCCGCGGTGAACGCGGCCCGCAGCCCGGTCCGCAGCGCGACCAGCCCCGGCACGTCGGCGGGCCGCAGGGCCGCCGCCTGGCCGGGGTGGCCGGTCTCCCGCAGGGCCGCCGCGTACCAGTCGATGCCGGTCAGGCGGTCCGGCGGGTCGGCCATGTCGTCCAGTGAGTTGACCAGCAGGACGGCCAGGGTCAGGTCGTCCGCCGGGCCGCCGTCGGCCGGGCGGATCCAGTCCGCCGGGAACAGGGCGGGGGCAGGCATCATGATCCCTGACTCGTCAGTAACTTGCCGACTTTTGCGACTGACTATAGCGTCTTGTCCATCGGGCATCTGCGGGCATATGCAGCTGGCCGACCACGTAGGGCTGAACTACGTGACGCTGGCCTTCGCCGACGCCCGCGGGGGCGATGTCGGCGTCTGGCAGCGGCGCCGGGAGCGGCTGGAGGCTCCCGGGCCGCGGGACCGGCCGGACGCGCGGGCGCGGGCGCAGCCCGGCCTTGGTCATGAGCGTCGCCTTCCCGCCCGCCCCGCAGGTCGCAACCCGGCACCAGCGGCCAGGCCCCGGCGAGCAGGCCATAACCTACCGCAACGGGCCATCCCCGCCGCGCCGCCATCCCGGTGAGCGGCGGCCGCCCGGCCCGCGAGGCCCCGGCCGGCTGGCTACAATCGGCCGGCCGGCCCAAGCCGGCTTCACCAGCGACCGAGAGGCGGGCCCCCGCCGTGCAGGGCAGCCAGTCCGACCCGTTCGGCACCGCCGAGCTGCGCCGCACGGTGCTCGACGCCTGGGCCGCGTCGCCGGCGCGGTTCCGGGAGGACGCCAACGCCGAGGAGGACTACGCCCTCGGCGGCTACCGGGACCGTGTCATCGTGGAGCTGGCCCAGAACGCGGCGGACGCCGCCGCGCGCGCGGGCCGGCCCGGCCGCCTGCGGCTGACGCTGACCGCGGCAACGCTCGTCGCCGCGAATACCGGGGCGCCGCTGGACGCCGCCGGCGTCGCTGCCCTGTCCACGCTGCGGGCCTCCGGCAAGCGCGGGCCCGAGGCGGCGCGCACCGCAGTGGGCCGGTTCGGGGTGGGCTTCGCCGCCGCCGTCGCCGTCAGCGATGAGCCGCGGATCGCCTCGGCCGCCGGCGCGGTGGCCTGGTCGCGCCGCGCCGCCGGCGACCTCCTCGCGCAGGTGCCCGCCCTGGCCGGCGAGCTCGCCGCGCGCTCCGGCCACCTGCCCGTGCTCCGGCTGCCGTTCGCGGCGGACGGCGCGCCGCCCGACGGCTACGCCACCGCGGTCACCCTGCCGCTGCGCGACGAGGCCGCCGTCGCGCTCATCGAGCGACTGCTCGCGCAGGCCGGTCCCGCGCTGCTCCTGGCGCTGCCCGCCCTCGCCGTCGTGGAGATCGAGGCCGGCGGGCGCACCCGCGAGCTCACCGCCGCGGACGACGGCGACGGCGACGGCGTCACGATCACCGCCGACGGCGTGCCCGGCCTGTGGCGCACCGCGGCCGCCGGCGGGACCGCCGATCCGGCGCTGCTGGCCGGCCGCCCGGCCGAGGAGCGCGCGCGCCCGGCGTGGTCGGTGCGCTGGGCGGTCCCCGTCACGGCGGCCGCGGGCGGCGGCGCCCCGGCCGGCCGCCTGCCCGCCGGGGTCAGCCCCGTCGTGCACGCGCCCACCCCGACCGACGAGCCGCTGGGCCTGCCCGCACTGCTGCTGGCCTCGTTCCCGCTCAGTCCCGACCGGCGCCATGTCGCGCCCGGCCCGCTGACCGACTTCCTCGTCGACCAGGCGGCGCAGGCCTACGCGGGCCTGCTGCCCGGCCTGGCGCCCGGCCCCGGCCTGCTCGACCTGGTCCCTGGTCCCGTCGGCCTGGGCGAGCTCGACGCCCAGCTGCGCCAGGCGATCCTGGCCCGGCTCCCCGAGACCGCGTTCCTCCCCGCCGCGGGCCAGCCCGGCCCGCGGGTCCCTCCCCGCGACGCGGTCCTGCTCGACACCGCCATCCCCGGCCTGGCCGATGCCCTGGCCCCGGTGCTGTCCGGCCTGGTCGCCGGCCCGGCCCGGCATCCCGGCTACGCCGTCCTCGGCGTGCGCCGGCTCGGGCTGGCCGAGCTCGCCGACCTGCTCGCCGCGCTCGACCGCGAGCCGGCCTGGTGGCAGCGGCTGTACGCCGCGCTGGCCGCCGCGGAGCCTGCCGAGCTGGCCGAGCTCGGCGCGCTGCCGGTGCCGCTGGCCGACGGGCGGCTGGTCCGCGGCCCCCGCGGGCTGCTGCTGCCCGGCCCCGAGCTGGAGCAGGCCAGCCAGCTGAGCCGGCTCGGCATCCGCATCGTCGATCCCGCCGCCGCGCACCCGCTGCTGGCCCGGCTGGGCGCCGTCGAGGCCACGCCGCGCAGCATCCTCGACGACCCCGCCGTCCGCGCCCTGGTCGCCGCGTCGGTCGACGAGGAGGACCCCGGCCCGGTCGCCGACGCCGTGCTGAGCCTCGTGGCCGCGGCCCGGCTCCAGCCCGGCGACCAGCCCTGGCTCGCCGACCTGGCCCTGCCCGCCGCCGACGGCGGCTGGTACCCGGCCGACGAGCTGCTGCTGCCCGGCGGCCCGCTGGCCGGGGTGGTCGCGGCCGACTCGCCCTTCGGCACCGCCGACCCGGCGCTCCTGGACCGCTACGGCGCCGCCACGCTGGAGGCCGCCGGCGTCCTGTCGACTTTCGGCCTGCTGGCCGAGCGGGACGTCCCCCTGGATGCCCCGGACCTCGACCTGGACGGCGCGCAGGAGTGGGCCGACGACTCGCTCGCCCGGCTGCCCGACGGCGCCGTGCCGCCGCTGGCCCCGGAGCTGGTCGCCGTCCGCGACCTCGAGCTCATTGATTCAGAACGCTGGCCGCAGGCGCTGGAGTTGCTCGCCCGGCCGCCGCTGCGCGCGGCGCTGGTCGAGCCAACCCGGGTCCTGCTGGCCGACGGCCGCCGCGCCGAGGTGCCGTCCTACACGGCGTGGTGGCTGCGCCGTCACGCGGTCCTGGGCGGGCGCCGGCCCGCGGACGTCCGGGCCGCCGACGCCGACCCCCTGCTGGCCGGCCTGTACGACGAGGCCGCCCTGCCCGCCGACCAGGGCGTGGCCCGCGCCCTCGGCGTCCGCACCACGCTGGCCGACCTGCTGGCCGAGCCGGGCGGAGCCGACGAGCTGCTGGACCGCCTGGCCGATCTGGGCCGCCCTGTCACCCGGCCCCAGCTCCGGTCCCTGTGGGCCGCGCTCGCCGCGGCCGCCCCCGACGCCGCGCCGCCCGACCGGGTCCGCGCCGTCCGCGGCGCCGAGGTCGTCGTGGCCGACGCCGCGGACGTGCTCGTCCTGGACGCGCCCGACCTGTGGCCGCTGGTGGCCAGCCGTCCGCTGGTGCTGGCCCCGCACGAGCTGGCCGCGCAACTCGCCGACCTGCTGGACCTCCCCCTGGCCTCCGAGGAGGTGGCCGGCGCCGTCCAGTCCGAACCCGTGGCCCGCGACGTCCCCGCGATCGTCGCGGCGGTCCTGCCCGGCGGCCCCGCGACCTACCTCGGGCACGACCGGCTGATCGTCGACGGCCGCGCCGTCCCCTGGCGCTACACCCGCGGCGCGGTCCACGCCGCCGGCCCGGACGGCCTCGCCTGTGGCCTGGCCCTGGCCGCCGGCCAGTGGCCGGCCCGGCACCTGCTCGCCGCTCTGCTGCGCGACCCGGCTGCCGCTCCGCGGCTGCTCGCCGACGCCGACCTGGACCCGCTCGCCGGGGATGTCGCCGGGGACGGTGAGTGAGCTTCGCGCAGCAGTTCCGCTGCTGCTGCGGGACTACCTCCGGTCTCACCCGCCGGCGGCGGCCGAGTACCGGGCGGTCAAGCGGCGCCTGGCCGCCCGGCACCCAGGCGCCCGGCACGCCTACGCCGACGCCAAGGTGCCGCACTTCTGGGACCTGATCCGGCGCGCGGACGAGTGGGCCCGGCAGGCCGGCTGGGAGCCCGGCCCCGGCGACGCGTAGCGCGGCCGGCCCGCCGGCGCGCCCGGCCGCGATGGCCGGGCGGGTCCCGGGCCGGGCGGGTCCCGGGCCGGGCGGCCTCAGGCGGCGCCGTCCCGCCGTCCCGCTACCGGGCGGCGTCGGCCAGCACCCTCAGGATCCGGACCTGCTGGCGCTCCAGCCGCGTCACGGCCCGGCCGCCGAGCCAGGCGGTGAGGGCGGCGCCGCTCGCGAGGCCGGCCGGCACGGCCGCCCAGGACAGCCCGCCCTGATGCCAGAGCGCGGCCGCGACCAGGATCAGGACCGGCACCAGCGCGGTGAGCGCGACGGCGACCAGGGCGATGTGGACCTTCAGCGACCAGGCCGGGGTCGGGCTGCCGGTCTCGTCCAGCGGCTGCACGCTCACCAGCGACGTGAGCGGCGCCAGCCCGGCGGCGCCGCCGAGCACCGCGAGCAGCACGCCCAGCGCCCACGGCCAGGCCGCCCGCTGGCCGCTCAGCGCCGTGCAGGCGATCGTGATCGCGATGGCGTACGGGCCGACGATGATCAGCCAGGCCGCCTGCCGCCCGCGGACGTCGGCCCGCGCGGACCCCGGCGTCATGACGGTCAGCCAGAAGCTGGTCCCGTCCGAGCCGTACAGGTTGCACGCGCACGCGCCCGCGATGACCGCGGTCAGGATGCCCGCGTACGGCAGGACCAGGCTGGTGCCGGCCGTCACCCGCGGGATGGCGCAGGCCGCCGCCCCGACCAGGAGCGCGATCAGGAGGCAGGTCAGCCGGATCGGGTCCCGGCCCCACATCCGCAGCTCCTTGGCCGCGACCGCGCCGGCCGGCGTGCGGGGGAGCAGCGCCCGGCCGCGGTCGTGCGCGGTGCCCCGCCGGGCCGGCCGCGCGGCCGCGTTCATCCGCCGGGTCAGGATGGACGGCCAGCACGCCGCGATGGCAGCGGTCGCCGCGGCGAGGCCGCCGAGGGCCAGGGCCGCCTGGGCCCAGTCGGACCGCGCCGCGGCCTCGACGGCGACCGGCCCCCACCCGGACGGCAGCACCCGCAGCGCCGTCGCGAGCCACGGCACCGTCCCGTCCCGCAGGGCCGTGACCAGGGCGGGCAGCAGCGTGGCGGCGACGGCGACCGCGCTGATCGCGACCGCGGTGATGATCGTGCCGGTGTCGTGCCCGCGCCGCGAGCCGGGGCCGAGCACCGCCCCCGCCACCGTGCCCGCGACGCTGGCCAGGGCCAGGGTCAGGATGACGGCCGCGAGGCCGGCCAGGGCCGGGGCGACCCCGAGCCGCGCCCCGTGCACGACCAGCGCGGCCAGGGCCACGGCCAGGAACGGCCCGGCCGGGTCGAGCGTGCCGACGCCCAGCAGCGCGACCGCCAGCCGCCGCCGTGGCAGCGGCAGCAGGCTGAACAGCTCCGGCCGCAGCACCGGGTCACCCGACAGCGCGGTCTGCGCGGTCCGGCCGCCCAGCCACAGCGCGAACACCAGGGCCAGCACGCTCGTGGCGGCGGCCGGCGACGGGTACCGGACCACGCCCGCGAGCAGGGTCCCCGCCGCGGACGCGAGGACGAGCACGCCCGTCAGGGCCAGCGCGGCGGGGTTCGTGCGGGCGGCCTGATGGCGCAGGATGGTGCGGCGCAGCCCGATCAGGACGTGAACCACGACAGCCCCCTTGCCGGCGCCGCGCCGACCAGCTCCGCGAACGCGGCTTCCAGGGTCAGGCCGCCGCGGACCTGGGACAGCGTCCCCGCGCGCAGCACTTTCCCGTCCGCCATGACGGCCACGTGATCGCAGAGCTGCTCGACCAGCGCCATCGTGTGCGTGCTCAGCACGATCGTCCCGCCCGCGGCCCGGAAGCCGTCCAGGATGGCCCGCAGCTCCGCGGCGGACACCGGGTCCACCGCCTCGAACGGCTCGTCCAGGACCAGCACCCGCGGCCCGTGCAGCAGCGCGCTGGCCAGGCCGATCTTCTTCCGCATGCCGGTCGAGTAGTCCGCGATCAGGGTCCGCCCGGCGTGCTCCAGGTCCAGCACGTCGAGCAGCTCGGCGGTGCGCGCCGCGACCACGTCCGCGGGCATGCCGCGCAGCAGCCCGAGGTAGGTGAGCAGCTCCGCCCCGGTCAGCCGCTGCGGCAGGGCCAGCCCGTCGGGCAGCGCGCCGAGCAGCCGCTTGGCCGGCGCGGACCCGGCCGCGGACCAGACGTCCTGGCCGAGGATGAGCGCCGTGCCGCGGTCGGGGCGCAGCAGCCCGACCGCCATGGACAGCAGGGTGGTCTTCCCGGCGCCGTTGGGGCCGACCAGGCCGAGGAACGTCCCGGCCGGCACGCTCAGGGCGACGTCTCTGACCGCCGCGGTGTCCCCGAACGACTTGGCCAGCCCGGAGAGCTGGAGGGCGGGCGGCTGCGCCGCGCCGGTGACCGGGCCGGGCGCCGGGTGGGTGGCGGTCATGCCCGCACCGCCCGCTCGTACAGGCGGAGCAGCTCCGCTCCGTAGGCGCCGGTGTCCAGGTCCGGGTCGGCCCGCAGCAGGGTCGACAGGACGTCGATCGACGCGCGCAGCGACACCGCCACGATGGAGGCGGAGAAGTCGCCGAACTCGCCCGCGGCCTGGCCGGCCTCCAGCAGGTGGCGCAGGCCCGCCACCGCCCGGGCGCGGCCCTCGTCGTAGGGGGCCGGCTCGGCGCCGGCCGGCGGCATGCCGTTGAGGATCTCCGTGAACGCGATGATCTTGCGGCGGTGCGTGCCGATGTACTCGAGGTTGGACGTCACGTAGGCCCGCAGCGCCTCCAAGGACGACCCGGCCGCCGTGATCCGCGGGGTCATGTACTCGCTGGCCTCGGCCAGGACGTGCGCGATGACCTCGTGCAGCAGCTCGGTCTTGCCGGTGAAGTGGTACGAGATCACGCCCTTGCTCACCCCGATGCGCTCCGCGATCGCGCCCAGGGACGCGGCCGCGAAGCCGCTCTCGTACAGCACGTCGATCGCCGCGCCGACGATCTGCTCGCGGCGCGCCCGCTCGATGAACGACCGCTGCCCCGTCACCGCTCTCGCCATCACGGCCCCGCACCTCCGCCAGTCCAGTTTCTGTCCCGCTACCTAATTTTTAGTACGTGCGGTCAGAAATTTCAAGTGGCGGTCAGTAATCCGCCGCTCCGCCTGGATCCAGGCGGCCGCCGTCGCGGTGCTGGCGGTGCTGGCGGGCTGGCGCGCGGGGCGGGTGGGGGCGGGAGAACGACATGACCGGAGAATCGCTGTCGCTACAGCAGCAGCGAGGTTACGTTCATGTCGTTCCGGGGCCGGCCCCGCCCGTCGGACCGGGGCTTCTGGGGCCGCCCGTCGGTGCGGCGGCCGGCCGGCCGGCGGGAACGGGGCCGGGGCGGGGCTGGGGCGGGGCTGGGGCGGGGCTGCGCGGGGGCTGCGGGCCGGGGAAGGGCCGCGATCATGGCCTGGGCTGCGGGCCGGGGAAGGGCCGCGATCATGGCCTGGGCTGCGGTGGTCGCCGGGGGCGGGGCGGGCACAATAACGGGCGTGATGATTGACACGGAGTATGGCCCGGCGTCCGCCGAGCTGGACAGCCCGGACAGCGAGCGCGGGCCGGGCCCGGCCCGCTTCCTGATGGTGCTCACGCACGGGGCGGGCGGCGGCGCGGACTCGGCCGACCTGCTGGCCGCGCGGGACGCCGCCGTCGGGCTCGGCGGCGCGGTGGCCAGGGTCCTGCAGCCCTACCGGATGCGCGGCGCCCGGGCGCCGGGATCGGCGGTCCGCCAGGACGCGGCGTGGCTGGAGATCATCAGCCGGCTGCGCGCGGAGTACGGCGGGGTGCCGCTGGTCCAGGGCGGGCGGAGCAATGGCGCGCGGGTGGCGTGCCGGACGGCGACGGCGGCCGGGGCGCAGGGGGTGCTGGCGCTGGCGTTCCCGCTGCATCCGCCGGGGAAGCCCGAGCAGTCCCGCCTGGCCGAACTGCGCAGCGCGGGGACCAGCGTGCTGGTCATCAACGGGAGCCGGGACCCGTTCGGGGTACCGGGTAACGGCGATGCCGCGAAGGTCGTGGTCCTCGCGGGGGAGACCCACGCGCTGAGCGGGGGCGCCGCGCTGATCACGGAAGAGGTCAGCGGCTGGCTGCGCGGGCTGCTAGGCGGCGGGTGACTGCTGCGTGGTCGCGGCCGGCTCGGCGTCCCGCAGTACGAGCTGCGGCTTGACGAACAGGTCCGTGGGGCGGTGCGGCTCGATGGCGAGCCCGTCGGGGAGAAGTTCTCCGGTGTCCTCGAAGACGACGATGCCGTTGCAGAGCAGGCTCCAGCCTTGCTCCGGGCGGCTGATGATCGTCCGGGCCGCCTCTCGGTCCGGATCCTTGGGATCCGGGCACTGGGGCGTGTGTGGGCACATCTGCGTGCCTCCTGTAAGCGGCGGTTGTGGTGTTGATCACAGCCTACTGTGCCAGGGTCCTTGCTAATCGCGGCATGGCCCGATGTGACTGTTTTCGTGACCAGCCCTTGTAGCTTTCCTCAGAAACTGTGCGGACAGCGCACAGAAATAAGAGCCAGCCCCGGATAAGCGGCCAGCCTGTTAAAAAAGAATAAAAATCAGTGGGACGGCAGGCGCGCTATCTGAACACCGAGCGCCCGAGCCTCCGGCCGGGCCGGGAAGCCGGTCAGCTGGTAGGACTCGCGCAGGGTCAGCAGCCGCTCGGCCTCGTCGGTCAGCGCGTGCACGGCGGGCTTGGCCTTGGCCTTGCGCCGGAAGATCCGGTCCTCGTAGCCGCGGGGGCCGATCTCGGCGCGCTCGGCCGCGTAGGCCGCCTTCATCGCGGCCGTCAGCGCCGCGTCAAGCCGCTTGGCCAGGGGATACTGCTCGTCGGCCGGCGCGCCGGAGGCCTGGGCGCGCCGGAAGTCCTGCTCGGCCTCGCGGGCCTCGGCCAGCAGGACGTCGAAGTTGGCGGCGAGCGCCACGTCGGCGAGGTAGGAGTTCTCGGCCGCCGTGCTGACCGTGTTCTTGGAAGCCCGTGTCACGCGGGTCAGCTTAGCGGACGCCCGGTGCCCGGATCGGCACAGCCGGGCGTACCGGGCCAAGCCGGGCCGGCCGGGCCCGGCCCGGCCGGCCGGATGGCTCCGCCGGGGGAGCCCGGATAGCCCCCTTGGGGGAGCTGCATAGTTCCCCTGAGGCAGCCGCATGACGCCCCCGGGGGGGAGCCGGATGACCCCGCCCCGGGACCGGTCAATAAGGCCGCGCACCGATTCCCGCTCCGGAAGCCGGCGGCTAAATACGACTGATTCGCCGGCGAAATTCACCGGGCCGCCGCCCGGCCCCGAATTACGCAGCCCGCGTGCCTACGCGAGGCTGGCCTGCCAGTCGGCGTGCAGCGCCGAGTACTCGCCGTCGGTGGTCAGCAGGTCGCCGGGCGGGCCGTCCTCGGTGATCCGCCCGTCGGCCGCCACCAGGACCCGGTCGGCGATGGCCACCGTGGACAGCCGGTGCGCGATGATGACGGCGGTCCGGCCGGTCAGGACGGTGCGCAGCGCCTCCTGCAGCAGCCGCTCGCTCGGGATGTCCAGCAGCGACGTCGCCTCGTCCAGGATCAGCACCGCCGGCGCGGCCAGGAAGGCGCGGGCGAAGGAGATCAGCTGGCGCTGCCCGGCCGACAGCCGCCCGCCGCGCTTGCCGACCTTCTCGTCGTAGCCCGCGGGCAGGGCGGCGATGAAGGCGTGCGCGCCGATGGCGGTCGCGGCGGCGACGATCTCGGCCCGGCTGGCGCCCGGCTTCCCCAGCGCGATGTTGTCCGCGATCGTCCCGTCGAACAGGAAGTTCTCCTGGGTGATCAGGATGACCTCGTGCCGCAGGCTCCGCTCGGACAGCTGCCGCAGGTCCACCCCGTCGAGCAGGATCCGGCCCGCGAGCGGGTCGTACATCCGGGCCAGCAGCCGGGCGATGGTCGTCTTGCCCGCGCCGGTCGCGCCGACCAGCGCGACGGTCTGGCCGGCCGGGATGGCCAGGCTCAGGTCGGGCAGCACGACCTGCTCCCGGTAGCCGAACCGGACCGCCTCGAAGCTCACCGACCGGCCGGGCACGTCACCGTGCAGGGCCGGGAGGGCGACCGGGGCCACGGGCTCCGGCACCGCCTGCGGCTCCTCGAGCACCCCGGAGATCTTCTCCAGGGCCGCGCCGGCCGACTGGAAGTTGCTGTAGAACTGCGACAGGTCGACCAGCGGGTCGAAGAAGCGCTGCAGGTAGAGCAGGAACGTGACCAGGACGCCGACCTGCATCTGGTGGTCGATGACGCGCAGCCCGCCGTACAGCAGGACCGCGCCGATGGCCAGGTTGCCGACCAGCGAGACGCCCGGGAAGAAGATGGCGATCAGCCGCGAGGCGCGCAGGCTGGCGGCGGCGTAGTCCTCGTTGAGGGTGCTGAAGATCTCCTCATTGCGGCCCTCGCGGCGGAACGCCTGGACCGCCCGGATGCCGCCGAAGGTCTCCACGAAGTGCACGATGACCAGTGCGATGGTCTCCCTGGTGCGCCGGTAGGACAGGGCCGACTCGCGCCGGAACCAGGCCGACAGCCACAGCAGCGGGATGAACCCGGCGAAGATGACCAGGGCCAGCTCCCAGTCCAGCAGCAGCATCCCGGTGCCGACCAGCAGCAGCGTGAAGACCGCCGAGACCAGGGTGTCCAGGCCGTCCTCGAACAGGTCCTGGATCGAGTCGATGTCGGAGACCTGCCGGGAGATGACCCGGCCCGAGGTGTA
>DASYBB010000149.1:0-28877 GCA_036501025.1 Streptosporangiaceae bacterium
TCCGCCGGCGACGTCCGGGGCGGCTTCGCCGACGGCCTCGGTGGCGGTTTCCGAGGCGGTTTCCGGGTGGACGTAGCGGCCGCCGCGCAGCAGCGATGCCACCGCGGCCACGGCCGACAGCGCGGCGGCGACGGCGAACACGACGGCCAGGCCGTGCTGGAAGGGCCCGGAGATGAGGGCCGGGAAGAACACCCGGCCGGTGAGGACACGCTGGCTGGCGGCCGGGAGCGGGGCCAGCGCGTGGGCGGCCGACAGCAGGTGCTGGATCGGGTTCACGCCCAGGACCGCGGCGAACAGTGACGACACCGGCGGCAGGGTGCCGATGTGATGGGCGACGGCATGCGGCACGCCCTGCCGCTGCAGGGCGCTGGTCAGGGTGGACGGCAGAGTGTGGGCCAGCCCGATGATCATGAGCGAGAAGAAGACGCCGATGGACAGGGCGGTCCCGGAGTTCTGGAAGGTCGAGCGCATGCCCGAGGCCGCGCCGCGGTGCCGGGCCGGGACGCTGCTCATGATCGAGGACGAGTTCGGCGACACGAACATGCCGCTGCCGATCCCGTTGGCGGCGATCAGCAGGGCGAAGGCCCAGTAGGGGAACTTCACCGGCAGCAGCATGAGCCCGATGAAGCTGCCGCCGAACACGACCATCCCGGCCGTGGCGAAGCCCCGGGCGCCGAACCGGTCGGACAGCGTGCCCGACAGCGGGCCGGCGACCAGGACTCCGGCGCTCAGCGGCAGCAGGAAGATGCCGGCCCAGAACGGCGTCTGGCTGTAGCTGTAGCCGTGCAGCGGCAGCCAGATGCCCTGCAGCCAGATGATCAGCATGAACTGCAGGCCGCCGCGGGCGATGGCGACGACGAAGCCCGCGATGCTGCCGGCCGTGAAGGCCCGGATGCGGAACAGGCCGAGCTGGAACAGCGGCGCGGCGACCCGGGTCTCGATCAGCGCGAAGACGGCCAGCAGCACGACGCCGCCGCCCAGCAGCCCGATGACCAGCGGGTTGGTCCAGCCCATGGTGTGACCCGCGTACGGCTGGAGGCCCTCGGTGATGCCGATCAGGATGGCGCCGAGGCCGACCGCGAAGGTGATGTTGCCGCCCCAGTCGATCGGGCTGCGGTGGCGCTCGCCGTTGTCGCGGAGCTTGCGGTAGGCCCAGATCGTGCCGTACACGCCGACCGGCACGTTGACCCAGAACACCGCGCGCCAGTCCCAGGCGGCCAGCAGCCCGCCGGCGACCAGGCCGATGAACTGCCCGGCCAGGCCCGCCACCTGGTTGGTGCCGAGCGCGAAGCCGCGCTGGTCGGCGGGGAACGCGTCGGTCAGGATGGCGGCCGAGTTGGCCACGAGCATGGACCCGCCGATGGCCTGCAGGACGCGCCAGCCGATCAGCCACAGCGCGCCGTGGCCGCCGTCGAACGGGTCGAAGGACAGCAGGATGGAGGCGATCGTGAATACCACGAAGCCCGCGTTGTAGATCTTGACCCGGCCGAACATGTCGCCCAGGCGGCCGACGTTGACCACCAGGACGGCCTGGACCAGCCGGTAGCCCATGATCATCCACAGCAGGTAGACGATGTTGTGCGCCGCCAGCGGGTCCAGGTGGATGCCGCGGAAGATGGCCGGCATGGCGATGATGACGATCGAGCCGTCGAGCATCGACATGAAGACGGACGCGGTGGTGTTGGCCAGCGCGACCCACTTGTAGCGCTCGTCCGCCCGCGCCTGCCTGCGCGTCACGGCGTCGGACTCCACGATGACCGCCCTTGGTCTCTGCCCGGTTCCTGACCGGCTGGCGAAATTAATTGCCTGCCGATAAGCATAGTAAAGCCTGCGACATGGCCCGGGAAGGGCGCCGGCCGCCGGGGATGAGGCGGGCGTCACGGGCCACGTTTCGGATGGATGCAGTCTTAGTGCGGGTCGAGGCGGGCGCCGGGGCCAGGCGTAGCGTGAGTGGTGACGATGAGCCATATGGCGCTCACTAAAGGTGATCACTGCGGCGCCGGCCGGCGCCCGGAAGGAGACTGCGATGACTGCTGCGGACGGCCAGGGCGGCGCGATGCGGGTCGCCGTGCTGGGCACCGGCATCATGGGCTCGGCGATGGCCCGCAACCTGGTGGCCGCGGGGCTGCCCACCACGGTGTGGGACCGGTCGCCGGAGGCGACCGCGCCGCTGGCCGACGCCGGCGCGACGGTGGCGGCGTCCGCGCCGGAGGCGGTCGCGGGTGCGCGGGTCGTGATCACGATGCTGCCGACCGCGGAGGTCACGGAGGCGGTGATGTTCGACAGCGGCGCCGCGGGGGCGCTCGCGGACGGGGCGGTCTGGGCCCAGATGGGCACGATCGGCCTGGCCGCCACGGCCACGATCGCCGGGCGGCTGGTCCTGCTGCGGCGGGACGCCGAGTTCGTGGACGCGCCGGTGTCGGGCAGCAAGGGCCCGGCCGAGTCCGGCCAGCTGCTCATCCTGGCCTCCGGGCCGCATTCGGCCGAGGCCGACCGGGTGTTCTCGGTGCTCGGCCGCAAGACCGTGTGGCTGGGCGAGGCGGGCCAGGGCAGCCGGATGAAGCTGGCCATCAACGCCTACATGTCGATGCTGGTCGAGGGCGTCGCGGAGGCCCTGGAGCTGGCCGACCGCCTCGGGATCGATGCCTCCCGGCTGGAGGAGTGCATCGCGGGCGGCCCGCTCGATGCCCCGCTCGCGGACGCCAAGCTGCTCAAGATGGAGCGCGGCGACTTCGCGCCGGAGTTCCCGCTGGCGTGGGCGCTCAAGGACGTCGACCTGGCCCTCGGCGCGGCCGGCAACGGGGACGGGAGCGCCGAGCTGCCGGTGCTGGCCGCGCTGTCCCGCCAGTGGCGCGCCGCGGTGGACTCCGGGCACGGCCGGGAGGACGTCAGCGCCGCCCGCCTGGCCCTCGGCGACTACAGCCGGTGAGACAATACCGGGGATGACCCCGACGCCCGGTGAGCTGCTGCAGCGGCTCGGAGTTGACCCCGCGGGCGCCGCCGCCGAGGAACTGCCGCACAACGCCCGGCTCAGTCCGGGCGTGTGGCGGATCCGCACCGGCAGCGGCCAGCGGGCCGTGCTTAAGTACACGAGGACCGGCCGCAGCCCCGGCGAGACCCCGTGGGACGCGCACTGGACCGCGCGGGACCTGGACCCGCACCGGTGGACGTACTGGAAGCGGGAGCCGCTGGCCTACCAGTCCGGCCTGCCCGGCGCCTACGCCGGCGGCGGCATCACCACGCCCGCCTGCCTGGCCGCGGACATCGGCGACACCGACGCGGCGCTGCTGCTGGAGTGGGTCGACGGCCAGCCCGGCGAGGCCTGGCCGGTCGCGGGCTACCGGCCGGCCGCGGCGGCGCTGGGCCGGGCGCAGGCCCCGTTCCTGCTCGGGCGCGAGCTGCCGGCGGTGCCGTGGCTGGCCGAGGGCTTCCTGCGCGCCTACAGCTCGGAGAAGCCCGCCCCCTTCGAGCTGCTCGACGATGACGACGTCTGGCGGCACCCCGTGGCCCGGGAGCACTTCCCGCCCGGGCTGCGCGCGGCGGTGCAGTTCGTGCACGCCAGCCGGGAGCGCCTCTACCAGCTCAGCGAGGCCCTGCCCCGAACGCTGTGCCACCTCGACTTCTGGCCCAAGAACCTGGTCCGCCGGCCGGACGGCCAGGTCGCGCTCATCGACTGGGCCTTCGCCGGGCTCGGGGCGATCGGCGAGGACGCCGGGAACATCGTCCCGGACGCGGTGTTCGACCACTTCGTGCCCGCCGCCGACATGCCGGCCCTGGACCAGGCCGTGTACGAGGGCTACCTGGCCGGACTGCGGGCGGCCGGCTGGCGGGATGACCCCCGGCTGGTCCGGCTGGGCATGTGGTCCTCGGCGGTGAAGTACGACTGGCTGGCCGCCCGCACCCTGGCCCAGGTCTCCCAGGAGCGGCAGTACCGGTACGGGGGCGAAGGCGAGGTCGACGCCCACTTCAAGTTCCGGGAGCGCAGCCGGGCGCTGCTGTTCAACGCGGGCTGGGCCCGCCAGGCGCTCGACCTCGCCGACGAGCTCGGCCGGTAGCGGGCGGCCGGGACCGCCCGCACCACGCCGGCGGCCTCAGGTCGCGACCACCTCCAGGACGGCGCCCTTCTGCCGCATGCCGAAGAACCGGACCAGCAGCGCGGGGATGAGCGCACCGGCGATGGCGACGTACAGCATGAAGCCGTAGAAGCCCTGGTGGCTGGTGGCGTCACCGAGCCCGACCACGATCACCGGGCCGAAGATCGCGCCCAGGTGGCCGAGCCCGTCCGTGAAGCCGGTCGCGGTCGACCGCAGCCGGGTCGGGTAGGCGGCCGAGGTGTAGTTGTACATGTTGAACAGCCACAGCGCCGCGCCGACGCCGGTGAGGCCCCACCCGACGTACTGCAGGGCGTTGACCTGGTCGACGTATGAGAACACCCAGATGATCACGAACGACAGCGAGAAGATGACGGCGCCGACCAGGATCAGCGTCCGCCGCTCGAAGCGCTCGTTGAAGAACGCGAAGAAGACCACCCCGGCCGCGTAGGCCGGCCCGTACATGACCATCAGCACGATGAAGAACTGCTGCGCGCTGAATCCGTAGGTGATGAGCTGGATGGCCTGGTAGGCGGCGAACCCGTAGACGATGCCGCTGTACCCCAGCACCCACGCGGGCACCAGCACCAGCGTGCGGCGCAGGTACTCGCCCTGCAGGATCTCCCGCACCGGGACCCGGTCGGTGACGCCGACCGGCCGCCGGGCGACCGCGGCCGGGTCGGGCTCGGGCAGCGTGCCGGCCCGGCGCCGGACGGCCTCCTCGAGGCGCTCCAGGACCCGCCGCGCCTCGGCCGCGCGGCCCTTGGCCTCGAGCCACCGCGGCGACTCGGGCAGGGTGAGCATCAGGCCCGTCGCGAGCAGCCCCGCCAGGGCGATGACCACGAGGTACAGCTTGTAGTGCGACGGGATCCAGTAGTAGCCCGCGGCGAGGCCGAGCAGGCTCCAGATGACCGTGGTGGACTGCGCGCCCTGCGTCAGCCGGCCGCGCCACTTGGGCGGCACGATCTCGTGCATGTACAGCGCGTTGGTGGCGAGCACGAAGCCAATGCCGGTGGACTGGCCCAGGGACAGCAGCATGAGGCCGAGGTAATTCGGCGCGACCAGGGGCGTCAGCAGCAGGAACACCCCGGCCACGAAGCAGCCGATGGCGATGACGCGGCGCCGACCGAACCAGTCGGCCAGGTAGCCGCCCGCGTACTCGCCGATCAGGATGCCGACCCCGACCTGGACCGCGTTCAGCCACGAGTACGAGAAGTGGCTGAAGTTATGCGACCACACATACGGGTACAGCAGCGCGGCGTAGCCGTCCCCGGCGATGACCACGCCCCAGGCCAGCTGGGTAATAAGGCACAGTCTCCACTGAACGGTGGTGAGCGGGAGACGGTCGATCCGGGCCGCGACCTCGCCCGGGGCGAAGGTCACCGAATCCAGCCCGCTGTCCGCCATGGCCAGCGACTCGCCAGCGCCGGGTGGCCTCGGGGGTACTTCGTCAGCCATGGTCAGCTCCCGTCTTGCTTGCCAGTGCCTGCCCGCGGGCCTGTTCCGCGCGCAGCTCGGTTGAGCCCCGCCCCGCTCCGGCGCCGAGCACCAGCAGGGCGTCCAGGGCCAGCGGGATCCCCGCGTCGGACGCCGGATCGGCGACCAGCGGGTTGATGTCGAGCTCGACGATGTCCTCGTGCTCGGTGAGCAGCCTGGAGACGGCCACCACGGCGCCCGCGAGCCGGGCCACGCTCGCGCCCGGCCGCCCGCGGAAGCGGTCCAGCAGCGCCCGGCCGGCCAGCTCGCCGATCATCGTCTCCGCCTCGTCCGCGGTCACGGGCGCCAGCCGGTGCGCGACGTCGGCCAGCAGCTCGGCGAGGATGCCGCCCAGGCCGACCAGCACCAGCGGCCCGAACAGCTCGTCCCGGCGGCCGCCCACGATCAGCTCCAGGCCGCCCGCCACGAACCGCTCGACCAGCACCGCCGCCGACGGATCGCTGCGCCGGCCCACCTCCAGCAGCGCGGCGGCGGCCCGCTCGACGTCCGCCGCCGAGCCGAGGTCCAGCCGCACGCCGCCGACCTCCGTCTTGTGGTGCACCCCGGCGGCGGCCACCTTCACGGCCACCGGGTAGCCGATCCGGCCCGCGGCCGCCACCGCCGCGGCGGGCGAGCGGGCCAGCTCCCGGCCGGGCGAGTCGATGCCGTAGCAGGCCAGGACCTGCTTGGCCAGGTCCTCGCCGACCGGGCCGGGCCCGTGGCCGTCGAGCAGGCGGCGCACGGCCGCGGCCTGATCTTGTCCGGCCGGGGCGCCGTCTTCGGCCGGGGCGGCCGCGTGCCGGGCGCGCCACCGCGCGTGCCAGCCCGCGTGGGCCAGCGCGGCCAGCCCCGGCCGCAGGCCGGCCAGCGGCACGACGCCGCCCGCGGCCAGCGCGGCGGGCACGTCCGGGTGCAGGTCAGCCACGCTGCTCAGGCCGGCCACGACCGTTCCGGCGGGGCGGACGAGATCGGCGCCCGCGCACAGCCCTGCGATGATCCCGTCCCAGCCGGCCACTAGCTCTCCGCCGCCGAGCGTCGGCGCGTCGCCGATCCCCACCACCGCGGCGACCCCGGGCACCCGGGCGAGCAGCCCGATCACCTTCTCGTACAGTGCGGCGTCGCCCCAGCCGGAGGCCGTGAGGTCCAGCGGGTTGGCCACGTGCCCGTAGCCCGGCAGCAGTGCGCTCAGCTCTTCCGCGATCGGCGACGGCAGGTCCGGGAGGGTCACGCCGAGGGATTCCGCGACGTCGGACGCGAGACCGCACTCGCCGCCCGAGCTGGCGAAGATCGCGACGCCTACGCCGCCCGGCCGGCGGGGCGCGGTGAGCACCGCGACCGTGGCGGCCAGCTCGTCGAGGTCGTCGACCTGGATCGCGCCGAACTGGCGGAAGAACGACCGGTGCACGGCCGCCGCGCCCGACAGCGACCCGGTGTGCGCGACCGCCGCCTGGCGGGCCCGCTCGGAGGTGCCCACCTTGAGCACGACGACCGGCACGTCGCGGTCCGCGGCCCGGGCCAGGGCGGCCCGGAACACGTCCGGGTCCGGGATGCCCTCCAGCAGCACGGCGATGGCCCGCACGGCCGGGTCGGCCAGGCTGGCCGACATCAGCTCGGCCGCGGTGACGTCGAGCTGGTTGCCGCACGAGGCCAGGTGGGTCAAGCGCAGGCCGCGGTTCGCGCCGCTGAGCGTCAGCGCCATGTTCCCGCTCTGCGCGATCACGGCGACGCCGCTCTCGGCGCCGGCGTGGTCGAAGGGCATCGTGATCCCCCACAGGGCCGCGCGCCGGGCGTAGTTGATCATCCCGAGGCAATTCGGGCCCTGGATCGCGATGCGCCTGGCCGCGCTGATCCGGGCGACCTGCGCCCGCAGGCTGTCCGGCCCGGTACTGCCGCCCTCGCCCGCGCCGGGCGCGCCGAACCCGCTGGCGTACACGACCGCCGCGCCGGCGCCGCACGCGATCGCCTCCTCGAGGGCGGCGGGCACGGCGGCCGCCGGGACCGCGATGGCCACCGCGTCCGGCGGCGCGGGCAGGTCGCGCAGGGCGGCGAAGCACGGCCGCCCGGCCACTTCCCGGTAGCGCGGGTTGACCGGGTAGACCGGGCCGGCGAAGCCGATCCCGTCCAGGTTCTCGATCGTGGTCAGGCCCCAGCCCGCACGCTGAGACGCGCCGACCACCGCCACGCTGGCCGGGCCCAGCAGCTTGGCCAGCTGCTCAGAGCGGTCCACGGCGGGTCAGCGCCCGGTGAACTGCGGCGGCCGCTTCTCATTGACGGCCCGCAGGCCTTCCGCATGATCAGCCGTCGCCCCGCAGATGCTCCCGGCCCGCGACTCGTTGCGCAGCGCGCTCTCGAGGGTCGAGTTCCAGTGATCCTGGATGTTCTCCTTGGCCAGCCCGATGGCCACCGACGGTCCCGCGGCGAGCCGACCGGCCAGCTCGCGGCTGGCCGCGGTGAGCTCGCTGGCCGGCACGACGGAGCTGACCACGCCGATCTGCGCGGCCTCGGCGGCGTCGATGATGCGCCCGGTGTAGATCAGTTCCTTGGCCCGGGTCATGCCGACGATGCGGGGCAGCAGGAAGGTGCCGCCGGCATCGGGGGCGAAGCCGATGTTCACGTAGACCGCGCCGTACCGGGAGGTGTCCGCGCCGATCCGGAAGTCGCAGGCCAGCGCCAGGTCGAAGCCGCCGCCGACGGCGACGCCGTTGACCGCCGCGACGACCGGCTTGGGCAGCCGGTAGACGCGGGAGATGAGCCGGTGGGCCAGCGTGACCCAGCCGTCGGCCGGGGCGTCGGTCCCGCCGGCGTCACCGCTGGCCCACTCCTTCACGTCCGCGCCGGCGCTGAACGCCCGGCCGGTGCCGGTCACGATGACGGCCCGCACCTCCGCGTCCGCGGCCGCCCGGGCGAAGGCGTCGTCCAGCGCGGCCAGCGTGCGGCTGTCGAGGGCGTTCATCCGGTCGGGCCGGTTGATGGTGATGGTCGTGACGGCGCCGTCCGTCGCGGAGAGAACCCTGCTCGAGTCCGTCATGCCTACCTCCAGTGGGTGGTGGGTTGATGAGTCAGGCCGGCCGGGGCGCGCGGGCCGCGGCGGGCATGCTGACGGGAGGCGCGCAGGGGCGGGCCGGCGGGCCGGGCCCGGCCGCTACACGCCGATGGCCTGGAGCAGCCGTTCGCGGTGAAACGTCAGGTCGCCCAGCAGGGCGGCGTTGGCCCGGGCGCGCTTGAAGTACAGGTGCGCGTCGTGTTCCCAGGTGAAGCCGATCCCGCCGTGGATCTGGATGCTGTCGCCCGTCACCAGGGCGGCCGCCTCGCAGCACTGGATCTTCGCGATGCTGGCCGCCGCGGTCAGCTCGCCGGGCTCCGCGTCGGCGGCGTGCGCGGCGTAGTACAGGCCGGAGCGGGCCAGCTCGACGCTCTTGAGCATGTCCGCGCACTTGTGCTTGACGGCCTGGAACGAGCCGATGGGCCGACCGAACTGCTGGCGCGTCGTGGCGTAGGCGACGGTCAGCTCGAGCACCCGCTCGGCCACCCCCAGCGAGTCGGCGGCCAGCGCGAGCGCCGCGCGGTCCTGGACGGCCGCGATGACCGGCCGCGCCGCGCCCTCCGCGCCGATCAGCCGGCCCGGCGCGCCGCTGAGCTCGATCCGGGCCAGCTGGCGGGTCTGGTCCAGGGCGGGCAGCGGCGTGACGGTGACCCCGGCCGCCGCAGGGTCGACGGCGAACAGGGAGCTCCCGGTCGCGGTGGCCGCCGCCACGACCAGCAGGGTGGCCGCCTGCCCGTGCAGCACCACCGCGTAGCCGCCGTCCAGGGTCCACCGGCCGCCGCCGGGCTCGGCCCGCGGGCCGGCCCCGTCCGGCAGCGCGAGCGCCCCGATGGTGTCTCCGGCGGCCAGGCCGGGCAGCAGGTCGGCCATGGCCGCCGGGTCGCCGCTGGCCAGGATCGCCTCGGTGGCCAGGACGGCCGACGCCAGGAACGGCCCGGGGTACAGCTCGCGGCCGAGCTCGGTCAGGGCGATGCGCAGCTCGGTGAACCCCTGGCCGGACCCGCCGAGGTGCTCGGGGATCCGCAGTCCTTGGAGGCCGAGCTGGCCGGCCAGCTGCCGCCAGCAGCCCGGGTCGAACCCGTCCGGGCCGGTCATCAGCGCGCGGGCGGTGCTGACCGGGGCCCGCTGGCGCAGGAACCGGCGCAGGCTGCCGGCGAAGGCCCGCTGCTCGGCGCTGGGCACGAAGCCGGGCAGCGCGCCGCTGTCCTCCGCCGCGGCCGGCGTCGACGCGGCCCCCTCGGGGGCAGCCTGCGGGACCGCCGTGCCCGCGGGCGGCCGGGGCGCGCTGCCGCCCGCGGCGGGCTCCTTGGGCAGCCCGAGGATCCGCTCGGCGATGATGTTGCGCTGAATCTCGCTGGTGCCGGAGTAGATCGTCCCCGACCGGCTGGACAGCCACAGGTCCTGCCAGCGGGTGGTCGGGTAGCCCGGGCCCTCAGGCCGGACCAGGCCGGCGGTGTCGTCCAGCTCGATCGCGACCTCGCCGAGCCAGCGGTGGTACTCGCTCCAGTGCAGCTTGCCGACGGCCTCGAGCGCGCCCGGCGGCAGCCCGCGGATCAGCCGGGCCAGGGTCCGGATGCCGCCGTAGCGCATCAGCTCGACGTTCAGGTAGGCGGTGGCCAGGCGCTGGCGGACCAGCTGGTCATCGATCCGCCCGGCCTTGCGGGCCTGGCCGACCAGGTCCCAGAATTCCGGCAGGTAGGACAGGTACTGCGTGGTGGCCTCGGCGCCGCGCTCGTAGGCCAGCGCGGTCATCGCCACGTGCCAGCCGTTGTTCAGGCCGCCGATGATGTTGGCCAGGGGCGCCCGGGCGCCGTCGAAGAAGTCCTCGCAGAACTCCTCGGTGCCGTTCAGCATCGGGATCCGGCGCACCTCGATGCCGTTGTCGGCGGAGAACGGGGCGAGCACGAACGACAGGCCCCGGTGCTTGGGCGCCTCCGGGTCGGTCCGGCACAGGACGAAGATCATGTTGGCCGCGTGCGCGCCGGACGTCCACACCTTCTGGCCGGTGATGACGATCTCGTCGCCGTCGACGACGCCGCTGGTCGTCACCGCGGCCAGGTCCGATCCGTGGTCCGGCTCGGAGAACCCCTGGCAGTAGACGTCCTCGCCGGAGATGATCCGGGGCAGGAACCGCGCCGCCTGCTCGGGCGTCCCCGCGCCCAGCAGCGACGGCCCGACCAGCGACTCGCCCATCCCGCGCTCGATGCGCGGCACGCCCGCCTGGTGGCAGGCCAGGTCGAAGACGGCCAGCCGGACCGCGCCCCAGCCGCGGCCGCCGACCTCCTCGGGCCAGTGCGGGCAGATCAGCCGGGCTCCCAGCAGTCGTTCCTCCCACGCGGCGTGCAGCGGGTGACGTCGAGCTTCCTCCACCAGCTGGTACCGGCCCATCGCGCCCCAGGGGGTGCTCCAGTCGGCCAGCTGATCCAGCCCGGCCGGCGCGTTCGCGGAGATCCAGTCCCGCATCTCGTCGCTGAAGACCTGGAGTTCAGGAGTGAGCTCAAGCCACATAGGCCCTCCTCGATGAGGTATCTGGCTCGTCGGGCTCAATATCCCGCCATGTGATCACTAGTGTCAAGGAATCGATTAGCGGGGCTGGTAGTTGGCAGTACTAATCATTCGCGCTGCTTGCTACAGTCGCCACCAGGGCCATCGCGGCCCGGCCGGGCTCGACGGCGCCGTCGCACGCGCGACGGGAAGATAGGGGCTGACCGCAGTCTCGAGGAGGTACGAGGATGACCGTCGGGCGTCACGGCACTGAGGTGCCGGTGCCCCTGGTGCCGGGCCGGATGGGCGCCCACACCAGCTGCCTGCTCCAGAAGCTGGGTCAGGTGATCTTCCGCTTGCTGGAGGGCGAGCTGGCCGAGCTCGGCCTGCGGGTCCGGCACTACAGCGTCATCGGGTCGCTCCTCGACCGCGGGCCGATGTCGCAGCAAGACATCTGCAGCTACCTGCGGATCGACTCCGCAACCATGGTGGCCACGATCGACGACCTCGAGCGGCTCGGCCTGGTCCAGCGCAAGCGCCGCGACGGTGACCGGCGCAGCTACGTCGTCTCCATCACCCCCGAGGGCGAGCAGGCCACCGAGCGGATCGACCGGCTGATGCAGCGGCTCGACGACGAGCTCCTGGCCGACATCACCGGGCCGCAGCGCCGCCAGCTCAGCCACGTGGCGGGCAAGCTGTCGGCCGGCCCCACGCTGACCGCCGCCTACGATGGCATCCGCGGCAGCTAGGGCGCGCCGTGGCCACGACAGCGGTCGCCGAGTGCGCGACCCGGCCGTCCGCGCGCCTGGTGCTCGGCACCGTGGCGCTGGCGACGTTCTTCGTGAGCCTCAGCTCCAGCACCCTCAGCGTCGCCGTCCCGGCCATCGTCCGGAATTTCGACGCCAGCGCGCTGACGGCGACCTTCATCGTCCTCACCCCCGCCGCGGTCAGCACCTCGCTGATGCTGATCATGGGCCGGGTCGGCGACATCGTCGGCCGCCGGGCCGCCTATCTGGCCGGGATCGGCGGGTTCACCGCGGCCAGCCTCCTGGCGGGCGTCGCGCCCAGCCCGCTGCTGCTCATCTGTCTGCAGGCCTGCCAGGCCGTGGCCACCGCGGTCATCTGGGCCAACAGCGCCGCGATCCTGCTGGACCTGCTGCCCGCCGACCGGGTGAATCACGGCCTGGGCATCTACATCGCCTCGATCTCCGTCGCTGAGCTCATCGGGCCCTCGGTCGGCGGCGCCATCGCCGGGACCGCGGGATGGCGCTGGATCTTCCTGCTGAACGTGCCCGTCGGAGTGGCGTGCTTCCTGCTCGGCCGCACCGTCCTGCAGGCCCGCGGCCGGCCAGAGCGGCCGGCGTCCGTCGACGTGCCCGGCAGCGCGCTGCTGCTCGTCGGCCTGGCCGGCCTGATCGTCAGCCTGTCGCTGGCCCAGACCAGCGGGTGGTCCGCGCCGACCGTGTTCGGCGGGGCGGCCGCGGCGGCGGCGCTGCTGGCCGCGTTCGTCCTGCTCGAACTGCGCACCCGGGACCCGCTCATCGACCTGCGCATGTTCCGCGACCGCCCGCTGTCGCTGGCCATGGCCTCGGGCTTCGCCAACGCGATGGCGCAGTGGAGCCCGGTCCTGCTGATGGCGCTGTACTTCCAGGCGGTCTCGGGGGACAGCCCGATCCTGGCCGGCCTCAAGGTCACGCCCCTGCCGGTGTGCTCGGGCATCGCTGCCGTGTCGGCCGGCCGGCTGACCCGGCGGCTGCGCCCGGACACCCTGGCCGTGGCCGGCTCGGCCATCGCCTTCCTGGGCCTGGCCATCCTCGCACCGACGATCGACACCGGGTACCCGGCCAACCTGATCGCGCTGGTACTCATCGGGGCCGGCGGCGGCATGTTCGGGCCCAGCAACACCAACGTGGTCATGTCGCGGGCACCGCGGACCAGCACCGGGCTCATCAACGGGACCCGGCTGATGCTCCAGAACCTCGGCTGGGTGACCAGCACGGCGGTCGTGCTCACGCTGGTAACCGCCCCGCTCCCCGCCGCGCTGCGCCGCGAGTTCTTCGCCGGCACCGCGTCGCAGGTCTCGCCCGCGGCTGCCGCGTCGCTGATGACCGGGTACGCCCACGCGATCTTCCTGCTCGCCGCGCTCGCCCTGACCGGCTCCGTGACCGCGCTGGCCAGCCGCGCCTCGGCGTGACCGGCCGGGGCCGCTCGTCCGCATCGCCGGCCGCCGTGAGGCGGATTGGTACGGTGTGCGAGGAAGCACCTGCTTGGGGAGGGCTGGGCCATGGCCGTCGAATCGCTGCGGACCGTCTCGTCCGTTCCCTACCAGGACGGTTACGAGCACGTGGTAGCCGTGGCAACGGTCGCGCTGGACCCGGCCGACCCGGCCAACGCCGCCATCGTGGACCTCGATCGCGCCCGCCGCGACCCCGACGGGCTGGTCCGGTTCGAGACCGACGTCGTGCTGCTGCGGGCGCCCGGGCCGGGCGGCCTGCTGCACGTCGTGGCCAACCGCGGCCTGGTCACCGGGCTGCCCTACAGCGCGGGCCTGGCCCGGGTCGCCCCGACCGGCCAGATCGCGGCGGGCGACGGGTGGGTGCTGGGGCGGGGCCTGTCGGTGCTGTGGGTCGGCTGGCAGTGGGACATCGAGCGCCGGCCCGGAACGGTCGGCCTCGACGCGCCGGAGGCGCTCGGCGACGACGGGGAGCCGCTGCGCGGCCAGGCCCGGCTCGGCTTCCAGCCCATCGCCGGCCAGGCCCGCCGCCGGCTGGCGGACGAGGTCCTGCCGATCATGGGCCAGTTCCAGGCGCTGGCCGCGGCCGATCCCGGCGAGCCGGCCGCCACGCTGACCGAGCGCGACTGGTTCAACGGGCCGCCCCGGACGGTCCCGCGCGACCGGTGGCGCTTCACCGATCCCGAGCACATCGAGCTGGACGGCGGTTTCGCCGCCCGGAGGCACTACGAGCTCACGTACACCACCAGCCGCTGCCCGGTGGCCGGCGCCGGCCTCGCGGCGGTCCGCGATGTCGTCACCTACCTGCGGGACCAGTTCACTCACACGCTGGCCTTCGGGGTCTCGCAGAGCGGCCGGTGGCTGCGCCAGTTCGTGCGCGACACCGGCAACGCGGCCGAGAACGGCGCCCGCGTGTTCGACGGCATCCACTGCCACATCGCGGGCGGCCGGGTCGGCGAGTTCAACAACCGGTACGCGCAGCCGTCGTCGATGAACCCGCTCGGGTTCTGCCACCTGCCGCCGTTCTCCCCCGCCGACGGCCTGCTGGACCGCGCCCGCGCGCGCGGCACCGCCCCGAAGCTGGTCTTCACCAACACCGCCACCGAGTACTGGCGCGGCGACGCGTCGCTCGGGCACCCCGACCCCGACGATCCCGGCTGCCGCTGGTACCTCTACGCCGGGACGCATCACGTCGGCACCCTGCCCGGCTACGTCGAGGCCCTGCCCGTCCAGCTGCCCGGCAACCTCATCGACACCACCGGCGTCACCCGCGCTCACGCCGCCGCCCTGCAGGAGTGGGTGCGCGACGGGACGCCGCCGCCCGCCTCGGCCGTGCCCCGCCCGGACGGCACCGGGATCAGCCGTGACGAGGCGCTGAAGAAGCTCCGCGCCGCGCCCTGGCTCCGGGACATAACGCTGCCCGCCGGGGAAGCGCTGCTCGGGATGCCGCCGATCAGCCTCGGGCCGGACGCGACGCACGGCGTCGCCCGCTACCCGGCCGTCGTGCTCGGCCCCGCGCGGCCGTGCCTGGTCTCCGATGTCGACGACGACGGCAACGAGCTGGCGGGCGTCCGGCTCCCGCACGTCTCGGTACCGCTCGACGTGTCGGCCGGCTGGAACCCCGAGCTCCCGCGGGACGGCGTCCCGGTGGAGACCTGGAACCTGGCCGGCGGCCGCGCCCCCCTGCCCGCCGCGGAGGTCCTGCGCCGCTACGGCGACGCCGCCGCCTTCCTGGCCCGCGTCCGCGCCGACGCCGAGTCCCTCATCGCCGCGCGCCACCTCCTGGCCGACGACATCGACGCCGTGCTCGCCGACGCCCAGCGCCGCTGGGACGCAGCCGTCCGCCCGCCGTCCTAATGGCGCGCCGCCGGCTGCCGTCGCGGGCGGCCAGATCAGTGATTTCATGTCGAGAAGCCGGGACCGGCTCCGCTCCCCAGGTGGAGGCCGCGACCGGCGCGGCCCGCGACATCAGGAGGCCACCATGCCGAAGTACCTGCTTCTGAAGCACTACCGCGGCGGCCCGGAGCCGCACCGCCCCGTGCCGCCGATGGACCAGTGGGCGCCCGCGGACATCGAGGCCCACATGAGCTTCCTGCGGCACGTCAGCGAGCTGCTCGAGGAGAACGGCGAGTTTGTCGACGCGCAGGCGCTCACGCCGGCCCGCAGCTTCGTGCGCTACGGCGGCCCTGGCGCCGCGCCGGTCACCACCGACGGCCCGCTGCCCGAGACCAGTGATCTCGTGGCGGGCTGGTACATGATCGACGTCGACTCGCACGAGCGCGCGGTCGAGCTCGCCGCCTACGTCTCCTCCGAGCCCGGCCCGGGCGGGGAGCCGCTGTATGAGTGGATCGACGTCCGGGAAGTCATGTCCGAGACGGGAGGCGACTGACCCGCCATGACCGGCGAGCCGGCCCCGGCGCTGGACGAGGGTGCCCTGCGCGCCCTCGTCCCCCGGGTCCTCGCGGGCCTGGTCCGGCGCGGCGAGGACTTCGCCGCCGCCGAGGACGCCCTGCAGGAGGCGCTGCTGGAGGCGCTGCGGGCGTGGCCCGCGCACCCGCCGCACGACCCGCGCGCGTGGCTGACCGCGGTAGCGACCCGGCGGCTCGTCGACGCCCGCCGCAGCGACGCCGCCCGGCACCGCCGCGAGGAGCAGGCGCGCGCCGGGCGGGAGCACACCGAGCAGGCGCCCGGCGTCACGGAGGAGGGCGACGACACCCTGTTCCTGCTGTTCTGCTGCTGCCACCCGGAGCTCGCGCCCGCCTCCCAGGTGGCGCTGGCGCTGCGCGCGGTCGGCGGCCTCACCACGCGCGAGATCGCCGACGCCTTCTACGTCCCGGAGCCGACGATGGCGCAGCGGATCAGCCGGGCCAAGCGCACCCTGCGGGGCCGCCGCCTCGACCAGCCCGGCGACCTCGCCGTCGTGCTGCGCGCGCTGTACCTGATCTACACGGCCGGGCACGCGGGCCGGGTCGACCTGGCCGGCAAGGCGATCCGGCTGGCCCGCCAGCTCACCCTCGCCACCGAGGAACCGGAGGCGCGCGGGCTGCTCGCGCTGATGCTCCTCAGCCACGCGCGCCTGCCGGCCAAGGTCGACCCGCAGGGCCGGATCGTCACGCTTGACCGGCAGGACCGCGGGCTCTGGGACCGGCGCGAGATCGCCGAGGGCGTGCGCGTCCTGCAGTCGGCGCTGGCCATCCAGCGGCCCGGCCGCTACCAGGTCGAGGCGGCCATCGCCGCGCTGCACGACGACGCGGCGAGCGCCGCGGAGACCGACTGGCCGCAGATCCTCGCCTGGTACGACGACCTGGTCGCCCTCAGCGCCGACCCGGTACGCCTGGACCCGGCCGCGGTGCTCGGGCGCGCGGTCGCGGTCGGCCACGTCCTCGGCGCCGCCGCCGGGCTGCGCGAGACGGACCGGCTGCGCGGGGTGATCGGCGACCGGCACCGCTGGCACGCCGTCCGCGGCCACCTGCACGAGCTGGGCGGCGACCGGCCGGCCGCGGCCGCGGCGTACGCGGCGGCGGCCCGCCGGGCCACCGATGTCGCCGAGCGAGACCACCTGGTCCGCCAGGCCGCCCGCGCGCGGACCGCCCAGCTCTGACCGGGCGGCTACGACCGCCCAGCTATGCCCGGGCCGCTATGACCGGGCCGCTATGACCGGGCCGCTATGACCGGGCCGCGGCCGTCACCGGTCAAGGTCGATGCGGACGGTCAGCGGGCGGGCGGCCGCCGACGCGGACGTGGCCACGCAAAGCCGGCGCGCCAGGTTGCCCCGGCCGATGGCCGCCTGCCGAAGGCGCGGGTCGTCATCGGCCACGACGTGCGCCGTCCCGGCCCGCCACCGGGTTCGCGGCCAGCTGGCCGTCTTGACCCGGACCCGCGGGTCGGCCTCGATGTTGCGGACCCAGTCCGAGTGCCGTCCGCGCTGGGCGACCAGCCAGAAGGTCCGGCCGTCCAGGCCGTCGCACACCGGCGTCCGCCGGGGCTGCCCGGTGTGCCGCCCGGTGGTCTCCAGCAGGGCATCGCCGGGCGGCGGGATGCCCAGCGCCCAGGCCAGCCTGACGACCGGGTTGACCAGGTGCTTCTGTACGTCCACCCCGGCCAGGATTTCCCGCCGGGGCCGGTGCCAAACCGGCCCCGGGCGGGTAGGCCCACGTCATGCCGGGCCGGATCGTGCTGTACGGGGCCACGGGATACACCGGCGCGCTGACGGCGCAGGCATTGCTGGCCGCCGGGGCGCGCCCGGTCCTGGCCGGTCGGGACCGGAGCCGGCTGGCCGCCCTGGCCGCCCGGCTGGCGCCGGCCAGCGGCGGGGCCCAGCTGGAGACCGCGGTGGCGGCCGCCGAGCCCGGCCCGCTGCGGGACCTGATCGGGGCCGGCGACGTGCTGGTGTCGGCCGCGGGGCCGTTCCTGGCCGCCGGGCGGCCCGCCGTGGCCGCGGCGGCCGACGCCGGGGCGATCTACCTGGACTGCAGCGGCGAGCCGCCGTTCATCCGGCAGGTTTTCGAGGAGTTCGGCCCGCGCGCGGAGCGAGCCGGCGCGGTCCTGCTGACCGCCTTCGGCTACGACTACGTGCCGGGGAACCTGGCCGGGGCGCTGGCCCTGGACGCCGCCGGCCCCGCCGCGACCCGGGTCCGGGTCGGCTACTTCGCGCGCGGGACGGCGGGGAAGCGCAGGCAGGAGGCCAGCGCGGGCACGCGCGCATCGGCAGCCGGGGTGATGCTCGAACCCGGATATGCCTTCCGCGGCGGCCTGCTCGTCAGCGAGCGGGTCGCGGCGCACGTCAGGTCGTTCGAGGTTGACGGCCAGCGGAAGCGGGCCTTCTCGATCGGCTCCTCCGAGCATTTCGGGCTGCCCCGGCTCCGGCCGCCGGCGGCCGGACCTGGCGGCGGCAGCTACCGGCCGGGGCCGACCCCGGCGCCGCTGACCGAGGTCGGCGTCTACCTCGGCTCGGCGGGCCGGGCCACCCGGCTCGTCCACTACGGCGCTGTCCTCGCGCGGCCCGCGGGCCGGGTACCCGGCGCGCGCCGGGCGCTCGGCGCGCTGGCCCGCAGGATCCAGCACAGCCGGGCCGGGCCCGCCGGTCCGGCGGCCATCCGGACGGACGTGATCGCGGTGGCGAGCGACGCGGGCGGCCGGGACCTGGCCGCGGTGCACCTGGCCGGCGGGGACCCCTACTCGTTCACCGCGCTGATCCTGGCCTGGGCGGCGGGCCGGGCCGCCGCCGGCGGCGTGGGGCCGGCCGGGGCGCTCGGCCCGGCCGAGGCATTCGGCACCAGCGACCTGGCCGACGCCTGCGCCCGCGCCGGGCTGCACCGCAGGTAGCGCGCAGCCCGGCCGGGAACGGTCAGGAAGCCTGCTCGGCCTGCAGCTGACGGACGGTCTCCAGCGCGTCGCTGACGTGCTGGCCGATGTTGGTCATCGAGCTGAACACGTGCCGGACGCTGCCCTCGCGGTCGATCACATACGTGACCCGGCCGGGCAGCACGCCCAGCACCGCGGGCACCCCGTACTGCTTGCGGACGTGCCCGCCCTTGTCGCTGAGCAGCGTGAACGGCAGATCGTGCTTGCCCGCGAAGGCAGCGTGCCGGTCCACCGAGTCGGAGCTGATCCCGATCACGTCGGCGCCGGCCTCCGCGAACACCTCGTAGCTGTCCCGGAAGGCGCACGCCTCGGCGGTGCAGCCGCTGGTGTTGTCCCGGGGGTAGAAGTACAGGACGATGACCCGCTCGCCCAGCCGGTCGGCCAGCCGGACGGGCGTGCCGGACTGCGAGGGGAGGGTGAAGTCGGGGGCCTTGCTGCCAACCTGGATGCTTTGTCCCATGCGCTGCCTGCCTTCGCGAGTTCCCGCTGGATAGTGCGGCCCCGCCTGTGAGCGTAGCCACCTCCGGGGCAAGCACGTAACGTGTGCAGGGTGCTGAGAGGCCTGGCCGCCCCGCGGCTGATTCCCCGTGCGGGACTTCTCGCCGCCCTTGACCGCGCCTGCGAAGCCAGGGTCACGCTGATCTCGGCCCCGGCCGGCAGCGGCAAGACCTCGCTGCTGCGGGCCTGGACGGATGGCCCGGGTCAGCGCGGCCGGCTGGCCGTCGTGGCGGTGCAGCGCGACCAGCAGGACGCTCAGCAGTTCTGGCTCGCCGTCCTGCGCGCCGTCCGGCAGGCCTCCGGGTCGCCGGGCGACGGCGATCCGCCGGCCGCGACGCCCGAATTCAACCAGGCGGCCGTCGCCGGCCGGGTCCGCGCGGAGCTCGCCGGGCAGCACGAGCTCACCTTCCTGATCATCGACGATCTCCACGAGCTGACCTCCCCGGAGGCGCTCACGCAGCTCACCCGGCTGGTCGAGCAGCTCCCCCGGCACGTGCACGCGATCCTCGCGACGCGCCGTGACCTGCCGCTGCGGCTGCACAAGCTCCGCCTCGCGGGCGACCTGGCCGAGATCCGCGCGGCTGACCTGCGGTTCACGCCGCGCGAGACCCGCGAGTTCCTGGCCGCGGCGGGCATTGCGCTGTCGGACGCCGGGGCCGCGCGGCTGCACCAGCGCACCGAGGGCTGGGCCGCGGGCCTGCGGCTCGCCGCGATCGCGATGACCAGCAGCCCCGACCCGGAGCGATTCGTCGCGGACTTCTCCGGCAGCAGCCGGACCGTGGCCGAGTACCTGCTGGCCGAGATCCTGGACGGCCAGCCGGCCGGAGTCCAGCAGCTGCTGCTGCGCACCTCCCTGCTCGACCGCGTCAACGGCGAGCTGGCCGATCTGCTGACCGGCCGCCCGGGCTCCGAGCAGATCCTGCTCGGCCTCGAGGACGCCAACGCGTTCGTCGTGTCGCTGGACCCGGCCCGGACCTGGTTCCGGTATCACCACCTGTTCGCTGACCTGCTCCGGCTGGAGCTGCGCCGGCAGCTGGCCGCGGAACTGCCGGCCCTGCACCGGCGCGCCGCGCAGTGGCTGAGCCAGCACGGCGAGATCATCGGCGCCATCCGGCACACCCAGGCGGCGGGTGACTGGACCGACGCGGCGCGGCTGCTCGCCGACCACTCGTTCGGGCTGACCCTGGACGGTCAGGCGCAGACCATCCAGACCCTGCTGCGCGCCTTCCCGCCGGGTGCGGTGTCCGAGGACCCGGATCTCTCGCTCCCGCGCGCCACCAGTGACCTGGCCCAGGGCCGGCTGGACGCGGCGGCTGCCCACCTGACCGTGGCGGAAGCCGCGATCGGCACCGTGCCGGCCGGCCGCAGGCACCGGCTCGAGGTGGCGATCGCGGCCCTGCGGCTGTCGCTCGCGCGGCGGCGCGGCCACCTCGCCGGCGTCGTCGATCAGGTCAGGTTCCTGTCCTCGCCCGTCAGCGGCGAGTCCGGCGAGGACATCGCGCTCGGCAGCGACCTGCGGGCGGTGGCGCTGATGAACCTCGGCATCGTCGAGGCGTGGTCGCTGGGAAACCAGGACAGCCAGCGGCACCTCCAGGATGGCGCCGATCTCGCGCACCGCATCGGACGCCCGTACCTCGAGGTGGCCTGCCTGGCCGAGCTCGCCTTCGCGGCCAAGATCGAGCCCTTCGCCACCACAAGGCAGCGGTGCCGGGAGGCGATAGCCCTGGCCGAGCAGCACGGCTGGGGCGGCGAGCCGGTCATCTCCCCCGCGCTCCTGAACCTCGCGGGCACGCTCATCTGGGCCGGCGAGTTCGACGAGGGCGAGCGCTGGCTCCGCCGCGCCGCCCGCGCCCTGGCGACGGACACCGGGCCGCCCATGCGGCTGGTGCTGCACCTGGCCACGGGCATGCTGGCGTCCGGCCGGGGCCGGCCACGCGACGCCCTGGCGGAATACTGCGCGGCCGAGCGCCTGCAGGCCCAGCTGGAGGGCTCGCACGCGCTGATGCGCCAGCTCACCGGCTGGCGGCTGGCCACCCAGGCCCGGCTCGGCCAGCTCAGCGAGGCCCGGGCCGGGCTGGCCGGGCTCGGCGCGGAACTGGCCGGCTCCGGCGAGATCGGCAACGCCCGCGCGGCCCTCGGCCTGGCGGAGGGCCGCCCGGCCGCCGCCCTGGCCGCCACCGGGGACGTCCTGGCCGGGACCGCCCCGGCCATCGGCTACATGACCCTCGTCGAGGCGCATCTCCTGGCCGCCCTGGCGCACCGCGACCTCGGTGACCAGCGCGCCGCCCGGGCCGCCGCCGAGCGCGCGCTGGGCCTGGCGGAGGCCGACCGGCTCGTGCTGCCGTTCGCGATGACGGGCTCGCTCGACCTGCTCGCGGCGCTGCCCCGGCAGGAGACGGCGCACGCGGCCCTGCTGACCGACATCCTCGACGCGCTGCGCGGGTCCGCCCCGCCGCCGGTCAGCGGCCCGGCCCGGGCCGGGTCCGAGCAGCTCAGCCCAAGCGAGCTGCGGGTCCTGCGGTACCTCCCGACCAACCTGTCCCGGCCCGAGATCGCCGGCGAGCTGTCGGTCTCGGTGAATACCGTCAGCACCCACATCCGCAACATCTACGCCAAGCTCCAGGCGCAGGACCGGTCCGCCGCGGTGCAGCGCGCCCGCGAGCTGCGGCTGCTCTCGACGGTCCGCAAGGCTGACCGCTAGCGCGCCGCCCGGCCGGGGAATCACCAGGATCGGGTGACGGCCATTCACCTGCGCGCGCGAGACGCTGCCGCTGTGCTCCGCCAGAGACGCAGTTCGATGACTGGCACCGACGCCTCCGCCGCAGTGCCCGCAGCGCCGGGACGCCGGCCCGGCGCCGGCTTCTGGACCGTCGCGTTCGCCTTCCTGATCGTCATGGCGGTCGCCACCCTGCCCAGCCCGCTCTATGGCCTGTACCGCGCCCGGGACCACCTCTCGGCCCTCACCATCACCGTGGTCTTCGCGATCTTCGCGGGCAGCACGATCGCCGTGCTGCTGCTGGACAGCGCCATCGCCGCGCGGATCGGGCGCCGGGGCACGATGCTCGGTGCCGTCGCGATGATGATGGTGGCCGCGGGGGTGCTCGCGGCGTGGCCGGACCTGCCGGGGCTGCTGCTCGGGCGGCTGCTCACCGGGGTGTCGGTCGGGCTGGCCGCGGGCACCGCGATCACCTACCTCATCGAGCTTCGGCTGCGCGCGGGCCCGGCCGCGTCGCCGGCCCGGGCCCGGACCATCGGCACGTCGGTGACCGTCGGCGCGCTGGGCATCGGCCCGCTGATCGCCGGCTGCCTCGCGCAGTGGGTGGCAGAGCCGCTGACCGTGCCGTACCTGGTGTTCATCGCGCTGGGAGCGATCGCGCTGATCGGCCTGCGGGCCGCGCCGGAGACGGGCGCGCCGGCCAGCGAGGGAAAGCCGGCGACAGGCGCGCGCGCCGCGGAGGAGAAGCCCGAGCCGGCCGCGCCGGGCCCGCCCGCCGCGGAGGAGAAGCCGGTCCGGGAGGGGGAGCCAGCCGCTTCGCGGCGCGCGGCCCGGCTTCCGGTCCCGGCGGCCGCCGGGACGCTGGCCGCCTTCTCCGCCAATGGCCTGTTCGCCGGGCTGTCCGGGCTGTTCCTGGCCACCACGCTGCACCATCCCTCGCACGCGCTGTCCGGGGCCGCGCTCTTCCTGCTCTTCGCCTGCGGCGTGGCGGCCCAGCTGGCCACGCTGCCGGCCGCGCGCGTGCTCGCGCTCGGAACGGCGTCCATGCTCGCGGGCCTGGCACTGCTCGTCGTCTCCGTGCGCCTGGCCCCGCCCAGCCTGGCGCTGTTCCTGACCGGCGGCGCGCTGATCGGCGCGGGCTCGGGCGCGGTCTTCACGGGGACCACCGGGATCGTGCTGGCGGCCAGCCCGCCCGCCGCGTCGCGATGACGTCGGACCTGCTCATCGCTCTCTACGTCGGGCTGTCGGTGCCGGTGATCGGCGCCGGGGTGGCGCTCGACCTGGGGGCGAGCGCGCCCGGCACCGTGCTCGGGTTCGCCATCGTCGTCGGGCTGGGCGTGATCGTCTCGGGCTGGGCGCTGGTGCGCCGCCGGCCGTGAGCCGGCGCCGCCGGGCGCCGCAGCACGGCCGCTCCCAGCCAGTGCGTGACCTGCAGCGCCAGCTCGATGTCCGGGCGGTTCCCGGCGACCGGGCGGCCCAGGCTCTCCTCGGCCTTGCGGATCCGGTACTGGACCGAGTTCTTGTGCATCATCAGGCGCTCGGCGGTGGCCTTGTAGCTCCCGCCGCACTGCAGGAACACCAGCAGCGTGGCCCGCAGCCGGGCGTGGTGCTCATCGTCGGCGGCCAGGCCGCCCAGCGTGCTGCGCACCCAGCCGCGCAGCAGGTCCGCCGATCCGAGCATCATCGCCACCGGCGCGACCTCCGCGAACGTCACCAGCCTCGGCGGCGGAGGTCCCGCGGCCAGCGCCACCGTTTCGGCGGCCAGGGCCTGAAGGTAGGTGAGGCAGAATCCGCCGGGGCCGTTCGCCGGGTCGCCGAAGGCGAAGTGGACGCCGGCGTCCGCGGCGGCGGCGCTGGCCTCGGCGGTATCGAGCCGGTCGCGGATCCCCAGCGGCAGCCAGGCCCAGGCGCTCGACTCGTCGCGGGGCAGGAACATGGGATCGCCCGCGCTGGCGGCCTGCGCAGCCACCTGGGCGACGGCCCGTTCCAGCCGGGTGAGCTGGTCCGCGGGGCCGGCCGGGGCGTCCGCCCAGCACACCAGGCCCACGTGGTACTGCCGCAGCCGGTAGCCGAGCGTGGCCTCGGCGGCGCGCACGTCGCCCCGGGCACCGGACAGCAGCTCGCGGACCCGCGCGGCCCGGGCGGCGTTCTGGTTGCGCAGCCAGTGGTCGCGCTCCTGGGTGTAGGCGGCGACCATCTCCTCGGACGTCTGGTCGATGTAGCCCGCCACGATCCGGCTCATGCTCAGCGTGGTCGCGCTGATCAGCGCCGCGTCACCGGTCTGCCGGGCCAGCTCCCGGAACAGCCAGTCGGAGAAGCGCGCATGCCCGACCCGGTAGGTGCGCAGCAGCGTCGTGAGCGGGGTGCCGCGCTGGGCCAGCCGGCGCGCGTACTCGACGGCGGCGGCCGGGGCCTGCACCGCGGACAGGCCGATCTGGTGCTGCATGACCTGCAGGCACGTCTCGACGTTGCCGTCGACGCTGGACGCGAGCAGGCCCAGCAGGGTCTTGTCCTCCTCCAGCTCCGGCATCTCGCGGACGATGACGTCGAGCACGTCCGGCGCAGCCGGCTGGCGCGCCACCGCGGCGGCCACGCCGGCCACCAGCTCGGCGACCCCGGTACCGGGCACATCCATGTCCATCACTGGATCCTCGCGCAGCGCGGCGGGCCTGCCTAGAGCCCGCGGACAGCGCGCGCCGGGATCGGGCGGCCTCGGCCGGCGCCTGGGCCGGCAGGACCACGCCGGCCCGCAGGTTTGTGCCGCGCGCCCAATGGCGGCCGGCCTCGTGCGGCTTACGCTCGGCCCGAGGACGGAGATCATGAACACGGACGAGAACGACACGCTCGGATCTGCTGCCGCGGATGCCGCGAGCGCGCCCCTGGACCTGCTGCTGACCGACGCCGCCATCGGGATGCTGCGGCGCGTGAGCCCGGGCGGCTCCGGGCTGCGGCTGGCCGCGGCGCTGGCCCGCCGCCCCCGGCTGGTGGCCGGCTCGGGCGGCGCGCTGCTGGCTGAGCTGGCCCGCATCGCGGCCGGCAGATCGCAGGTCGGGCCGTCGCGCCGGGACCGGCGGTTCGCCGACCCGGGCTGGGCGGGCAACCCGGTGCTGCGCCGGGCCATGCAGGCCTACCTGGCGGGCGCGGCCGCCGCCGAGGGCGTGGTGGCCGGAGCCGGCCTGGACGAGGCCGACGCGGCCCGCGTCGGCTTCGTGCTGACCAACCTGATCGACGCCCTGGCCCCGAGCAACAACCCGCTGCTGAACCCGGCGGCGCTGAAGGCCGCCGTAGACACCGGCGGCGGCAGCGCCCTGGCCGGCCTGCGGCACTTCGTCAGCGACATGGCCGCCCCGCCGCGGGTGCCGTCGATGGTCGCGGCCGACGCGTTCGAGGTCGGGGTGGACCTGGCCGTCACGCCCGGCTCGGTGGTCCTGCGGACCCCGGTCTTCGAGCTGGTCCAGTACTCCCCCGCGACGCCCGCGGTCCGGCCGGTCCCGCTGCTGATCGTGCCGCCGACGATCAACAAGTTCTACGTGCTGGACCTGGCGCCCGGCCGGAGCCTGGCCGAGTACCTGGTCGGCGCCGGGCTGCAGGTCTTCATGATCTCCTGGCGCAACCCGGACGCCCGGCACGCCGACTGGGACTTCGACACCTACGGGCAGGCTGTCCTGGACGCCATGGACGCGATGGCCACGATCACCGGGTGCGATCAGGCCGCGCTGATGGGCACCTGCTCGGGCGGCATCATCGCCGCCATGGTCGCGGCGCACCTCGCGCACGAGGGCCAGCAGGACCGGATCGCCGCGCTCACCCTCATGGTCACCGTGCTGGACCAGGCCCGGGCCGGCCTGGCCAGCGCCGTCATCAGCGAGCGGACCGCGCGGCTGGCCGGCGCCGCGTCCCGGGCCCGCGGCTACCTCGACGGCCGGTCCCTGGCCGAGGTCTTCGCCTGGCTGCGGCCGAACGACCTGATCTGGAACTACTGGGTCAACAACTACCTGCTCGGGCGGACACCGCCGCCGTTCGACATCCTGTTCTGGAACGCCGACACCACCCGCATGACCGCGGGCCTGCACCGGGACTTCCTGCGCCTGGGCGTGGCCAACGCGCTGGCCAAGCCGGGCGGGCTGACCATGCTGGGCTCGCCGGTGGACCTGGCCGCGATCGACCGGGACAGCTACCTGGTGGCCGGCATCACCGACCACATCTGCCCGTGGACGAGCTGCTACCAGTCGACCCAGCTGCTGTCCGGCCGCCGCCGCTTCGTGCTGTCCACCAGCGGGCACATCGCCGCGATGGTCAATCCGCCCGGCAACGACAAGGCCGGCTACCAGGTCGCCACCGACAGCCCGGCCGACCCGCAGGAATGGCAGCGCAAGGCGGAGACGGCCCGCGGGTCCTGGTGGCCGGACTACGCCGCCTGGCTGAGCGAGCGCTGCGGCGCCGAGCAGGATGCCCCGCCCGGTCCCGGCGGCGGCGGCCTGGCGCCGATCTGCGACGCGCCCGGAACCTATGTCTATGACCGCTGACGCCCGGCCGCCGGGACCCGCCGGAGACGGCCGGCCGGGCCCGGGCGCCGGCCGCGTGACCCGCGGCCGGCCCCGCCGCGGCGCGGCCGCCGAGCGGATGCGGATCCTGACCGTCGGCAGCCGGGCGATCCGCGTCTCGATCCGGGAGGGCCGCCCGGGCCGCCCGCCGCTGCTGCTGTGCAACGGCATCGGCGCGAGCATGGAGCTGTTCCAGCCGTTCGTCGACGCGCTCGACCCGCGGCGCGGCATCATCCGGTTCGACATGCCCGGCGTCGGCGGGTCGCCGGCCCCGGTGCTGCCCTACCACCTGGCCACGTCCGCGCCGCTGCTGGCCGGGCTGCTCGACCAGCTGGGCTGCCCGCAGGCCGACGTGCTCGGCATCTCCTGGGGCGGCGCGCTCGCGCAGCAGTTCGCGCTGAGCCGCCCGGGCCGGGTCCGCGCGCTGGTGCTGGTGGCGACCGGGCCGGGCGCGCTCATGGTCCCGGCCAGCCCGGCGGTGCTGCTGCGCATGCTCACCCCGCGGCGCCACCGCGACCCCGGCTACGCGGCCCGGATCGCCGGGGAGCTGTACGGCGGCACCGCCCGGCAGGACCCGGCCCTGGCCCGCGACCTGCTGCATGCCTCGACCCGCCTCGGCCCGGCGCGCGGCTACTACTACCAGCTGCTCGCCGCGGCGGGCTGGACCAGCCTGCCGCGGCTGCCGGGGCTGCGGCCCCGCGCCCTGATCCTGGCCGGCGACGACGACCCGATCATCCCGCTGGCCAACGCGCGGATCATGCACTGGCTGATGCCGCGCAGCGAGCTGCACATCTATCACGGCGGCCACCTCGAGCTGGCCGCGCATCCCGAGCGCATCGCGCCGGCCGTGGAGGCCTTCCTCGACGCCGGCGACGCGGCGCCGCCCGGCCCGGCCAGGAAGGGAACCCAGCGATGACGCAGGTGAGCGAGCACCTCGGCGAGTCCCTCGGGACGGACTTCTTCTCCGTCCGCGAGCAGTTCACCGACGAGCAGTGGGCCCGGTTCAGCGCCGTCCGGCGGTTCGTGGACGACGAGGTCGTGCCGGTCATCGGCCCGTACTGGGAGCGGGCCGAGATCTGCTGGCCGCTCGTCCGGCGGCTGCCCGAGCTCGGCATCGTCGGCGAGGACATCGCCGGCCACGGCTGCGCGGGCATGAGCCCGATGGCGTGCGGCCTGGTCACCATGGAACTGCACCGCGGCGACGGCAGCCTGGGCGTGATCCTCGGCGTCCACGCGGGCCTGGCCATGCAGTCCATCGCGATGTGCGGCTCGGCCGAGCAGCGGGCCCGGTGGCTGCCGGAGATGGCCGCGATGACCAAGCTCGGCGCCTTCGCGCTGACCGAGCCCGACCACGGCTCGGACTCCGTCGCCCTGGAGACCTCGGCCCGCCGCGACGCTGACGGCAGCTGGGTCCTGACCGGGAGCAAGCGCTGGATCGGCCTCGGCACCGTGGCCGACCTGATCGTCGTCTGGGCCCGTAACGCCGAGGACGGCCAGGTCAACGCGTTCGTCGTGGAGAAGGGCGCGCCCGGTTACCAGGCCCGGGTCATCGAGGGGAAGGTGTCGCTGCGCGCGGTCTGGCAGGCCGACATCACCCTCGACGGCGTGCGGGTCCCGGCGGGGAACCGGCTGCCGGGCGCGCGCTCGTTCGCCGACGCCAGCCGGGTCCTGGCCACCACCCGCGCCACCTGCGCCTGGGCGGCGCTCGGCCACGCGACGTCCGCCTATGACACCGCCCTGCGGTACGCGCTGCAGCGCCGCCAGTTCGGCCAGCCGCTGGCCAGCTTCCAGATCATCCAGCAGCGGCTGGTGTCAATGCTGGCGGACCTCACCGCCATGCAGCTCTACTGCCTGCAGATCGGCCGCCTGGCCGAGGCCGGCCGGCTGACCCCGACGGTGGCCGGGCTGGCGAAGATGCACAACACCCGCAAGGCGCGCGCGATCGCCGCCGAGGCACGGGACATGCTGGGCGGCAACGGGATCCTGCTGGACTACCAGGTCATGCGGCACATGGTGGACCTGGAGGCGATCCACACCTTCGAAGGCACCGAGACCATGCAGACGCTCATCGTCGGCCGCGCCATCACCGGCGTCGGCGCTTTCACCTAGCAGGCATTGACCGACGTCTATATTCACGGCACGGTGGCATCGATACATGTCGATGTATTCAGAGGCCACAGTGGGGCGCGTCGGCCAAACCCGCGTGAGCACCAGGCAGGCCCGGCGGCCGGTCGCCGAATTCACCGGCACCGCCTTGCTGGTCGCGGTCGTGATCAGATCGGCCATCGCCGCTACCCGACTCACCGGGGACGGGGAGTGGCATCCACTAGCGATTTGTGCAGTCTGGGCTATCCATTTAACCGGAGCTGTGCAGGTCAGTGGCTCGCCAGGGACGCCCGGCGGGTGGCCGCTGCAGGCTTGGCGGGTG
>DASYBB010000150.1:0-5149 GCA_036501025.1 Streptosporangiaceae bacterium
GCCCCGGGCCAGGATGGAGCGCGGCCCCGGGCCAGGATGGAGCGCGGCCCCGGGCCTGGATGGAGCGCGGCCCCGGGCCAGGATGGAGCGCGGCCCGGGCCAGGATGGAGCGCGGCCCGGGCCAGGATGGCTGACCGTCCCGCGGCCGGGATCGGCGTGGCCGGGGTCAGGCAGGCGCGGGGCGGGAAGAGGGTGATCATGGAGCAGCGGCCAGCGCGTGCCCGGGAGCTGGGCGTCGAGTTCGGCGGGTCCGACACCGGGGCCGGCAACGCGATCACCGACGTGCCGGGCGTGGCGGTCGGCCACACCACGCTGCATCGCGGGACCGACATCAGGACGGGGGTCACCGCGATCGTGCCGGCCAGGGTCATGCCGGCGGGCGGGCAGTGCGCGGCGGCGGTGGCCGTGGGCAACGGCTACGGCAAGCTGATCGGCTCGACGCAGGTCGCCGAGCTCGGGGTGATCGAGACGCCGGTCTTGCTGACCGCCACGCTCTCCGCGTTCCGGGTCGCCGACGCGCTGGTGGAGTACCTGCTCGCGCGGCCCGGCTACGAGGCGGTCCAGTCGATCAATCCCGTGGTCGGCGAGACGAACGACGGCTACCTGTCCGATATCCGGGCCCGGCCGCTGCGGCCTGAGCACGTCGCCGCCGCCATCGACGGAGCCAGCGACGGCCCCGTGGCCGAGGGCGCGGTCGGCGCGGGCACCGGGACGAGCGCGCTGGGATTCAAGGCGGGCGTCGGCACGTCCTCGCGGGTCGTGCCCGGCGGCTCCGCCGCCTGCACCGTCGGGACCCTGGTCCAGGCCAACTTCTCCGGGACGCTGACCGTCATGGGCGTCCCGGTCCCCGGCGACATCGCGCTGGCCGGGGTCGCCGGTGGCCCGGCCGGCCAGCAGCCCGGCGAGCCCGCCGGGAACTCCTGCATGATCGTGGTCGCCACCGACGCCGCGCTGGACGCCCGGCAGCTCGGCCGGGTGGCGCGCCGCGCGCTCGCCGGGCTGGCCGCGACCGGCTCGGACTTCGCCGGCGGCAGCGGCGATTACGCGATCGCCTTCTCGACCGCGGCGCCGGGCGAAGGCGCGCGGCCCGACGCTGACCTCGACCCGGTCTTCCGCGCGACGACCTCCGCCGTGACGGAGGCGATCCTCAACTCCCTGTTCACGGCCCGGACGACCGCCGGGTACCAGGGGCACGTCAGGCACGCGGTGCCGCACGACCGGGTCCGCCGGGCCTGCGCCGCGGCCCGCCGCGCCGCGGTCAGCGTGGCCGGGCCCGGCCACGGGCCCGGCGCCTGATCAGCGCCGGCCGGCCGGCCGGTCACGCCCGGCGGCGGGCACGAGGCCGCTGACGTCAGCGGCCCTGGGCGGGCCGAGTGCCGGTCACTGGACCGGGACCTCGGCAGGGATCGCGTCGGCGGGGAGGGCGTCCGCGGCGACGGCCGCCTGCTGGCGGCGGGCCGGGCCGGCCAGCAGCAGCCGGCTGAGGATGGCGGCCACGGGCAGGGCCAGGATCAGCGTGACCATGGGCAGCGCGTCGGCCGTGCCGCCCGCGCCGGCCAGCGGCGCGATGACGGCGGCCATGCCGAACTGGAACGAGCCCAGCACGGCGGCGGCCGAGCCGGCCATCTGCGGGTAGCGCTGCATGGCCAGGGCCGCGGAGTTGGGGCCGACGAACCCGAAGCCGAACATCACGATCCACAGCGCGGGGATCACCGCGGCCAGCCCCGCGACGTGGCCGGCGACCACCACGAACAGCAGCAGGCCGCCCGCGATCATGGTCAGCAGCCCGGCAGTCAGCAGGCGGGACGGCCCGAACCGCCCGGCCAGCCGGCCGCTGACCTGAGCGCCGATGATGAGGCCGAAGGCGTTGAGGGCGAAGACCAGGCCGTAGCCGAGAGCCGACAGGCCGTACACGTTCTGCAGTACGAAGGACGACCCGGAGATATAGGCGAACGTGCCGCTCATGCCGAGCCCGCAGGCCAGCACGTAGCCCAGGAACACCCGGTCCTTGAGCACGGTGACCATCGACGCGACGGTCGACCAGGGACTCCCGGTCAGGCGCGACGCGGCGGGCAGCGTCTCCGGCACCCGCCACCAGGCCGAGAACAGCAGGAGCACGCCGAACACGGCCAGCACGACGAACACGCCGCGCCAGCTCGTGAAGGACAGGATCCAGCTGCCGATCTGCGGCGCGAACACGGGCCCGACGCCGGTGGCCAGCATCAGCGTGGCGAAGAACCGGGCCAGGGCCACCCCGGAGTGCAGGTCCCGGACGATGGACCGCGCGATCACGATGCCCGCGGCGCCGCCCAGGCCCTGGACCAGCCGGAAGCCGGTCAGGAAGTAGATATTCGGGGCGACCGCGCAGGCCAGCGAGGACAGCACGAAGGCGGCCAGCCCGGCCAGCAGCGGCGGCCGGCGGCCGTACCGGTCGCTGATCGGCCCGAGGACGAGCTGGCCGACCGCGATGCCGATCAGGCACGCCGTGAGGGTGAGCTGCACCGCCGACGCGCTGGCGTGCAGGTCCCGGTTGATGTCGGGCAGGGCCGGCAGGTACATGTCGATGCACAGCGGCCCGAAGATCGACATGGTGCCGATCAGGGCGACCTGACGCCAGCCGGTCGGCATCGTCCGGGTGCGGGGCGGCCGGGCCGCCAGTACGTCGTCGTCGAGTGTGGTCACGGACCCGCCCGGCGCCGGGCCGGCGCCGGGCGCGGGGGAGAAGCCCTCATCCTTGACAGTTCCTGAGGCCAGCCGGCGGGTTTCATCCAAGATCGTTCACTTAGGGCATAACAGCGCGCAGCCTCGGACATTCCCGCTCCAGCTGCCGATTTACCGCCCGGATTGGCGCAAGTCGATGATCAACCCGCCGCTGACGGGGGGACATAAGTGATCTACGCTGCCGAAAGGCAGGCACAGCTGTCGGACGAGGAAGCAGGGTCAGCATGCCACTCGAGGGCAAGGTCGCTATCGTCACGGGCGCGAGCAGGGGTATCGGCGAGTACATCGCCCGGGTGCTGGCGGGAGCCGGCGTCGCGGTCACGGTGGCGGCGAGAACGACGGAGGTCACCGACAAGCGGCTGCCGGGCACCATCCACACGGTGGCCGAGCACATCACGTCGCGCGGCGGGCGGGCGCTGCCCGTTCGCCTGGACGTGCGGGACGCGGAGAGCATCGAGAGCTGCGTCCAGCGCACCGTGGACGAGTTCGGGCGCCTGGACATCATCGTCAACAACGCCGCCATCCTCGTGCCGGGCCAGCTGGAGAGCGTGCAGCCGCGCCACCTCGACCTGATCTGGCAGATCGACCTGCGCGGCCCGCTGCTGCTGATGCGGGCGGCGCTGCCGCACCTGCGGGCGGCCGGCGAGGGGCACATCATCAACATCTCCTCCCGCGCGGGCGTGTTCCCGGGACCGGGGCCGTACACCGAGGCGCGCGCGGGCGGCTCGTTCTACGCCATGGTCAAGGCGGGGCTGGAGCGCTACTCGCAGAGCCTGGCCATGGAACTGCAGGACGCCAACATCTCGGTCAACGTGCTGTCGCCGCAGGGCCGCATCCGGACGCCGGGCAACATCTGGGCTCAGAACGACAAGGACAACCCGACGCTGGAGTTCGAGCCCGCCGACAAGATCGCCGTGGCCGCGCGGTGGATCTGCGAGCAGCCGCCGGCCGAGTTCACCGGGAACATCCTGTTCGACGAGGACATGGTCCGCGACTACGGGCTGGAGCCGGCGGTCGACTAGGCCCGGCTCTCCGGGCCAGCCCGGACAGCGCCGGGACCGGCCGGGCCGGCCAGGGCGGTATCGCGGGAGCGGAGGCGGCGGGCTGATGGCACTGTTCGGGACAGGCTGCCCGGTCGACGAGCGTGAGCGGACCTGGATCCAGGACAGCATGGCGTGGTTGCGCGGCCAGTTCGGCGACGGGCCACTGACCGCGCCGGTGATCCTGCCCACGAGCGAGTGGTTCCCGCCCCCGTTCTCGGGCAGCGAGGCCGACGTGCGCGCCGCGGTCACCCGCGTGGCCGGATACATGGGCGCCCGGCCGGACGTCGCGGTGCGGTTCTCCGACGAGCACGATCACATGGCCGGCCTGCGGGACGCCTACGGGGGGCCGGCCCGCAGCTTCGCGCTCGGTGAGTACCAGCGGGCGGGCGGCGCGGGGGCGGTCATCACGATCGAGCGCTCGAACCTCCGGGAGCCCGCCCAGCTGCTGGCCACCGTCGCGCACGAGCTCGGGCACGCGCGGCTGCGCGGCGAGGGCCGCGTGACCGCCCGCCGGGAGGATGAGGAGCCGCTGACCGACCTGGCCACCGTCTACCTGGGCATGGGCATCTTCGCCGCGAACGCCGCGTTCGAGTTCACCGCGCGCCACGACATGGGCGCGCGGATCGGCGGCTGGTCAGCCAGCCGGCGCGGCTATCTCACCGAGCAGATGTTCGGCTACGCGCTGGCCTGCCTGGCCGTCCAGCGCGCCGAGCGGCAGCCGCCCTGGTCCAGGTACCTGGACACCAATCCGCGGGCCTACATGAAGCAGGGCCTGCGCTACCTCCGCGGGGACGCGGCGGCCCGCGCCGAGCTGGGCGCGGCCTGAGCCGCCCGGGCAGCGCCGCGCGACTGCTTGGAAAGGCCGCCGTGCGACGCTGGGCGGCGCCGGGAGCGTGCTGTTCGCATGGTTCCGGCAGGACCAGCACCAGGCCTGGCGGACGGCTAGCCAGCACGGGCCGGCCGGCCAGCGCCGGCCGGGGCGTGGTCCGGCGTGGGCGAAATAGCTGCTCCTGAATGGAGATGCGAACGTCAGTTTCCCGCGGTGTGGCAGTATGAAAGTGAACTGAGGGCATTTCGAACGCTGGCAGTCACGCTGGCGCCGTCCCGGTTCCGGGTCGTACCCGGCGCGCTACGCGCCGAGGGACGGGATGGCCGCCATGTTCGGCTTCAGGATCGTCAACCAGTATGAGAAGGGCATCGTCTTCCGCTTCGGCAAGGCGCTGCCCGGCACCCGTGAGCCAGGACTGACCTGGATCAACCCGTTCACCAGCCGGCTCCGCAAGGTCAACATGCAGATCGTCACGGCGGCCGTGCCCGGCCAGGAGGCCATCACCCGCGACAACGTCACGCTGCGGGTGGACGCGGTGGTGTACTACCGGGTCGTC
>DASYBB010000151.1:0-40117 GCA_036501025.1 Streptosporangiaceae bacterium
CCCGGCTACCCGGACTGGCTCAGCCCCGGCGGCATGACGCAGGTGCACCACTACATGCAGGAGCTGTGCCGGGGCTCGAACGTCAGCTACGGGTCGATCATCTGCGCGGTGCCGAGCGAGGTGCGGGCGTGGATGGGCACCGGCCTGGACTGGTACGGCCTCGACGTCTACGACTTCGGCGAGGGGCAGTTCCGGGACTGGCACGGCGGGATCAGCCGGTCGAAGCTGTTCGCCCGGCTGGACGACATGCGCGACACCTGCCGCGAGCTCACCGGCCGGGACGCGCCGGAGATCGACGTGTGCGAGACCAACTGCCCGCGCCCGCATCACCGGGCCGAGTGGTTCGAGCTGGTGGCGGAGTGGCTCTACCACAACGGCGGCAGCCGCCTGCAGATCTTCTGGAACCCGAGCGGGCCGCTCAGCGGCCCGTGGCTGCCCGACGACGAGAAGACCATCGCCGCGCTGCGCTCGATCGCGCAGACCTACGGGGACTGACGGGACCGCTCAGGCCGCGGCCTGGGCCCGGAACGTCCGGCGGAACTCGTGCGGGGTGACGCCGTTGATCCGGGCGAAGTGCGTGCGCAGCCGGTGGGCCGACCCGAGGCCGCACCGCTCGGCGATCCGGTCGATCGTGTCGTCGGTGTTCTCCAGCAGGTCCTGGGCCCGGCGGACCCGCTCCGCGCACAGCCACTGCAGCGGCGTGGTCCCGGTCGTCTCGCGGAACCGGCGGGCGAACGTCCGGGGGCTCATCAGCGCCCGGCGGGCCAGGTCCTCCACCGTGAGCGGCAGCTCCAGGTGGGCCAGCGCCCAGTCCAGGCACGGCCCGAGGGCCCGGGCGCTGTCGGCCGGGAGCGGCTGCTCGATGTACTGGGCCTGGCCGCCCTCGCGGTGCGGCGGCACGACCAGCCGCCGGGCCAGCGCGTTCGCGGTCCGGGTGCCGTGGTCGGCGCGGACGATGTGCAGGCACAGGTCCAGGCCGGCCGCCGACCCGGCTGAGGTCAGGATCGGCCCGTCGTCGGTGTAGAGCACGTTGGGCTCCACCCGCACCGCGGGCCACCGGCGGGCCAGGTCGCCGGCGTGCATCCAGTGCGTGGCCGCCCGCCGGCCGTCGAGCAGGCCTGCGGCGGCCAGGGTGAACGCGCCGGTGCAGATGGAGGCGATCCGCGCGCCGCGGGCGGCCGCATCGCGCAGTGCCGCGAGCAGGGCCTCGGGCGGATCGGCCTGGGTGTCCGCGCAGGCCGGGACGATGACCGTATCGGCCCGGCGGAGGTCGGCGAGCCCGAAGTCGCCGTCGAACAGCAGCCCCTCGGCGGTGCGGACCGGGCCGTCCTGGACGGCGCACAGCTGAACCTCGTACCACCAGGGCACCGGAAAGTCGTGCCTGACGCCGCCGAAGACCTCGCAGGGAACGGCCAGCTCGAACATCGGCAGGCCGGGCGTGACGGGAATGGCGACGCGATGCTTCGGTGGCATGGCAGAATCTTACCCTCAGTTGGCATTTCTGCCACTGGCTGCCTCGCGGCGGCCGGCGCCACGATGGTGATATGCGAATTTTCTCCGGCCTCCGGCTCAGCCGTCCGGCCCTCGGCCCGGCCGCGCTCGCCTGGCTCGCCCTCGCCGTGGTGTACGTGGTGTGGGGCTCGACCTACCTGGCCATCCGGGTCGGCGTCGGGCACCTGCCGCCGCTGCTCATGGCCGGGACGCGCTACCTGATTGCGGGCGGGCTGCTCTACCCGGTCGCGCGCCGGGCGGCCGCCCGGGACGCGGGGCGGCTCAGCCAGTCACCAGGGGCGGGTGCGGCGCCGGGCCGCGCTCGGCCGCGTCCGGGTCGGCCGGGCCTGCGGGCCTGGGTGGCCGGCGCCGTCGTGGGCCTGCTGCTGCTGGTCGCCGGCAACGGCGGCCTGACCGTCGGGGAGACGACGCTGCCCTCCGGCCTGGCCGCCGTCCTGGTCGCGACGGTGCCGCTGTGGATGATCGTCTTCGGCCGGCTGCTGCAAGGCCAGCGCATCACGCTCAAGTCCGCGCTGGCCCTGGCCGTGGGGCTGGCCGGCGTGGGGGTGCTGGTCGGCGCGGCGGCCGGGGGCGATGCCAGGGGAGTGATCATCGTCCTCGGCGCGGCGGCGGCCTGGGGGCTGGGCTCGGTGCTGAGCCACCGGCTCGGGCTGCCGAGCCACGCGATGCTCGCGGCGGCCATCGAGATGCTGGTCGGCGGCGTGGTCCTGCTGGCCATCGCGGCTGGCGCCGGGGAGTTCTCGCACCTCGCGTGGTCGGCGGTCCCCGCCTCGTCGTGGATCGCGCTGGCCTACCTGATCGGGCCCGGCTCGATCCTGGCCTTCACCGCCTACGGCTACGCCCTGTCGCACCTGCCCGCGGCCACGGTGTCCACCTACGCCTACGTCAACCCGGTGGTCGCGGTCCTGGCCGGGATCGTGTTCCTGGGGGAGCAGCTGACCTGGCACGAGGGCCTGGGCGCCGCGCTGGTCGTCGGCTCCATCGCGATCACCCTGCACCGGTCGTCCCGCGCCGCGGAGCCGGCGGCGGTGGCCGAAGCGGCTGACTCCATGATCACGACCGCCTGCCTGGCCGATACCGGGGGGAATCGGTCGTGATCATAAAGCTGACGCGGGCGGGGCGGCGGAGGCGGGCGGCTGGGCGCTGAAGCGCATGCGGACGACGGCCTCGGGGTCGGGCGGGGCGACGACCACGTGGGCGTGCAGGTGGGCGATCGTGGCTCCGGTGTAGCGGCAGTCGCCGTTGCGGACGCCGAGGCCGTAGTGCCCGAAGCCGTAGTGCTCGCGGGCCGCGGCCAGCGCCGTGAAGAAGTCCGACTGGGCCGCCGCGCCGAGTTCCAGCAGGTCGCTGGCGTGCTGCAGCGGGATCAGCATCAGGTGCAGGCTGGTGCCGGCGTAGGGGAAGTCGTTCGGCATGACGATCCAGTGCTCGGTCCGCAGGAACGCCGCGGCCCCGGCATGCCGCCCGAGTTCGTCCGGGCAGAAGAGGCAGATCCCGGCCGCCTCCAGCCGCTGCATCTCCGCCAGCTGATCGGCCGTCCGGAAGTTCTCCATGCAGTACAGGCTCAAGCCGGCCGCCGCTGATACTCCAGGAACGAGAACCCGCCGTCGGCGCCGGGCCGCTCGTCGCGGCCGGCCAGCGTGAAGCCGTCCAGCCAGCCGGCCGGCATGCTGGTGTCGCCCGCCACCTCGCGGTGCACCCGGGTCAGGTACACCCGGTCCACCTCCGGCAGCGCCTGCTCGTACACCGACGCCCCGCCCAGCACGAACACCTCGCTGCCCAGGCCCGGCGTGCCCCCGCGTGCCTCCGCCGCGCGCGCCGCGGCGATGGCCTCGGCCACCGACCCGGCCCACGCCACCTCAGGCGGATCGTCCGCCGCGCCGCCCCCGCCTGCCCCCGCCGCCCCGCGCGAGCTCACCACGACCGACGTCCGCCCGGGCAGCGCCCGGCCCAGCCGGGCCACGATCGACTCGTGCGTCACCCGGCCCAGCACCACCGCGTGGCCCGTCGTCAGCCGCCGGAACCGCCTCAGGTCCTCGGGCAGGTGCCAGGGCAGCGCGCCGCCGGCGCCGATCACGTCGTTCTCGGCCGCCGCCACGATCAGCGACGTCGTCACGGAACGCTGGGCCTCCATCACGGGGAGACCGGGATCCCGCTGATGAACGGGTGCGGGTCGTAGTCCGCCACCGCGAAGTGCTCGGCCCGGAACTCGTGGATGTCCCGCACCTGCCGCCCGGCCTCGGTCAGCGTCACGGTCGGCAGCCGCCGCTCCGCGCGGCCCAGCATGTCCTGCACGTAGGGCAGCTGGTCCTCGTAGATGTGGGCGTCGGAGATCGTGTGGTAGTACGCCACCGCCTCGATCCCGGTGAGCTGCTCCAGCATCAGCGCCAGCGCCGCGTACTGCACCATGTTGGCCGGGACGCCCACCGGCACGTCCCCGGACCGCTGGAACATGTGCAGGTGCATGCCGCCGTCGAGCACGCGGACGTGCACCCAGCCGTGGCACGGCGAGATCGTGGTCTGCGGCGTCTTGCCCGCGCCGCGCACCTGGTACTGCGGAATCCAGGGCGAAACGAAGTGCGTCCGGTCGGCCGGCAGCTCAGCCAGCTGCTCCACCAGATGGCGGAACTGGTCGAAGTGCCCGCCATCGGCCGTCGGGAACCGGCGGAACGCCCCGCCGTAGGAGCCGGGCCCGAGGTCGCCCGGCGGCAGGCCGCGCTTGGCCGTCTTGGCCTCCGTGGCCCACGGGCCCCACCAGTCGCAGCCGAACTCGGCGAACTCGTCCAGCGTGGTGGCCCCGTTGATGAACGCGCACAGCTCGCCGATCGGCTTGCGCCAGAACGACTTCATGCTCCGCTCGGTGATCAGCGGAAAGCCGTTGGCCAGCTCGAAGTGCATCGTCTGCTGCATAAGGGTGAGCGCCCGCGGACCCTGCCGGGTCGGCACGGCAATGCCGTCGGCCGCGATCCGCCCCAGCAGGTCCCGGTACTGGCGGTCAGGCTTTCGCTCGTCAAACGGCCGGTAGCGCATGCAGCGCAGGTTACCGAAGCCCGGGGCGCGGGGCAGCCGTCCGGTCCGCCCGGGAGCTGGCCGGGGCGGGCCGGACGGCGCCGGAGCCGGAGGAGCTAGCCCTTCTTCTCCTGGTGGCCGCCGAACTCCGAGCGCAGCGCGGAGAGGATCTGGTCGGAGAAGGCGCCGTTCTCCCGCGACTCGAACCGGTCATACAGCGAGTCGGTGATGATGGGCGCCGGGACGCCGACGTCCACCGCCGCCGCCACCGTCCACCGGCCCTCGCCCGAGTCCGACACCCGCCCGCTGAAGTCGGCCAGGTCGGGGGACTTGGCCAGCGCGTCGGCGGTCAGGTCGATCAGCCAGGAGCCGATGACCGAGCCGCGCCGCCAGACCTCGGCGACCTCGCCGACGTCGATCGTGTACTGGTAGTACTGCGGGTCGCGCAGCGGCGCGGTCTCCGCGTCGACTTCCTCGGACCGCTTGCCCGCGTCGGCGTGCTTGATGATGTTCAGCCCCTCCGCGATGGCGGCCATCATCCCGTACTCGATCCCGTTGTGGACCATCTTGACGAAGTGCCCGGCGCCGTTCGGCCCGCAGTGCAGGTAGCCGTGCTGCGCGGTGCCGCCCGTGCGGGTCCGGGACGGCGTGGGCTCCGCGCTGCCCGAGCCCGGCGCGAGGGACTTGAATATCGGATCCAGGTGCTGCACCGGCTCGGGCTCGCCGCCGATCATCAGGCAGAAGCCCCGCTCCAGGCCGTAGACGCCGCCGCTGGTGCCGACGTCGACGTAGTGCAGGCTGTCGGCCAGCAGGTGGCCGGCGCGGTCGATGTCGTCGCGGTAGTAGGAGTTGCCGCCGTCGATCAGGATGTCGCCCGGCTCCAGCAGCGGCTTCAGGTCGTCGATCGTGGACTGGACGGCGCCCGCCGGGACCATGATCCACACTGCTCGCGGCTTCTCCAGCTTGGCCACGAAGTCGGCCAGGCTGGACGCGCCGGTCGCGCCCTCGGACGCCAGGCCCTTGACCACGCCGGCGTTGCGGTCATAGGCGACGCACTCGTGCCCGTCGCGCATGAGCCGCCGGACGAGGTTGGCGCCCATCCGGCCGAGCCCGATCATTCCGAGCTGCATGGGCTTGTCAGTTGGCATCGGTAGGCCTCTCGATGATCGTCATGATCCCGCCTTGAGTGAACGGTATTTACGGATAAGCGCATTGGTGGAGGAGTCATGGGCCAGCACGGGCTCCTGACTGCTCTCCAGCTCCGGGATGATCGCCTGAGCCATGATCTTCCCGAGTTCTACCCCCCACTGGTCGAATGAGTCGATGCCCCAGATGGCGCCCTGGGTGAACACGCTGTGCTCGTACAGCGCGATCAGCGAGCCGAGCAGCCGCGGCGTGAGGATCTGGGCCAGCAGCACGTTGGTCGGCCGGTTGCCCTCCATCACCTTGTGCGGCACGACCCGGTCGGGGGTGCCCTCGGCCCGGACCTCCGCCTCGGTCTTCCCGAACGCCAGCGCCTGGGCCTGGGCGAACACGTTGGACGACAGGATGTCGTGGTGATCCCGGAGCGGGTTCAGCGACTGGGCGAACCCGATGAGGTCGACCGGGATGAGCTTGGTGCCCTGGTGGATCAGCTGGTAGAAGCTGTGCTGCCCGTTGGTGCCCGGCTCGCCCCAGTACACCGCGCCGGTCTGGTAGTCGACGTGCCCGCCCTCGATCGTGACGTGCTTGCCGTTGGACTCCATGGTCAGCTGCTGGAGGTAGGCCGGGAAGCGCTTGAGGTACTGCTCGTAGGGCATGACGCCGACGCTCTGGGCGTCGAAGAAATCTCCGTACCACACGGCCAGCAGCCCCATCAGGACCGGCAGGTTGGCCTCCAGCGGCGCCATCCGGAAGTGCTCGTCCATGGCGTGGAAGCCGGCCAGCAACTCGGCGAAGTGATCCGGGCCGATGGCCAGCATGGTCGACAGCCCGATGGCCGAGTCCATCGAGTAGCGCCCGCCGACCCAGTCCCAGAACCCGAACATGTTGTCGGTGTCGATCCCGAACGCCGCGACCTTCTCGGCGTTCGTCGACACCGCGACGAAGTGCCGGGCCACCGCCGCCTCGTCGCCCAGCTCCGCGACGACCCAGTCCCGGGCCGAGGTGGCGTTGGTCAGCGTCTCCAGCGTGCCGAAGGTCTTGGACGAGATGATGAACAGCGTCTCGTCCGCGGCCAGGTCCCGGGTCGCCTCGACGAAGTCGGTGGAGTCGACATTGGACACAAACCGGAACGTCAGGTCGCGCCGCGAATAGTGCCGCAGCGCCTCATAGGCCATCACCGGCCCCAGGTCGGACCCGCCGATCCCGACATTGACGACATTGCGGATCGGCTTCCCGGTGAAACCCTTCCATTCGCCGGAACGGAGCCGTTCCGCGAACGCCCCCATCCGGTCGAGAACCTCGTGCACCTGGGCCACGACGTCCGCGCCGTCGACGACCAGGGACGCGTCGCGGGGCATCCGCAGCGCGACGTGCAGGACGGCCCGGTCCTCGGACACGTTGATGTGCTCGCCCGCGAACATGGCGTCCCGCCGCTCCGGCATCCCTGCCTGCCGGGCCAGCTCGATCAGCAGGGCCATTGTCTCGTCGGTGACCCGGTTCTTGGAGTAATCCAGGTACAGGCCCTCGGCGCTGGCGGTCAGCCGCTCGCCGCGGCCGGGATCGGCGGCGAACAGGTCCCGCAGGTGCTGGGGCGCGAGTTGCGCATGGTGCCGCTCAAGCTCTTGCCACGCCTTGAGCTGCCGAAGGGAAGTCCCGGACATATCGGCTCCTTCATTGGTGTCGTAGCGAGCAGTGCCATCTAACACCGGGCTATCAAACACCGGGTGACGGGCCGCGGCCCGGCTGGACACGATCTCTACGATGGAAGACATGACTACACCCGGAGCCGCGCCCCGGACGGCGATCGTGACCGTGGACGACGACCCAGGTGTCTCCCGGGCAGTAGCCCGGGACCTGCGGCACCGCTACGGCCAGGAACACCGCATCGTCCGGGCCGAGTCAGGCGAGGACGCCCTGGAGGCGCTGCGCGAGATGAAGCTCCGCGGCGAGCAGGTGGCGGTGCTGCTGGCCGACTACCGGATGCCCCAGATGAACGGGATTGAGTTCCTGGAGCAGGCCATGGACCTGTTCCCCGGCGCCCGCCGGGCGCTGCTCACCGCCTACGCCGACACCAACGCCGCGATCGACGCGATCAACGTCGTCGACGTCGACAACTACCTGCTCAAGCCGTGGGACCCGCCGGAGGAGAAGCTCTACCCGGCCATCGACGGGCTGCTCGACTTGTGGCGCGCGTCCGACTTCCGCCCGGTGCCCGAGACGAAGGTCATCGGCCACCGATGGTCGGCGCGGTCCTCGGAGGTGCGCGAGTTCCTGGCCCGCAACCAGGTGCCCTACCGCTGGTACACGACCGACGAGCCGGACGGCCAGCGGCTGGCCATCACGGCCTGCGCCAAGGTCGGCCGTCCCGTGACCGACGTGAACGAGGACACCGAGCTGGCCCTGCCCATGGTGATCACCCCCGACGGCGAGGTCCTGGTCGAGCCGACCGACAGCGAGCTGGCGGTCAAGGTCGGCCTGGCCACGGTGCCTTCTACCGGCTTTTACGACCTGGTTGTTATCGGCGGCGGGCCGGCGGGCCTCGGCGCGGCGCTCTACGGCGCCTCCGAGGGACTGCGGACCGTGCTGGTCGAGCGGACGGCCACCGGCGGCCAGGCCGGGCAGAGCTCCCGGATCGAGAACTACCTGGGCTTTCCCGACGGCGTGTCGGGCTCCCAGCTCACCGGGCGGGCCCGGCTCCAGGCGGCCAAGTTCGGGGCGGAAGTACTGACCGCGTGCGAAGTCACCGGGCTGGAGGTCAAGGGGTCGGCGCGGACGGTGCACTTCTCCGACGGGACGTCCATCGGCGGCCACACGGTCATCCTGGCCACCGGGGTCAACTACCGGCAGCTGCCGGCGCCGGGCATCACCGAGTTGACCGGCCGCGGGGTGTACTACGGGTCGGCGCTCACCGAGGCCAGCGCCTGCGCGGGCAACGACGTCTACATCGTGGGCGGGGCCAACTCGGCCGGCCAGGCCGCGGTCTACCTGGCCAAGCACGCCCGGTCGGTGACGATCCTGGTCCGCGGGACGTCGCTGGAGCGGTCCATGTCGTACTACCTCATCCAGCAGATCGACGACATCAAGAACATCTCCGTCCGGACCTGCACCGAGGTGACCGCCGCCCGCGGTGACGGGCACCTGGAGGGCCTGACCCTGCGCGACAACTCGACGGGCGCCACCGAGGACGTGACCGCGCAGTACCTGTTCGTCTTCATCGGCGCCGCCCCGCTGACCAGCTGGCTGGACGGCGTCCTGACCCGCGACGGCCGCGGCTTCATCCCGTCCGGGCCCGACCTCGCGGCCGGCGGGAAGCGTCCCGACGGCTGGCCGCTGGACCGGGCGCCGTACCACCTGGAGACCAGCGTCCCCGGCGTCTTCGTGGCGGGCGACGTCCGCTCGGAGTCGGCCAAGCGGGTCGCGTCGGCCGTCGGCGAGGGTGCCATGGCCGTCATGCTGGTCCACCGCTACCTGGAGAAGCTGTGACTGAGCCCCACGCCGCCGCGCGTCCCGGCGCCACCTGCACCACCGCGGAGCTGCGCGAGCTGTTCCTGTTCGAGAAGCTGACCGACGAGCAGCTGGACTGGCTGTGCCGCGAGGGCCGCGTGATCTCGGTCGACCCCGGCGTGGTCTACGCCGAGGGCGAGCCGGCGACCTGCTTCTACGTGCTGCTGTCGGGCGAGATCGTGCTGCTGCGCCGGGTCGGCGCCGACGACATCGAGACGGTGCGGTCCAGCAACCGCGGGGTGTACGGCGGCGCGTTCTTCGCCTACCTCGGCGACCGGATGCGGCAGGTCTACAACAACAGCATGCGGGCCACCGTCCCGGCCCGCTTCTTCGTGCTCGACGCGGACAAGTTCGCCCACCTCATGACCAGCTGGTTCCCGATGGCCGCGCACCTGCTCGAGGGCCTGCTGTTCGGGACCAAGAGCGCCCAGGAGGCGGTCGGCCAGCGGGAGCGGCTGCTCGCGCTGGGGTCGCTGACGGCCGGCCTGGCCCACGAGCTCAACAACCCGGCCGCGGCCGCTGTCCGGGCCACGGCCACGCTGCGCGGCCGGGTGGCCGGGATGCGCGGCAAGCTCGGCCACATCGCCGCCCAGCGCTTCGAGCCGGAGGTGCTGGCCGCCCTGATCCGGTTGCAGGAGGAGGCGGCGGAGCGGGTCTCCAAGGCGGTCGCGCTCAGCCCCATGGAGACCTCTGACGCCGAGGACGCGGTGGCCGACTGGCTGGACGCCCACGGCATCGCGAACGGCTGGGACCTCGCGCCGGTGTTCGTCCAGGGCGGCCTCGACTCGGCCTGGCTCGACCTGGTCGTGGCGGCCGTGCCGGAGAGCGCCCTGGACGGCGCCGTCCGCTGGATCGGGTACACGATCGAGTCCGAGCTGCTCATGAACGAGATCGGCGACTCCACCGACCGGATCTCGGCCCTGGTCGGCGCGGCCAAGCAGTACTCGCAGCTGGACCGCTCGCCGTACCAGGTCGTGGACGTGCACGAGCTGCTGGACAGCACGCTGATGATGCTGGGCGCCAAGATCGGCCCGGACATCACCGTGGTCAAGGACTACGACCGCGGGCTGCCGGAGATCCCGTGCTACCCGGGCGAGCTCAACCAGGTCTGGACCAACCTCATCGACAACGCCGTTTCCGCGATGGGCGGGGCGGGCACCCTCACGGTCTCGACCTCGCGCGACCGGGAGTTCCTGGTCGTCGAGATCGGGGACACCGGGCCGGGCGTGCCGGCCGAGATCCGCGACCGGATCTTCGAGCCGTTCTTCACGACCAAGCCGGTGGGCGAGGGCACGGGCCTCGGCCTGGACATCTCGTGGCGGATCATCGTGAACTCCCACCACGGCGACCTGCGGGTCGAGTCGGTGCCGGGCGACACGCGGTTCCGCGTCCGGCTCCCGCTGACCGCGCCCGCGCGTGACGCCGAAGCTCATCCTGACCAGGAAGCCTGATCCATTAGGAAGGAAGCGGGTAATGATTCCCGAGGAAGCGATCGACCCGGCGGTGCCGCCGAGCGGCACGGGCTGCGTCGAGTGCGAGGCGACCGGCGGCTGGTGGCTGCACCTGCGGCGGTGCGCCCTGTGCGGGCACATCGGCTGCTGCGACACCTCGCCCTCCCAGCACACCACCGCGCACTTCAAGGAGACCGGGCACCCGGTCATCGCCAGCTTCGAGCCCGGCGAGTCGTGGTTCTACAGCTACCCCGACGACGGGTTCTACGAGACCGGCCCGGCCCTGGCCTCGCCGGACTGCCACCCCGCGGGCCAGCCCGTGCCCGGCCCGTCCGGGCGGGTGCCGCGGGACTGGCAGAGTCACCTGCACTAGCATGCCGATCATCTCGCCGGGCTGGACCGGCCGCCGCCGGCCCGGCGGCGAGAAGCTGCCGCCCGGCCAGTACCTGGTCACCGACTTCCCGGTACTGGCGGCCGGGCCGACGCCCCGGGTGGACACCCGCCGCTGGCAGTTCACCATCCGGACCGAGACCGGGCAGGCGCACACCTGGGACTGGGCCGCGTTCATGGCGCTGCCCAGCGAGAACATCACCGTCGACCTGCACTGCGTGACCAAGTGGTCGAAGCTGCGCACCGGCTGGCGGGGCGTGCCCGTGGACACGCTGCTGGCCGGGGTCGAGACCGCCGCGGAGTTCGCCCTGGCCCGCTCCTACGGCGGGTACACCACCAACCTGCCGCTGCGTGACCTGCTGGACGGGCAGGCCTGGATCGCGTTCCGGTACGGCGGCGCGGACCTGACGCCCGAGCACGGCGGGCCGGCCCGGCTGCTGGTCCCGCACCTGTACCTGTGGAAATCGGCCAAGTGGGTGACCGGGATCGACCTGATGACCACGGACGAGCCCGGCTTCTGGGAGCAGCTGGGCTATCACAACTACGGGGACCCGTGGCGCGAGCAGCGGTACTCGGGCGACTGAACTGGCTCGTCGGCGAGGTCACGGCCCTGCGCGACGAGACGGCCACCGCGCGGACGATCGTCTTGTCCGTGCCCGGCTGGCGGGGCCACGCGCCCGGCCAGCACGTGGACGTCCGGCTCACCGCCGAGGGCGGGTACTCGGCCCAGCGGTCCTACTCGATCGCGTCCGCCGCGGACGGCACCCGGCTGGAGCTGACCGTGCAGCGGCTGCCCGACGGGGAGGTCTCGCCCTACCTGGCGGAATCCCTGGTCGTCGGCCAGCCGCTGGAACTGCGCGGCCCGATCGGCGGCTGGTTCGTCTGGGCGCCGGCTGATCCCGCCCCGGTGCTGCTGATCGCGGGCGGCAGCGGGGTCGTGCCGCTGATGGCGATGATCCGCGCCCGGCAGCGGGCCGCCTCGGCGGCCCCGTTCCGGCTGGTCTACTCGGCTCGCGGTCCGGGCGACGTCATCTACGCGGCCGAACTGGCCGAGCGCGCCGGGGCCGGCCTGGCGCTGAGCCTGGTGTACACCCGGGCGGCCCCGCCGGGGGCGAAGGTGCGGGTAGCTAGCCCCGGGTGAAGGACTTGAGCTCTTCGACGGTGGCCGGGTTGGCGGCGGTGGTGCTGGTGCTGCCGAGGGCGATCTTCACCGGGCCGACGCCGTTGGCCACCCACGTCTCCAGGTTGAACCGGACGGGCAGCTTGCCGACGGTCGCGGTGAATTCCTCCTCGATGACCTGGGCCCGGTAGGTTCCGGCGGGCACCGTCACCGTCTGGATGCCCCCGCCCTGGACGGCCGCCTGGGCCGTCTCGCGGATGGCCTTCCCGAGGACCGTGACCGTGAAGGTGACCGGGGTGGTCGTGGCGTGGCCCGACCTCAGCTGCGCCGCCGATGGCCAGGTGATGGCGCTGGTGGTGAGCATCAGCGTCCCGTTGCCGAACTGCGCGGCCGGGACGGTGACGGAGCCGTCGGGGTGGAACAGGTAGGACACGGTGGTCGTGGGCGCCTGCCCGGCCGTCACCGACATGTGGACCTGCTGGCCGCCGGTGACCTGGCCGACCCCGATCATCTTGTTGGTGACGTCGCCGGTGGCCCGCCCGGCCAGCTTGGTGCCGTACACCCAGGTGTTGCCGACCCCCACCGGGAAGAACGTGGTGATCTGGGTGCCGGCGGCGCTCGTCCCGCCCGCGGCCGGGCTGCTGCTGGCGGCGGCGGGGGTGCCGGAACCGGCCGGGGCCGCCGCGCCGTTCGAGATCTTGCAGCCGGCCAGGGCCAGCCCGGACGTGACCAGCAGGGCGGCTGCGCCCGCGGCCCGGCGTGCGGGGGTGTCGTATCGAGTCATGTCCAGTCCTTGCCAGTGACGGTAAGTTGACTGGCCGCCATCTTCCCCGAACCGCCCGGCTCATGCCGCCCGGCTCGTGCCGCCGGGCGCTAGCCGCGGGGCGTGACGCCGAACACGATGTCGTAATTGCAGGTGCCCTGGCAGGTGTAGACGCTGGTGGCGTCGTCGTCGACGTAGGAATAGGCGTACGGCTCGGCCTTCTTGAAGATGGCGGCATAGTCCACCGGCCATGTCGCCGGGTCGCACCGGGATCGCGGCGCCCACTGGCCGCGGCAGCAGTACTGGTCCCCGCCGAGCTTGGCGCAGGGCGACTCGCACGCGACGACCTTCCCGGCCGCGGTGATCTGCAGGGCGGCCGGGCAGGGGACCGCCGTGGTGCAGCCCGCGGCGACGCAGCCGTCCGGGCTGACCTTTCTCGGCGCGTCGCCCGAGGTGGGATAGGCATACATCGGCACGTTGTCGCCGTCGACCATGCTGATGTCGTAGAAGTCGAGGTGCTGCCAGGCGTCCAGGTTGTACTCGGCGAGCGTGGCCGGGATGGTGCCCCAGCCGGTGCACTGGAACCTGCCGCCGCAGTCCCCGGTCTGGCAGTGCCCGGTGCTGCCGTGGAACACGCAGCCGGTCCGGCCCCAGAACCGGCCGTTGTACTGATTGGGCACCGTGATCGTCACGCTCTGACCGGGCGGCAGCGCCCAGCCGGTCGCGGTCAGCGGATGCGCGGTGTCGGGCGAGGCGGCGACCCAGATTTCCTGGCCGAGATGGTTCACGAAGGTCACCCGGCGGGCACCGGAAGCCAGCACCGGCTGGCCGGGCGGCTGCTGCTGGGCCGCGGGCGGAGCTGATCCGCGCGCCGGCGGCCGCGCCGCGCGGCCCGGGGCAGGCGGGCTGGCGGCCGCTGACCGGGGTGCCGTGGCCGGGGGTGCCGTCGCCGGCGCGACGCTGCCCTCGCCCGGCGGGGCCAGGCCCGCGCGACCGGCGCTCGCCGCGGCGGCGCCCTGGCCGGTCCCGCTGCGGGCGCCCGAGGCGGCCGGGGTGCCTGGGGTGCAGGCGGCCAGCGTGGCGGCGGTCAGCGTCGCCACCATCGCGGCCGCGACGGCCAGCCGGCGGTGACTCCTCGTCCTGGGCACGGTCCGCTCCTCCGGGTGGGTCGTCGGCGCTTCTTGCGGGCGGACAGTCGTCACCGGTTCGGATCGCACATCCAGATCGGCGTACGAAGCGGACCGCCGACCGCCTGCCTTCCTCGGAGACCGCCGGAGCACCCCGCCGCTAACACTTTTCGCCGGCACACTGTGGCCGGAATTTCCGTTATCGGGCCCGGCCGCCGCCGTCTCCGCTATGCAAGGGGACGGGCCCGAACGGGAGGTGAGGTGCGATGCGAGCGATCCGAGACGGCGACCCCGACGCCGAGCTGGTCATCGCCGCGCAAAGGGGTGACCGGGCCGCCCTGGACGCGCTGCTGGCTGAGTACCTGCCGCTGCTGTACAACATCGTCGGCCGCGCCCTGAACGGGCACGCGGACGTGGACGACGTCGTGCAGGAGACGATGCTGCGGGCCGTGCGGTCGATCGGGGACCTGCGCGACCCGGCCGCGTTCCGCTCGTGGCTGGTGGCCATCACCGTCCGCAAGATCCGCGACCACGTCAGCGGCCGGCCGCTGCAGCTGGCCCGCGACGGGGCACCCGACGTGGCCGACCCCGGCGCCGACTTCGTGGACGTGACCATCATGCGGCTCGGCCTGTCGGGCCAGCGCCGGGAGACGGCCGAGGCCACCCGCTGGCTCGACGGCGAGGACCGGGAACTGCTGGCCCTGTGGTGGCAGGAGGCGGCCGGCCTGCTGGACCGCGGCGCGGTCGCCGCGGGCCTGGGCCTGACGGCCGCCCACACGGCGGTGCGGGTCGGCCGGATGAAGGAGCGGCTCACGACGGCCCGGCTGGTCGTCCGCGCGCTGCACGCCCGGCCGCCGTGCGCCGAGCTGGCCGAGGTCGCCGCGCCCTGGGACTACGCGCCCAGCCCGCTGTGGCGCAAGCGGATCGCCCGGCACGCCCGCGACTGCCCGCGCTGCCAGGCCCACCTGGCCGACCTGGTCCCGGCCGAGCAGCTGCTGCACGGGCTGCCGCTGCTGGCCCTCCCGGCGGCCGTCAGCCGGCTGCTGCCCGGCCCGCGGCACTCCGCGCCGGGTCGGCCCGCGGCTCACCCGCACGGGTCGGCGCTGCACCACCTGCGGGTGCTGCCCAAGGCGGTCGCTTCCCTCCAGCCGAAGATTGTCGTGGCCGCCGTCGCGGCCACCGCGGTCGTGGCCGGCGGCGCGGTGGCGGTCGCGCACGCGCAGTCGGCGCGGCCCACCCCGGTGGTGCCGGTCGCCGCGCCGGCCCGGCCCGTCACCACGGCGCCCGTCCCGCCGCCGAGTCCGGTCCCCAGCCGGTCTTCCCGGCCGAGCCGGCCCGCGCCCCCGCCGCCGACCCACCCCGCCGTCCCGCCGCCCGCCGCGCCGCCTTCGGGGGGCCTGCTCAAGGGCGTCGGTGCCTGGAACTTCACCGGGGCCACCGCCGCCCTGGCCCAGTCGCACGCCTCGTGGTACTTCACGTGGTCGACCAGCCCGGGCGGGATCGTCAGCCCGCCCGGGGTCGCGTTCGTGCCGGACATCTGGGGCCAGGCCAGCGTCACCCCGGCGGTACTGGCCCAGGCCCGGCAGGCGGGCCGCTACCTGCTGACCTTCAACGAGCCGGACAGCAGCTCGCAGGCCAACATGACCGTCGCCCAGGCGCTGGCCGACTGGCCGCAGCTGGAGGCGACCGGCATGCTGCTGGGCAGCCCGGCCGTCCAGGACGACGCGGCGACCCCCGGCAGCTGGCTGGACCAGTTCATGTCCGGTGCGCAGGCCCGCGGCTACCGGGTCGACTTCATCGTCGTGCACTGGTACGCCCAGGGCTTCGACCCGGCCGCCTCGGTCAGCGAGCTCAGGGCCTACCTGCAGGCCATCTACCAGCGCTACCGCCGGCCGATCTGGCTGACCGAGTTCGGCATGGTCAAGTTCGGCTCGCCCACCACCTACCCGACCGACGCGCAGCAGTCCGCGTTCCTGACCGGCGCCGCCGCGATGATGGCCGGCCTGGGCTACGTCCAGCGCTACGCCTGGTTCGCGCTCCCGGTGACCACCGGCCCGACGGGCGACGGGAACCTGGGGCTGTTCGCCAGCGGGCCGGCCGTCACGCCGGCAGGGCGGGCCTTCGAGTCCGCGGCCGGCCGGTAGCGGCCATTTGGTCCCTGTCGAGGACCGCGAGGGTGAATGATATTCGGTATGTCCCGCGATAGCCGGAGGTGAGCAGGTGTCGGCGATTGCGCTGGACCAGGTCACCAAGGTCTATGACGGCGGCGTCCGGGCCGTCGACCGGGTCAGCCTGGACGTCAGCGACGGTGAGCTGCTGGTCCTGCTCGGCCCGTCGGGCTGCGGGAAGACCACGCTGCTGCGGCTCATCGCCGGCCTGGAGGAGATCACCTCGGGCGAGCTGTCGCTGAACGGCGAGCGGGCTACCAGCGTCGAGCCCGGCGACCGCAACGTGGCCATGGTCTTCCAGCACAGCGCGCTGTACCCGCATCTCACCGTCCGGGAGAACCTCGCCTTCCCGCTGCTCACCGCGGGCGGCGCGGACAAGAAGGCGGTCGACGCCCGGGTCAGCGAGATCGCCTACGGGATGGGCCTGGACGAGCAGCTCGACCGCAAGCCGGCCACGCTGTCCGGCGGCGAGCGGCAGCGGGTCGCGATGGGCCGCGCGCTGATCCTCCGCGGCCCGACCGTCCTGCTCATGGACGAGCCGCTGGCCAGCCTGGACGTCGGCACCCGCAACGGGCTGCGGGCCGAGATCCGGGCGCTCATCCGGGCGATGAAGCTGACCACGATCTACGTCACCCACGACCAGGCCGAGGCCCTGTCCCTGGCCGACCGGATCGTGGTGCTGCGCGACGGGGCGGTCGAGGACGTCGGCAGCCCGGTCCGCATCTACGAGGAGCCGGCCACCGCCTTCGTGGCCGCGTTCCTCGGCTCGCCGCAGATCAACCTGGCCTGGGCCACGATTTCCGTGCAGCCCGAGGACCGGATCGTCATCGACTTCGCCGAGCAGCGGATCGAGCTCCCGTGGACCGACCCGCGGTGCCCGGCGCTCGTGCGCTACGACGGCGAGCCGGTCATCGTCGGCATCCGGCCCGAGGCCCTGACGCCGCAGCGCGCCGGGGACGCGACCCCGGCCGAGAACGGCCGGTCCCCGGCCGCCCGCGGCCACAAGGCCCGCGGCCGGGCCGGACGGAGCCCCGAGCCGGCCGCGTACGCGTCGTCCCTGCGCGGCCGGGTCAGCGCCCTGGAGTACTACGGCCACGAGTGGCTGGCGCGGCTGAACGTCGGCCTGCGGCCCGTCGACCTGGCCGCGCTGCAGGCCCGGCCCGGCCCGCCCGAGCCGGAGTCCGGCGGCAAGCGCGGCGGCGGGCACCGCGGGGCCAGCCTGCTGATCCGCTTCGACGCGCCGCGCGGCTGGGCCGCCGGGCAGGACGTCAGCGTGGCCGTGGACATGCCGCGGGTGCTGCTGTTCGACGCCGCGGGCCGCCGGATCGGGTCGTCCGCCCCGGCCGACTCGCCCGTGCCGCCCGTCCAGCCGCCCGTCGCGAGCTCCGCGCCCGGCCCCGCCGCGTCCCGCGCCGCGGCCCGCTAACCCAAAACCCAGCTAACCCAAAACCCAGCTAACCCAAGACCCAGCTAACCCAAGACCCAGCTAAACCCAGCGGCCCGCAGGCCGGGGTGGTCAGGCCCGCGGCAAGATGGCCGGGTTGAGGGTGCCGGCCGGGTCGAACGCCTGCCGGATCCGGGCGAACAGATCGCGCTCCGCGGCGGAACGGGCGAGTCCCAGCCACCTGCCCTTGAGCACGCCGATGCCGTGCTCGGCGGAGATCGAGCCGCCCAGCTCCGCGACCAGTCCGAAGACGGCGTCCTCGTGGCGCCCGTCGGCGGGGCCGTCCGGGACCACGTTGACATGCAGGTTGCCGTCCGCGACGTGGCCGTAGCCGAGCACCGTCGCTCCCGGGTCGGTCGCCGCGACGGCGGCGGCCACCGTGGTGGCCAGCCGCACCCACTGGCCGGCCGGGACGGCCACGTCCAGCTTGATCGGGGTGCCGATGAAGCCGGCCGCCTCCGGGAGGCGTTCCCGGTAGGCCCACAGTCGCTCCCGGTCGGCGGCCGACTGCGCCACCGCGGCTGGCCGGTCCCCGATGAGGTCGCCGAGCTCGTCGAGCGCGCCCGGCCCCGCCGCCTCCAGCAGGAGGTAGGCCGGGTCCGGCCACGGCAGGGCCCCGGCCGGCCAGGGCGCCCGCAGGCCCGCGTGCTTGATCAGGAGATCCAGGCCGGCCTGGATCAGGAACTCGGCCGACAGCAGGCCGGGCACGGCGGTCAGCGCCCGGACCGCGAGGTCGTGCACGGCCGCGGGCCCGTCCAGCGCGACCAGGGCGGTGACCGGGTCGCGGGGCCGCGGCACGAGCTGCAGCCGCGCCCGGGTAACCACGGCCAGGGTGCCCTCGGACCCGGCCAGCAGGCTCGGGTAGTCGTAGCCGGTGTTGTCCTTGACCAGGCCCGCCAGGTGCGAGACCACCGTGCCGTCGGACAGGACGGCCTCGACGCCGCGCAGCTGGGACCGCATCGGCCCGTAGCGCAGGACCCGCAGCCCGCCGGCGTTCGTGGCGACGGCGCCGCCGACGGTCGCGCTGTCCCGGCTGGCGATCCGGATGCCCAGGTCCAGCTCCGGATGGGCGGCCCCGACCTGGGCCAGGGTGACGCCCGCGCCCGCGGTGACCTGGCGGGAGCTGGGGTCAACGGCCCCGAGGCCGCTCAGCCGGGCCAGGCTCAGCAGCACCTCGCCGTGCAGCGGCACCCCGCCCCCGACGAGCCCGGTGTTGCCGCCCTGCGGCACGACCGCCAGCCCGGCCTCCGTGCACCGGGCCAGCACCGCGGCGACCTCCGCGGTGTCCGCCGGCCGGACCACGGCCGGCGTCGCCCCGCGGAACCGTCCGGTCCAGTCCACCGCGTAGCCGGCCGCGGCATCCCCGGTCAGCACATGCTGCGCCCCCACGATGCCAGCCAGGTCCCGCAGTGCCGCCGGGCTGACGTCCGGCCCGCTCATCATCGCCACCAGCGCCTACCTTCCCGGCCATGCGCCCGCGCACCTGGCCAGTCATGTCCCGGCATCTGCCGCCTGCCCTCCGCCGAGCGAAGCTCACCCGCCACCGTATCGGCGCGCGACCGCGGCCCGGAGAGGCCGCCGGCCCCAGCGCGTGACGGGTGGGACGCCGTGGGCAGGCCGGCTCCCGGCGGCAGACTGGAACACCGGGGCTAGAGCGGCGGGTTAGAGCGGCGGCGTGCTGGACAGGTCGGGGCGGGCCTGCTGGGCGGGGGCGGACGGCGGGGCGCAGGCCCGCATGGCGCGGGCGAAGGCCTCGCCGCGCTCGCGGTAATTGCGGAAGACGCCGAAGCTGGGCGCGGCGGGCGACAGCAGCACGATGCCGTCGGGCCGGGCCCAGGCGAACCCGGCGCGGACGGCCGCGTCGAGGTCCTCGCACTGACGGACCTCCAGGCGGGCCGGCCCCGGGGCGGGGACGGGCGGTGCGGTATTCGTTTCGGCTGGTGGGCTGGATCCAGCGAGGGCGGCGGCAATGCGCGGCCCGCTGTCGGGCAGGGTGAGGACCAGGGTGGCGGCGGTGCGCGGGGCCAGGCCCGCGGCGAGCGGGGCGTAGTCGATGCCGCGGTCGTGGCCGCCGGCGATCAGCGCGACGCGGCGGCCGGGGAAGGCGTCCATGGCGGCCAGCGTCGGCAGCACGTTGGTCGACAGGCTGTCATCCACGAACGTCACGCCGCTGATCGTCCCGACGGGCTGCAGGCGGTGGCTGAGGTGCTCGAACCCGGCGGCCGCGGCGCGCAGCGCGATCTCGTCCTCGGCCTGCGCGATGCCGAGCGCGGCCAGGATGGCCCGGGCGATGAGGGCGTTGCGCCGGTTGTGCTCGCCCAGCAGGCCGAGCGGGGCCATCCAGTCGGTGTCCGGGTCCTCGCCCGCGCTGACCCAGCGGATGCGGGGCCCGAGCTGGTCCGCGTGCTGGTGCAGCAGGTCGCTGTCCCCGTTGGCGATGGTCAGGTCGGCGCCGGGCTGGGAACAGGCGGACAGCTTGTCCCGGTAGTAGTTCTCGACGCCGCCGTGCCAGTCCAGGTGGTCAGGGTGCAGGGAGGTGACCGCGACGACGGGGGGCGAGCAAGCCAGGTCGGTGGCCTGATAGCTCGACGTCTCGATGACCCAGTAGTCGTAGGCGGTGCCGTCCAGCTCCGGGTCCCAGGGCGGGCGGCCGATGTTGCCGCCGGTCAGGCAGGAGTAGCCGAGCCCGCGCAGGAGGTGCCCCGTGATGGCGGTGGTGGTGCTCTTGCCCTTGGTGCCGGTGATGCACACCACGCGCTGGCGGTCGGCTTCCTGCAGCCACAGGCCGAGCCCGCCCGCGACGGGGATGCCGCGGGCGGTCAGCTGCGCCACGTCGGGACGGTAGCGGCTGATGCCCGGCGCCTTGACGACCACGTCGCAGTGCTCGAGGGCGGCCAGGCCGCTGTCGGCCGTCGCGAACACCGGGAGGCCGTTGACGTCGTGCGACGGCGGGTGGTCGTCGACGAGCACGGGCTCCACGCCCATCATCAGCAGCCGGGCCAGGCTGGCGGTGCCCTCGACGCCCAGGCCCCAGACGCCGACGCGGGCGCCGCGCAGGTCAGACCAGCAGATCTTCGGGCGCATAGCTGTCCGGGATGAAGTGCTCGCCCACCGGCAGCAGCAGCTGCGCGGCGTCCTGCAGGTCGGGGAGGCCGGCCACCTCGATGGCCAGTTGCTGGAGCAGCCCGGTTCCGGCGCGGTCGGGCCGCTGCGCGGCGAGCAGCACGGCGGCCCGGCACTCGCCCACCTCGCCCACGCACTCCCAGGGCTTGCTGTCAGGCAGGGTGCCCAGCAGGGCGCGGAACTTGCCCGCCAGCGAGTCGGCCGGCTCGGGGTCGGCCAGCGGCTCGCGGCCGTCGAAGATCTTCTCCAGCTCCGCGGCCGGGATGAACGGCGCCAGGATCAGGTCGATGAAGCAGCACTTGTCGCACCGGCCGCACCAGTGGTCCAGGCGGAGCGCCCGGTCCAGGTGGAACGCCCGATTGCAGCTGCGGAACGTGTCGTGGTACTGGGCCAGCCCGGCGAACCGCAGGGCCACCCACAGCTCGGTGAACGGCCGCAGCGCGGAGAAGTAGCTGAGCGGGGTGCCGAGCGAGCCGGCCAGCACCGCCCGGAACGCGGCCTCGAAGGCGGCACTCTTGGAGTACTGGTGGTTGACGGGGCGGCCGTCGACTTCGAGCGTCGGGATGGACGCCGACCACTCGTTGGACATGATCACCGCGTCGCGGCCGTCCAGGACCGCGGCCAGCACGGCGATGGCGGACAGGATGCCGGTGACCGGGACATGCCCGTTCAGGAAGCCGAGGTCGCGCGAGCGGAGCAACTGCGGGTCGATCTCGCGGCCGGCCCGGACGATGGGCAGGCCGGTGACGGCGGCCGGGGCCTCGATGGCGTCGAACACCTCGCCGGGGCGGCTCATGATGAACAGCTTGGCGTCGGCCCGCTGCTTGACGTGCTCGACGGTCACGATCGAGTCAATGCCGCCGCCGAACGGGACCAGCGGGCGGACCGGCGCGGCCGCCCGCCAGTCGTCGTTCTGGGTGGCCGGGCCGTCGATTCTCGGCCCCTCGAGGCGGAGGCTGGACAGGTCCAGGTTGTTGCGGTAGGCGAACTCGCCGAGGCCGTCCAGGTAGAACGAGCGGAGGAACCGGCGCTCGGCGTCGGTGACCGCGTTGTCGCCGAGGTCGATGACGGGCGGGGCGGCGGTCTTGTAGTACGACACGCCAGCCAGCAGGAACACCAGCCGGGCGGCCTGCGCCACCGCAGGGTTGTCCCACTGCCCGCCGCCGGGGAAGGAGATCCGCTCCTCGAACTGCCGGTCCCCGAGGGAGTACCGGCAGGACAGCAGAGACTGGTCCGGGTCCAGCCGGTAGGTCTCGTACCGGAACGGCGCCGGCGCGCTCATCTGCTCCTCCTGCCCGTGGTCGGGGTGGGGTCGGCCGCGTCGCCTGCGGTGAGGCGGGCGACGAGGGCGAACCTACCGCACGGGCGCGCGGTCCGGTCGCTGAAGAACAACCCGCCGCCCGCCGTGTCGCCGCCTTCCCCCGCTGGGCCAGTGGGGACGGCCGCAACGTGGATCTGATTATCGGGAACGCCGGCCCGGACGAGCATCTTCCGGTTGGCGGACCACAGGTCGAGCAGCCACCGGCCGGTGCCGTCCGGCCGCAGCACGCTGGCCGCCTCGTCGCCGAGGCCGGCCACGATCCCGGCCCGGACGTCCTCACCGACCTGGTACCGGTCCGGCGCGATGGCCGGCCCGACCCCGGCCAGCACGTCGGCGGGCCGGGAGCCCAGTGTGGCCATGGCCGCCAGCGCCGCCCGGCTGACCCCGGCCACGGTGCCCCGCCAGCCCGCGTGCACGGCGGCCAGCACGTGCGCGACTGGGTCGTAGAGCACGATCGGCACGCAGTCGCCGACCAGGATGGCCAGCACCGTGCCCGGGTCGCGGGTGACCAGCGCGTCGGCCTGGCCGATGGCGTCCTCGACGCCCAGCGTGCCGCGGCCGCGCTCGGCCGCCGAGACGACCTGCGCCTGGCCGCCATGGACCTGCCGGGCGAACACGAAGTCAGCGAGGTCGGCGCGGAGCGCGGCGGCGACCCGCTGCCGGTTCTCGAGCACGGCGCCGGGGTCGTCGCCGACGCTGAAGCTGAGGTTCAGCGTGGCGTAGGGTCCCGTCGACACGCCGCCCTGGCGGGTGGTCACCATGACCTCGGCGCCCCGGGCGGGCGGCGGGCCGGCGCCGGGCTGGTCTTCGGCGGCGGCAGGCTGGCCTTCGGCGGCGGACTGGCCTTCGGCGGCGGGCTGGCCTTCGGCGGCGGCGCGGCGGGCCGGCGGGTCCAGCGCCGGCCAGGTCAGCACGCGCAGGCCGCCCTGCAGACGCAACTCGCACGTGGTCGCGGGCGGTGCGGTCATGCCCGCGATCTTAGCCGCCGGGCGGGGCCGCCTCGGGTGCGCTCGCGCGCCCGGGTCCGTCCCGGGCCCGCACTTTCGGGCCGCGCCCGGCGGGTCATCATCGGTGCTTTCCGGGCATAATTCCCATAAATCGGCCGACCCATCGGTGAGCTCTATGACGACGCGCGTGTGGCAGCGGTACGGGCAGCTGCGGATCTATGTGGTTGCCGGGGACTTAGCCGGCGAGGAAGAAGTCGGCTGGTGCGACCCGCGATCGGGGCGCTTCGCGCTGAGCCGGCCGGAGCGGGCGGACGGGTTCTGGGCTGAGGTGGCGGCGGAATGCCAGCGGCTGCTGCGGGACGGGCGCCTGGGCCAGCCGGTGCTCCCGGCCGAGCTCGTGGCCCGGTTACCGGCCGGGCTTCCGCTGGGGGAGGCGGCTCCGGAGGCGGTGGCGGGCCCGGCGCCGGACCCGGGTCGCGCTCCGGGCGTGGGCCGGGCGGATGACGGTTGGCCTGCGCCGGACCTGAGTCTCGCTCCTGATCTGGGCCGTGCTTCTGATCTGGGCCGTGCTTCGGACCGGGGTCTTGGATCGGACCGGGGCATTGTTTCGGGCCGGGGCACTGCTTCGGACCGGGACCTTGCTCCGGACCGGGGCCTTGCTCCCGACCTGGGCCTTGCGCCGGAAGGTTCTGGCAACTGGCCGGACGACTCGCACTGGGTGGTGCGCGAGCCGGAATGGGACGATCTCGCGGCCAACAAGCCGGGCTCGGCGGCCCTGGCCCGGTCACGTGAGCTGCGGCGCGAGCGGCCGCTGCTGACCACCGCGGCGGACCTGCTCGGGTTCCGGTCCGCCGCCCGGCTCTTCGCGATCGGCGCCAAGGGCGAGCGCATCGTCGGTCGCCGGCTCGACCGCTGGGCGGCCCGCGGCGGCTGGCACGTGCTGCACGCCGTCCCGGTCGGCCGCAACGGCGCCGACATCGACCATGTCGTTGTCGGGCCGTTCGGCGTGGTCACCATCAACACGAAGGCCACCGGGACGTCAGTCTGGGTCGGCCAGTACGGCATGAAAATCGGCGGAACGACCGTGGACTACCTCCGCAAGTCACGCGCCGAGCGCACCCGGGTCGCCCGCCTGCTGGCCCACGCGGTCGGCGCCCAGGTTCCGGTCCAGTCGGTCATCGTCTTCGTCGGCGCCCGCCGCTTCACCAGGTCCCGGGGCGGCCCGCGGGACGTAGTCGTGCTGCCGGCGCCGGGTGAGCTGCGGCGCTGGCTGCGCCGGCAGGGGACGGTCCTGGAGGCGCGCCAGGTCGAGACGCTGTACGCGGCCGCCCGCCGTCCCGAGACCTGGCAGGCCCGGCTGCCCCGGTCATACCGGTCGTCCCAGCCGCCTCGGCCGTAGCTCCCCTCGCTTGTATCCCTTCGGCCGTCGTCCCCGGCTGTAGCCCCTTGTGGCCGTGGCCGCTTGGCCGTGGCCGCTTGGCCGTGGCTGCTTGGCCGTGGCTGCTTGGCCGTGGCACCCTCGCCGGCGGCCTCCGGCGGCGGAGGCGACCTCGGACTTTTTCGCCGCGGCGTGCAACCGCGCGGCCGAGTCGCTGGTACTTAACTCGACCGCCGGCCATCGCGGCTGGCTGAATCGGAGGTTGTCCCGGCATGAGCATTTCCCGCAGGCGCACGTTGACCTGGCTCGGCGCGCCGGTCGCGGCTCTGGTGGCAGGCGGCGCGGGCCTCGCGGTCGCGTCCGCGGCCAGCCACCCGGCCACGACACGGCTGGCGGACACGGCGGCCCATGCGTCGGCTACCCCGTCCGCGCGCACGCCCGCCCCCGTCCCGGCGTCCGGCACGCCCGAGCCAGTGCCTGCTCCGGTACCGCCCTCCGCCTCCCCTGAGCCGGCGCCGGCGTCCGGTACGCCCCGCCCAGTGCCTGCCCCGGTGCCGCCCTCGGCCACGCCCCGGCCGTCGGCCGCCCCGGTGCCGCCGAGCACGGCCCAGCCGTCGCCGGTCCCGAGCCCGTCCAGCGCGGCGCCGGTCCCCGGTCCGGCGAGGCCGTCGCCGGTTCCGAGCCCGTCCGGCGCGGCGCCGGCGCCTGGCGCGGTCCGCGGCTAACCCGACCTAGTGTCTGCTCATGTTGGGTGGCGGGGGTGGCTCATGATCCCGCAGGGTTTGGCACAGCCGGCTACGCCAAATCCTGCGGGATCATGAAACCGGCCCGGCGCCGGTCGCCTGCGGGCAGCCTTGAGTGGCGCAGGCGTTTCACGAGGCGCCTGTGACGAGCGGCAGCAGTGTCAAGGGGCGCACCAGAGAGCCAGGAGGCTCGTGAGTCCAGAGGAATTCACCGACTTCTACGCGGCGTCGTTCCGGCGGCTCGTCGGTCAGCTGTACCTGATGACCGGTGATCAGGCCGAGGCACAGGATGCGGTGCAGGAGGCGTTCGTGCGGGCCTGGGCGCATCGCGGGAAGCTGGACCGGCTCGGGGCTCCGGAGGCATGGGTCCGGGCCACCGCCTGGCATGTCGCGGTGTCCCGGTGGCACCGGGCGCGCCTCGGCCGGCTCCTGACGCGCTCGCAGCCGCGCCCCCAGGCCGTCGACGGCCCGACGCCGGACCGGGTGGCGCTCATCGACGCCCTGCGGCAGGTGCCGGCCGAGCAGCGGCGGGCGCTCGTGCTGTACCACCTGTGCGATCTGACCGTGGCGCAGATCGTCGAGGAGACCGGGTCGGCGGCCGGGACGGTCAAGGCGCGGCTGGCCCGGGGCCGGGCGGCGCTGGCGCCGCACCTCCGCGACACCGTCGAGCCAGCCGGGTCCGGCCCCGGCGGTCCGCGAGACCGCGGCCGCGGTCTGGACGATAACGGCACGGGGCCGGGCGAGCGCCGTAGCGGCCCGGGCGATAGGGGCACGGGGCCGGGAGAGCGCGGCGGCGGACAGGAGGTGGCCAGTGTCTGACCTCGAGGAGGAACTCCGGCACCTCGCCGGGCAGGCCGCCGAGCACGCGCGGCCGCAGGCGGCGGCTGAGATCATCAGGCGCGGCGACCGGCGACGGCGGCGCCGCGTGGTGCGTGACGGCATAGCCGTGCTGGTGGCGGCCGGCGCCGTCGCCGGCGGCGCGGGCGCGGTGTCCGCATCCCTCGGCGGCGGCCACCCGGCGCCTCAGTCGCCGGCCGGGCGGCCAGCGCCATCGAGCGGGCCGAGCTCCGGGCCGGATACCCGGTCGCCGGCGCCCGTTCCGTCCGGGCTATCCGGGCCGGTGCCGTCCCGCCCGGTGCCATCCCGGCAGCCGACACCGACCGCCGTGCCCGGCCGCGTGCCACGCCCCGCTGGGTCCCCCAGCGCTTCGGGGACGCCTAGTGCCGCCGGGACGCCCGGCGCCGCCCCTACCCCCAGCGCCGCAGTCATGCCGGGTGCCACCGTCAGGAGGGGTTCCGCTGTCACCTCGGCCACCCCTAGCGGCGCCGACTAGGGCCGCCCGCTAACGCCGCCCCAAGCCCCCGCTACCGCGTCTCGCCGCCCGCGCGTGCGCCGACCGGGGCGCCGCGCCGGCGCCAGCGGGCCGCGCGCCGGTCGGCCAGCACCTGCCGGACGACGTTCCGCCCCGGGATCCCGGTCACGCCCCCGCCGCCGTGTGTCGCCGACCCCGCCTGGTACAGCCCGCCGACCGGCGTGCGCAGGTCCGCGTACCCGGCGGCCGGGCGGCCGTGGAACATCTGCCCCAGGCTCAGCTCGCCATGGAAGATGTTGCCGCCCACCAGCCCGTACTCGGCCTGCATCTGGTGCGGCCCGATCACCTGCCGGTGCAGCACCAGGTCAGTGAAGCCGGGCGCGACCGCCTCCATCCGGGCGATGACCCGGTCGGCGTAAGCCTCCAGCGCCGCAGCGTCGGGCTCGTCCGCGAAGGTGTGCGGTACCCACTGGGTGAACATGGACATCACGTGCTGGCCCGCCGGGGCCAGCGAGTCGTCGAAGACACTGGGAATGCAGATGTCGGCGAACGGGGCCGTGGACGGACGGCCGGCCACCGCCTCCTGGTAGGCGTTCTCGACGTCGTCGAGGCTCTCGGCCAGCACGATGGTCCCGCCGTGCACCTGCGGGTCGAAGTCCGGGTGGCTGGCGAACACCGGCAGCCCGCCCAGCGCAAGGTTGATCTTGACGGTGCCGGATCGCGTCTGCCAGCCCTTGATGTCCTCGACGAAGTCGGCCGGCAGGTCAGCGGGATCGAGCAGCCGGAGGAACGAGATCTGCGGGTGGGCGGTGGTGATAACGACGGGGGCGTCCACGTCCTCGCCGTTGGCCAGCGTGACGCCGGTGACCTGGCCGCCGCTGGTCCGGATCCGGGCCACTGGCGCCGCCGTGCGCAGCTCGGCGCCGAACGACCGGGCCGACGCGGCCAGCGCCGCGGTCACGCCGCCCATCCCGCCGCGGGGGAACCCCCAGGCCCCGGCCTGCCCGCCGGTGTCGCCGATGTGGTGGTGCAGCATCACGTAGGCCGTGCCCGCCGAGCGGGGGCCGGCCCAGGTCCCGATCACGCCCGATACCGACAGCAGGCCGCGCATGGCGTCGCTCTCGAAGTACCGCTCGACCAGGTCGGCGATGCTGCCGGTGAGCAGCCGGGTGATGTCGACGGCGCCCCGGGTGTCGACCTTGCGCAGGTGCCGCAGCAGCAGGCCCTGCCGCCACAGGTCCGGCGGCCGCCGCGAGCCGAGCCGGGGCGGGATCTCGTCCAGCAGCGGGCCGAGGATGGCGCCCAGGCGGGCCAGGTGCGCCTCATAGTCCTCATAGGCGATGGCGTCCCGGACCGAGAACTTGGAGATCTCCCGGTGCCGGTCCGACCGGTCGTAGGGCAGCCGCAGGTAGCCGCCAGAGGCCCGGGGCGCGAAGTAGGGCCCCTGCGGGAACACGTGGTACCCGTGGCAGGCCAGGTTCAGGTCCGCGATCAGGTCGGCGGGCAGCAGCGAGACCACGTAGGACAGCGAGGTGACGGTGAAGTCCGGCCCGAACGGATGCTCACTCACGGCGGCCCCGCCGAGCACCTCGCGCTGCTCGCAGACCAGCGTGCTGAGCCCGCTTTTGGCCAGGTAGGCGGCGGCCACCAGCCCGTTGTGCCCGCCGCCCACCACGATTACGTCCCGCCGCATCACCATGACGCTGGACCTCCCTGCCTCGCGGCCAGGTTACGCACCGGGCCCGCGCCCGGCGAGAGCCAGGACGGCGGCAGGATCGACGTTGCCGCCGCTGACGACGATGGCCAGCGGCCCGCCGGTCCGGGGCAGCTTTCCGGCCAGCGCGGCGCCGAGCCCGACGGCCCCGCCGCCCTCCGCCAGCACGCGGTGCACGGACAGGCAGAACGTCATGGCGGCGGCGATCTCGTCCTCGGTGACCAGGACGTGCTCGCCGACGAACTGCCGGACCGCGGCCAGCGACCAGCGGTTGTCGAGGCCGATGCCGCCGCCGAGCACCTCGGCCAGGGTCGGGACGTCGGGGATGTCCACCGGGTGGCCGGCCCGCAGGCTGGCCACCATCGCGGCCGCGTTCTGCGCGGAGGCGCCGATGACCGTGACCGCCGGCTCCCGGCCCGCCACCGCGGCGCCGATGCCGCCGGCCAGCCCGCCGCCCGACACCCCGGCTACCACGGCCGCCAGGTCCGGCACCTGCTCCAGCAGTTCCAGGCCGACGGTGCCCTGCCCGGCGATCACGTCGGGATCGTCGAACGGGTGCACGTAGCTGAGCCCGCGCTCGCGCTCCAGCCGCCGGGAGACGCGTTCCGCGTCGTCGTAGGTCAGGCCCTGGACGACGGCCTCGGCGCCGTTGTCGCGGATCGCGCGCAGCTTGACGGGATCGACCGACTCGGGCACGCAGACCGTCGCCGGGACGCCGAGCAGCCGGGCCACGTAGGCCACCGCCGCGCCGTGATTCCCGCCCGAGCACGCGATCACCCCCCGCGCGCGCTCGCGCGGGTCCAGCGCCAGCATCTTGCTGGCCGCCCCGCGGACCTTGAACGAGCCGGGCGGCTGCAGGCACTCGAGCTTCAGCCAGACCGGGACGCCCAGCCGGTCGCTGAGCCGGGGCGAGCGGATCACCGGGGTCGGGTCAACCAGGCCGGCGATCCGGTCGCGGGCACGCCGCACGTCCTCCACGGTGATGACCCCGCCGGTCATAGCCCTCCTGCGCACGATGGCCAGCCGTGACCCGGCCCGCGCGGAAAGCGGTAACCGGCAGCCGTCAGGCTTTGACGTAGGCCAGCTTCTCAGTTATCAGGCCATCCCGGACCGTCAGCAGGTCAACGCCGCGGACGCAGCCCTCTGACCAGTCGAAACGCCAGCGCTGGACGACTCGCGTCCCCGCTGTGAACGACTCGCCCGCCGTGAACGACTCCTCGACGGTGATGTGCGTGCTCGGGTCGGCGAAGATCGGCTTCCAGACCGCCTCGATCTCGGTGTGGCCGATGCTGCGGACCTCGCCGACGGTCTCCTCGAAGACGCAGTTCGTGCTGGTCATGGCCAGGGCAGCGGGCAGGTCGTGCCTGTTCCAGGCCTCGTGGAACCGGTTCAGGACCTCCTCGGCGGAAGCGCCCGCCGGGGTGGCGTAGCTCATAGTCGGCCGCGGCGGTCGCCCGTCACTCTGCCGCGCTCGCTTCTCCTGCGCATCATCACGGCCCCCCTCGTGAAATGTCCCCCGAACCTAACCTGGAAGTAACTGATGCCTAACGCCCAGGTCAGCTAAACTAACCTACTAGTAGGAAGGATTCTGACCCGCTGGCGGGTCAGGTGTCAAGCAGGCAGGAGAGCTCATGGCTGGTCGCCCCGCTCGCGGCGACGCGACGGCCATGCGCGTGCTCGACGTGGCCGAGCGCCTGGTCCAGGTCCGCGGGTTCAACGGGTTCAGCTACGCTGATGTGGCCGCTGAGCTGGGGATTACCAAGGCCGCGCTGCACTATCACTTCGCCAGCAAGGCCGCGCTCGGCGAGGCCCTCATCGACCGCTACTGCGACCGCCTGGCGGCGAGCCTGGCCGCGCTGGCCGCCGCGGAGCCGTCGGCCACCGCCCGGCTCCGCGGTTACGCGGCCCTGTACCGGGACGGGCTGCGCGGGGAGCGCCTGTGCCTGTGCGGCATGCTGGCCGCCGAATTCCAGACCTTGCCGCAGGCCATGCGGTCCGCCGTCATCCGTTTTTTCACCCGAAACGAGGCCTGGCTGGCCGGGGTCCTCGCCGACGGCGCGGCCGCGGGCGAGATTCAGCTCACCGGCCCGGCCGCGGACACCGCGGTGGCCCTGATCGCCGGGCTGGAGGGCGCCATGCTGGTGACCCGGCCGTTCGACGACCTGGCCCGGTTCGACGCCGCCATCGCCCCGCTCCTGGCCGGCCTGACCGCGCCGCTGGTTCCCGCCCGTGACTGAGCTCCCGTGACTAGCTCCCGTGACTGAGTCCCCGTGACTGAGTCCCCGTGACGGGTCTCCCGTGACCGGCCGCCTGCGGCCGGACCTGTCGCTGTTCCCGCCGTCGGCCGTCATCGACGGCGATGACCTGCGGATCGCCGGCGTCTCGCTGCGCGACCTGGCCCGCGAGTTCGGCACGCCGGCCTACGTCATCGACGAGGACGCCCTGCGCGCCCGGGCCCGCGCGTACGTCGCGGAGTTCACCCGCCGCCACCCGCTCAGCCGGGTCTGCTTCGCGGTGAAGGCGTTCCCGTCGGCGTCGGTGCTCCGGGTCCTGGTCGAGGAGGGCCTGGGCTGCGACGTCGTCGGCGCCGGCGAACTGCGGATCGCGCTGGCCGCCGGGGCCGACCCGGCGAAGATCGTGATGCACGGGAACGCCAAGTCGGACGACGACATCAGCGCCGCGCTGCGGGCCCGGATCGGCTACATCGCCGTGGACGGCCCCGACGACATCGACCGGATCTCCCGGCTGGCGGCCGAGCCGGTCCCGGTCCTGCTGCGGACCAGCCCCGGCATCGACTCCGCCACGCACGCGGCCCTGGCCACCGGCCGGGCCGGCTCGAAGTTCGGGATCGCCGCCGACCAGGTGCCGGACGCGATCGCGCGGCTGGCCGCCGAGCCGATGACCGACCTGCGCGGCCTGCACGCCCACATCGGCTCGCAGATCCTGGACCTGGCCCAGTTCGAGGCCGAGGTCGCCGCCCTGGCCCGGCTGGGCGAGTTCGGCGTCTACGACCTGGGCGGCGGCCTGGGCGTCCGCTACGAGCTCGGCGATGCCGCGCCCGGCATCGCCGACTACGCCGAGGCGCTGACCGCGGCGGCCCGCCGCCACCTGGGCGGCGGGATCGAGATCCTGGTCGAGCCGGGCCGGTCGATGACCGCGCCCGCGGGCCTCACCCTGTACCGGGTGGTGACCCGCAAGGACACCGGGCGGCTGCACGTCGCCGTGGACGGCGGCATGGGCGACAGCCTGGAGTACTCCCTGTACGGGCAGCGCTACGCCCCGCTCGTGGTCGGCCGGTGGGACGCCGCGCCGGTCCGGGCCGACCTGGTCGGCCGGCACTGCGAAGAGGGCGACGTGATCACGCCCGGCGTGCTGCTGGCCGGCCCGCAGGTCGGTGACCTGGTCGCCGTCCCGGTGACCGGCGCCTACTGCTTCACCATGAGCAACAACTACAACGCGGCGCTCCGCCCGCCAGTGATCCTGTGCGCCGGCGGCACGGCGCGCGTGGCCGTCCGCCGGGAGACCCCGCAGGACCTGATGGCCCGCGAGGTCGGCCTCCCGCCCGCGCTGGCCTGACCGGCCGGCCTCGCTGGGCCGCCCGGAACGGGCCGCCTGAACGGCGCCGCCCTGGGCTGGTGCCGGGCTTACTGGTCCAGCCAGGCCCGGACCCGGGCGGCCAGGAACTCGCGGTCGGCCGGGATCTCCTGCGGGCTGCCCGCCCAGTGCCCCCAGACGCTCGGGATCACGGCCAGCTCGCCACGGCGCAGGTGCTCCAGTTCCGCCTCGTTGTCGGCCACCCGGAAGTACAGGTCGGTCGCGCTCGGCATGAGCAGCACCCGCGCGGTGATCGAGCTCAGCGCCAGGGCCAGGTCCCCGCCGTAGCGCTCGTTGGCGCTGATGTCGGCCTCCTGCCAGGTCAGCGCCTGGGCGTAGAGGTTCGCCGCCCGGCTCGCGGCGAACGACTCCTCCCAGGTGACCAGGAAGCTGTCCAGGTCGGGCAGGCCGAGCGCCGTCTCGAACAGGCGCGCCCGGTAGAAGTCCTGGCTCAGCCCCCAGGCCGCGTAGATGTGCCCGAAGGCCTTGAGCGCGGCGTGCGGCTCGGCGCTGAAGCGGCCCTGGCCGGCGTACTCGGGCGCGGCCTCCAGCGTCCGGAGCAGCCCGGACAGGAACACCCGGTTATGCACGGAAGTACGGGCGCTGCCGCAGACGACGATCGCGCGCTGCACCAGGTCGGGGTAGAGGGCGGCCCAGTGGTAGGCCTGGCCCGCGCCCATCGAGAAGCCGTACGCCGCGGCGACGCCGGTCACGCCGAAGTGCTCGGTCAGCAGGCGGTGCTGGGCGTGCACGTTGTCGGCCATCGTGACCAGGGCCGGGAAGTCGTCGGTGCCGGCCGCGCTGGAGGAGCGCCCGTTGGAGAACATGTCCGGCACGACGATGAACCAGCGGCCGGGGTCCAGCACGCCGTCCGGCCCGATCAGCCAGGCCAGCTCGTCGTGGTCGGCGGTGTAGCTGCACGGGTAGATGATCACGTTGTCCCGCGCGTCGTTCAGGGTGCCGTGGGCCTGCCAGGTCAGCCGGGCGTCGCGGATCACGCCGCCCCGCTCGACCGGGAGGTCGCCCAGCTCCAGCACGCCGTCCTGCACGGCCCAGCCCGGAGTCGTCACCGTTGGCTCCTCTCGCCCCGCCGTGCGCTGACCGCCCGTCCGCGTCCCCGGCGTGATCATTGTCGGTCACCGGGGTCAGTCCGTCCCGATGGCCCCGGCGCCGGCGGCGCTCCGTCAGCTCCCGCGCACGATCGTGATCGCGACCAGCACCAGGGTGGCGACGGCCAGGAGGCCGTGCAGGATGACCACCGGCACCGGGAAGTTCCGCTCGGGCGGCACGATCGCGGCCTGGGCCAGGTCTGCCGGGACCGGGGCCGGGCCGGGACCGGGCAGGATGCCGGCGGCCGCCACGGGGCTGAGGCGTACCGGGCGGGCGGCGGGCGCGGACTCCTGGTACACGCGCAGCCACCGCAGGGCCATGATCAGGCCGAGGGTCACCACCACGCCCAGGACCGCCAGTGCGGCCCAGGCCAGCGCCTTGTCGTCGGTGAACAGGTAGGCGCCCCAGATCACCAGGCCGGTCACGGCCAGTAAGGCGTGGGAGCTGATCACCGGGACGGGCAGCCGGGTCCGGGCCGCCGTCTGGAACTCCCGGTCGTACTCGATGAGCCAGACCGCAAGCAGGTAGAGCCCGCCGCCGGCGGTGGACATCCAGGTGACGAGCGCGACAATACCCATGGTCATCTCCAAGGCGGGGCGTGTGGCGAGCGGGAGAAGGCTCTAACGGGAAGTGCCGCCAGTGACAGAGGGGCCGTCCGGTTCCCTCGTTTCCTGCGACACGAGTGGTGTGCGAACCGGGTTCAATTTCCCGCGAGAAATTCACCTGCGCCGCTCGGACGTCCGTCCGGGCGCCGGGCGGCGCGCGTCCGGCCGGCCGGACGCCGGCGTGCCAGAATGCGCTCATGCCGACCATTCCCCCGACCCCGCGCGTGGCGTTCGTGCTGGGCGGCGGGGGAGTGCTGGGCGCGACGCAGGTGGGGATGCTCCGCGCCCTGCTGGAAGCGGGCGTCCGGCCCTCGCTGGTGGTCGGCACGAGCGTCGGCGCGCTGAACGGCGCGGCGATGGCAGCCGACCCGTCCGCCCGCGGCGTCGAGATGCTCGCCGCGCTGTGGACCGCGCTGTCCGACTCCGGCATGTTCTCCGGGTCGCTGCTGTCCCAGGCCGGCCGGCTGGCCCGGCACCGGACCCACCTGCACTCCGCCGCGCCGCTGCGCCGGCTGCTGGGCGAGAACCTGCCCGAGCGCATCGAGGACCTGGCCGTGCCGTTCCAGTGCGTCGCGGCCAGCATCGAGCGCGCGACGGCGCACTGGTTCAGCACGGGGCCGCTGGCCGACGCGGTGCTCGCATCCTGCGCGGTGCCCGGCCTGCTGCCGCCCGTCGAGATCGGCGGCGAGCATTTCCTGGACGGCGGGCTGGTGCACTCCATCCCGGTCGGCCGGGCGCTGGCCCTCGGCGCCACGGAGATCTACGTCCTGCACGTGGGCCGGATCGAGCGACCGCTGGTGCCGCCGAAATCCCCGTGGGACCTTGGCCTGGTGGCATTCGAGATCGCGCGGCGGCATCGTTTCGTGGAGGAAATGTCGACGCTGCCGCCGGAGGTCCGCGCTCATGTCCTGCCCAGCGGCGAGGACAACGCGCCGCTGATCTCGCTGCGCTACCGCAGCACGGCCGATGTGGCCAGCCGGGTGGAACGCGGCTACCAGGCCACCGCCGCGTACCTCGCCGGGCTCCCGGCCGCGGACGCGGCCGCCGGGCGGCCCGCGGCCGGCGCTAACGGGCGCCCAGCGGCGGGCGCTGGCGGGCGGCCGGCCGGGGATGCCGGGCGCCCCGCCGCCGACGAGGGCGGCTAGCCGGTGAGGCTGCCGCCGCGGGCGGTGCGCCGCCTGCTCCGGGACCCGCTGTGGCCGCTGATCGCGGCGCTCCTGGCCGCGGTCTTCTTGCTGGTGGCCGTGGCGGGCGGGCTGGCCTGGCCGGTCACCCGCCGCGCCCGGGCGGCCCGGCTGGGCCTGCTGGCCGCCTACTACCTGATCCTGAATGCCACCCTGCTGGTGTGCTGCGCGGCGCTGTGGGCCGCCCATCCCGTGGCCGGCCGGCGCGACGGCGAGCAGTGGCAGCGCGCCCACATGGCCCTGCTGCGCGGGGTGCTGGGCCGGCTGCGCCGGGCGGCCGGGCCGCTGCTCGGCTTCCGCGTCCTGCTCGAGGAGCCGCCGGCCGCGGGCCGGCTGGACCCTGGCCCGCTGCTGCTGCTGGCCCGGCACGCCGGGCCGGGAGACTCGTTCACGCTGGTCGACCTCCTGCTGTCGCGCTACCACCGGACGCCGCGGATCGTCCTCAAGCAGTCCCTGCAGTGGGACCCCGGCCTGGACGTGATCCTGAACCGGCTCGGCGCGTGCTTCCTGCCGCCCGCCGGGGGCCACGCGGCGCTGACGGCGCGGCTGGCCGACCTGGCCCGCGACCTGCACGCCGGCGACGCGATGCTGATCTTCCCGGAGGGCCGGAACTGGACGCCGCGCCGGTACCAGCGGGCCATCGGCCGGCTGCGCCGGCGCGCCTACTGGGCGGGCGCCGCCAGCCGGCCGGCCGCGGTCGACCGGCAGGCCGCCGCCGACGCGGAGCAGAACCCGAACGTGCTCCCGCCCCGGCCCGGCGGGGTGCTGGCCACCCTGGCGGCCCGGCCGGACCTGGGCATCGTGGTGATCGCGCACACCGGGCTGGACGAGCTGGTCACCCCGGCCCAGGTGTGGCAGGCGCTGCCGCTGCACGAGCGGCCGATGACGATCCGCTGGTGGTACGTGCCGCCGGGCACCGTCCCGTCCGACCCGGCGCAGCAGTACCAGTGGCTGCGGGTCCAGTGGGCGCTGGTCGACTCGTGGATCGGCGCCCGCAAGGCCCAGTCGGGCCTGGCCGGCGCCGCGCCGGGGCTGGTTCCGGCCGAGCCGGCGGCGATCCCCGCCGAGCCGGCGGCGGCCGCTGTCCCCGACCCCGTTGCGGGCGAAGAGCCCAGCCCAGACGGCGATCCGCTGCTCGACACCCCGGGCTAGCCGTTTACCGGGCCGCGCGGAAGGTACCTAAGGCGCGAAACACAGGCAAGCGGCTGAACACCCCGCGACCGCGAGGCAGCCTGTAGTCGGAGGTAGAGATGCGCATCCTGGGTGTGCTCGTCATCATCTGGCTGGTCATCGGCGCCATTGCCGCCGGCCAGCGGCATTACTACAGCAAGGACGCGGCGACCAGCTGCGCGTCGGCCAGCACCATTGCCGTCACGATCGTGGCGGGCCCGCTGAACTACTTCGGGGTCAACCCGAGGGTCGTTTGCAAGCTCCCCCAGCCGAGCAAGTAGCCGTGCGCTACCTGAGGAGCACCTAGCTGTGAGCTATCCGAGGCGGGCATGAGGCGCTCGCCGCAGGCGGGCCCGGACGCCGGTGGCGCCGGGCCCGCCGCTTCACCGCAGGTCGCGGACGCGGCCGCGGCGGACGCGGCGGTCGCCGCGGACAGCAGTCCCGGCGAGGGCGTGCCCGTGCCGGAGCCCGACGATGCCGACGTGACCCCGGACCACATGGAAGAGGCGGTCCGGGCCGCCGCGGAGGCGTCGGAGGCGGGCCACCTGGGCGAGCCGGGCAAGCCGCTCAACCGGCGGTCGCCATTCTTCATCGGCCTGGCCGCGACGGCCGGCGTGGCCGTGACGATCGGCCTCATCGAGATCCTCATCCACGCCCGGTCCGTGCTGATCCTGGTCGGCCTGGCCCTGTTCGTGGCGGCGGGCCTCGACCCGGCCGTGACCTGGCTGACCCGGCACGGCATGCGGCGCTGGCTGGCCGTCATCACGGTCGTGTTCCTGGTCCTGGCGGTCATCGCCGGCTTCCTGGCCGCCGCCATCCCGCCGCTGGCCCAGCAGACCACGGCACTGGCCGACCAGCTCCCGCACTACGCCAAGCAGCTTCAGGACCACAGCTCCGAGCTGGGCAAGCTGAACGCCCGGTATCACCTGGAGCAGCGCCTGGAGAAGCTGGTGTCGACCCGGGGGACCACCCTGCTGAGCGGCATCGTCGGGGCCGGGATGATCGTCATCGGCGCGGTCGGCTCGCTGCTGGTCGTGGTCGTGCTGACGATCTACTTCCTGGCCGGCCTGCCCCGGATCAAGCTGTTCGCCTACCGGCTGGCCCCGCAGTCCCGCCGCTCGCGGGTCATCCTGCTCGGCGACGAGATCTTCACCAAGGTCGGGGCCTATGTCCTGGGCAACGTGGTGACCTCGGTGATCGCGGGGATCGGCACGTTCGCCTGGATGCTGATCTTCGGGATCCCGTACCCGGTCCTGCTCGGGCTCTTCGTGGCCCTCCTGGACCTGATCCCCGTCATCGGGTCCACGATCGGGGGCATCGTCGTGACCCTGGTCGCGCTGACCGTCTCGCTGCCGGTGGCCCTGTTCACCATCGCCTTCTACGTCGGCTACCGGCTGGCCGAGGACTACCTGCTCGTGCCGCGGATCCTGGGCCGGGCCGTCCAGGTGCCCGCCGTGGTCTCGGTCGTGGCCGTCCTGGTCGGCGGCGCGCTGCTCGGCATCATCGGCGCGCTGGTCGCCATCCCGGCGGCGGCCGCGCTGCGGCTGTGGCTCGACGAGGTGGCGTTCCGCCGACTGGACAATACCTAGCCGCCGCAGGTTACCGCAGCCGCGGGCGGTGGCCGAGTCTTTGCCTCGGCTAACTTTCCCTGCGACGATAAGCATGGTAATTCTAGAATTACCTAGATCTACCAGCGAGGCGGCACGGCCGCGGGAGAGGACGTGCCTTGGCACTGCGCGGGGGTGGCGGCGCGGCGGCCGCGGCGAGCACGGCGGACGTGCCGGGCGACCGGTACAAGTGGGTCGCGCTCACCAACACGACGGCGGGCGTCCTCCTGGCCACCATCGACTCATCGATCGTCATCATCGCGATGCCGGACATCTTCCGCGGCATCCACCTTGACCCGCTGGTCGCGGGCAACAGCGTCTACCTGCTGTGGATGATCCTCGGCTACCTGGTCACCAGCAGCGTCCTGGTCGTCAGCGTCGGCCGGCTCGGCGACATGTTCGGCCGGGTCAAGATGTACAACCTCGGCTTCGTCATCTACACGGTCGCCTCGCTGTTCCTGACCATCGACTGGCTGACTGGCCGGTCCGGGGCGCTGTTCCTGGTCGTCTGGCGGATCGTGCAGGGCGTCGGCGGCGCGTTCCTGGTCGGGAACTCGGGCGCCATCCTGACCGACGCGTTCCCGGCCCGCCAGCGCGGCCTGGCCCTCGGCATCAACAACGTGGCCGGCATCAGCGGCTCGTTCATCGGCCTGGTCGTCGGCGGGTTCCTGGCCCCGATCGACTGGCGGCTGGTCTTCCTGGTCTCGGTCCCGGCCGGCCTGTTCGGCACGGTCTGGGCGTACCTGCGGCTGCGCGACATCAGCGTGCGCAACCGGCAGCCCATCGACTGGCTGGGCAACGTGACGTTCGCGGCCGGGATGATCCTGGTCATGGTCGGCATCACGCACGGCATCCAGCCCTACGGCCACAGCTCCATGGGCTGGGGCAGCCCCACCGTGATCGGCCTGCTGGGCATCGGCGCGCTCATGCTGATCGCGTTCGTGGTGGTGGAGAACAAGGTCCGCTACCCGATGTTCCGGCTCGCCCTGTTCCGGATCAAGGCGTTCACCTTCGGCACCCTGTCCACATTCCTGTCCGCGCTGGGCCGCGGCGGCCTCATGTTCATGATGATCATCTGGCTGCAGGGCATCTGGCTGCCGCTGCACGGCTACAGCTTCGCCGCCACGCCGCTGGCCGCGGGCATCCACATGCTGCCGCTGACCGTCGGCTTCCTGACCGCGGGCCCGGTGTCGGGCTTCCTGTCGGACCGCTTCGGTGCCCGTTTCTTCGCCACCGGCGGGATGGTCATCGCCTCGCTCGCGTTCGTCCTGCTCGAGTTGCTGCCGATCAACTTCTCCTACTGGGAGCTGGCCGGCATCCTGCTGCTCAACGGGCTGGCGATGGGGGCGTTCGCCTCGCCCAACCGGGCCGCGGTGATGAACAGCCTGCCGGCCGCCGAGCGCGGCGCGGGCGGCGGGATGAACTCCACGTTCATGAACTCCGCGCAGGTTTTCTCGGTCGGGATCTTCTTCAGCCTGATGATCGCGGGCCTGTCGGTCGCGCTGCCGCACACGATGACGGCCGGGCTGACCGCGCACGGCGTGCCCGCGGCGGCCGCGGCCCGAATCGGCGCGCTGCCCCCGATCACCATCCTGTTCGCCACGTTCCTGGGCTATAACCCGGTCGGGCACCTGATCGGGGCGAAGCTGCTGAGCCAGCTGCCGGCGGCCGGCGCCCGGGTGCTGACCGGGCGCAGCTTCTTCCCCAACCTGATCTCGGGGCCGTTCCACACCGGGCTGCACATCGCGTTCGCGTTCTCCATCGGCTGCTGCCTGATCGCCGCCATCGCCTCGTGGTCACGCGGCAGCCGGTACATCGCGGCGGACGAGCCCGCCGCGGCGGGCCTGGCCGGCCAGGCCCTGGCCGAGCCGGTCGACGTCGAGCCGCTGTTCGGCGAGCCGGGCGACGCCGGGATCGGCGCGGTGTCCGACGACGAGGACGTCGAGGACGTCCAGGAGATCGCGGCGGGCGGCCGCCCCGGTGCGGGCGGTGCCGGGATGGCCGCCCGGCGGCCGGAAGTGAACGGCGGCGGGCTGACCGGGATGCCCGGAGTCAAGGGCAGGCCCGGCCGCACCGGCCTTAACGGGACCGGGCCTGGCGGGCCGGGCCGAGGCGACTGAGCCGGGAACGACTCAGCCGGGAACGACTCAGCCGGGAACGACTCAGCCGGGAACGACTCAGCCGGGGCGGCGAAGCCGTCCCGGCTGAGCGAGATTGAGGTAGCGGTTCGGATGGTGCCGCGAGAGAACGACCTGCGATGCGAACCGCTACCCCTGAACCACCAACTGAAGCGACCGCTAACGCCCTTGCTGCAGCGCGGCGGGGAAGCTGCGCTCGATCTGGGCGGCGAGTTCCTCCTCGCCCCACGGCTCGTTGCCGATGAGGCGGATCAGCGGGGTGGGCTTGTTGTACAGCGCCACCTCATACCCGGCCGAGTGGATGACCTGCCCGGTCAGGAACCGGGACCGCTCCGAGGCGAGGTACGCCACCACGGGCGCGACGTTGTCCGGCGACATCTCATCGGACAGGCCGGTGCCCGGGGTCCGGCGGCGTTCGTCGGGGACGGAGTCGGTCATGCGGGTGGCGGCGCCGGGGGAGATGGCGTTGGCGGTGGCGCCGTAGCGGCCCAGGGAGTTGGCCAGGGAGTAGGTCAGGCCGACGATGCCCATCTTGGCGGC
>DASYBB010000152.1:0-1950 GCA_036501025.1 Streptosporangiaceae bacterium
GATGGACCGGGTGCCGGTCACGTTCCCGCACTATGGCGCGGAGGACGGCGGCTACGCCGTGCTGCTCGCGGAACCGCGCTCGGGGGTCCTCATCGGCCTGCATCACCACAACGACAACCCGGGCCAGCCGTTCCGGGAGAACTGCACCGGCCTGGACCACATCTCGTTCCGGGTCGCCGAGCACGCCGATCTCGGCGCATGGGCGGCGTGGCTGGACCAGCAGGGCGTCGAGCACTCGGGCGTGACCGACACGACGAACCCGGCGCCCTACTCGGTGCTCGTCTTCCGCGACCCCGACAACATCCAGCTCGAGCTCATCTACATGGCCGGCTGACGAACGGTCCCGCGCCCGCCTGGGTCGTGGCCGGCCCGCCCGGCGCCGGCAAGTCCACCGTGGCCGGCCTGCTGCTGGCCCGCCTGGTGCCGGTGCCCGCGCTCCTGGACAAGGACACGATGTACGGCTCCTTCACGGCGGCCACGCTGGCGGCCGCCGGGCGCCCGGCCGGGGAGCGCGAGGGCCCGTGGTACGACGAGCACGTCAAGGTCCACGAGTACGCGGGCCTGACCGCCACCGCGCGGGAGATCCGGTCCGCAGGCTGTCCCGTGCTGCTGTCGGCGCCGTTCACCGGGCCCATCCACGACGCCGCGCGGTGGCGGTCGTGGGTGGCCGAGCTGGGCGGCGGCACCGTCGCGCTGGTCTGGGTCCGGTCCGACGCGCCCACCCTGCGCCGCCGCCTCGAGGCCCGGGGCTCCGGGCGGGACGCGCAGAAGCTGGCCCGGTTCGAGGCGTTCACGGCCAGCATGCGGCTGGACGCCGAGCCGGCCGCCCCGCACGTCACCATCGACAACCGGGACGGTGCCCCGGCGACGCTGGCCGACCAGGTCGCGCGCCTCATCCGCTAACGGCCGCGCTCGCTCAGGCCAGGTCGATCTCGAAGAACGCGCCCTGGTCGTCATGAACGATGCGGGCCGGGCCGGACCAGCCCGCGAAACCGCCCGTCCCGGTGCCCGGCACGATGTGGCCGAACCAGGTGGCCGGGTCCGACTCCAGGCCGCCGTGCTGGACGGTCACCGCGCCCTCGCGCCCGTCGTCGGTCCGGCCGGTGATCCGCTCGGTGGCCACCTAGGACGTCATTGTCTGTCTCCTAGACCAAAGCGAGCCGGGCCGTCGCTGGCCGCGGGCCGGGTATTTCGCTGGCCGCGGGCCGGGCGGGGGGCGGAGGATGGCCCGATGATGCCGACCGAGCTGCCCGTGCTCGAGCACCCGCCCGTCGTGCTGCGCGAGTTTACCGGTGCCGACGCCGGCCTGGTCCGGTCCGTGGCGGGTGACCCGCTGATCCCGCTGATCACGACCGTGCCGGCGAGCGGCGCCGCGGCCGACGCCCGGGCGTTCATCGCCCGCCAGCATGACCGCCTGGTCACCGGCGCGGGCTACTCCTTCGCCATTGCGGACGCGGTCACCGGCGCGGCCGCCGGGCAGATCGGCCTGTGGCTGCGCGACCTGCCCGAGGGCCGGGCCGACACCGGCTACTGGGTCGCCCCGCAGTTCCGGCGCCGCGGCTACGTGACCGCCGCGCTGACCGCGATCTCGCGCTGGGCGCTGTCCCTGGACGGGATCGACCGCCTGCAGCTGTGCGTCGAGCCGTGGAACGAGGGCTCGTGGCGGGCCGCCGAGCGCGCCGGGTTCGTGCGCGAGGGCCTGCTGCGCAGCTGGCAGCGCGTCGGCCCGCAGCGCCGCGACATGTACCTGTACAGCCTCCTGCCCGCCGACCTCGACGGCGCGCCGGGGAGGAGCGAGCCGACTCCGGGCTAGCAGGGGAGGGCGTCGGCGAGCAGCCGGGCGGCCGGCCCCAGGCCGGGCTGGCCGTCGCCGCTCAGCACGGTGATCACCACCTGGTCGGCGCCGGCCTCCAGGTGCGCGCTGACCCGCTCCCCGATGTCGCCGGCGGT
>DASYBB010000153.1:0-14802 GCA_036501025.1 Streptosporangiaceae bacterium
CGTCGATAGCTTCCGCACCGTGGCCGCGCTCCCCGACCGCGTGGGGAAGTCACGGGCGAACCGGCGCAGGTTGCCCGCGCTCGCGCCGCGCCAGCCGTAGATCGACTGGCACGGGTCGCCCACCGCGGTGACCGGGTGCCCCCCGCTGAACAGGGCGCGCAGCAAGACGAGCTGGGCGTGGCTGGTGTCCTGGTACTCGTCGAGCAGGACGACCTGGTAGCGGCTGCGCTCAGACGCGCCGGCCTCGGGGTGGCGGGTCGCGATCCGCGCCGCGATGGCCATCTGGTCGCCGTAGTCGATGACCTCGCGGGCGGTCTTGGCCGCGTGGTAGGCGGCGACCAGCGGCAGCAGCTGCTCGCGGGTCTGCTGGGTGGCGAGCACCTTGCGGGTGGCGGCCGGGATCTTGCCGGGCAGCTCGGCCAGGCCGCGCTGCAGCCACTCCCCGACCGCGCGCACGTCGGCGGCGCCGCGCAGGTGCTCGGCCAGCTCGCCGGCCAGGTCGATGACCGCCGCGGTCACGGTGGCGGGCGACCAGCTGATGGCGTCCATCGGGCCGTCGTAGGCGGCCACCACGCGGGCGGCGATCTGCCACGAGACCGCGGGCGTGACCAGGCGCAGCGACGGCTCCAGGCCGTCGCGCAGGGCATGATCGCCGACCAGCCGGCCGGCGTAGGCGTGGTAGGTCGACACCGTGGGCTCGCCGGGCTGCTCGTCCTCGCGGGCGCCGGCCAGGCCCGCGCGGTGCAGCCGGTCGAGCCGGGCGCGGACCCGCTCCCCGAGCTCGGCCGCGGCCTTGCGGGTGAAGGTGAGGCCGAGGACGCGCTCGGGCCGCACCAGGCGGTTGGCCACGAGCCAGACCAGCCGGGCGGCCATGGTCTCGCTCTTGCCCGATCCGGCTCCGGCGATCACGGCCATCGGGATGAGCGGCGCGCCGATGACGGCCGCCTGCTCGGCGGTGGGCGGCGCCATCCCGAGGCGCCGGGCCAGCTCGGCCGGCGTGTAGCCGGGCTGGGCCCGCGGGCCGGCTGCGGGCTGCGCCGCGACCTGGGTCACGGCGTCACCTGGCCGCCGCGCTCGTGCACCGGGCAGCAGGCGGCGACCGGGCAGACCCGGCAGCCGGGGTTGGCCCGGGCCGTGAAGACCGGGCCGGCCATGCCCGCGGCGACGGTCTCGACCAGCTCCAGGGCCCAGCCGGGGTCGGCGTCGTCGCCCAGGCCGGGCTGGCGCTGGACCCGGACGGCGGCGCTCAGGCCGGCCTTGCCGATCTGGATGAGCTCGGCGCCGCCGGGCTCGGTGAGGCCCAGCTGCTCGAACGCGCCGAGCAGCACGGCCAGCTGGTACACGCCGAGCTGCGGGTTGCGGTCGAGGTCGGCGTCGGCCGGGCGGGAGCTGCCGGTCTTCAGGTCGACCACGATGGCGCTCCCGTCGCCGGCCCGCTCCAGGCGGTCGACCTGGCCGGTGATGGTGACCTGCCCGGCCCGGACGGCCAGCTCCTGCTCGACGGCGACGAGCTCGCGGGGGTTGCCGTGGTGCCAGGCCAGGAACTTGGCCACCATGGTCTCGGCCTGCTCGCGCTGCTTGGCGCTGTACCAGGCGCTGCCGAAGTCCAGGTGCTGCCACATCTCGTCGAGCCGCGCGGTGATGTCGCTGTCGGCGGCGCCCCCGGCGGCCAGCGCCGCGGCCGCGTGGATGACGATCCCGAAGTCGCGGGCGACGGCGGGCGACCCGACCCCGACGGCCGCCTCCAGCAGCCAGCGCAGCCCGCACTTGGTGAACGTCTCCACCCGCGACGGGGACAGCCGGACCTCCCCCGCGATCGGCACGCCCGGGCTGGTCAGCTCGGTCATGGCGTACCACTGCCGGGGATCGGCCCCCTGGACGCCGGCGGCGGCCAGCCGGGCCAGCTGGGCGGCGGCGGCCCGGCGGACCGGCGGCGGCAGCGCCTCGTCGGCCACCGACCGGCGCAGGCTGGCCGTGAGCACCGGCAGCGACAGCCACTGCCGGCCGGTGGCGGCCACGTGCTCGACCGCGTCGGCGCCGCCGGCCAGCTCGGCCAGGAACCGCGAGGGCCGCTCCTCGCTCTCGGCCGCGCCGACCGCGGTCACGACCAGGGCCCGCCGCGCCCGGGTCACGGCCACGTAGAACAGCCGCCGCTCCTCGTCCAGGAGCTTGGAGACCAGCGCGGCGGCGGCCGCGTCGGCCGGAGCGTCCAGGGCGGGCCCCGGCCCGGGCCGGTCGGCCAGCCGGCCCGCCGCCGCGTCGACCAGCTCGTCCATGCCGAGCAGGGACCCGCGCTGGCGGACGTCCGGCCACGACCCCTCCTGCACGCCGGCCACGACCACCAGGTCCCACTCCAGCCCCTTGGACCGGTGCGCGGTCAGGACGGCCACCGCGTCGCCCCGGGGCGCGTGCTCGGCGAGGGTGTCGCCGGCGATCTCCTGGCCGGTCAGGCTGTCCAGGAAGAGCCGGGCCGAGCCGTGCGGAAGCCGGGCCGAGAACCGCGCGGCCGCGTCGAACAACGACACGACCGCGTCCAGGTCGGCGTCGGCGGCGGACCCGCGCAGGCCGCCGGCCGCGGCGGCCTCGGCCCAGGCGCCGGCCAGCCCCGAGGCGTCCCACACCGCCCACAGCACCTCGTGCGGCGTGCCGCCGGCCGCGGCGCTGCGGCGGGCCAGCGCGAGCAGGCCGGCCACCCGGCGCGCCGCCGCCAGGGCCGCCAGGCCGCCGCCGTTCTCATGCCCGGCCACGCCCAGGCGGGCCAGGTCCTCGGGCCGGTCCGGGGCACCGGGCTCGGCGCCGGACGGCCAGCCCGCCGGGCTGAGCTCGCGCGGGTCGTTCAGCGCGGCGGCCAGCGGCTCGTCGGGCGGCGGCTGGCCCGCCGCCTGGGCCGCGCCGCGCAGCACCCGGCGCAGGCGGCGCAGGCCGAGCGCGTCGGTCCCGCCGAGCGGGCCGGTCAGCAGCTCGGCGGCGGCCTCCTCGGTCAGCGCGCCCGGCCGCAGCGCGCAGGCCAGCAGGGTCAGCAGCGGCCGGGTGCCGGGCTCGGCAGTCAGCGGCAGCTCGTCCCCGGCCACCGCGACCGGCACCCCGGCCGCGGCCAGCGCGCGCTGCAGGACGGGCACCTGGCGGGCCGCCGACCGCACCAGCACGGCCATCGACGACCAGGCCAGGCCGTCGATCAGGTGCGCGCGGCGCAGGGTGTCCGCGATCAGCGCGGCCTCCTGGCTGGGGCTCGCCGCGGTCAGCACCCGCACCTCCCCCGCGGGCGCGCCGGGCACCGGCACCAGGTCCCGGTGCCCCGGCCGCCGGGCCGGGCCCCCGGCCGCGACCAGCGCCGCGGGCATCCGGGCCGTGACGCGGCGCGACGCGGCCAGCAGCACCGGCCCGCTGCGCCGGCACGTCCGCAGCGCGACCACCTGGGCCGGCTGGCCGTCCGGGGCACGGAACCGGTCCGGGAAGCGCCGGATGGCCTCCACGTCGGCGCCGCGGAACGCGTAGATGGACTGGTCCGGGTCGCCGACCGCGATCAGCTCCCGGCCGTCGCCGGCCAGCTGGCGCAGCATCTCCTCCTGGGCCGGGTCGGTGTCCTGGTACTCGTCGACGCAGATCGCGTCGTAGGCGTCGCGCTCCCGGTCCCGGACCGCCTTGCGGCGCAGCAGGCCGCCGGCGATCCGGACGATCTCGGAGTAGTCGTAGGCGGGCACCGGCGCCAGGTCGAACCGCGCCGCGTAGGCGTCCAGGAACCGGCCGGCCGACACCCAGTCGTCGCGGCCGCGCCGCGCGCCGAGCTCGGCCAGCCCCCGCCCGTCCAGCCCCCGCTCAGTGGCCCGGAGCAGGAAGTCGCGCAGCTCGGCGGCGAAGCCGCGGGTGGCCAGGGCCGGGCGCAGCCGCTCCGGCCAGCTCGCGCCCCCGTCGGCCGCCTCCCCGCGCAGCAGCCGGCGCACCTCCAGCAGCTGCTCGGGACCCGACAGCAGGACCGGCGGCTCGTCGCCGGCCAGCACGTACTCCCGCCGCACCAGGGCGTAGGCATAGCTGTGGAACGTCAGCGCGAGGGGCTGGCGGGTGGTCCGGGCCAGCCGCAGCGCGATCCGCTCCCGCAGCTCGCGGGCGGCCTTCCGGCTGAACGTCAGCACGAGCAGCCGGGCCGGGTCGATGCCCCGCCCGGCGATCCGCTCGACCACGGCCTCCACGATGGTCGTCGTCTTCCCCGTGCCCGGCCCGGCCAGGACCAGCAGCGGCCCGCCCGCGTGCGCCACGACCGCCCGCTGGGCGGCGTCCAGGACAGGCGGGCGGGGAGCCGGGACCGGCGTCCGGACCAGGCGGTAGGGGGAAGCTATTCGTTCCATCTCGTAAGGCATTCCAGCATGCGATGCCGACACTCTGCGGCCGATTGGCCGGGCCGGGCGTTACGTCGCCGCGAGGGCCTGCGCGAAGTCGGCCCACAGGTCGTCGGGGTGCTCCAGCCCGGCCGACACCCGGATGCTGCCGGGCCCGACGCCGGCCGCGGCCAGCTGCGCGCTGTCCAGCTGCCGGTGCGAGGTCGAGGCCGGGTGCAGGACCAGCGTCTCGGCGCCGCCCAGGGACGGCGCGAGCGCGGCGAGGCGGAGCGCCTCGACGAACCTCAGGCCCGCGGTCCGCCCGCCCGCCAGGTCGAAGGCCAGCATGCCGCCGAACCCGGACAGGATCCGCGCGGCGACGGCGTGGTCGGGGTGCCCGGCCAGCCCCGGCCAGTGCACGGCGGCCACCTTGGGATGCACGGCCAGCTGCCCGGCCAGGAAGCCGGCGGTGGCGCAGTGCCGGTCCATCCGCAGCGCCAGCGTCTTCAGGCCGCGCAGGGTGAGCCAGGCGGCGAACGGGTCGGCCGCGACGCCGAGCTCGGTGGTGTGCTGCCACAGCGCGCCGAACTGCTCCGCGCCCGCGGCCACGATCACGCCGAGCGTGACGTCGTCGTGGCCGCCGAGGTACTTGGTGGCCGAGTGGATGACGATGTCGGCGCCGAGCTCGATCGGGCGGCACAGCATCGGCGTGGCGAACGTGTTGTCCACGACGCTGGTCAGCCCGGCTTCGCGGGCCGCGGCCAGCAGGCCGGGCAGGTCGCTGACCGCGGCGGTCGGGTTGGCGATGGTCTCCAGGTAGAGCAGCCGGGAGCGGGGCCGCAGCGCGGCGCCCAGCTCGGCCGGGTCCCGGCCGGAGATGTAGCTGACCTCGATGCCGTAGCGGGCGGCCAGGTCGGCGAACACCGCGAACGTCCCGCCGTAGAGGCACTGCTGCGCGATGACATGATCCCCGGACCGCAGCTGCGACAGCAGCACGGCGTTGACCGCGCCCATGCCCGAGCTGGTCGCGATGGCGCCGGACCCGCCCTCCAGGTCGGCCAGGGCGTTCTCGAGCGCGTTCGTGGTGGGATTGCGGTAACGGCTGTAGGCGTAACCCGCGCCGGGGTCGTTCAGGGCCGCGGCGCACGCGGCCGCGTCCGCGAAGGCGAACGTCGACGTCTGGTAGATCGGCACGCTGACCGGGCGCGACGGCCCGAGATCGGGGACAGCGGGGTGGATGGCGCGGGTTTCGGGATGCAGGCTCATGCCGTCCACTGTGCCGGACGGGGCGAGCCCGCCCGCGGCGGCTACCGGCCGGAGCCGGGTGCCTCCGCGGGCTGGCCGGACCAGCGGGCCTGCCGCATCCTGACGCCGGAAGGGCGGCCGTCGGCGGCCGTGCGCAGCGGCGTGCCCTCCTCCCGGTAGCGGGCCAGCGCGGTGCGCTCGTGCCCGGCCAGCAGCGACCCGTCCGCGTGCACCACGCGCCACCACGGCACCCCGCCGCCCCACAGCGCCATGACCCGGCCGACCTGCCGCGGGCCGCCCTCGCCGAGGTACTCCGCGATGTCGCCGTACGACATGACCTGGCCACGCGGGATGGACTCCACGACGTCCAGGACGCGGGCCGCGAAATCAGTGGGCGGCGGGGCGGCGGTCAACGGGCGTCACCGGCCTCGGACGGCGGTTCGGCGGGAGCGGCGTGCCGCCCCGGAGAGCGAGATGACCTGCCGAAACGAATTGCGCCCGGCGAAGGCCCGTCGCCGGCGCCAGCGTCGCGGCGGCGTGACCCCGGCGGCGCCGGGGCCGGGGCGGGGTGCGGCGGCCCGGGGGCGGGACTCGGGTAGGGGACGCCGTGGTCCGGGTAGGCGACGCCGCCGTTGGGGTAGCGAACGCCGTCGTCCGGGTAGGCGACGCCGCCGTTCGGGTCGGGCGCGCGGTGGCCCGGGTCGGCGCCGGGGTTCGTGCGAGGGGTGTCGGGAGGGACGGCGTCCTGGTCAGGCTGGGCCCAGGGCGGGGCCGGTTCCGGACGCGGGGGGATGGGGCGCAGCGGGGCGGCGGCGGGCGGCCCGGGCTCGGGCTGGCGGGGTTCGGGGAGGCGGAGGTCCGGCCGGCGGAGGTCCGGGCGGTAGTCGCGGCCTGGCTGGCTCGCGGGGGCGCCGGGGCCGGGCGGGTAGCCGCTGCCGTGGCCGTAGTCGCTGCCGTGGCCGTAGTCGCTGCCGTAGTCGCTGCCGTGGCCGTTGACCTTGCCCGCGTCGTAGCCGTCGCCCGCGCCGTAGCCGTCGCCCGCGCCGTAGCCGTTGCCGTTGGTGCTGTCCGCGTCGTAGCCGGCGCCCGCGCCGTACCCGTTGCCGGTGGCGGCCGGATTGGCGCCGGGGCGGCCCGGCGGGTGGGTCCCGTAGGGTCCGGCCTCGCGCCGGGGAGCCGCGGTCCGCGCCGGTCCCGGCGGCGGGCCGGGGTAGGCAGGCTGGGCCGCGCGGGTCCCGCGGGGCGGCTGCCGGGCCGTGACCAGGCGGCGGGCGGCGAGGGCCATGGCGGCCAGGCAGGCCGCCCCCACCAGGCAGTACGCCACCAGGGCGAGCGGCCCGCGGGGCGACACCGGCGCGGCCGCCAGCGCCGCGGGGCCGGCGCTGAACCGGCGCGAGGGCGCCACGCTCTGCGCCCCCGGCGGGCCCGCCGCCGCGATCCGGCCGGCCGCGGTGAGCGCGGCGCCGGCATTGACGGTGCCGAAGCCGACCTGCTGGTCGTACCCGCCGGGCGGCCGGCGCCAGGTGGACTCGGTGATGGCCTCGCTCACCTGAGGATCGGTCAGCTGCGGGTATTTCGACTTGATCAGCGCCGCGACGCCCGCGGTGATGGCACACGCCGGGCTCGTCCCGCTGACGTTCCAGTACCCGGAGTTCCGGCCCTCGGCCGGGACGCCCACGCCCGGCGCCGCGACCTGGACGGACAGGTTCTCGCTGGAGAAAGGGGCCGCCTGCCCGTTCTGACTCACGGCCCCGACGCCGAGCACGCCGGGGTAGTTGGCCGGGAACGAGTAGGGGGCGGCGCCCTGACCGGTCGCGCCGGCGGCATCGCCGGAGTTGCCCGAGGACGCGACGACCACGACGTTGTGGGCGAAGGCGTTCTGCAGGGCCAGGCGGACCGCCCGGCTCGGCGCGCTGTAGCCGAGCGACATGCTGATCACGCCGGCGTGGTCGCCGACCGCGTCGTTGATGCCGGTGGCGAGTTCCTGCTGGCCCTGCTGGGGCGGCTGGTGCTGGTAGGCGGTGTAGCCGGGGTCGGTCTTGTCGGTGATGACGCGGATCGACAGGATCCGGGCGTCGGGGGCGACACCGATGATCCCGCTGCCGCCGCCGTCGTGGCCGTGGCCCGCGATCAACGAGGCCATCCAGGTCCCGTGCGTGCCCCAGCTCGGGTTGTCGGGCGGGGTGTGCACGCCGGTCAGGTCGGGCCCGAGCCGGACGGAGCCGGCCAAGTCGGGCACGTCCGGGTCCACCCCGCTGTCGATCACGGCAACGGTGACGCCGGCCCCCTGGCTGACCGGCCACGCGGCCGCCACATTGATCGCGTCGAGGACCCACTGCTGCTTGTCGCGCACGATGTCGGCCCGCGCCGGGGCGGCTCCGGCGGTGGCGGCCAGTCCGGCCAGCGCCGCGGCGCCGGCCACGGCGAGCGCACGGCGGGGGGCCCCGGCGCTCAGCACCCCGGCGCTCCGGGGCAGGTCGGCACCGGCGGCGCCTTGCCGAGCACGCCGGACACGGTGTCGCCGAGTCCCTGGGTCAGGTTGAGCATCTCAGCGAAGAGGTACGAGTCGGCGGTGACGTGGGAAGGCGGGCGGCCGTCGACGTAGCCGGCGGTCGCCATGATCACGTACGAGCCCGCGTGGGTGGCCCAGGACAGCTGCCGCTGGGCCGGGCCGAACCGGGCGGCGAGCGTCCCGGCCACCGGCACGGGCGTGACCGACCCGGTCGTGACCTGCAGCTTCGGCGGGGCCAGCCGGTTCCCCGCCGCGGTCGCCGCCGGGATGCTGGGCAGCACGGCCACGCCGACGGTGACCAGCATGCTCCCGGTCGAGTCGACGTACGTCGCCCGCAGGATGGTGGTGCAGCCGTAACGGTCCAGGACCTTGGCCGCGGCCGGGTCCGTCCCCCCGGTACAGGCGGCGGGCGGACCGATGCCGAGCCGCTGCGCGCTCAGCGCCAGGCCGTCGCCGCCCTCGAAGGCCTGCGACGGCAGCTGGTACGACACGAAGCCCGGGAAGATCGCGGTTTCGGGCAGCGTGCGCCAGCGGCGGGCGATCTCCCAGGACTGGATCTGGCGCTGCTGGGCGATCGTGAACCGGCGCGGCATCACCTGCGTGAGCGCCCCCTGGGTGGCCACGCCGAGGCCGCACAGGGCCAGCACCAGGACAGTTCCCGCGGCAGTGCGCCGCCAGGCCCGCGAGCCGGGCGCCGGCGAATGCCGGGCAGCCCGGAAGCCGGCGTCGCTGGCAGGCCCCGGCTGCATCACCACACCGGAAATCGTACGGCCTGCCGTGACCGCAGGTGCCCGCCCGCGCCCGAAGGCACCCCTCGGGAGGGATAACCTGCCGGTCGCCGGGCGGGCACACGCGGGCAGCGAGCGGCTGCGCAGCGTCAGTAGGTGGGCAGTGACGGGTCGACCTGGTTAACCCAGGCCAGGACCCCGCCGCCGACGTGCACGGCGTCGGAGAACCCCGCGTTCTTCACAATGGCCAGCGCTTCGGCGCTGCGCGCACCGCTCTTGCAGTGCAGCACGATTCGCTTGTCCTGCGGCAGGCGCTCCAGGGCCGCTCCGGTGAGGAACTGGTCCTTGGGGATCAGCGTCGCACCGGGGATGCTGACGATCTCGTACTCGTTCGGCTCGCGGACGTCGATCAGGAAAATGTTGTCGTCCCGGTCGAGCATCGCCTTCAGGTCGGTGGCCGAGATGGTCGAGCCGGACGCAGCCTCCTGGGCGTCCTCGGAGACCGCACCGCAGAACGCGTCGTAGTCGATCAGCTCGGTGATCGACGGGTTCTTCCCGCAGATCGGGCACTCGGGGTCCTTGCGGACCCGCACCGTGCGGTAGCTCATCTCCAGGGCGTCGTAGATCATCAGCCGGCCGGCCAGCGGCTCGCCGATGCCGGTGATCAGCTTGATGGCCTCGGTCACCTGGATCGAGCCGATGGACCCGCACAGCACGCCCAGCACGCCGCCCTCGGCGCACGACGGCACCATGCCCGGCGGCGGCGGCTCCGGGTACAGGCAGCGGTAGCACGGGCCGTGCTCGGCCCAGAAGACGCTGGCCTGGCCGTCGAAGCGGTAGATGGAGCCCCAGACGTAAGGCTTGCCCAGCAGCACGCAGGCGTCGTTGACCAGGTAACGGGTCGCGAAGTTGTCAGTGCCGTCGACGATCAGGTCGTACTGGCTGAAAATGTCCAGCGCGTTGTCGTTGTCCAGCGCCGTCTCGTGCAGGATCACGTTGACGTTGGGGTTGATCTCCTTGATGCTGTCCCGGGCGGACTCGGCCTTGGGCCGGCCGACGTCGGACTGGCCGTGGATGATCTGGCGCTGCAGGTTGGACTCGTCGACGACGTCGAAGTCGATCACGCCGAGCGTGCCGACGCCCGCCGCGGCCAGGTAGAGCAGGGCGGGCGAGCCCAGGCCGCCCGCACCGACGCAGAGCACCCGGGCGTTCTTCAGCCGCTTCTGGCCGGTCATCCCGACCTCGGGGATGATCAGGTGCCGCGAGTAGCGCCTGACCTCGTCGACGCTCAGGTCAGCGGCGGGCTCGACCAGTGGTGGCAGTGACACTGCGATCTCCATCGTTGAGGGCTAGACGCTAGAGGTGAACCAGCGCGGCGGCCGTGGCATTCCGCCGGACGCGGCGCCGCCGATCCGGCCGGCCCAGCTGGGTACACCCCGATCGTAAGGACGCTCTGCTCCTCCGACCCTAACCACACCCCACCACGCCCGCCCACCCCAAAGCCAGCGCCTCCGCCCCCCAGCCACCCCATCGCGGCTTCGTACGTCGGTTTGTGCGGGCAATCCGAACCGCTGAGCCCTGCCCCCTTCCAGGCACCCGAAATGTCACCCCGCAGGGGTACAACGGTTCGCATGCGAACCCCTCCGCCGCAGTTACCCGGTCCCTCGTCCGACCCGCCGGGCCAGTCCCAGCTCCCGGCCTTCCCCGAGCCGCCCGCCCCGGCCCGGCCATGCCCCATGGTGCCGGCCCCGGCCCGCCCGGCCCCGCCGCCGCTGCTCGTGGGGCTGCCGTCCCGCCTCCCGCTGCCCGCCGCAGGCCCGGCCTTCGATGACCAGGCCGGTCTGGACTTATCGTCGCCCCCGGCCGCGCGGCCGGACGGGGCGCACGGCGGGCCGGGCTCTGCGGACCTCGAGCCGGCACCGGCCGGGCCAGCCAAGGGCCCGTCCGCTCCCCCGCCGGACCGGACCGCCCGGCCGGACGGGCCAGGCACCGGTGCGTGGGCGAGCTTGTTCGCGCAGGCGCTGGCCGAAGCGCTGGCGGGCTCGCGCCCCGCCCGGCAGATCGCCCCGTGGACGACCGAGCAGGCGCGCCGCCGGATCCGGCAGCTCGGGCCGCTGCTCCAGGACGGGCCGCGGCCGGTGGTGCGCCGGGTGCTCACGTCGGCGCCGCGTCCGGACGTCGTGGAGATGACCGTCGTCATCGGCGTCGGCCCGCGCACCCGGGCAATCGCCGTGCGGCTGGAGCGGGCCCGGCCCAGCCCGGCGCGCCCCGGCCGGGGCCGACCGTGGATCTGCACCGTCATCGAGGCCGCCTAAGCGGCCCGCTGCGCCGGGCGGGCCAGTCAGCCGGCCCGCCCGGCGGCGGCTACCTCCGTCCGGCTACCGGTTGCGCGGGTCGCCGTGGCACTGCTTGAACTTCTTGCCCGAGCCGCACGGGCACGGGGAGTTGCGTCCCACCCGGGAGAAGTCGGTGTCCCCCGGCGCCGTGGTGCGCTGCTGGGCCGTCCCCGTGCCGTCCTCGCTCGGAGCGGTGTAGTTCAGCTGGCCGGTGCGGCGGGGCCGGGCCAGGGCGGGCGAGGCCAGGGCCGCGGGCACCGCGGCGTCATCCTGGGCCGGCGCGGCGGCCGGGCGCGGGCGGGCCGGACGGCGCGGGGCGTCTGACTGCGCGGCCCCGTCGCTGGCGCCGCCCGCCTGGCCGGCCTGCGGCCGGGCGGGACGGGCCGGCCGGGCGGGAGCCCCCTGCGGCGGAGCGGCGGCCAGCGTAGAGATGGCGGCCGGCCCGGCCTCGCCCTCGTCGCCCTCGGCCACGATCGGGTCCTGCTGGACCTGGACCTGCAGGTTGAACAGGCTGCCGACCGACTCCTCCTTGATCCCGTCCATCATCGTGTTGAACATGTCGAAGCCCTCCCGCTGGTACTCGACCAGCGGGTCGCGCTGCGCCCAGCCGCGCAGGCCGATGCCCTCGCGGAGGTAGTCCATCTCATACAGGTGCTCGCGCCACTTGCGGTCCAGCACCGAGAGGACCACCCGGCGCTCGAACTCGCGCATGAGCTCGATGCCCAGTTCCTCGGTCCGCCGCTCGTAGGCCCCGAGCGCGTCCTCGCGGATGGCCTCGCTGATGACCTCGCGGGTCAGCCCGGACTTCTCGCCGCCGACCTCGTCGATCAGCTCGTCGACCGTCAGCTTGACCGGGTACAGCTGGCGGAAGGCCCGCCACAGCTTGTCCAGGTCCCACTCCTCCGGGAAGCCCTCGGCGGTCTCGCCCGCCGTGTAGCTGCTGACAACCTCAGTGATCATGGAGTCGATCTGCTCCTGCAGGTCAGCGCCCTCCAGCACCTGGCGCCGCTCCTTGTAGACGACGGTCCGCTGCCGGTTCATGACGTCGTCGTACTTGAGCAGGTCCTTCCGGATCTCGAAGTTCTGCGACTCGACCTGGGTCTGCGCCGAGCGGATCGCGCGGCTGACCGTCTTGGACTCCAGCGGGACCTCGGGCGGGGTCTTGAGCAGCTCCATGATGTGCGCGATCTTGTCGGCGTTGAACCGGCGCATCAGGTCGTCCTCGAGCGAGAGGTAGAACCGCGACTCGCCGGGGTCACCCTGGCGGCCGGACCGGCCGCGCAGCTGGTTGTCGATCCGCCGGGACTCGTGCCGCTCGGTGCCGAGCACGTACAGGCCGCCCGTCGCCACGACCTCCTCGTGCTCCTCCGCGACCGACTTGCGGGCCTTCTCGACCGCCTCGGGCCACGCCGCCTCGAAGTCATCCGGCGTGTCCACCGGGGACAGGCCGCGCTGGTGCAGCTCGGCGTCGGCGACGAACTCGGGGTTGCCGCCCAGCATGATGTCGGTGCCGCGGCCGGCCATGTTGGTCGCGACCGTGACCCCGCCCTTGCGCCCGGCCTGGGCGACGATCGTCGCCTCCTGCTCGTGGAACTTGGCGTTCAGCACCTTGTGCTGGATCCCGCGCTGCTTGAGCAGCTTGGAGACCAGCTCGGACTTCTCCACGCTGGTCGTGCCGACCAGGACCGGCTGGCCGTGCTCGTTCCGCTCGACGATGTCGTCGACCAGGGCCTGGAACTTGGCCTGGGCGGTCTGGTAGACGACGTCGGACTCGTCCAGCCGGATCATCGGCATGTTGGTGGGGATCGGCACCACGCCGAGCTTGTAGGTCTGGTGGAACTCGTTGGCCTCGGTCGTCGCCGTGCCGGTCATCCCGGCCAGCTTGTCGTACAGCCGGAAGTAGTTCTGGAGCGTGATCGTGGCCAGCGTCTGGTTCTCGTCCTTGATCGGCACGCCCTCCTTGGCCTCCACGGCCTGGTGCATGCCCTCGCTCCAGCGGCGGCCGGCCAGGATCCGGCCGGTGAACTCGTCCACGATCATGACCTCGCCGTTCATCACGACGTAGTCCTTGTCCCTGGTGTAGAGCTCCTTGGCCTTGATCGCGTTGTTCAGGAAGCTGATCAGGGGCGTGTTGACCGACTCGTACAGGTTGTCGATGCCGAGCCAGTCCTCCACCTTCTCGATGCCGGCCTCCTGGACACCGACCGTCTTCTTCTTCTCGTCGACCTCGTAGTCGCCGTCGCCGTCCTCGCCGCGCCGCAGCCGCGGGGCGATCCGGGCGAACTCCTGGTACCAGATGCTGTTCTGGTCGACCGGGCCGCTGATGATCAGCGGCGTCCGGGCCTCGTCAATGAGAATCGAGTCAACCTCGTCCACGATCGCGAAGTGGTGCCCCCGCTGGACGCACTCCTCCAGGCCCCAGGCCATGTTGTCGCGCAGGTAGTCAAACCCGAACTCGTTATTGGTGCCGTAGGTGATGTCCGCGGCGTACTGCCGCCGGCGCTCCTCGGGGTCCATCTCAGCCAGGATCACGCCCATCTCCAGCCCGAGGAACCGGTGGATCCGGCCCATCCACTCAGACTGATAGCGGGCGAGATAGTCGTTCACCGTCACAATGTGGACGCCCTTGCCGGTCAGCGCGTTCAGGTAGGCCGGCAGGGCGCCGGTCAGGGTCTTGCCCTCACCGGTCTTCATCTCGGCGATGTTGCCCAGGTGCAGCGCGGCGCCGCCCATGATCTGGACGTCGAAGTGCCGCTGGCCGATGGTCCGGCGGGCGGCCTCCCGCACCGTGGCGAACGCCTCGGGCAGCAGCGCGTCGAGTGACTCGCCGTCCGCGTAGCGCTGCTTGTACTCCTCGGTCAGCGCCCTCAGCTCGGCGTCGCTCAGCGCCTCCATGTCGTCTTCGATGGAATTGACCTGGTCAGCAATCCGCTTGAGCTTGCGCAGGGTCTTGCCCTCGCCAGCGCGAAGGACACTGTCAATGATGGCTGGCACTTGTTGTCGCGCTCCTCGCGGATCGTCTGGCTCCCGGCCGGGCCGCGGGCGGACCGGCTCCACAGTCCTGATAGCCATGGTAGGCGAGACAGCGGCCTGCGCCGAGTCAGCGAAGTCTGCTGCCCACCGGAGGGGGCGATTACCCACCCGGCCCCGCCCCTCGCCACAATGATAGGTACAGCGGCAGGTGCGTGAGAGGAGCAGCGCGAATGGCAGACCAGGCAGGGTCGCAGATCGTGACCGGAAGCACGGTCCCGGCGGGCGGCGGGGCCGACCCCGGCGTGGCCAGGGCCGAGCCGGGCGCGCTGCCGGACCCCGGTCACCAGCACGCCGCCTTCCACGGGCGGCCGGTGTCCTGGGTGGCCGTCTCCATCATCATCGCGGGCTTCCTGTGCGGCGGCCTGGGCCTCGTCTTCACCGCGTGGACGCCCTTCTGGGTCGGCGTCGGCCTGGTCGTCGTGGGCGCCCTGCTGGCCGCGGGAACCGACATGTTCGAGGACTGGTATTAAGCCGGCCCGCAGGCCGGCCCTCCTCCCCTAGCCCTCAGCCGAGCTCGATCAGCTTCTCCCGGACCGCCACCATCACGGCCTCCATCCGCGAGTGAATCTGGAGCTTCTCCAGGATGTTGCGGACGTGGTTCTTGACCGTGTTCTCGGAGATGAACAGCTCCTTGG
>DASYBB010000154.1:0-3135 GCA_036501025.1 Streptosporangiaceae bacterium
GGCGCTGATGGCCGCCCGCGGCATGTTCGCCACCAGCGACCTGGTGCCGCTGCTGGCCGAGCGCGGCGTCCACCTGTCCCGCGAGCAGGTCTACCGGCTGGTCACCGCCCCGCCGCAGCGGCTGTCGATGGACACCCTGGCGGCGCTGTGCGACATCCTCGGCGCCACCCCGAACGACCTGATCGAGGTCCGGGCCGTCAACGTCCAGGTCGCCAAGGCGGCCGGCGAGACACGGCCCGCGCCGTCGGCCAGGCGCACCGTGGTGCGCCGGCCCGGAGCCTCATGAGCGCCGCCCCGGCGTCCAGGGAGACGCTGGCGCAGATCCTGGACCGGGTCGCCGTCGCCGTCGCCGCCGCGGTGCCCGGCCTGGACGAGGCCGGGGCCCGGGCCCTGGTGAGCGAGGCCGCTTCCCAGCGCGGGGCGCTGCGGCACCTCGACCGGCACCTGGCCGCTTTCCCCGGTGCGCTCGCGTCGGGGTTCGCTGACGTGCCGAAGGCGGTGATCGCGCTCGCAGGGCTGCTGGCCGCCGCCGGGTATCGGGGCATCGTCGTGGCCACGTGCCTGGCTTGCGGCCGTCCGGGCGAGCTGCCGCACCGCTCGGGCGAGGGTCGGCTCTGCCGTAATTGCTACCGGCAGCGGCGGCAGGAGCCGTGCCGGCGGTGCGGCCGGACGCGCCCGGTGCACGCCAGGACGGACGGCGGCCCGCTGTGCTCGACGTGCTCTGCCGCTCTCCAGCCGTCCCGGCTCTGCGGGACCTGCGGCCAGGACGGTCAGGTGGCGGCCCGGCGCCCGGACGGCAGCGCCGTCTGCGAGTCGTGCTATCGGCCGCCGGAACGCCCTTGCAGCCGGTGCGGGCGGGTCGCGCTCACCTACGCGTTCCTCCCCGAGGGCCCGGTCTGCCGCAGCTGCAGCGGTCCGCCGCCGCGGCGGTGCGGTGGATGCGGCCTGGACCGCCCCGTCCGGCTGCGCGCCGCGGGCGGCCAGCCGGACCTCGGCGAATGCTGCGCCAGAAGGCCCCCGGCCATCTGCGCTGCTTGCGGTAAGCAAGGCCGGTGCGATACCCGCGACGGCCCGCCCGTCTGCATGGTCTGCCGCACCTGGCCGGCGCATGAGTGCCGGTCATGCGGCCAGGCCCGGCCCGTCATGGCGTGGTGGCCGATGGGACCCGTTTGCGGCTCCTGCTGCCGGCAGATCCGCAGCAGCCCCGCGAACTGCCCGAGCTGCGGCCAGCACCAGGTGCTCCTGGCCGCCGGCCCAGACGGCAGCAGGACCTGCGGTCCGTGCGCCGGCCATCCGCCCGAGTTCGCATGCGCCGCCTGCAGCGGCACCGACACGACCCCCCGGCGGCGGCCCTGCGACCGGTGCGCGATGAACCAGCAGCTGCACGCCACGCTCGCCGACCCCGTCCTGGGCATCCCGGCCCAGCTCCAGCCCGTCCTGGCCCACTTCGGCAGCGCGGGCAGCCCGCGGTCGGTCGCCGGCTGGCTCACCGGGATGCCCGGCGGTATGCTCCTGGCCGCGCTGGCCGCGACAGCCCATCACCGGGAACTCACCCACGCCCTGCTCGACGAGCAGCCTCAGACCTCTGCTCTCCATCACGTGCGCGACATGCTCGTCCAGGCCGGCGTCCTTCCCCCGCGGGATGAGTACCTCGAGCGGATCGAGCCCTGGCTCGGCGAGGTCCTCGCCGGCCGCCCCGCGCAGCACGCCGCTCTCGTGCGCCCCTACGCGACCTGGCACGTGCTGCGCCGCGCCCGGCGCCGCTGCCGCGGCACCTCCACCATGTCCGCCGCCGGGTGGGCCCGCGGCCGCATCCTGGCCGCCCTGGCATTCCTGGCCTGGCTCGATGACTGCGGCACCGCCCTGGGCACCGTCACCCAGGCAGACGTCGACGACTGGCTTCACGGCGCCACGCGTTACCGCTACCTGCTGCGGGACTTCCTCGCCTGGGCCAGCGCCCGCCGCCTGGCCGGCGAGATCACCGTCTCGGCCCTGCCCCCGTCCGAGCTGAACGGGCTCATCAGCGAAGACAGCCGCTGGCAGCTGCTCGGCCGGTGCCTGCGCGACCCGGGCATCCCGCTCGACGTCCGGACCGCCGGAGCGCTCCTGCTGCTCTACGGCCAGTTCGTCTCACGCCTGACCCGGCTCACCGCCGCCGACGTCGAGCAGCACGGCCCCGACACGTGCCTGCGGCTCGATACCGTCCCGGTCCTCCTCCCGCCCCGGCTCGCCGCCCTCGTCCGCGCCCAGATTGAGGCCGCTCCCGACCACCCTGGTCCCCGCCCGCTCTTCCCCGGCCGCTCGCCCGCACGGCCCGTCGCACCCCAGACCCTGACCCGCAGGCTCCGCCAGCACGGGATCGAGCCCCGGCAGGCCCGCAACACCGCGCTCGCCGCGTGGGCGTCCGAACTGCCCCCCGCGGTCCTGGCCAGCCTGCTCGGCGTCCACATCCAGACCGCCGTCAACTGGGCCAGCCGCACCCGCCGCGACTGGACCACCTACCTCGCAGAGCGGATAAGTCCCGGGGGTGCCCGCCCGCCGCCCGGGAAGTCAGCCTGTTCGGCTAGCGTGCAGGCGGCGCACCTCGGCGGCGACGGACACGATGTCGACCGGCCCGGTTGTGTCCACGGTGACCAGCGAGCCGATGCCGACCGGCCGGTCGTACTTGTCCACATTGGCCAGCGTCGCCGTCTTCAGCCAGTGGACCTCGTGCCTCGGCGGTCGGGCGTTGTAGCGGGCGACCGCGACCTCGGCCGGGCACGCGCAGTGCACCTCGACGACGCGGTCGCCGAGACCGCGCAGCTTGTCCAGCTCCAACTCACTGTGCGGGTGGAAGTTGGCCTCGATCACCATGTCGCCCGCGCGAGCCGCGAGCGCCCACAGCAGCGCAAACGACGCAGCGCCAAGCCGCAGCGACCATGCCTCGTCGATCTCGCCGTCGCCCGGCACGAAAAGGGCGTCGTGCAGTGTCTCCTTGATCAGGTCCTTCGTCACCAGCGAATACCCGAGCTCCGCCGCCAGCGGCACGGCAAGGCTGCTCTTCCCCGCCCCCAGCCTCCCCGAGACGTACGCAATCCTGCTCACCCGGCCCATCCTGGCACAAGCGAGCGCCTGCCCACGCTGGATCGCGCCGGG
>DASYBB010000155.1:0-15921 GCA_036501025.1 Streptosporangiaceae bacterium
ACCTCGGCCGCGGTCCTGCACCACGGCGGCAACCCGCGCTACCTGGCCATCGGCGCGGTCCTGGTCGGCCTGGTCCTGGCCAGCGCCATCCAGCTGCTGACCGGCTACTTCACCGAGACCAACCGCCGCCCGGTCAAGGACATCGGGGAGAGCTCGAGCACCGGGCCCGCGACCGTCATCCTGGCCGGCATCTCGGTCGGCCTGGAGTCCGCGGTCTACTCGGCGCTGCTGATCGGCGGCGCCGTCTACGTCGCGTTCCTGCTGGGCTCCGGCAACGCCACCATCGCGCTGTTCGCCGTCGCGCTGGCCGGCACCGGCCTGCTGACCACGGTCGGCGTCATCGTCTCGATGGACACCTTCGGCCCGGTGTCCGACAACGCCCAGGGCATCGCGGAGATGTCCGGCGAGGTCGAGGGCGAGGCCGCGCAGGTGCTGACCCGCCTGGACGCGGTCGGCAACACGACCAAGGCCATCACCAAGGGCATCGCCATCGCGACCGCGGTGCTCGCCGCGACCGCCCTGTTCGGCGCGTTCCGGACCCAGGTCGAGAGCGCGCTCGGCTCGGCGGCCAGCACCTTCACCCTGTCCATCGACAAGCCGAACGCCCTGTTCGGCCTGATCATCGGCGCGGCCGTGGTGTTCTTCTTCTCCGGCCTGGCCATCATGGCCGTCGGCCGGGCGGCCGGGCGCGTGGTCTACGAGGTGCGCAAGCAGTTCCGCGAGCACCCGGGGATCATGGACTTCACTGAGAAGCCGGAGTACGCCCGGGTCGTTGAGATCGTCACCAAGGACTCCCTGCGCGAGCTCGCCACCCCCGGCCTGCTGGCCGTGCTGGCCCCCATCGCGGTCGGGTTCGCGTTCGGCTACGCGCCCCTCGGGGCGTTCCTGGCCGGCGCCATCGCGGCGGGCGCGCTGATGGCCGTCTTCCTGTCCAACTCCGGCGGGGCCTGGGACAACGCCAAGAAGCTGGTCGAGGACGGGCACCACGGCGGCAAGGGCTCGCTGGCGCACGAGGCCACCATCATCGGCGACACCGTCGGCGACCCGTTCAAGGACACGGCCGGCCCCGCGATCAACCCGCTGATCAAGGTCATGAACCTGGTCTCGCTGCTGATCGCGACCAGCGTGGTGAAGTACAGCCACAACCTCGGCCTGCGGGCCGGGGTGGCCATCGCCGCCGTCGCGATCATCGTCGGCGCGGTCGTCGTGTCCAAGCGCCGCGCCAGCGGCGCCCAGGCCGGGTCAGCCGGGCCGGGCGGCCCGGACGCGACCGCGGCCCAGGTCACGGCGCCGCCGACGGCGACGGGCACCATCGCCGCCGACGTCCCGGCGGCGGGCGGCGAGGACGCGCCCGGCAAGGCCTCGGCTGAGACCACGGCCTGACCGGGCATGGGAGCCGGGCCGCTGCGGCTGGTCGTGATGCGGCACGCCAAGGCCGGCGAGCTGCCCGGCGGCCCGGACTTCGAGCGGGCGCTCACCGCCCGGGGAAACCGGGACGCCGCGGCGGCCGGCCGCTGGCTGGCCGCCCGCGGCCTGGCGCCGGACGCCGTGCTGTGCTCGCCGGCCCGCCGGACCCGGCAGACCTGGCTGGCGGCCGCGGCCGAACTCGCCCGCGAGGCGCCCGCCCGCGAGGTTCCCGCCCGCGAGGTCCCCGTCCGCCTGGACGATGTCCTGTACCCGGCTCAGGCCGCGGCCATCTGGGAGATCATCGCGTCGACGGCGCCGGAGGTGACCACGCTGCTGTGTGTGGGCCACAACCCGGCCGTGGCCCAGCTGGCCGAGGAGGCCACCGGCCAGCCCCTGGAGTTCCCGACCGCGGCCATCGCGGTGGCCGCGCTGCCGGGCCCGTGGGCGTCGGCCGCCGGCGGGCCCGGTGACCTGGCCGGCTACTGGACGCCGAAGCTCGCGTCCCGTTAGCCCACCGGCTGGCCGTCCTCCAGGGCGCCGTCCTCCAGGGCGAGATCCTCGGCGTCCGCGGCCTCGATGTCCGCGCGGGAGATGCCGAGCAGGTACAAGATGGCGTCCAGGTTGGGCACGCTGACCGAGGTGTCGGCGGCGCTGCGGACCACCGGCTTGGCATTGAAGGCGACGCCCAGGCCGGCCGCCGCGATCATGTCGAGGTCGTTGGCGCCGTCCCCGACCGCCACGGACTGGCTCAGCGGGACCCCGGCCGCCGCCGCGAACTGCCGCAGCGCGCGCTCCTTGCCCGGCCGGTCGATAATCTCGCCGGTGACCCGGCCGGTCAGCCGGCCGCCGGCCACCTCCAGCGTGTTGGCCGCGGCGTAGTCCAGGCCGAGCTCGGCGGTCAGCCAGTCCGTGAACGGGGTGAAGCCGCCGCTGACCGCGCCGCAGCGGTAGCCGAGCCGCTTCAGCGTCCGGATCAGGGTCCGCGCGCCCGGCGCCAGCCGCAGGCCGCGCAGCACCGTGTCGATGGCGGTGACCTCCAGCCCGGCCAGCAGCGCGACCCGCTCGCGCAGGGCCTGGGCGAAGTCCAGCTCGCCGTGCATGGCCGCGGCCGTCAGCTCGGCGACCCGGTCCGCGCAGCCCGCCTCGGCCGCCAGCAGCTCGATGGCCTCGTCCTGGAGCAGGGTCGAGTCCACGTCCATCACGATCAGCCGCATGGCCCGCCGGTGCAGCCCGCCCCGCTGCACGGCCACGTCGACCCCGAGCCCGACGGAGTCGTGGGCCAGCGTCGTGCGGAGCGTCACCGGGTCCGCGCCGGAGACGTCAAACTCGATGCAGGTGACCGGCTGGTGCGCGAGCCGGCCGATCCGGTCGATGTTGGCGCCGTTGGCGGCGATCCGGCCCGCGATGGCCGCGATGGCCGCCGGGGCGAGCGGGCGGCCCAGCACGGTCACGTGCATGGTCCCGCCCCGCCGCGGCGGCCGCTCGACCGACCCCATGGTGATCTCCACGTCCATGCCCAGGTCCGCGGCCAGCCCGGTGACCTGGCGGTGAATGGCCGTGAGATCGGGCGCCGCCTGGCACGACAGCAGGACGCCGAGGATGAGCCGGCCGCGGATCACGACCTGCTCGACGTCCACGACGCTCAGCGCGTAGGCCGACAGGGCGGAGAATAGGCGGGAGGTGACGCCGGGCCGGTCGCGGCCGGTCAGCGTCACGAGCAGGGTGGTCTGCGGATCCGACATAGCGCAGTCAACGCTACCGATAGCCGCCCGGCGGCCCGCCGCCGGGCGCTTGTTCACCCGCCGGCCCGCCCCCGTCCGGCCCAGCCGTCCGTGCCAGGTGCCGACATGCCGTAGGTTCATGCTGTTGCCGGCCGAGGCGGAAAGGGAGCGGCGTGTCAGACGAAGTGCTGCGGCTTCGCGGAGTGGCGGTCAGCTACGAGAAGTCCATGCTGCTCAGGGACGTCGACTGGACCGTGCGCAGCAACGAGAGCTGGGTCGTCATCGGCCCGAACGGGGCCGGCAAGACCACCCTGCTCCAGGTCGCGGGAGCCATGCTGGCCCCCACCGCGGGCAGCGTCGAGATCCTCGGCGAGGCGCTCGAGGACGCCGACCTGACCGACCTGCGGACACGGATCGGGCTGGCCAGCGTGGCCGTCGCCGACCGGGTGCCGCCCGCCGAGAAGGTCATCGACCTGGTCCTGACCGCCTCCTACGGGATCCTCGGGCGCACCGCGGAGAACTATGACTCCTTCGACGTGACCCGAGCCGTCGAGCTGCTGGACGCCATGGGCTGCGCCCACCTCATCCGGCGGCGGTTCGCGACGCTGTCGGAGGGCGAGCGCAAGCGGGTCCAGATCGCCCGGGCGCTGATGGCCGACCCCGAGCTGCTGCTGCTGGACGAGCCCGCGGCCGGGCTGGACCTGGGCGGCCGGGAGGACCTGCTGCGCCGCATCGCGGGCCTCGCGGTGGATCCGCGCGCGCCGCTGATGGTCATGGTCACCCACCACGTCGAGGAGGTCCCGGCGGCCTTCACCCACGCCATGCTGCTGCGCCGCGGCACGGTGCTGGCCGCCGGCCCGGTGGCCGAGGTGTTCACCGAGCGCCACCTGTCCCGCTGCTTCGGCCTGCCGCTGCGGGTCACCCGGCACCTCGGCCGGTGGTCAGCCCAGGCGCTGGAGCTGTCCTGACCCTGGCTACGATCATGGTCATGGGCGGCCAGGACTTTCGCGCGGGACATCGTGGGCGTCCTTGAGGACCTGGCGATCTTCGTCGCCGGCGGCGCGGCCGGGACGCTGAACGCCATCGTCGGCTCCGGATCGCTCATCACCTTCCCCACCCTGCTGGCCTTCGGTATCCCGCCCGTCATGGCCAACGTGTCCAACAACGTCGGCCTGGTCCCCGGCAACGCCAGCGCCGCCTGGGGTTACCGGCGGGAGCTGGCCGGCCAGCGCAGCCGCCTGCTGTGGCTGGCCATCTTCTCCGCCGCCGGCGCCGTCGCGGGCGCGGCCGCCCTGCTGGCCCTGCCCGCCGGCGCGTTCAAGGTGATCGTCCCGGCCCTGATCCTGCTGTCCTGCGTGCTGGTGCTGCTCCAGCCGCGGCTCAGCGCCCGGATCGCGGCCCGGCGCGAGCGGGAGCAGCGCGAGGCCGGCGCCGAGGGCGGGCGCGCGGACAAGACCATCCGCGGTGGCCCGGTGCTGGCCGGCGGCCTGTTCGGGGCCGGCATCTACGGCGGCTACTTCGGCGCGGCCCAGGGCGTGCTGGTCATCGGGCTGCTCGGCACCTTCCTCGACGAGCCCGTGCAGCGGATCAACGCGGGCAAGAACGTCCTGGTCGGCTTCGTCAACGGGGTCGCCGCCGTCGTCTACGTCATCTTCGCCCACGTCAACTGGGTCATCGTGGCGCTGATCGCCGTCGGCTCCACCCTGGGCGGCCTGATCGGGGCGCGGGTCGGCCGCCGCCTCCCGGCGACCGCACTGCGGATCTTCATCGTGGTCATCGGCGTGATCGCCTCCGTCAAGCTGATCTTCTTCTGAGCCCGACGGCTCTGCTCCCGAGCCCGGCCGCGCAGACCGGGGCCCGGGGTGTGACCGATCGCTCACGGAGTGCGATCCTGTGCGTGGGGGACCCAAAGAGATGAATCCGGGGGGACCGGGCATCGGGCTCGCCCCGGCCGGCAGTACGCCGGCCGGGGCGAGTCGCCTTATGTCCGGGTCCGGTCGGTCCGATCCGGGTCCGGTCCGATCTGGGTTAGGCCGGGGCGTCGTGCGGGGCCGGCGGCACGTCCAGGGCCGGGTTCCGGTCGAAGAACCCCCACGGCTTGAGCCAGAACGACGTGCGGTCCGACGGCATGACCGGCCAGTCCTCGGGCCGGGTGATGTGATTCAGGCCGAATACGTACCAGAGCACCACATCGGTGTCGGCGATCGGCCGGTCCTGCGCCGTCCACACCGGCAGTCCGCTGTCGGCCGCGCTGAGGTTGGGGAACTCGCCGCACGGCCACCGCTCGCCGGGCCGGTAGGGCGTGACCCACAGCTGGTGCCCGATGACCTCCGCCCGCCGCAGCGGCGGGGCCGACGGGTCGAACTGCGCCGGGAAGCAGCCGCCCGGCACCAGCTGGTAGGCGGTCGGCGTGCCCAGCCCGTTGCGGGCCTGGGCGCTGGCCACCTTCCAGGCCCGCTGGGCCTGCCAGTCATAGTCCTGGCGCCCCTCGGCCTCGGTCCGCAGCGCCGTCTCGCGCACGACCAGAGCGAGCCCGTACGGGTTGTCGGCGCTCACCGGCAGCGCCTGGGAGTCGCACGCGTAGACGGTGTTGCCCGGCCCGTCCACGTCCAGGTCCAGCCGCGCCACGATGAAGTGCTGATGGAAGGGGGCGTAAGTGCGCTGGTCGACCAGCGTCCCCGACGGCGGCTGGCGGCCCTCGGGAAAATGCGACGTCACCATGAGGCCGGTCGCCCGCACCTCGCACTCGATGTTGCCGTCCTGGTAAAAGCGCCAGTAGACGAGGTACTCGTAGTTGGCCACGGTGGCGTGGAACGAGATCACCAGCCGCCGGGCCCGGCGCACCTCCGCCCCGGTGCGCTCGTCCACATGCTTCCAGCCGATCCCGTCGTCCTCCTCGTGCACGCAGACCGCGTTGGTGATCGTGCGCGGCTCCCCGCGGGCATCGGGCACGACCGCGTCCAGGTAGGAGATCTCGCCCAGGCAGTCGCAGCCCAGCTCGAGCGAGGTCGTCATGAAGCCCAGGCCCCACTCGCCGATATCGAACGCGGTCCGGCGGTAATGGTCGGGGGTCGCGTCCCGGTACGGCACGATCATCTCCGCGAACGACAGCCGGTGGGCCACCGGCCGCAGCCGGCCGACGTCCTCAAACCCGACGGTGTGCAGGACCAGGCCCTCGCGGGCGGTGAACCCCAGCCTCAGCTGCCAGTTCTGCCAGCGCAGCAACCGCCCCTCCAGCCGGAACGAGGTGCCGTCCGGCTGGCTCACCCGCAGCGGGCTGACCTCGCGCAGCGGCATCGGCAGGAGCCGCGGCAGGTACTCGCCCATCACCTCCGGGGCCGGGCCGGCCTCGGTGCTGTCCTCCAGCTCCAGCAGCTGCATCCGGTTCAGGTCGACGATGGGGTGCAGGCCGGTCACGTGGTGCGCGTAGGGATTGCCGTCCGCGCTGCCCCGGTACCAGACGTCGGCCCAGCCGATCCGCAGGCCCCGGTACCGGTCGGGCACCAGCGCCGCCCCGTAGGCCCAGACGTCGGTCAGCGCCAGGTCGGGATCAGTGAGCCCGCGGGCGGCCAGCGCGGCGAGCACCTGCGGATGGGCGCGGAGCATCTCGTCGCACTCGTGCCACTCGTCCGACGTCAGGTTGGGCTGCTCACCCGGCAGGTGCTCCCAGGCCGTGACCCGCGCCTCGGGCGATGCTGATCCGGCGTCCGGCAGCGCGACCCGCGCCCGGTACGCCTGGCCGCCCTCGCGGTTCCAGCACACGGCCATGGCCTCCCGCGGGATCGCCCCGCCGGCGGCGAGCCCCACCAGGGCGTCCTTGGCGGGCTCGGCGAGCTCGATGGACGCGAACCGCCAGCCCGGCCCGGCCGCGGGGCCGCGCCGGACGGCCGCGGTCACCTGCGAGATCTCCGGCGCGGTCAGCGGGTCGAGGGGGTGGGCGGGAACGGGGCCGTGCTCGGGCATGATCATCCTCTGGTCCGGTTGCCGTCCATTCTGGCCCCGGACCGCGACGCCGGCCGGCCGGCGTCGCCGGCGCGCGCGTCGGATATCCGGCCGGCACCGCCGCTACTCGGCCCGCGCCGCGGCGGCTCCGGACTCCCGCAGCCGGACCACGTGGTCCCGGATCACCTGCTCCATCCGCTGGTAGAACGCCACGATGAGCCGCAGCTCGTCGTCTGAGTAGTCGGCCGCCATCTGCTGCCATTCCCGGACCATCGGCAGGAAGACCGGCGCCACGTCGTGCAGGGCCTTGTCGAGGACCAGGCGGACGACGACCCGGCGCCGGTCCCGGGCGTCCCGCTCCCGGCGGACGTACCCCACCTGCTCCAGCCGGTCGATGACGCCGGTGATCGACGCGGTGGTGAGGCCCGTCGCCCGGGCCAGCTCGCCCGCCGTCAGCTGCCCGCTGAAGCTCAGGATGTTCAGGCAGTTCAGATCAGTCGCGTTGATGCCGATCCGGTCCGCGGCGGCCTGTCCGACCAGCTGCATCAGCGACCCGGTCATGCGGACGGCCCCGCCGAACTCGGACGCGAGCCGGGCCCGCTCCGGCGAGCCGGTGCCGAAGGGCTCGGCCCAGGGCGTGTCCCACCCGCCGGGGGCCTCGTTCGCCGGGCGCCGGGCGTCCGAGGGCTCCTTCTGGTCGGGCATGTCTCACCTCGCTGATATCTAGGGAAGCTAGACAATAGTCTTCCAAGACGCTAGCTTCGTTATTGAAGTTTATGTCCTCTGTGAGCGGAGACCGACGATGAGTTCCGAAGCTCAGATCCTGGCCCCCACGGCCCCGCCGGACGGGGCGGCCGACCCGCGGCGGTGGCTGACCCTGGTGATCCTGCTGCTGGCCGCGTTCATGAACCTCCTTGACATCTCCATCGTCAACATCGCCATCCCGGCGATCCAGCGCAACCTGCACGCCAGCTACGCGGACGTGCAGTGGGCGCTGGCTGCCTACACCCTGGCCTACGCGGTCGTGCTGATCACCGGCGGCCGGCTCGGGGACGCCTACGGGCGCAAGCGCCTGTTCCTGATCGGCGTGACCGGGTTCACCATCATGTCGGCGCTGTGCGGCGCCGCGGTGAGCCCGGGCATGCTGATCGGCTGCCGGGTCATCCAGGGCGCCATGGGCGCCATCATGATCCCCCAGGTGCTCTCGGTGATCCAGGTCATCTTCCCGGCGGCCGAGCGGATCAAGGCGCTGGCCGCTTTCGGCGTGACCGCGGGCCTCGGTACCGTCAGCGGCCCCCTGCTCGGCGGCCTGCTCACCCAGCACGACCTGTTCGGCCTCGACTGGCGGCCCATCTTCCTGATCAACGTCCCGGTCGGCATCGTCGCCGTGGCCGCGTCCGCCGTCCTGGTCCGCGAGTCGCGCGCGCCCCGGCGGCCTCGGCTCGACCCCGGCGGTGTCCTGCTGGTCACCGCCGCGCTGCTGCTCCTGCTGTACCCGCTGGTCGAGGGCCGCCAGCTCGGCTGGCCCGTCTGGACGTTCGTCGCCATGGCCGCCTCGGTCCCGGCCGCGGCGCTGTTCGTCTGGTACGAGCGGGTCAAGGACCGCCGGGACGGCTCGCCGCTGGTGCAGCTGGGCCTGTTCAGCCAGCGCGCGTTCAGCATCGGCATCGCCATCGCCATCACATTCTTCCTCGGCGTGACCTCGTTCGCCCTGATCCTGACCCTGTTCCTGCAGATCGGGCTCAGCTTCACCCCGCTGCACGCGGGCCTGACGTTCCTCCCGTTCTCCGGCGGCGTACTGGTCGCCTCCGCGGCGGCCGCGCGGCTGGCGCCGCGCTTCGGCCGGGGCGTGACCATGACCGGGGCGCTCGTCATGGCGGCCGGCATGGCCGGCCTGATCGCCACCGTGGCCCGCTACGGCGCCGCCGTGACCACCGCGGAACTGGTGCCCGGCCTGATCGTGGCCGGACTGGGCATGGGGACCGTCCTGGCGCCGCTGGCCGACATCCTGCTGGCCGGGGTCGACCGGCAGCACGCCGGCTCGGCCTCCGGGCTGTTCAACACCGGCATCCAGCTCGGCGCCTCCATCGGCGTCGCGCTGATCGGCGTGATCTTCTTCGGCCTGCTCGGCAGCCAGTCCGGCCCGGCCGCCACAGCCACGGCCCCGCAGCTGCGGGCCGGGCTGGCCGCGGCCGCCGTCCCGGCCGGGACCGCCGCCCGGATCCAGGACCAGTTCGGCACGTGCCTGCACGACCGCCTGGTCGCCGCCGACCCGACCGTGACCCCCGCGGCCTGCCGTCTGGCCAGTCCGGCGGGCACGGCCCGGCCGCTGCCGCCCGCGGTGCACCGTCTGCTGGCCAGCGCCGGCGCCGCTGCCTCGCGCCGGGACTTCGCCGCCTCGCTCGAGCGGACGCTGTGGTTCCAGGTCGGGGTCTTCGTCCTCAGCTTCCTCCTAATGCTGGCCCTCCCGCGGCACTCCCGGCCGCACGCCGTAGCGACGGGGAGGGCCTGACCATGCGCCTCGCCCTGCTCGGCGCGACCGGCGGCATCGGCGGCCACCTGCTGGCCTGGGCCGTCTCCGAGGGCCACGACGTGCACGTCCTGGCCCGCCGGCCGGGGCTGCTGGCCCGGCCCCGGCTGGTCCCGGCCGCGGACGTTCCGGCCCCCGACGTTCTGGTCCCAGGCGTCCCGGCCCCGGGCGTCCCGGCCCCGGACGTTCCAGCTCTGGGCGCCCGGCCGCCGGCGGCGGGCGGGCTGACGGTCACCGCCGGCGACTCGCTCGACCCCGGCGCCGTGGCCGAGGTCATCGCCGGGGCCGACGCGGTCCTCAGCGCGCTCGGCCCCAGCGGACCGCGCCGGACCCGGACGCCGTCCCTGCTGGCGGAATCGGCGGCCAACGTGATCGCCGGCATGGACCGGGGCGGCGTCCGGCGCCTGATCAACGTGTCGGCGGCCGGCGCGTTCATCACCGGCGACCCGGACACGGGCGCACTGACCAAGGCGATCCTGCCCCGGATCCTCGCGAGGCCATTCGCCGACGTGCGCGAGATGGAGGCGGCCATCCGCGCCAGCGACCTGGACTGGACCCTGGTCCGCGCCACCCGGCTGGTCAATCAGCCGGCCACGGGCCGGTACCGGGTCCGGGCCGACTACCCGCCGCCCGGCGGCCGGAAGATCTGCCGCGCCGACGTCGCCCACTTCATGGCCCTGGCGCTGACGGAGGACGCCTGGCTGCACTCGGCCCCCGCCCTCGCCTACTAGCGTGCGACAGCGTCCGCTGGCTAAGCCGAAGGTCGACGTGCTGGTGGAGGTGTCGCGGGCGCGGCCGTGGCGTGGTGGGCGAGGAGGGCGATCTGGACCCGGTTGTCGAGGTCGAGCTTGGTGAGCAGGTGCGAGACGTGGGCCTTGACGGTGGCGATGCTGACGTGGAGCTGGCTGGCGATCTGTGCGTTCGAGCGGCCCTGTGCGATGGCGATGGCGACTTCGTGCTCACGGCCGGTGAGGGCCGCGAGCTGCTGCTCGGCCTGCTGGCGCCGGACGGCAGTGTCCCTGTCGCCGGCGACCAGGGCGATGAGCCGGCGGGTAATGGACGGTGACAGGCTTCCGTCGCCCGCGTGGACGGTCTCGATGGCGCGGACGATGTCGGCCGGCGCGGTGTTTTTGAGCAGGAAGCCGGCCGCGCCGGCCTGGAGTGCCTGAACCACCAGCTGGTCGGCGTCGAAGGTGGTCAGCACGATGACTGCGGGCGGCGCGGGCTGGGTTCGCAGCAGGCGGGTCGCGGCGATGCCATCGAGATGCGGCATGCGGATGTCCATGAGCACGACGTCAGGGTGATGCCGGTCTACCGCGGCCAGGACGCCGCGGCCGTCGGCGGCCTCGCCGACCACGTCGATCCCCGCCGCGCCGGCCAGCATCATTGTGAGCCCGGCCCGGACCAGGTCGTCGTCGTCGACCAGCAGGACGCGGATCGGACCGGTCATCGGGCCGGGGACGAGATCAGGGCGGCCGGGCTGAGCGGCAGGCGGGCGCGGAGCACGAAGTCACCATCAGCACTGAGCTGGTGCTCCAGGGTGCCGTCGATCAGCGCCAGGCGCTCGGCCAGGCCGATGAGGCCCGATCCGCTGCCGGACACCGCCAGCGGGTCCGCGGACGTCTGGCCAGCACCGCGACTGACGACCTCGATCTGCAGGCAGTCGCCGCGGCCCACGGTGATATCGATGGCGACCGGACGGCCGGGAGCGTGCTTGCGAGCGTTGGTGAGTCCCTCCTGGACGACCCGGTAAACGGCGCGGCCCAGAGCCGCAGGTAGCGGACAGTCCTCGTCGAGGCCGATGTGCGCCTCCAGGCGCATGCCGCCGGCGCGTGATTCCGCAAGCAGGTCGGGCACATCGGCCAGGGTCGGCTGGGGTGCGGCGGTGGCACTGGGGGTGTTCTCGCGCAGCACGGTGATCACCTCGCTGAGCTCGTCCAGAGCAGCGGCGGCCGACGTGCGGATCACGGTGGCCGCCTGAGCGATCTCGCTGGCTGAGGCGTCCGGCCGGAACTGGAGTGCTCCCGCGTGGATGGACAGCAGCGAGAGCCGGTGGGCGAGCGCGTCGTGCATCTCCCGGGCGATATGCCGTCGTTCTGCCTCGCGGGCCTCCTCGATCCGGCGGGCCTGGTCGGCGGCCAGCTGATCGGCGCGCTGGCGCAGCGAGGCGACCAGCTCCCGCCGGACCTGGACAAGCAGCCCGGCGCCGAACGCGATCACGCCAAAGAGGAAGGCCGGGAGCGCCGGCCTGAAGACCTCGGCGGCCTTGGGATTCACCAGCGGGAAGACCACGCTGGAGATCGCCGTCAGCACGGCAACGCAGACCAGGCCGCGGCGGCTGCGGACCCGCAGGGCGGCGTTGAAGACGGCCACCAGCCCGCCGAAGAGGGCCAGCGGGGAAAACGATGCCGCCACGAAGACCACCATGAGCGCGACCGGACGCGAGCGCCGAATCCACAGCGCCAGGCACGCCAGCGACCCGGCCGCGATGTCCACGGCGCCGAGGACCGGGCCGTGATCATGCCACAGCGAGGCGAGGGTGCCCGCGCCACAGACCGCCGACCCGACGAACAGCGCCCAGTCGGCCCGCCAGCCGGCGGCCGGGCGAGCGCTCTGTCCCAGGCGCCCGGCGGAGCGGCGCAGCGGTGCAGGCCAGGCTGCCGGTCCGAAGTCTCGCTGCTGGTCGCCGACCATACGGGCAAGCGTAGGGCCGGCCTGGGTGTGCTGGCATTAGACCAAAGTCGATGACACGCCCGACCGAGGACGACCCCGGGAATGGCCGGCCGGCCGGCGCCGCGATGGGCGTGCCGGGCTCATCGTGAGCGGCGTGAATCCCACCAGCAACCCTCACGTGCAGACCCAGCCTCGCCGGGACGGCGGACCACGGTCCGATCGCCCGGCGATCATCGCGACCGGCCTGGTCAAGGCGTACGGCGACGTCCGGGCGGTAGACGGCCTGTCGTTCACCGTCGACTACGGCAGAGTCGTCGGATTTCTGGGACCTAACGGGGCCGGCAAGACGACCGCCTTGCGCATGCTGCTCGGCCTCGTCCGCCCGACTGCCGGTACCGCTGTCATCGACGGCCGCCGCTATTACGACCTGGCCGAACCGTGGCGGACCGTCGGCGCCTTGCTCGGCGCTGACACGGCCCACCCCGGACGCACCGCTCGCGATCATCTTCGGGTCCTCGCTCGCGCCGCCGGAATCGCGACCCAGCGGGCCGACGACCTAGCCGAGCTGGTCGGGCTGGGCGCCGCCGCCCGCCGCCGGGTCGGCGGCTACTCCCTCGGCATGCGCCAGCGGCTTGGCCTGGCCACCGCGTTGCTCGGCGACCCCCGCGTGCTCGTCCTCGACGAGCCCGCCAACGGCCTCGACCCCGAGGGCATCCACTGGCTGCGCGACCTCGTCCGCGGATTCGCCGGCCAGGGCCGGGCCGTGCTCATCTCCAGCCACGTCCTGTCCGAGGTGGCCCAGGCCGCCGACGATGTCGTCATCATCCGCTCCGGCCGGCCCGTACTTCAGGCATCCCTGCCCGACCTCCTGGCTCGCAGCGCCGAGGGCGTGCGCGTCGCCGGTCCTGACGCGACGCGGCTCGGCGAAGTGCTGCGCCGGCAGGGAGCCCAGGTCATGCCAGACGGCCCGGAGCGGATCGTTGTCGGCGACCGCGACCAGCAAGCCGTCCTGGGCGTGGTTGCCGGCCATCAGCTGACGGTCAGTGAGATCAGGCCACTGGGCCGGACCCTCGAGGAGATCTACCTCGAACTCACCACCGATGACACAAGAGGAGCGACATCATGACGAACCTGCTGCGCGCCGAGGTGCTCAAGCTGCGGACCATCCGCGCCCCGGGGCTTCTGGCCGTCGCCGTCCTGGTCGTCGTGGCCGCCGCAGCGGCCGCCACCGCGGCGGCGAGCACGTTCTCACCCAGCGATCATCCGGCCCGGCTGGTACTGGCCATCGCCGGCCCGGCGCAGACCATCGCCCTGCTCCTCGGCGTGCTCGCCGTGACCACGGAGCACCGGCACGGCACTGTCACCCCCGCTGTGCTGATCACCCCGAAACGCACCCGGCTGCTTATCGCCAAGCTCGCCGTTCTGGCTGCGGCCGGCGCAGCACTCGGATTGGTCGTCTTCGGTGCGGCGGCGGTCATCACCCTGCCCGTCCTCGCCGCCCGCCACGTCCCGAGCCAGCTCGACGCCACCGGCGTGACCGGCATCATTGTGGGCGGCGCCGCATCTACCGCGCTGTTCGCGGCGCTCGGCGTTGGCTTCGGTGCCCTGGTGCGCAACCAAGTCGGTGCTGTCGTCGCCGCCCTCGGCCTGCTCTACGTGGCCGAGCCGCTGCTCGCTGCCCTCCCCGGCATCGGCGATTCCGTTCAGCGTTTCGGCCTCGCCGGCCTGGCCACCGCCGGCTCGGGCACGACCGCCTTCCTGGGCAGCGCTCACCTGCTCCCGGCACTGACCGCCATCGGACTGCTCGCCGCTTATGCCGCTCTCGTGGTCGCCGCAGGCGCAGTCCTCGGTTGCCAACGCGACCTGGCCGGCTGACCGCCGCTTCACGAGACGCCGATCACCCGCCGAGGTCCGCCGTCAGGCCGCGGTTTCCTCAGGTGGCCCGTGGCTGTGGAAAACGCGCTTGCCGTCGGGGCTGGTGGCGGTGGTGGTGCCGTCGGGATTCAGGGCCAGGGTCCAGCCCCAGCGGTGCACCGCGATCAGGTGGTGGAACGAGCACAGCAGGGCCAGGTTGTGCAGGGCCGTGACGCCGCCCCTGGCCCGCGGGATCAGGTGGTGGGCCTGGCAGCGGGCGGGCTTCTGGCGGCAGCCGGGGAACGCGCAATGGCGGTCCCGCAGGATGACCGCCCGGCGCAGGTGCGGCGGGACGGCCGCGGTCGGGGTCCCGGTGTCCAGCGGCAGGCTCGCGGTGGCGGGGAACTCGGCGGCCAGCAGCCCGGTGCGCAGGAACGCGGCGAGCCCGGCCGGCCCGGACAGGATGTCCGCGGCGTACGCGAGCAGCGTCCGGTTCAGCCGGCGGCGGGTCCGCGGCGACATCGGCGGCGGGCCGCCCGGCCGGGCGACGGGGTTCAGCCCGCGGGGCACGCCGGCCGACCCGAGCGCTCCAGTCAGGCCGCCGGGACCGTCCAGGCCGCCCGGGCCGCCCGGGCCGGCGGGGCCGCCTGGGCCGGGCGGGCAGGTGCAGCCCCCGCACTGGCAGTCGGCCCGGCGGAACCCGGCCAGGTACCGCTCGGTGACCGCGTCCAGGGCGGCCGGGTCCAGGTGCCCGGTCACCACCGGGACCAGTTGCGCATCACACGCATACGCCTCGGCGGCCGCGCGGCCGTAGACCCAGCCGGGCGTCCCGTCCGCCGCCGCTCGCGCCGCGGTCCAGGACCGCTCGGCTGCCGCCGCGCCCGGCAGGTCCCGGAGCTGATCCAGCGTCACGTGCAACTGGACCTGCGTCGGCTGCCCCGCGGTGTCGGGCAGCCCCCCGGCAATCAGCCGCCGGGCCGCCTCCTCCAGCGCATCATGATCGCGCTGGCCCTGGGTCCGGGTGTCCTCCGGCCCGGCCTTCTTCCCCAGCGCAGCCAGCAGCGCGCTCACTGTGGCAGCGCACTCCGGCGTCAGGTCCCCGTCCAGTTTCCCCCGCCCCCGGAAGTGCACGTCCAGCTGGACCCGGCGGTCCTTGAACCCGTCCTCGTCATCGCCAGCGTCAGGCCCGTCGGTGTCAGGCGGCGCGGACCGCTCCCGCATCTCCTGCGCCAGCATGGCCAGGTCCGCCTGGGCGGCGCCGCCCAAAGCGGCGGCCAGCAGGATCTCGTCGGCCTCATCGCGCAGTTCGGGCGGGAGCAGGTCAGACGCGTCGCAGATCAGCCGCGCGAACGAGGCCGTCACCTCCGCCGCGCCCAGCGCGGCCAGGACGCGGGGGTGGACCGCGAGGCGGCCCATCCACCACGTGGCGCCCGACGACGCGGCCCGGGTGATCCGGGTCTGCCAGCGCAGCCACGTCCCGACTGTCGCCTGCCCGTCCGCCTCGAACCCGCCCTGCGCATTGAACGCTGTCATCACCCGCGACTGCGCCGCCAGATGCCCCGACTCCACCCGCCCCAACGCCCGCAGGCACCCCGCCAGCGCCTCGGCCGGCCACGTCGCGACGTCCGCGCCCGCCAGATACCCCAGGCCCGCCTCGACCGCCGCCAGCGCCTCCGCCGCGCTCGACGGCACGCTGGCCGGAGCGGCGGACTGCTGGCCGGGGACGCACACGGGAAGCTACCTCCAGCGCAGCCGGGCAGCGAATCGCTGGGGCAGCGCAACGGACCTCGCACG
>DASYBB010000156.1:0-42716 GCA_036501025.1 Streptosporangiaceae bacterium
GCCCGGGGAGGGCCTGGAAGAACGGCCGGCCGGCGCCCAGCAGGACCGGCACCTGATGCAGGATCACCTCGTCGACGAGCCCCGCCTGCAGCGCCGCGGTCACGACCCCGCCGCCCATGAGGCCGACGTCCTTGCTCCCGGCGGCGCCGCGGGCCGCCGCGACCGCGTCCTCGATGCCGGTGGTGACCAGGGTCTGCCGCTCCGTCAGCCCGGGCGCCGGCCGGCGGCTGAGGAGGAACAGCCGGGCCGCCGGGTGCGGGCTGCCGCCGCCGAAGCGGTCGGAGTCCTCGTAGGTGTTGCGCCCGGCCACGACCGCCCCCACCCGCCCGGCGTGGGCGCTGAAGACCTTGCTCATGTCCGGGATCCTCCCAGTGAGTTCCTTCAAGAGACTCTGCGACCGTAGCATCCAGAGTTTCGTAAGGGAACCCCAATTGCTAGGCTGTTGGCATGCAGCGCACCGACTTCAGCGAGATGGCCTGCTCGATCGCCCGCACCCTCGACGTCATCGGGGAGCCGTGGTCGCCACTGGTCCTCCGGGGCATCTGGGTCGGGGTGAACCGGTTCGACCAGCTCCAGGCCGACCTCGGCATCTCCCGCAAGGTGCTGACCGAGCGGCTCAGCCACCTCATCGGGCAGGGGGTGATCGAGCGGCGACCCTACGACCGGCGGCCGCGCTACGAGTACCACCTCACGGCCAAGGGCACCGAGCTGCTCGACCTGCTCATGGTCATGGTCGGCTGGGGGGACAAGTGGCTGGCGGGCGAGGCCGGCCCGCCCGTGCTCTACCGCCATCATGCGTGCGGCGAGATCAGCGCGGCCGACCTGCGCTGCGCCCGCTGCGGCGAGCCGATGCACGCCGGCGACATCGACCTGCTGCCCGGGCCGGGCGCCGCGGCATGATCCGGCGCCGCTAGGCCAGGCCCGCTGCCAGCTCGCGGCGGTGCGCGGCCACCCACCGGGACGCGGACTGCACCTCGCGCACGGCGCCGGCGTCGCGCAGGCCGGCCATGGCCGGGTCGCCCGCCGCGGCGGCGGCCGCGATGCCGCGCCAGCACCGGTCCTGCCACCACAAGATCACGTCCACCACGCGGCGCCGGTCGGCCAGCCCGTAGGCGTCGCAGACGAGCCGGATCCCGCGGGCCGCGGGCCCGGCCTCGATCCCGCCGCCCAGCCCGAGGTACTGCCAGCAGACGTGCGCGATGTCGTGGATCCGCTGGCCGGGAGCGGCCAGGTCCCAGTCGATGAAGGCGGCCGGCCGCAGGCCCGTGCCAGCATCGCGGTACACGGTGTTCTTCGGCGACAGGTCGTTGTGGCAGACGACCTCCGCGTCGCCGGCCAGCGCCGTCCCGGCGGTCAGGTCGTGGAACTCGCGGACCAGCCCCGCCACCCGGGCCACGCTCTCGTCCGACCCGACCGCGGCGGGCTGATCCGGTTCCCACGCCACGTGGCCGGGCACGAAGCTCAGCACCTCCCGGCCCGCCGCGTCGAGCCCCAGGAACCGCGGCGCGCCCGCCCACCCGGCCTCGGCGAGCAGGCCGAGAACCTGGCGCACGTAGTCCGAGCGGGGACCCGCCGTCCGGTGCACCGTGTCGCCCACCCGGTACACCGCGTTCACGAACCCGCCCGGCAGCGGAGCCTCACCCACCCGCCCATTCTGCCGCGCCACCAGTTCACGGGCGGCGCCCGGCCCGGAATGCGCGCTACCGCTCGGCGAGCTCGACCGCGGGCCCGCGGGTGGTCCGCGCGGAGGTGATCACGGCGGCGAGCACGCCCGTCCTCGGCCAGGTTCAGCCCGTCGCCCGGGACGACCACGGCGGGCGCGGCGGCGAAGCGCTGCGGACCGGGAAACGGCGTCCCGAGCCCGGCCGCCACCAGGAGCAGCATGGGCGCGATGATGGCCACCCCGCCGGCGATGGCGAAGAACGCGCCCGCGAAGCTCACCCAGCGGGCCCGGATGGTGGCGAGGGACAAGCGCAGCGGCCCGGCCGCGGCGGTCATGAGCCCGCCTCCAGCGCCGCGAGGCGGGCCGCTACCGACTCCGCGGCCGGGTCGGCCAGCTCCCCGCGGATCCGCCCGTCGGCCAGGAACAGGGCCCGGTCGGCGTACCCGGCCGCCCTCGGGTCGTGCGTCACCATGACCACGGTCAGGCCATGATCGTCAACCAGGCCGCGCAGCAGCGCGAGGACGACGCGGGAGGCGGCCGAGTCGAGCGCGCCGGTCGGCTCGTCGGCGAAGACGACCTGCGGCCGGGTGGCCAGCGCCCGCGCGATGGCCACGCGCTGCTGCTGGCCGCCGGACAGCTCGCTGGTGCCCGGCGAGGCCGACCGCGGCCAGCACCGCGTCCGCCTCGCCGCGCTTCGCCCGGCGGCCCGCCAGCCGCCGCGGCAGCTCGACATTCTGGCGCGCCGTCAGCGACGGAATGAGGTTGAACGCCTGGAAGATGAAGCCGATCTGGCTGCGGCGCAGCAGCGTCAGCGCGGTGGCGGACAGCCCGCCCAGTGCCGCGCCGGTGATCCGCACCTGGCCGGACGTGACGGTGCCGAGCCCGGCGGCGCAGTGCAGCAGGGTCGACTTGCCCGAGCCGGATGGTCCCATGACGGCCGTGAACGTGCCCGCCGCGAATGCCGCGGTGATGCCGCCGAGCGCCTCCACGTGCCCGGCGGCGGTGCGGTAGGACTTGCGGACCTCGCCCAGCTCGACCACCGCCGCGCGGATCACCGGTGATTCCCGGTCATGAGCACATGCTTCTCGCCTATTGCTTTCCGGCATTCACCGAGAATGGCAGCCGGGCGCTTTCCGGTCGCTAACGCCAGGCTCCCGGTTCGTGGTGGTGCTGGGTGCACCCTGACCCGGGCGGCCGAAGCCCGCGCGCCGGCCGGTGCCGATAGGACATCCCTACAGATGCGGCCAGGCGCCCTACCGATGCCGGACACCGCCCGGTAACAGGAAGAACTTCCTCTTGATCGACATATGGTCGGCTTATGGAAGCTGCCCCGGCCCCCGCGCCGCTGTCGCACCTGCGCGTCCTGGAGCTGCCCGGCGGCGTGGCCACCCGCTACTGCGGCCGGCTGTTCGCGCAGCTCGGAGCGACGGTCGTGGCGGCCGGGCCGGGCCGCGGCACCGAGTCGGCCGGCCTCGCCGCGGCCCGCGGCGCTTACGCGCAGTGGCTCGATGCCGGCAAGCAGCGCAGCCGGGCCACCGCCCGCGCCGTGGCCGACGCCGACCTGGTCATCGCCGGCCAGGACGAGGACGCGGTCGCCCGGGCCCGCGAGCTGATCGCCGCGGCGGGCCCGGCGGCGCCTGCGCTGCTGGCCATCCGGTGGTTCGACCCGCGGGGACCGTATGGCCGCTGGCACGGCGGCGACGAGGTGATCCTCGCCCTCAGCGGCCTGGCCTACGGCTTCGGGCTGCCGCAGGGACCGCCGATGCTGGCCCGGGGTCACGCCCCGCAGGTCGTGGCCGGGGTGACCGCGTTCACCGCCGCGGCGGCCGCGCTCCTGGCCGCCCCGGCGCGCCGGCCGGCCGAGGTCGAGGTCAATGTCCTGGAGTCGTTCGCGTGCCTGTCCGAGGCCGGCGCCGTGGCCGCCCGGCAGGACCCGGACGTCCGCTCGGCCCGGCTCGGCGTCAACCGGTTCAATCCGACCTACCCGTGCTCCAGCTACCGCAGCCGGGACGGATGGATCGGGGTGACCTGCCTGACTCCCGCCCAGTGGCGCAGCCTCTGCGAGCTGATCGGGCGGCCCGAGGCCAGTTCCGATCCGGAGCTGGCCACCGCCGTGTCCCGGCTCCGGCACGCCGAGCAGGTCGACGCCCTGCTGGCGCCCGCGCTGGCCCGGCGGACCTCGGCGGAATGGGTGGCGGCCGGGCTGGCCGGGCGCATCCCGATCGTGGCCATGCCCCGGCCGCACGAGCTGCCCGCCCAGGACCACTGGCGCCAGCGCGGGAGCTTCGCGCCGCTGCCCGGCACCGCCGCCTCCGGCCCGACTCTGCCGTTCCGCTATGCCCATGACGGGGTGACCCGCAGCGGCCAGGGCGGGGCGCCGGCGGCCGGCCCGCTCGGCGGGGTCCGGGTGGCGGACTTCACGATGGGCTGGGCCGGGCCGCTGGCCACCCGCATGCTCGCCGACCTCGGCGCTGACGTCATCAAGGTGGAGTCGAAGGCGCACCCGGACTGGTGGCGCGGGTGGGAGGCCGGCGACGGCGGCGACGTGTCGCGCCGCGAGCTGCGCCCGAACTTCAACACCGTCAACCGGGGCAAGCGCGGCGTCAGCCTCGACCTCACCACCGAGCCGGGCCGGGCGGCGGCCCGGGCGCTGGTGGCGGGGTCCGACGTGGTCATCGAGAACTTCGCGGCCGGCGTCCTGGCCAAGCTCGGGCTGGGCCTGGACGTCCAGCGCGAGGTGCGCCCGGGCGTCGTCAGCCTGGCCATGCCGGCCTTCGGCGGCTCCGGGCCGCTGGCCGGCACCCGGGCCTACGGCTCGACCGTCGAGCAGGCCTCCGGCCTGCCCTTCGTCAACGGCGAGGAGAGCTGGCCGCCCTGCCTGCAGCACGTGGCGTTCGGTGACCCGATCGCCGGGCTCTACGCCGCGGCCGCGATCGTGGCCGCGCTGTCCGGCCGGGACCGGCTGGGCGGGACGGCCGTGGACCTGTCTCAGGTCGCCTGCCTGTTCGAGCTCGGCGCCGACGCGATCATCGGCGCGCAGCTCACCGGCGGCCGCCTGCCGCGGACCGGCAACCGCCGCCCGGAGGCGGGCTGGTTCTGCGTCGTGCCCGCGGCGGGGCCGGACGAGTGGCTGGCCGTGGCGGCCGGATCGGCCCGCGCCCGGCGCGGCCTGGCCGAGGTGCTGGGCCTCGCCGCGGCGGCGCGGGAGGCCGCGGTCGAGCCGGCCGTCGCGGGATGGGCCCGCGGCCGCCCCGCCGCCGCGGCCGCGGCCCGGCTGCAGGAGGCGGGCGTGCCGGCGGCACCCGTGCTGCCCGCCCACGCGCTGGGCGCCGACCCGCAGCTGACCGCCACGGGAGTCTGGCCGACCATGGAACGCGAGTACGCGGGCCGCCACACGGTCGCCGCGCCGGTCTTCCGCTTTGACGGCCGCCGGCCGTCCCTGACGCGGCCCGCGCCGACGCTGGGCCAGCACACCGCCGAGCTGCTGCCGGAAACGGAGAAGTACGCCTTATGCCCAAGAGCCTGCTGATCGCCAACCGGGGCGAGATCGCTGTGCGCATCGCGCGGACCGCCGAGGACCTCGGCGTGGAGACGGTGGCCGTCTACGCCGAGGACGACGCGGCGTCCCTGCACACGCGCCAGGCCGGCCGCGCGATCAGCCTCGGGGCGGCGGGAGTCCCCGCTTACCTCGACGGCGACAACATCATCGCCGTCGCCCGGCAGGCCGGGTGCGACGCGGTCCACCCGGGCTACGGGTTCCTGAGCGAGAACGCCGCGTTCGCCGGGGCCTGCGAGGCGGCGGGCCTGACCTTCGTCGGCCCGGCGACCGACACGCTGCGGGCCTTCGGCGACAAGGCCGCGGCGCGGGCGCTGGCGCAGCGCTGCGGGGTGCCGCTGCTGGCCGGGATCAGCCGGGCGGTCACCCTCGACGAGGCGCGCGCCTTCCTGGCGGGCCTGGGCGCGGGCGGGGCGGTCATGCTGAAGGCCGTGGCCGGCGGCGGCGGCCGGGGCATGCGCCCGGTGACGAGCCCGGCCGACCTGGACCAGGCCTTCGCGCGGGCGGCCTCGGAGGCCCGGGCCGCCTTCGGCTCGGGTGACCTGTACGTGGAAGAGCTGATGGCCCGGGCCCGGCACGTCGAGGTCCAGATCGTCGGGGACGGGACCGGCGCGGTCGCGCACCTGTGGGACCGCGAGTGCAGCCTGCAGCGGCAGCGCCAGAAGCTCATCGAGATCGCGCCGGCGTTCGGGCTGCCGGACGCCACCCGCACGGCGATGCTCGAGGCGGCCGTGGCGCTGGGCGCGGCCGTTTGCTACCGCGGTGTCGGCACGGTCGAGTTCCTGGTCGACGGCCGCCGCGGCGCGGCCCCCCGGTTCGCCTTCATCGAGGCCAACGCCCGGCTGCAGGTCGAGCACACCGTCACCGAGACGGTGACCGGCCGCGACCTGGTGGCCCTCCAGCTGCGGATCGCCGACGGCGCGACGCTGGAGGGACTCGGGCTCGGCCCGGCCGATCAGCCGCCCCCGCGGGGCATGGCCCTGCAGGCGCGGGTGAACCTGGAGTCGATGGCCGCCGATGGCTCAGCGCGGCCCGGCGGCGGGGTGCTGTCGGCGTATGAGCAGCCGTCGGGACCGGGGGTCCGGGTCGACGGCTTCGGCTACGCGGGCTACGCCACCTCGGTCCGCTACGACTCGCTGCTGGCCAAGGTCATCGTCTCGGCCGATGACCTGGCCGCCGTCACCGCCAAGGCGCGCCGGGCGCTCAGCGAATTCAAGATCGGCGGCGTCCGGACCAACATCGCCTTCCTGCAGGCCCTGCTGAAGAGCCCGGCCCTGGCCGCAGGCGAGCTGCACACCGGCTATGTGGCCGAGCACGCCGCCGACCTGCTGGCCGCCGCGCAGGACCGGGCCCGCTACTTCGAGCCGGCCGGCGCCGCGCCGCGCCGGGCCGGCGCGCGGATCGACCCGATGGACCCCCTCGCGCTGCTGGACCTGAAGGCCCCGGACGCGGCGGCGGCCGACGGCGCGGCCGATGCCGGGCCGCGGGCCGACTTCCCGCCGGGTCCCGAGGGCACGGTGGCGGTGGCCGCGCCGATGCAGGGGGCGATGATCAGCTTCGCCGTGGCCGAGGGTGACACGGTGCTGGCGGGCCAGCCGGTCGCGGTCATGGAGGCCCTCAAGATGGAGCACGTGGTCATCAGCGAGGTGGCCGGCGTCGTGCGGGAGATCGCCCTGGAGGTCGGCGACACGATCTTCGAGGACACCCCCATCCTGTTCATCGACCCGCAGGAGATCGACGGAAAGTACGTGGGGGCCGCGCCGCCCGACCCGGAGGAGATCCGCCCCGACCTGGCCGAGGTCCTGCGCCTGCGCTTCCTGTCCACCGACGCGGGCCGGCCGGCCGCCACGGGCAAGCGGCACGGCCAGGGCCGGCGGACCATCCGGGAGAACATCGAGGACCTGTGCGACGCCGGTACCTTCACCGAGTACGGGCCGACCGTCACCGCCGCGCGGCTGCGCTCCGACAGCTGGGAGACGCTGGAGGAGCGGATGGTCCGCACCGCCGCCGACGGCATGGTGATCGGCGTCGGCCGGGTCAACGGCGACCTGGTCGGCCCGGAGAGCGCGCGGTGCGCGGTAGTGGCCTACGACTACTCGGTGCTGGCGGGCACGCAGGGGACCAAGAGCCACCAGAAGACCGACCGCATGCTGCGGGTGGCCCAGCAGTACAAGCTGCCCGTCGTGCTCTACTCCGAGGGCGGCGGCGGGCGCGCGGGCGGGGGCTCGGGGCCGGCCATCCCCGAGGGCGCCGCCCGCTCCATCGGCGGGCTGTCCACCCGCACCTGGCGCGAGCTCGGGAAGCTGTCCGGGCTGGTGCCGCTGGTCGGCGTCAACTCCGGCTACTGCTTCGCCGGCAATGTCGTCCTGCTGGGCGCCTGTGACGTGATCATCGCCACCCGGGACAGCTCCCTCGGCATCGGCGGCCCGGCCGTCATCGAGGGCGGCGGGCTGGGCGCGTATGCCCCCGGCGAGGTCGGGCCGGTCAGCATCCAGGAGCCCAACGGCGTGATCGACATCGTGGTCGAGGACGAGGCCGAGGCCACCGCCGTGGCCCGGGCCTACCTGTCCTACTTCCAGGGCCGCACCGGGAGCTGGACGGCGCACGACCAGCGGCCGCTGCGCCACATCGTCCCGGAGAACCGGCGCGCGGTGTACGACATCCGCACGGTGATCGAGACCCTGGCCGATGTCGGTACCGTGCTGGAGCTGCGCCCGCGCTGGGCGACCTCGATGATCACCGCCTTCATCCGGGTCGAGGGGCACCCGGTCGGCGTGATCGCCAACAACTCCAACTCGGCGTCGGGCGGGGCCATCGAGAGCGCGGGCGCGGACAAGGCGTCGCGCTTCATGCAGCTGTGCGACGCCTTCGATATCCCGGTCCTGTCGCTGATCGACACGCCCGGCAACATGGTCGGGCCGCTGGCCGAGAAGACGGCCCTGATCCGGCACTGCGCGCGCATGTACGTGGCCGGCGCCAACATCACCGTGCCCTACTTCAACGTGGTGCTGCGCAAGGCCTACGGCCTGGGCGCCATCGCCATGGCCGCGGGCAGCTTCGACGAGACGTTCTTCTCCATCTCGTGGCCCACGGGCGAGTTCGCCGGCATGGGCCTGGAAGGCTCGATCAAGCTGGGCCGCCGGGCCGAGCTGCAGGCGATCACCGATATCCCGGCCCGCAAGGCCCGCTACGACGAGCTGGTCGCGGGCGCCTACTCGTGGGCCAAGGCCCTCAACGCCGGGACGGTATTCGAGGTCGACGACGTGGTCGACCCGGCCGACACCCGCCGGTGGCTGGTCATGGGGCTGAACTCGGTGCCGCCGAAGCCGGTCCGCGAGGGCAAGAAGCGCGCCTGGGTGGACACCTGGTGACCGGCTACCGGTAGAGTTCCCCGACCCGCCGGACCTGGGTGATCGCGCGGTTCACCGGCACGTCGTGCTGCTGGAGCAGGGTCAGGATGTCCCGGCTGTCCATGGTGAGGAAGCCGATCGCGTGCGCCTCGCCGCGCAGCCGCAGCCAGACCGCGATCCGGCTGGCGGGCAGGGCGACGAGCTCGGCGATGGCGAGCTGGTCGTAGGTGGCCTCCCAGGTCGGGACGATCCAGCGGGCGAGCATGGTCCCGCTCAGCCGGACGCCCCAGTCGAAGAACTCCAGCCGCGCCAGCGTGCCGCTGGTCATGACGTGCCGGGCCATGACGCCGCCGAGGAACAGCGCGTCCGACCCGCCCGCGGGGGCGTCGATGGTCCGCGTGTTGGCCGCCGCCCGCCGGATCCATGCCGCGAAGCCGGAGATGCCCGCGAGCGCGATTACCGCGCCGAGGGAGATTTCCAGGAGCACCGGTTCTCCAGGTGGGCCAGCACGCGCACGGAATCCTTCAGCCGCAGTGTGAGCGAGATGCCCCGGTTTGGCAAGTGCGGCCCCGTGGCTCAGCGGGCCAGGAAGTCCAGCAGCAGCGCGGTCACGGCCGGGGCCTGCTCTTGCTGCACCCAGTGCCCGGCGGCCGGGACCAGGTGCCGCCCGCGCAGGTCGGTGCAGGCCCGGCCGAGGTGCTCGAAGAGGCCGGGCGACTGGTAGGTGCCCCAGTCGGCGGCGCCGGCGATGAAGGCGGCGGGCACCGTGATCGCCTGCCCGGCGAACAGGCGCAGGTCGGCGGCGGCCAGCCCGCTCGTGGCGCAGCGATACCACTGCAGGCCACCCTGGAACCCGGTGCGGCCGAACTCGGCGCAGTACACGTCGAGCTCGGCGTCGGTGAGCCACGGGCACGCGGCGGCCCGGGCCGCCGGCGGCAGGTACGGGGCCACGGTCTCGGGCATGCTGGCCTGCGCGGGCATCACGTAGTAGGGCGGCAGCCGGGCCAGTTCCGCGGCGCTGGAATCAGCCAGCGGGTGCGGCCGGTTCCCGGCCCAGTCGGCGCTCTTGACGTGGTAGTAGGCCCGGAGGAAGTCGTGCAGCCCGGCCCGGGCGCCGCGCATGTCCGCGTCGGCCGCCCGGGTGGAGTAGTACCACTGGTAGTGCTGGCGCGGGGGCGTGAGGCTGGCCAGGGCGGCGTGCAGGCGGCCGGGGCGGGCGGGCGCGGCCCCGGCCGGGGGCGGCCCGGCGAACGGGGCGCTCATCATGACCAGCGAGGTGAAGACGTCGGGGCGGATCAGGGCGCAGTGCGCGGCGACCGGTGACCCGAAATCGTGGCCGACGACCGCGCGGACGTGCCGGCGGCCCAGCGCGAAGACCAGGCCGAGCAGGTCCTGGACCAGGTTGAGCGGCCGGAACGAGGCGAGGTCCCCGTCGTAGGCCGCGTCCCAGCCGGTCGTGGCGCCGTATCCGCGCTGGTCGGGCGCGACGACGTGGAACCCGGCCGCGGCCAGCGCCGGCATCACCTTCCGCCACGACCAGGCGAGCTCCGGGAATCCGTGCAGCAGCAGCACGACGGGCCGGCCGTCCGGCTCGTAGCCGGCTTCGAGGATGTGCATCCGCAGCCCGTTGACGTCCGCGACGAAGCGCGACCGCACGCCCGGCGGCAGCAGCTCGCCCGAGAGGCCGGCGACGTTCATCACCGGTGACCTTACCGGTGCGCCCGCGCGCCGGGTAAGCCCGAGCGGGACCGGCCGCTAGCGCTGGGCCGCGGCCGCCGCCGCCCGCTGGCTGAGCCGGGCACCCGCGGCGAACTCACGGTCGAACCCGTCCGCGCCCAGCGCCTCGCGGACCTGGCTGAGCAGCTGGCCCGGCTCCCGCTGCCGGCTGGGCCAGGCCCGCAGCCCGGCCCGCCGGCGAACCCCCTCGGCCGCGCCCGACAGCAGCGCCGCCCGCCCGGCGTCACCGCCGTCGAAGGCCAGCTGGGCGTACGCGGCCAGGCTCAGGGTCAGGTTGCGGCTGCTGTGGATGGCCAGGCTCAGGTCGAGTGCGCGGTCCAGCACGACCCGGGCGTCCCTGGCCGGCTCGCGTCGGGTGACGGCCAGGGTGCCCAGCTGGACCAGGGAGCCGGTGATGAGCCGGTCGTTGCCGAACCGCTCGGCCAGGTCGCGCGCCTCGCTCAGATGGCGGCCGGCTGCGTCGTAGCGGCCCGTCGCCGTCTCCAGCGAGCCCGCGGTGACGAGGGCCGCGGTCGTCCACAAAGGCTCGTCCTGGCTGCGCAGCTGGTCCAGGCTCGCCGCCGTCTCCTGCTGCGCGCCGTCCAGGTCGCCGGCGATCGCGAAGGTCCAGCCCACCGCCAGCTGCGCCACGGCGTGCAGGTAGGGATCGGAGATGGCGGGCAGCAGCGGGACCAGGCGCTCGCGGGCCGCCACCACCGATGCGTCGTCGCCGACCTCCCGCGCGGTGACCGCTCCGGTCCACAGCAGCTCGGCGCGGGCCTGGGGCTCCAGGGCGTCGACGTCGGGCAGGAGCTGCGCGACCCAGGAGCAGACCTCGTCGAGGGTGTCGTTCTGGACGACCCACAGGGGCAGCAGGGAGCGGAACAGGTGCGGCAGCCGCGCGCGGTCGTGGGCCAGGTACCAGCGCACCGCGACGCCCAGGTTGCCCGCCTCGGACTGCAGCCGCCCGGCCCATTCCCGCCAGCCGGCCCGGCGCAGCGGCTCCTCGGCCTGCCGGGCCAGCTCGCAGTAGTAGTCGGCGTGCCGGCGCCTCACCTCGGCGGCGTCCGGGCGGGCGGCCAGCCGGTCGGCGACGAACGCGCGGACGGTCTCCAGCATCCGCGGCCGGGGGCCGAGTCCGTCGCTGTCCAGGTAGATGAGGCTGTGCCGGGCCAGCGCCTCGCACAGCTCCAGCGCCCGGTCCTCCTCGAGGCCCGCCACCGCGGCGGCGGCCTCGATGGTCCAGCCGTCGTCGAACACCGCGTCGATCTCCAGCAGAGACCGCTCCTCCGCCTCGAGCAGGCCCACGCTCCACTCCACCGTGGCGCGGAGCGTGTGCTGCCGCTCGGGCAGGTCCGCCGCGCCCGTGCCCAGCGCGTCCAGCGAATCCGACAGCCGGCCCAGCAGCGTGCCGGGATCCAGCAGCCGGGTCCGGGCCGCGGCCAGCTCGATGGCCAGCGGCAGGCCCTCCAGGCGGCGGCAGATCTCCGCCACCGCCACGGCGTTGGCCTCGGTCAGCGCGAAGTCCGGGCGGACCGCGCGGGCCCGGTCCACGAACAGCGCCACCGCGGGGGAGGCGGCCAGGTCGCCGGGTGCCGCGCCGGCCGGGCCGGCCGGGAGCGCCAGCGGCGGCACCGGGTACTCCCGCTCGGCGCGCAGCCCCAGCACCGTGCGGCTGGTGGCCAGGATCGTCAGGCCGCTGCAGCGGCCCAGCAGCTTGTCGACGTCGGGGGCCACCTCGAGCACCTGCTCCAGGTTGTCCAGGATGAGCAGCCACTCACTGTCGCTGAACAGCTCGGCCAGGCCCTCCATTGGCGCCGATCCCCCGGCCGTGTCGGCGCCCGCCGCGCGGGCGGCGCCGGCCAGGACCAGTGCCGGGTCGGTGACCGCGTCCAAAGGCACGAACACGGTGCCCGCGCTGAACTCGCCGCGGAGCCGCTCGCCCGCGGCCACGGCCAGCCGGGTCTTGCCGATCCCGCCGGGCCCGGTCAGCGTCACCAGCCGCACGCCGGGCCGCCGGGCCAGTTCAGTGACCTTCTCGATGTCCTGTTCCCGGCCGACCAGCGACGTCGTGCCGACCGGGAGCGGCCGGGGGGCGGCCTCGGCGGCCGGCCCCGGCGCGGGCTCCACGGCGGCGAACCGCTCGCTCAGCAGCGTGGCCAGGTCGTCGCGGACCAGCCGGCCCAGCTCGGCGGCGGACCGGAAATGACGGTAGGAGTCCGCCGCCTCCGAGGCGATGCGCGCCAGCATGGCCGCCAGTTCCGGCTCGCGGTCAGGGGCCGGCCCCTTGACGTAGAGCAGGCGCGGCAGCCCTTCGGCCAGCTTGAGCTCGTCCTCCAGGCCCGAGATCTCCATGCCGGGGCTGACCAGCCCGTAGCGCTGCCAGTACAGCCCGATGAATATGTCGCTCTGCTCCAGGTACGCCCGGTACACGTCCTGGGGCGGATGCGGCCGGGCACCCGTCTCGAACATCACCGGCGTGAGCCGCAGGGCCGAGATGGCCCGCGAGACAGCCCGCCGCTCGTTGGCCAGCTCACCCAGCGTCGAGCTCACGAACACCCGCAGCCGCTGGTCAGGAGTCCGGATGATCACGTCGTCCCCCCGCCTTGCTCGCTGATCCCCCTGGTCACCCACCGTAACAAGCGGGGCTAGTCAGGCGAGCCGGCGCGCAGGGTCCGGGGGAATCCGAAGTGGGGCAGCACGGAGTTGTCGACGAACCGCGTGATGGCGCTGATCCGGTCCCCCTCCAGCGTGAGCACGATCAGCCCGTGGGCGTGGAGGATGTCCGCGTGGGCGTCCTGCAGGTAGGCGCCGAAGGCCGGCTGGCCGTTCGCGCCGGTGGGCACGAGCTTGATGGGCCGCCCGTCCCGCCAGCGGGCGCCGCCGGTGAGGAACGCCGCGATGGCGTCGCGGCCCTGGTATTCCAGCGTGGCCGGCGGCATGGTCAGCCAGGCGTCATCGGTCAGCAGCCGCAGCAGGCCGTCGAGGTCGCCGCCCTGGTAGGCCTCCGCGAAGCGCTCCGCGAGCACGCGCTCGCGCGGCGAGCGCGGCCGCGGCGGCCGCGCGCGGCCGGCCCCCGGCAGGCGGGCGTCCAGCGTGCCCCGCGCCCGCTGCAGCGCGCTGTTGACCGAGGTCTCCGTGCTGTCCAGCATGGCGGCCACCTCGGCGGCCCGGAAGCCGAGGGCATCGCGCAGCAGGAGCACGGCCCGCTGGCGGGGCGGGAGGTGCTGGGCGGCGGCCACGAAGGCCAGCGAGATGGACTCCTTGGCCTCGTACCGGGCCTCGGGTCCCGGCGCGGTCTCCGGTATCCCGTCCAGCAGGACGTCCGGGTACGGCTCCAGCCACAGCGGCTCGGACCGGCGGGTCGGCTCGGCGGGCTCGAACGGGGGCTCGGGGGGCGGCTGCTGCGCGCGCGGCCGCCGCCCGCTGTCGCGCAGCGCGTTGAGGCAGCGGTTGGTGGCGATCTTGTACAGCCAGGAGCGCACCGAGGCCCGCTCCTCGAACCGGGCCAGCCCGCGCCAGGCCGCCAGCAGCGTCTCCTGGACCATGTCCTCGGCGTCCTGCACCGAGCCGAGGATCCGGTAGCAGTGCAGCTGCAGCTCGCGCCGGTAGTGGTCGGTGAGCTCGCGGAACGCCTGCTCGTCGCCCGCCCGGGCCTGCATCAGCGTCCGTTCCGTCACGTTTCCTCCTGGTTACCGTCCTGCCCGGCCACAGGTACTGACACCACCGCGACCGGAAAGTCACCGGTCCGTTCGCGCCCGCGCCGGTGTCTCAACCTGTGACGTTCCCACGCACAAGGAGGAGCCATGGGCAGCACGAGCAGCACCGAGGGCGCGGCGGGAGCCGGGCCGCCACCGGCGACCGGGCGGTGGGTACTGGCGCTGACGTCGGTGGCCTCGTTCATGGTGGCGCTGGACGCGCTGGTGGTGACGACCGCGCTCACCGCGATCCGGCTGGCGCTGCACGCGTCCGTGGCCGAGCTCCAGTGGACGGTCAACGCCTACATCCTCACCTTCGCCGTGCTGCTCATGACGGCCGCGGCGGTGGGCGACCGGTTCGGCCGGCGGCGCATGTTCGTCGCGGGCATCGGGCTGTTCACGCTGGCCTCGGCGGCCTGCGCGGTCGCGCCGGGCGCCAGCTGGCTGATCGCGGCGCGCGCCGTGCAGGGGGCTGGGGCGGCCATGATCATGCCGCTGGCCATGACGCTGCTGACGGCCGCGTTCCCGGCCGAGCGCCGCGGCTGGGCGCTGGGCATCTTCGGCGGCGTCACCGGCCTGGCGGTCGGCGGCGGCCCCGTGGTCGGCGGCGCGATCGCCCAGGGGCTGGCCTGGCAGTGGATCTTCTGGCTCAACGTGCCGATCGGGCTGGCGGCGGCGGCGCTGACGCTGCGCCACATCCGGGCGAGCTCCGGGCCGCGCGCGGCCATCGACCTGGGCGGCGCGGCGCTCGTGACCATCTCCGGCCTCGCGCTGGTCTGGGGGCTGGTGCGCGCGGACGCCGCCGGCTGGGGCGACCCGCAGATTATCGGCTCGTTCGCGCTCTTCGCCGTCGCGGCGGCGGCGCTGGTGGCCTGGGAGCTGCGCGCGCGAGCGCCCATGCTCCCGATGCGCCTGTTCCGCTCGCGCGCCTTCGCGGCGGGCAACGCGGTGAGCTTCCTGCTCCAGGCCGCGCTGACCGGGGCCGTGTTCTTCATGGCCCAGTTCCAGCAGGTCGCGCTGGGCCAGGGGCCGCTGGGCGCGGGCCTGCGGCTGCTGCCCTGGACCGGGGCCCTGGTCCTGGTGGCACCCCGGGCCGGGCGGCTGGCCGACCGGCTCGGCGACCGTCCGCTGGTGGTGAGCGGCCTGTTCCTGCAGGCAGCCGGCCTGGCGTGGATCGCGCTGATCGCCCGGCCCACCCTGCCCTACGCGGAGCTGATCGCGCCGATGATCATCGCCGGGGCCGGCGTCTCACTGGCCATGCCCGGCGCGCAGAAGGCCGTCGTGACCGCCGTGGCGCCAGCCGAGATCGGCACGGCCTCCGGCACGTTCCAGACCGCCCGCCAGCTCGGCGGCGCCGTTGGTGTCGCGATCGGCGTGGCGGTGTTCGCCGCGGCCGGCGGCTACGCCTCGGCCCGGGCCTTCACCGACGGCTTCGCCCCGGCCCTCGCGGTGTCAGCGGGGCTCTCCCTGGCCGGAGCCATAGCGGGCCTCGGCCTCCCGCAGCGGGGCCAGCCGGGCGGCCGGCCCGCTGCGGCGGCGAGCGCCGGGACGGCTGCCGCTGCGCCCGGGGAGGTCGCGGCGGTCTCGGTGGGGTCCGGTCAGTAGCCGCCGCCGCTACCCGTGGTGTTGGCGGGCGCCGGGGAGCCGTTCGCGGGAGCCTCGTGCCACAGGCCACCGAACGCGTTGAGCCCGTTGCCGTTGGCCTGCCCGGCGGACTTGTCGCCGATGAACGTGTACATCGGGCGCCCGTGGAAGGTGAGCTGCGAGGCGCCGTCCGCTCGCTTGATCGTGGCGAACGGGGCCTTGACCCCGGAGGTGGTCGCGGGCTTCACCGGCGGCCACTGCGTCGCGCACGCCCCGTTGCAGGTCGACTTGGTAGAGGTGTCCGGGGCGAATGAGTACAGGGTAAGGCCCTTGGCGCTGGTCAGCACCGTCGTGCCGCCGGCGTTCGCGGTCTTCACGCCGACCTTGGCCGCCGCCGTGGCCGAGACGGCCGGGCTGCCGGCGCCGGACGCGCTTCCGGAGGTACCCGACGAGCCGCACGCCGCCAGCGCCGCCGCGCCAGCCACGGCGGCCGCGGCCGGCAGCACCACCCGCATCCGGCGGCGGGCCGGCCCGCGGCCGGCCCGCGCTGTGCGGCTGCGGCCCAGACCGAGAATCGTTCGGGTCGCCATGCTTCCCTCCTTTGGGCCTGGTATGTGGCCATACGGACCCGGTGGTGGTCACTGCGTGGTCGGAGTCGTAGCTGGTAGTACAGCCGCTGGGCCGGACCGGCACACCCACCATCCGGCTAGTTCTGGGGGCGGCCGCCGGGCGCCCCGGCCGGGGAGCGAGGTAACCCGGAGCGCCCGGCCGTATACTTCTAGCTATTGCGCGGGGGCCGTGAGCGGATACCTCGGAGGCACATATGGCTAGTCACGGTCAACGGGGACGTGGATGCGGTTACCGCCGCCTGAGGTCATGAACGGTCAGGCGACCGTGCTGGTGGGCCGCCGCGAGGCCTTCAATGCCGCGCATCAGCTGCGTAATCCGCGCCTGTCCGACGCCGAGAACCGGGACCTGTTCGGGAAGTGCGTCAACCTGCACGGGCACAACTACGTGCTCGAGGTGGTGGTGGCCGGGCGGATCGACGGCGCGACCGGCTACGTCCTGGACCTCAAGCACCTCTCGGACATCATCTGCCAGCAGATTATCCAGGACGTTGACCACCGTAACCTGAACACCGACGTTCCGTGGCTGGACGGGATCATCCCGACGGCCGAGAACCTGGCCGTGACGTTCTGGGACCGGCTCAAGGGCGAGGTCCCCGGGGGGCTGCTGCGGTCGGTCCGGGTCTGCGAGACCGACAAGAACTGGGCCGAGGTCGGTGACTGCGCCTGAGCGCCCGGCCCGCCGGGGCGGCGACCTCCGCAGCCGTTACACCGCTGCGGACCTGCGGGTCCTCACCCGCGACGAGGCCCGGCGCTTCACCCCCGGCGAGCGCGGTGACCCGCGGGCCGACGTGACCCTGGCCTGGGAGCTGCTGTACCGGATCGAGCCGGAACTCTACGACCGGCTGGCCCGGGCGGAGCGGCTTCATCCCGGGGTCATCGACTGGCTGCCGCGCCACGCGGACACGATCGTCGAGGTCGGCGCGGGCTCGGGCCGCCTGACCCTGGAGCTCGTCGGCCGGGGCCGCGAGGTGGTGGCGGTAGAGCCCGCGGCCGGGCTGCGCCGGGTCCTGCGGCGGAAGCTGGCCGCGGCCGGTCACGGCGACCGCGCCCGCGTGACCCCGGGGTTCTTTGATGACCTGCCGGTCGCGAGCGGCTCCGCGGACCTGGTCGTGGCGTGCTCGGTCCTGACCCCCGCGGCCGGGCACGGCGGCGACGCCGGCCTGGCCGAGATGGAGCGGGTGTGCCGGCCCGGCGGCTGCGTCGCCATCATCTGGCCGAACCACCTCGACTGGCTGACCGCCCGGCACTACCAGTACGCCAGCTTCCCCGGGCCGATGGCCGTGGAGTTCGCCAGCCACCGGGAGGCGGTCGAGCTGGCCGAGATCTTCTTTCCCCGGGCGGCCGCGGAGGTCCGCGGGCGGGGCCGCGCGAAGGTCCCGTTCGAGGTGCTCGGCATCAACCCGCCGCGCGACCTGGCCTTCAAGGTGCTCCCGGCGTGAGGGTCGCGATCGTGGCGCCGCTCGTCACCGCCATCCGCGAGCCGCAGGGCGGCGGCTCGCAGGCCTTCGTGGCCGATCTCGCCCGGGGCCTGGCCGGCCGCGGCCATGACGTCCACGTCTACGCGGCCACCGGATCGCACGTCCCCGGGGTCACGATCATCGACACCGGGGTCGATCCCGGCTCGCTGGCCGCCACCCTGTACCGGGCGTCCGGCCCGGCCGGCCGCGACCCGGGCGCGGCGGCGCCGGCGTTTGCCGTCGCCTACGCCTCGGTCCGGGCCGGCCGCTACGACGTCGTTCACAATCACGCCTTCGACGCCCCGGCGATCAGCCTGGCCGCGGGCCTGGGCGCGCCGGTCGTGCACACGCTCCACCTGCCGCCCGACCCGGCGATCGCGGCCGCGCTGGGCCAGGTCGCGGACGGCGGCCAGCGGCCGGCCGTGGCCTGCGTGTCGCAGTTCCAGGCGGCCACGTGGCGCGAGGTCACCCCGGTCGACGCGGTCCTGCCGCCGTACGTGGCCACGGGCGCCGTCCCGTGGTCGGACACGGCCGGCGACGGCGCGGTCTTCGCCGGCCGGCTGAGCCCGGAGAAGGGCGCGGCCGAGGCGATCGACATCGCCCGGGCGGCCGGAACCCCGATCGACGTCTACGGCGACGCCTACGACGCCGACTACGCCCGAACCGCGATCGAGCCGCGGCGCGCGCTGCCCGGCGTGCGCGTGCACGGGGGCGTGCCCCGGGCCGCCATGTGGGCCGCCATGGCCCGCGCCGCCGTCGTGCTGTGCCCGGCCCGCTGGGACGAGCCGTTCGGCATGGCCGCCGCGGACGCGCAGGCGTGCGGGACTCCCGTCGTCGCGTTCCGGCGCGGCGGGCTGGCCGAGATCGTGGTGGACGGGGTGACCGGCTTCCTGGCCGAGCCCGGCGACATCGAGGGGGCCGCAGCCAGCGTCCGGCGGGCGGCCCGGATATCGCGCGCGGCCTGCCGCCGCCACGCCGAAAGCAATCTCGACCTAGAACGGAGCCTCGATGGTCACGAGCAGCTCTACCGGCGGGTCACCGCCCGGGGAACCGGGACGCCGGCCCGCGGCTGACCCGCGGCACTGGCTGGCCGGGCGGGTGGCGATCGTCACGGGCGCCAGCCGGGGCATCGGCGCCGCCACCGCGGCGGCCGTCGCGGCGGCCGGCGCGCACGTCTTCCTCGCGGCCCGCGACCGCGATGCGCTCGCGGCCGTCACGGCCGGCATCCGGGCCGCGGGCGGCGCGGCCACCGCGGTGCCCACCGACGTGAGCCGGGAGCCGGAGGTCGAGCGCCTGTTCGCCGCGGCCGGCCGGGCCGGCCGCCCGGCCGCCCTGGTCTGCGCGGCCGCCGTCCTGACGTCGGTGCCGTTCGCCGACACCACGCCGGGTATCTGGGCCGAGACGCTGGGGATCAACCTGACCGGCTCGTTCCTGTGCTGCCGCGCGGCGTTCACCGCCATGCGCCCGGCCGGCGAGGGGCGGATCGTCACCATCGCCTCGCTCTCGGGCGTCTACGCGACCGAGAAGTTCCCGGGGCTCGCCGCCTACAACGTCTCCAAGTACGGGATCATCGGCCTGACCGAGGCGGTCGCGGTGGAGGGCCGCGAGCACGGCATCAGCGCCATCTGCGTGAGCCCGGGCGCGGTCGACACCGAGATGCTGCGGCGGGCCAACCCCGACCTTCGCCCCGGCCTGACCCCGGCCGATGTCGCCGCGCTGATCGTCGCCCTGCTGGACAGCCCGCTGGCGCCGGCCAGCGGCGCGAACATCCCGCTGTTCTCCAACGCCTAGCCCGGTCAGGCGGGCGGCACCAGCGACGTCAGGTCCACGCGCTCGTCGGCGAGCAGCCCGGCCCGCGGCTGGGCCCCGGCGGCCACCAGGCGCGCCGCCGCCGCCATCTCCTGGTCGGCGTCCAGCTCGGGGTCACCGCCGCGGTCGAGCCCGACCGCGGCCCGCACGACCCCCTTGACCAGATAGAAACCCAAGAACCCGCCGCCGTGGAGGCTGCCCCGGACGACGAACTCATCCCACCGCGCGGCATAGCCGGCGTACTCGAGCTTGTGCTCGTACTGGTCGGACCAGAACGTGTACAGGTAGTCATAGGGAGCATCCGAGCCGAGCATGGACCGCGCCGCCGCGGCGCCCTGCTTCTCGGCGTTGTTGTAGTGCTCCACCCGGACCCGGCCGAACAGCGGATGCAGGATCCGGGCGACATCGCCCGCCGCCCAGACGCCGTCGGCACTGGCCCGGCACCGATCGTCGACCAGGATGCCGTTGTCCTGCTCGACGGGGTGGCCCGCGATGGCGGGCACGGCCGGCTCGATCCCGACGCCGGCCACGACGAAGTCACAGGGCACGCGGGTGCCGCCGGCCGTGGTGACGGCCTCGACCCGCCCGGTGCCCTCCAGCCCGGCGACCTGCTCGCCGGCCAGCAGCTCGACGCCGTTCGCGCTGTGCATCGCGGCGAACACGGCGCCGACCTCCCCGCCCAGCACCCGCTCCAGGGGGTACTTGCCGGGAAAGATGGTGGTCACGTGCACCCCGAGCTGGGTCAGCGAGGCGGCCACCTCCGAGCCGATGAAGCTCATGCCGATGATGACGGCGCGGCGGCCCGGCACCGCCGCGCGCTTGATCGCCTCGCAGTCGGCCACGGTGCGCAGGTAGTGGACGCCGGGCAGGTCGGCTCCCGGCAGGCGGAGCTGCCGGTTCCGCCCGCCCGTCGCGATCAGGACCTGCCGGTAGGCCAGCTCCTGGCCCGAGTCGAGCCGGACCGTCTGCGCGGCGGTGTCAATGACCGCGGCGCTCGACGCGATGCGGTCGACGTCGTGCGCCTCGTACCAGCCGGCGGGCCGGACGTACCAGGCCGCGAGCTCTTCCTCCGACCGCAGGTACCCCTTGGACAGGGGCGGCCGGCCGAACGGCTCGCCGGGCTCCGGGCTGACCATGGTGACCCGGTCCCGGTAGCCCTCCTCGCGCAGGGTCGCGGCGGCGTTGCCCCCGGTCATGGCGCCGCCGACGATCACGATCCCGGTCCCGCCAGCGCGCTCGGCCATCCCGGTCACCTGCCCGGGCCCCGGCCGCGGGAAACCCGCTCAGCCCGTCATCCACGGGCGGAGCTTCTCGGGGTTCCGCACGGCCCAGATGCGCGTGATCCGGTCGCCGGCGATGTCGAAGGCGAACACCGTCACGGTGACCCCGTCCTGCTGCGCGACCAGGCCGGGCTGGCCGTTGACCGTGCGCTCCAGCAGCGTCAGGCCGCCGGCCGCCCGGCTGGCCAGGTCGACGGCGTAGCGGGCGATCCGCTCGCCGCCCTCGACCGGGCGGAGCGCGGCCACGGCGAGGCCGCCGCCGTCGGCGGTCATGGTGGCGTCGGGGTCCAGCAGGCCGATGAGGGCGCCGATGTCCTTGGCCTGCCACGCCTGGCGGAAGTCCCGGACGAGGTCGGCCTGCCGCGCGGCCGGGGCCGCCGTGGCCGGCCCGGCGGCGATGCGGCGGCGGGCCGAGGAGGCCAGCTGGCGGCACGCCGCCGGCGTGCGGCCCACGATGCCCGCCACCTCCGTGAACGAGTAGCGGAAGACGTCGTGCAGGATGAGCGCGACGCGCTGGGCCGGGGTCATCGAGTCGAGCACGACCAGGAAGGCCATGGTGACCGACTCATCCAGGGTGACCCGGTCGGCCGGGTCGGCGCTCATCCGGCCGGGCCGCTCGGTGATCCACTCGCCGGGCTCGGGCAGCGGCTCGGGGATCCACTCGCCCACATAGCGCTCCCGCCGGGCGCGGGCCGAGCCGAGCAGGTCGAGGCAGATGCGGCTGGCCACCGTCGTCAGCCAGGCGCCGGGCGACTCGATGGCGTCCTGCTGCGCCCGCGACAGGGCGTACCAGCGGGCGTAGGTCTCCTGCACGGCATCCTCGGCGTCGGCCAGGGAGCCCAGCAGCCGGTACGCGAGATTAATCAGCTGACGCCGCTCGCTCATGATCGCGGTCAGGCCCGGGTCGGCCTGGCCCGCTCCTGGCCCGGGTGAGCCGGATGAGGTGGACATGCTCCCGCGCCTCCCGTGGTCGGTTGCGCCCGCACCAGTCCGACGAGATAGCGGGCGCGATTGTGAGGCCGGCCCGCCGCTCACATTCGGGCGGGCTGCGTCGTCAGACCGCTGAGCAGGGCACGGCCCGCTCCCGCAGGATAACGACCGGCTCCACGACCCGAGGAGAAGCCAGATGCCAGGCGACCAGGACACCAGCAACAAGGCGGTCTTCATGCGCCTCCATGACGCCATGAGCGGCGGCCCGGAGCTCGTCTCGCAGGCGATCGACGAGATCGTTGCGCCGGATGTGCTGTTCCACGCGCCCGTGCCGAATGGCGCGACCGGGGCGCGGGCGCTTAAGCAGGTGATGACGGTTTTGTACCGGGCCTTCCCCGACCTGCACGTGCAGGTCGAGGACCTGATCGAGGAGGGCGACAAGGTCGTCGGCCGGAACACGGTGACCGGGACCCACCAGGGTGAGTACCTGGGGCTGCGGCCCACCGGCAGGCCCGTCAGCTACCGGGAGATCTTCGTCTTCCGCTTCGCCGGCGGGCGGATCGCCGAGATCTGGGGCGTCGTCGACGTCCTGTCGCAGCTGAAGCAGCTCGGCGCGATTCCCGCCTAGCGGGCCGTCCACCGAGAGGAACCGGCCATGAAAGCCATCCGCATGCACGAGCCCGCCGGGATCAGCGCGCTGGCCTACGAGGAGGTACCCGATGCCGCGGCCGGGCTCTGCGACGTCCTGGTCAAGGTCGCCGCGTGCGGGATCACGCACAACGAGCTGGACTGGCCCATCTGGACCTGCCGGGCGGGTCACCGGCGGACGGGCGTCATCCCCGGCCATGAGGTGTCCGGGGTTGTCGCCGCGCTGGGCTACGGGACGGCCGGCCTCGCCGTCGGGGACGAGGTGTTCGGGCTCACCGATCAGCTGCGGGACGGGGCGGCCGCCGAGTACGTGGCCGTCGAGGCCCGGAACGTGGCGCTGAAGCCGCGGACCGCCGACCACGTCCAGGCCGCCGCGGTGCCGCGGGCCGGCCTGACGGCCTGGCAGGCCCTGTTCGACCACGGGCACCTGGCCACAGGGCAGACGGTGGTCATCCACGGCGCGGGCGGCGCGGTCGGATCGACGGCGGTCCAGCTGGCCCGCTGGGCCGGGGCCGAGGTCATCGGGACCGGGCGGAGCCGGGCGCGGGCGCTGGCCACGGAACTCGGCGCCGACCGCTTCCTCGCGCTGGACGCCGAGGGACTCCGGGACGCGGCCGGCCAGGCCGACGTCGTCCTGGACACGATCGGCGGCGAGGTGCTGGCCCAGTCGCCCGCCCTGCTCCGGCCGGGCGGAACGCTGATCTCGATCAAGGCCGCCGCCCGGCTGCCCGCCGGCCGGGACGACATCAGGACGGTCGTCTTCGTCCAGGAGCCCAGCCGGGCGCAGCTCGCCGAGCTCGCCCGCCTGGTCGACGAGGGGCACCTGCGCCCCCAGGTGGGCGGGGTGTACCCGCTGGCCCGGGCGGCCGAGGCGTACGGCGCGAAGGCGGCCGGCGGCCTGCCCGGCCGGATCGTCCTCCAGCCCTGACCGCGGGGACCGCGGGCCGGCGCGGGGACGGGCTCAGGGCCGGTAGGCGCCGATGAGCTTGTCCATGACCGCGTCGACGCGCGGGTCGACGTGCTGCCGCGCCGGGTCCGCGTCGTGCCAGGCGACGATCTCCCGCGCGCCCCGCTCGAAACCGATGGTGGCCCGGTAGTCCGGCACGACGGCGCGCAGCTTGGAGTTGTCGAACACCATCGAGTGGGCCTTGTCGCCGAGCAGGCTGGCGCCCCAGTCGGGATCGGCGGCCGCGATCGCGTCCGAGGGAACGTGCACGATGTCGGCGCTCGCCCCCGCGGCCGCGGCCAGCGCTGACGCGATCTGGTTCCAGGTCAGCACGTCGTCGGAGGTGATGTGGAAGGCCTCGCCGATCGTGCGGGGATGGCCCAGCAGCGGCACGAACCCGCGGGCGAAGTCCTCGTGGTGGGTAAGCGTCCACAGCGACGTGCCGTCGCCGTGCACGACGACCGGCCGGCCCTGCCGCATGCGGGACAGTGCCGTCCAGCCGCCGTCGAGCGGGATCAGCGTCTGGTCGTAGGTGTGCGAGGGCCGCACGATCGTGGCCGGGAAGCCGAGGTCGCGGTAGGCCGCCACCAGCAGGTCCTCGCACGCGATCTTGTCCCGGGAGTACGCCCAGAACGGGTTGCGCAGCGGCGTGGACTCGACCACCGGCTGCCGGGCCGGCGGCGTCTGGTAGGCCGACGCGGAACTGATGAACACGTAGTGGCCGGTGCGGCCGCGGAACAGGTCGATATCGGCCTGGACCTGGGCCGGCGTGTAGGCGACCCAGTCGACGACGGCGTCGAACTCGCGGCCGCCCAGCGCCTCGGCCGCGGCTGCCGGATCCCGGATGTCACCGCGCAGGACCGTCGCCTGCGGGGGCAGCGGCCGCAGCTGACTGCGGCCGCGATTGAGGACGAACAGCTCGATGCCGCGCTCGGCCGCGAGCCGCGAGCACGCCGAGCTGATGACGCCGCTGCCGCCGATGAACAGAACCCGGAGATCGCTCACGTCTCCACCCTAGGTTCCGCCCCGGCCCCGCGCATCAGCCCGGCCACCACCGCGCCCACGGCGGCCGGCCCGCCCTGCGCCGTGCCGTCGGCCCGAATCACGATCGCGCCGCCGGCCAGCCCGGCCCGGACGCACTCGCGGATGGCGTCGGCGGCGGGGACCTCGCCGAGGTGATCCAGCAGCATGGCCGCAGCCAGGATCTGGCCGAGCGGGTTGGCCACGCCGCGGCCGGCCAGCTCCGGCGCGCTGCCGTGGATCGGCTCGAAGTAGGCGGCGGCGTCGCCGATGTTCCCCGAGGGGCACATCGCGATGCCGCCGACAGTGCCGCCGCCGAGGTCGCTGAGGATGTCGCCGAACATGTTCTCGGTCACGATCACGTCGAAGTGCTCGGGCCGCATCACCAGAGCCTGGGCGGCCGCGTCGACGTACAGGCACTCGGCCGCGATGTCCGGGTACTGCGCGGCGACCTCGCCGAAGACCTGCCGGAAGAAGGCCATGCTGGCCAGCACGTTGGCCTTGTCGACCAGCGTCACCCGGCGGACGCCGTCGGCCGGGGCGCCGCCGCGGCGGCAGGCCAGCTCGAAGGCGAACCGGGCGATCCGCTCGCACCCGGCCCGGGTCACGAGCAGGGTGTCGCTCATGGCGTGGCTGTTCCCGGTGCCCCGGCCGCGGGCGAGGTAGAGGCCCTCGGTGTTCTCCCGCACGATGACGTAGTCGATGCTGCCCGGCTCGGCCCGGAGCCGGCTGGCGATGCCCGGCAGCAGCCGGATCGGCCGCACGTTGGCGTAAAGGTCCAGGCCGTTGCGCAGCACGCCGCCCAGCAGGCCGGCCTCCGTCCCGTCCGGCCGCCGGACGTCGGGCAGGCCGGCCGGGCCCTTCAGCGTGGCCGCCGACCCGCGGACCACCTCGAGGCCGGCCGCCGTCATCGGCACGCCGTCGCGCTGATACGCGGCCGCGCCGCCGCGCACCTGCGTCAGGTCGAGGCCGAAGCCGAACGCGGCGCCGGCCGCGGCCAGCACGGCCAGCGCCGCGTCGACCAGCTCGGGGCCGATGCCGTCGCCGCGGATCACGGCGACCGGGTACCTGCGCTCGGTCATCTCAGCACTCCGTCCTCCGGCCGGCCGGCTGCGCCGGTTTCGTACAGTATTCAGTCGTCGGTATGCAAATAAGGAGGGACCATGGACCCCGAGGCACCCGCTCCGGTCCGGCTGGGCTCCGGCCCGCACACCTACGAGCTGGCCCCCGGCTGGGGCACGCTGCCCGCGGGCTGGGACCTGGCCGACGTGGCCGGGGTGGCCGTGGACCGCGCGGACCGGGTCTTCGTGTTCAACCGCGGCGACCACCCGATGATCATCTTCGACCGCGACGGCAACGTCGAGGGCACGTGGGGGGAGGAGTTCTTCAGCCACGCGCACGGCATCTTCCTCGCCGCCGACCAGAGCCTGTACTGCACCGACGACGGCAACCACACCATGACCCGGCACGCGCCGGACGGCGAGCTGCTCCTGCAGATCGGCCGGCCCAAAGAGCCCGCGCCCTTCCACGGCGGCCTGCCGTTCAACCGCTGCACTCACACCGCGCTGTCGCCCGAGGGGGACATCTACGTCAGCGACGGCTACGGGAACGCGAAGGTGCACAAGTTCTCGCCCGACGGCCGGCTGCTGCTGTCGTGGGGCCGCAGCGGGATGGCCGCGGGGGAGTTCAACCTGCCGCACAACATCGTCTGCGACGAGGACGGCTGGGTCTACGTGGCGGACCGGGAGAACCACCGGATCCAGGTCTTCGACGGCACCGGCCGGTTCGAGGCGAGCTGGCCGGACGTGGTCCACCGCCCGTGCGCCCTGTACCGGACACCCGGCCCGGATCCGGTGTTCCTGGTCGGCGAGCTGGGCCCGTCGATGGACTTCAACCGCGGGGCGCCCGGCCTCGGCCCGCGGATCTCGGTGCTCAGCGCGAGCGGGGACCTGATCACCCGGCTCGAGACCGCCCCGGCCATGGGCACCGGGCCGGGCCAGTTCATCGCGCCGCACGGCCTCGCGACCGACTCCCGCGGCGATATCTACGTGGCCGAGGTCTCGGTCACCGGCTGGCCGCAGGTGTTCGGCCGCCGGCCCATGCCCCGCCCGGTCCGCAGCCTGCAGAAGCTGGTCCGCGTCACCGGACGATCTTGAACTCCGCGACCGCGATGACGCCGGCCAGGATCGCCAGGGGCACGAGCGGCGCCGCGGCCGGCACCCGGACGGCCAGCAGCGCGCCGCCCGCCGCCCCGGCGATCAGCGCGATGAGCAGGCACACCGACCGCCCGCCCCCCTTCAGCCGGCGCGTCGTCGCCAGGGTCTGCACCAGGGTCGTCAGGGTCCCGGTCAGGTAGGTCGTCGACAGCCCGCTGACGTTCAGCCGCAGCACCGCGCTGCTCTGGATGCCCAGGGCCAGGGCGCTGGCCGCGAGCTCGGCGCTCTGCGTGATGCCCGCCGGGTGCGAGCCGCTGGCCCACCAGCCGACGGCCACGGCGGCGAAGATGGCCAGTTCCGCCCCCAGCGCCCGCGACAGCGGGCGGGGCCAGACCGGATCGCCGGCCTGCGGCGACCCGGCGAGGTGCGCCCCGGCCACGGTTCCGATGATGAACGAGGCCACGGCCAGGCCCGTGTGCTCCAGCGCGGTCAGCTCGCCCCGGCCGACGGCCACCCCGAGCAGCACCATGTTGCCGGTCATGACGCTGGTGAAGACGTTGCCCAGCCGGGTGAAGGCCACGGCATCGGTGGCGCCGGTCACCAGCGTGAGGGCGACCATCAGGGCGTCGCGGAGCGTGGCCCGCGCGGGGAGCACGGCGGCCGCCGGTGATTCCGACGGAGAACGCATATCGTAGACGGTATACGATCTGCCTGGAAGGGGGCAAGTCGGCCGAATCCCACATGGGCCCGGCTCGGCTGCCGCCCGTTACGCGACACCGGGCCATCCGGACCGTAAAGTATCGGATTGCGTTTTAGCCCCGTGAATAACGCCGTGCGGGCCGAGCTAGGAATCCGATGCAGAACACGAATGGCGCCACTGCCGACGGGGAGCAGAACGTCCCGCGGCGGTCCGGCGGACGGGCCGCGCGCCGCCCGGTGCCCCGCCCCGTGCCCTTGCGTCACGCCGTCTTCGACGCCCTGCTCGAGATGATCATCAGCCGCGAGCTGCAGCCGGGAGAGCACCTCGGCGAGGGCGAGCTGGCCGAGCACCTGGGGGTCAGCCGCCAGCCCGTCCGCGAGGCCTTCCAGCAGCTCCACGCCGAGGGCTGGGTCGACCTGCGGCCGGGCCAGGGCGCCTTCGTGCACTCGCCCACCGAGAAGGAAGTCGACGACCTGCTGGCCGTGCGGACGATGCTGGAATCGCAGTCCGCGCGGCTGGCCGCGGGTGCCCGCACCGACGGCGACATCGGGCGCCTGTGGCAGGTGTGGGACGCCGGCCGCCGTGCGGTCGACGCCGGCGACCTGGCCGGGATGGTCGCCGCCAACGCCGACTTCCACGCCTGCGTGATGGGCATCGGAGGCAACCGGGTCCTGGCCGAGCTGGCCCAGCTCGTCGGCCGGCGGGTCCGCTGGCACTACCGGCCCGTCGCCCAGGCCCGCGGCCAGCACTCCTGGGACGAGCACGCCGAGCTGATCCGGGCCATCGCGGCCGGGGACGCGGACGGCGCCGGGCGCATCATGTCCGAGCACACCGAGCGGACGCGGCGCGTGACCCGCGAGCCGCCCGCCGCCGCCCCGCGCTGACGACCGCGAAATCGCGCATTCCGGCGCCGCCGCGGATTCCCGCCGGACCGCCCGGTGAATTCCCGGCCGCATCGCCCGGTCACTACGTGCCGACCGCGTTCTGGCTTATCCGCGCGGCCGCTCGCATTCCGGGACTCCGGGCCGGCCCGGGCCGCGGGATCCGCCCCGGCGCGGCCGGGCGACGGTATACACGCCATCACGGCTCCCCGCGCCCCGTCGCTCCCGCGGGTCACCCGAGCAGCTCCCGGACGCGGGGGATGACCCGCTGGCCGTACAGCTCGACGGCGGTCATGAGCTGGTCGTGGGTCAGGCCCGGCAGGCCGTACTTCAGGTCGAACCGGTCGGCCCGCAGGACGCGCACGTTCGCGGCGATCTTCTGCGCCACGGTCTCGGGCGAGCCGACATACAGCGCGCCGTCCGGCCCGGTCTCCCGGTCGAACGACGCCCGGCTGGGGACCGCGAAGCCGCGCTCGGCCGCCATCAGCGTCATGATGTCCCGCCACCGCGGCCAGAACTCCGTCTTCGCCTGCTCGTCGCTGGCCGCGACGTGGCCCGGCGAGTGCACGAGCACCGGGAGCGGCGGGCGGCCGAACTTCTCCAGCGCCTGCTCGAACAGCTGGGCGTACGGCGCGAACCGGGCCGGCGGGCCGCCGATGATGGCAAGCGCCAGCGAGAACCCGAGCCGGGCGGCCCGGACGACGGACTGCGGGTTGCCGCCGACCCCGATCCAGGCCGGCATCGGGCCGGACTCCAGGTGCGGCACCACGTCCTGGCCCGCCAGCGGCGCGCGGGTCCGGCCCGACCAGGTGACCGCGCCGCCCTTGAGCAGCTCGGCGAACAGCGCGGCCTTCTCCTCGAAGAGCTGCTCGTAGTCGGCGAGGTCGTAGCCGAACAGCGGGAACGACTCCGTGCTCGACCCGCGGCCGAGGATGACCTCGGCCCGGCCGCCGGAGATCGCGTCCAGCGTGGCGTACCGCTGGAACACCCGGACCGGATCGTCGGAGCTCAGCACGGTGACGGCCGAGCCGAGCCGGATCCGCTCGGTCCGGGCCGCGATCGCGGCGAGGACCACGTCGCCGGCCGGCATCGGGAAGTGCCCGGTGTGATGCTCGCCGATCCCGAAGAAGTCGACCCCGGCCTGCTCGGCCAGGACGCCCTCCGCGGCCACGTTGCGGATCGTCTGGGCGTGCGACAGGGGAGTGCCGCCGGCGTCACTGTTGCGGTCCCCGAACGTGTCGAGCCCGAAGGTGTAAGTCATCCTCGCCTAAGCGGACTTTACCCCGGTTATATTCCGGCCCTAGGGTGGGGGCCATGAGCCAGCCCGTGGCCTTCGGCGCGCCGCGACCCGAGCGCGCCGACGCCGCCCGCAACCGGCGGCTGCTGCTGGCCGCGGCCCGCGAGATGCTGGCCGAGCAGGGCGCCGACCGGCTGACCATGGACGCGCTGGCGGAGCGCGCGGGCGTGGGCAAGGGGACGGTGTTCCGCCGGTTCGGCACCCGGCCGGGGATCTTCCAGGCCCTCCTGGACGACGACGAGCGGGACTTCCAGGCCCGGGTCCTGACCGGCCCGCCGCCGCTCGGCCCCGGCGCGCCGCCGCTGGACCGCCTGATCGCCTACGGCCAGGCCCGGACCGGCTTCCTGACCGCGCGCCGCGAGATCGCGCGCGCCGCGCTGGACGGACGGGAGCGGGACGGCGGGCCGGCCGGCCCGCCGACGCCGCTCTCCCGGGCCCACATCCGGTTCCTGCTCGGCGCGCTGGGCCTGCCCGGCGCCGACCTGGACGTGCTGGCCACCCAGCTCACGGCGGCCCTGGACGGCCCGCTGCTGCTGTACCTCGCGTCGGCCACCCTGGCCCCGACCGCCGCGCAGGCCGGCGAGCGGCTCAGCCGGGGCTGGGCCGACCTGGTCCGCCGCGCGTGCCGGTGACGGCTACGGTCGCGCCGGGCCCGCCACCAGGGCGAGCGCCTCGACCTCCAGCAGCAGGTCGGGACTGACGAGCGCCGCGACCTGCACCGCCGTGCTGGCCGGCAGCCGGTCGGTGCCGAGCAGCTCGTCGCGGACCGACCGGATCGCGGGCAGGTGCGCGACATCGGTCACGAAGTAGGTCAGCTTGATCACGTCACCGAAGCTCGCCCCGGCCGCGGCCAGGCAGCGCCGCAGGTTCTCGAATACCTGCTGCGCCTGCGCCGCCGGGTCGCCCGGGCCGACCACCTCGCCGCGGTCGTCCAGGGCCACCTGGCCCGAGACCGCCACCACCCGCCCCGAGCCGGTCACGACGTGGGTGTAGCCCCGGCCCGGCGCCATGCCGTCGGGAGCCGGGATGTAGGTGAGCCCGGAGTCTGTCGCCATGACCACATCCTGCCCTGCGGCGCCATCGCGCGCGGTCGGCGGGTGCGCGCCGTGCCCCGAGAATTCCGCCAATCACTGGTTATCTGCTGGCCCCCACCGGGAATGATCCCGGCGCCCCGGGCTGCTCCTCGGCCCACGACGTGGCCCCAGTTGCGGGCATCACCGGGAGAGGAGCCGGCATCGTGGATGCGAAGCTTGAGGTCGTGGTGCTGCCTGTCGCCGACGTGGACCGGGCGAAGGCCTTCTACCAGGGCCTGGGGTGGCGCCCGGATGCCGACATCGTCCCGGACGAGCGGTACCGGGTGGTGCAGTTCACCCCGCCCGGCTCGCCCGCCTCGATCCAGTTCGGCACCGGGATCACGACGATGCCACCCGGGTCGGTGCAGAGCCTGATGCTGATCGTCGCGGACATCGCGGCCGCCCGGGCTGAGCTGATCAGTCACGGCGCGGACGTCAGCGAGATCTGGCACGGCGCCGGGCTCTTCGCCGACCTGCGCGTGCCCGGGCCCGATCCCGGCCACGGGTCCTACCGGAGCTTCGCCACCTTCGCCGACCCCGACGGCAACAGCTGGCTGCTGCAGGAGCTGACGGAGCGGCTGCCGGGCCGGGAGTGGCCGACGGACGTCGCCGCGCTGGCCGACCTGCTGCACGAGACAGCCGACCATCACGGCGCCTTCGAGGCGGTGGCCCCGCCGCATGACTGGTGGGACTGGTACGCGGTATACCTGGACGCGCGCCAGCACGGGAGCACCCCGGAGGTCGCATCGGCGGCCGCCGGCCGCTACATGGCCGAGGTCAAGCACATCGTCGTCTGACCGGGGGTGCGCCGCGCCCGGTCGCGGCTGGGATGTCACCAGGAACCGACGGAGGTAACGATGGGGTCAGGCAGCGACTATGACGTGATCGTCCTGGGCGGCGGGGCGCCGGGCGAGCACTGCGCCGCGGCGCTGGCGGCGCGCGGGCTGCGGGTCGCCATCGTGGAGCACCAGCTGGTCGGCGGCGAGTGCTCGTACTGGGCCTGCATTCCGTCGAAGTCGCTGCTGCGGCCGGGCGAGGCGGTCCACGGCGCGCGCAACGCCGCCGCGACCGCGCAGGTCGACGTCCAGGCCGCGCTGGCCTGGCGCGACTTCATGGTGTCGAACTGGTCCGACGCCGGCCAGGAGCGCTGGCTGGGGGAGCGGGGCATCGCCCTGCTGCGCGGCACGGGCCGGCTGGCCGGCGCCGGCGTGGTCGAGGTCGACGGCGCCCGCCACACCGCCGACCACATCGTCATCGCGACCGGGTCGGAGCCGGTCGTCCCGCCCGTCCGGGGGCTGGCCGAGCTGGAGGGCGTGTGGGGCACGCGCGAGGCAACGAGCATGAAGGCCGTCCCGCGCCGCCTGCTCGTGCTGGGCGGCGGATCCGCGGGCGTCGAGCTGGCCCAGGTCGTGCGGCGGCTCGGCGGCGAGGTCGTCCTCGTCGAGGGCGCCGACCGGGTGATCCCCCGCGAGCCGGCCCCGCTGGGCATGGCCCTGGCCGAGGCCCTGCGCCGGGACGGCATCGAGCTGGTGCTCGGGAAGCACGCCAGCGCCGCGCGGCGCGACGGCGGGGAGTACGTGCTGGAGTTCGACGGCGCCCCCGACCTGCGGGGCGACCGGCTGCTGGTGTCCACCGGCCGGCGCCCGCGGGTCGCCGGGATCGGCCTGGAGACCGTCGGCATCGAGGCCAGCCCCCGCGGCATCAAGGTCGACGATCACCTGCGCGCGGGCGAGCGGCTGTGGGCGATCGGCGACGTCAACGGCATCTGGCCGCTCACCCACGTCGGCGAGTACGAGGGCGACGTGGTCGCGGCGAACATCGCCGGCGTCGACCGCCCGGCGAACTACGAGGCCGTCCCGCGGGTCACCTACACCGACCCGCAGGCCGCGGCGGTCGGCAGCGCGGAGGCGGCCTACAGCGCCACCGCGCTGGTGTCCGAGGTGCCCAAGACCGCCACCTACACGCACGCCTACGCCGACTCCAACGGGTTCCTGACGCTGCTCAGCGACGGCGAGCGGCTGACCGGCGCCTACGCCCTCGGGCCGGAGGCGGGCGAGTGGCTGCAGCAGGCCACCCTGGCCATCCGCGCCCGGGTCCCCATCGACGTGCTGAGCGATACGATCCAGCCGTTCCCGAGCTTCTCGGGGATCTACGACGCGGCGCTGGGGACGCTCCGGATGGCGATCGCCGACATGCCCAAGCCGGTCCGGCCGATGGACTCGCAGATGGCGGGGCTGTCGGAGTCATGACCGGCCCCGGCGCCCCGGCGCCCGCCCGCCGCGAGGGCGACCTGGCCGGGCAGGCCGCCGTGGTGCTCGGCGGCAGCTCGGGCATCGGGCTCGAGACCGCCCGGCGCGCCCGGCGATGGGCGACCGCATCGCGCTGGCGCTCGACGTCGCGCGCCACGCGGCCGGCCGGATGCGGCCCGGCGGCACGCTGCTGCTGATGGGGAGCGCCGCCGCCGGGCGCGTCCGTCCCGGCCTCGGGATCTCCTCGGCCGCCTTCTCCGCGCTGCCCCCCGTTCGTGGCCGCCCTCGCGCTGGAACTCGCGCCGGTCCGCGTCAACCTCGTCGCGGCCGGCTTCGTCGACACCCCGCTGTCGGCGTCGGTGCTCGGCGACCAGCTTGAGCAGCGCCGCCAGGAACTCCATCGTGACCCGCACACTGAACGAGTCCATCCAGCCGCAGTTCCGTACCATCGACGGGCTGTCCGTCCGGTTCGCGCAGAGCGAGGACCGCGCTGATCACGCCCTGCTGCTGAGCCCGTGGCCGGAGAGCCTGCTCGCCTTCACGCCGACCTGGTCCCGGCTGGCCGAGCGCACCCGCCTGGTGGCGATCGACCTGCCCGGATTCGGGCACTCAGAGCGCCGCGAGGCGCTGCTGTCCCCGCAGGCCATGGCCGACTCCCTGATCCGCGTCGCCGACGGTGGAGCGGTACGCGATTCCCGCCCCGGTGGCCGAGGACTACCTCTCGGCCTACGACGGCGACCGCTTCGTCGAGTCGATGCGCTACGCGCGCGCCTATCCCGAGCAGCTTCCGGTCCTGGGCGAGCTGCTGCCGGGCATCCAGGTGCCCGTGCTGAACATCGCCGGGGGCCGCGACCGGGCCGTCCCGGTGGCCAACTCGGAGTACCTGCATCAGCGGCTGCCGCACAGCACGCTCGACATCATCGACACGGGCCATTTCACCTGGGAGGACGGCGCCGACGAGTACGCGGCTCTGGTCACCGCCTGGTGGGACGGCGGCTACGCCGCCGCCTGAGGGACGCCGGCCACGCGATCGCCTGGCGGGTCGGCCCGGCAGGTCAGGCGCCGGGCAGGATGACCGCGCGGCCGCCCACCGCGCCCTGGCGCAGCCGCTCGTAGGCCCGGGGCGCCTCGTCGAGTGAGTAGGCCTCGACGTGGACCTCGACCGCGCCGGCCCGGGCCAGCTCGAGGATCTCCACGAGCTCCGGCCGGGTGCCCCAGTACGGCGCGGTCACGGTCGTCTCGTGGGGCAGCACGCCGAAGCCGACGGCCAGCGCGCCGCCGCCGATGCCGACGATGACCACATCGCTCTCCAGGCCCGCCATCGCGCCCGCGAGGTCGACGGTGGCCTGGGTGCCGACGAAGTCGAAGACGGCCTGGGCGCCGCGGCCGCCGGTCAGCTCGCGGACCGCGGCGGCGGCGGCCGGCCCGGACGCGAGCGTCTCGTGGGCGCCCACCTGCCGGGCCAGGGCCAGCTTCTCGTCGGCGATGTCCAGCGCGATCACCCGGGCCGGGCTCAGGGCGCGCAGCAGCTGGATCGCGACGTGGCCGAGGCCGCCCGCCCCGAGGACGACGGCGGTGCTGCCCGGCACCAGCTTGGGCAGCGTGCGCTTGATCGCGTGGTACGGCGTCAGCCCGGCGTCGGTCAGCGGCACCGTCGCGACCGGGTCGAGGTCGCCGAGCGCGACAAGATGACGGCCGTCGGCGACCAGCAGGTACTCGGCGATGGCGCCGGGCGCGCCGAGGCCGGGCGGGAAGATGCCGAGCCCGGCCGCGTGCCGGCAGTAGTTCTCCCGGCCCGCCGCGCACGCGCCGCAGCCCCCGCACCCCCACGCGCCGTACACCGCGACCGCGTCACCCAGCTGCCAGCCGGCCACGCCCGCGCCGAGGGCGGCCACCGTGCCCGCGCCCTCGTGGCCGAGCGTCAGCGGCAGCTCGTAGCGCAGCACCCCCGCGGGCAGGCTCATCACGGCCAGGTCGGAGTGGCACACGCCCGCCGCGGTCACCTTCAGCAGGACCTGCCCGGGTCCGGGCTCGGGATCGGGGACAGTGACGACCTCGGGCGCACTGCCGATGCTTCGGTACTGGAGTGCCCGCACGGTCGGCCTTCCTGGTGGCGTGGCTGGTCAGTCGGTGCCGGCCTCCATGGCCGCGTCATCGAGCAGCTTGTCGTCCTCGGGGACCTCGCCGCGCGAGGCGATCGCCTGCGCCCCGCCCTCGGGCATCGCGCCGATCAGCCCGGTCGGGGTCCCGAGGCCGGCGGCCAGCATCGGGTGCTGGCTGCCGACCATGCCGAGCCCGGCGTACTGCTCGAGCTTGGCGCGCGAGTCGGCGATGTCGAGATTGCGCATGGTCAGCTGGCCGATGCGGTCGACCGGCCCGAACGCCGAGTCCTCGGTCCGCTCCATGGACAGCTTGTCCGGGTGGTAGCTGAACGCCGGCCCGGAGGTGTCCAGGACGGAGTAGTCCTCGCCGCGCCGCAGCCGCAGTGTGACCTCGCCGGTGACCGCCGTCCCGACCCAGCGCTGCAGCGACTCGCGCAGCATCAGCGCCTGCGGGTCCAGCCAGCGGCCCTCGTACAGGAGCCGCCCGAGCCGCCGCCCCTCGTTGTGGTAGCTGGCCAGAGTGTCCTCGTTGTGGATCGCGTTCACCAGCCGCTCGTACGCTGCGTGCAGCAGCGCCATGCCCGGCGCCTCGTAGATGCCCCGGCTCTTGGCCTCGATGACCCGGTTCTCGATCTGGTCGGACATGCCCAGCCCGTGCCGGCCGCCGATCTCGTTGGCCGCCAGCACCAGGTCGAGGGCGGAGTCCAGGATCTTGCCGTTGATCGTCATCGGCCGCCCCTGCTCGAAGCCGATCGTGACGTCCTCGGGCGCGATCTCGACGGCGGGGTCCCAGAACCGCACCCCCATGATCGGCTCCACGAGCTCGATGCCCGCGTCGAGGTGCTCGAGCGCCTTGGCCTCGTGGGTCGCGCCCCAGATGTTCGCGTCGGTCGAGTACGCCTTCTCCGCGGCGTCCCGGTAGGGCAGGCCGCGGGCCAGCAGCCACTGCGACATCTCCCGCCGCCCGCCCAGCTCGCTGACGAAGTCGGCGTCCAGCCACGGCTTGTAGATGCGCAGCGCGGGGTTGGCCAGCAGCCCGTACCGGTAGAACCGCTCGATGTCGTTGCCCTTGAAGGTGGAGCCATCCCCCCAGATCTGGACGTCGTCCTCGATCATCGCGCGCACGAGCAGGGTGCCGGTGACGGCCCGGCCGAGCGGGGTGGTGTTGAAGTAGCTGCGGCCGCCGGTCCGGATGTGGAAGGCGCCGCAGGCCAGGGCGGCGAGCCCTTCCTCGACCAGGGCCGTGCGGCAGTCGACCAGGCGGGCGGCCGCCGCGCCGTAGGCGGTGGCGCGCGCGGCGACCGAGGCGATGTCGGGCTCGTCGTACTGGCCGATGTCAGCGGTGTAGGTGCACGGGACGGCGCCCTTCTCGCGCATCCACGCAACCGCTACTGAGGTGTCGAGGCCGCCGGAGAAGGCGATCCCGACACGTTCGCCGACAGGCAGGGAGGCGAGCACCTTGGACATAAGTGAAATTATATGCATGCCGGTGCATGATCATGCAAGCTTGCTGGGCTAGGTGACCCGGTGCGCGGACCTCGGTGGCCGCGCGCCCAGCTTCGGTAGCGCCTGCGGGTTCTGCCCGGATGCCTTTCGGCATATCTATGGGAGGAGGCCGGCGCTAGGAGGAAATTCATGTCATCGCTGCGGAACGCGGCCACATCCAGCCTGCTCGGGGACGCGGCGGGACGCGCCCAGCGCTACCTGGCCGGCCTTGATGACCGGCCGGTGGCGCCCGGCGCGGCCGGCCTGGCCGGGCTGCGGTCCTTCGCGGAGGCGCTGCCCGAGTCCCCGCAGGACCCGGCGGCCACGCTGGCGCTGCTCGACCGGGCCGGATCCCCCGCCACGGTGGCCAGCGCGGGCGGCCGGTACTTCGGGTTCGTCGTGGGCGGCTCGCTGCCGGTCGCGCTGGCGGCCAGCTGGCTGGCGACGGCGTGGGACCAGAATGCCGCGCTGCCGGTCATGTCACCGGTCGCGGCCCGGCTGCACGAGGTCGTGACCGGCTGGCTGGCCGAGCTGCTCGGCCTGCCGGCCGGGACCGCGGCCGCGTTCGTCACCGGCGCGGCCATGGCCAACACCGCGGCCCTGACCGCCGCCCGGGATCAGCAGCTGGCCCGGGCGGGCTGGGATGTGCAGGCCGACGGCCTGTTCGGCGCCCCGGAGCTGGCCGTGGTCGTGGGGGAGAGCGCCCACTCCACGGTGATCAAGGCGCTCGGGATGGTCGGGCTCGGCCGGGACCGGGTGCACCGGGTCCCGTCCGACGATCAGGGCCGGATGCGCACGGACCGGCTGCCGGCGGATGTCACCGGGCCGGCCATCATCTGCGCCCAGGCCGGCGAGGTGAACACCGGGGCGTTCGACCGGTTCGGCGACATCGTGGCGTGGGCCCGGGCCCGGCAGGCCTGGGTGCACGTGGACGGGGCGTTCGGGCTGTGGGCGCGGGCGGACCCGTCGCGGGCCGGCCTGACCGGCGGGCTGGCCGACGCCGACTCGTGGGCGGCCGACGCGCACAAGTGGCTCAATGTCCCCTACGACTGCGGCATCGCGCTGGTCCGGCGGCCCGAGGACCTGCGCCGCAGCTTCGCCTCGGTGGCCGGGTACCTGCCGCCCGACGCCGGGTTCGAGGCCATGCACCATACGCCGCAGGCCTCCCAGCGGGCCCGGCAGATCGAGGTCTGGGCCGCACTGCGCACCCTCGGCCGGGCGGGCGTGGCCGATCTGGTCGCGCGGACCTGCGGCTACGCCCGGATCATGGCCGGCGCGCTGCGCCAGGCCGGCCTCACGGTGCTGAACGACGTCGTGCTCAACCAGGTGCTCGTCCGGGCCGCCACCGACGCGGCGACCCTGGCCCTGGTGGCGGCCGTGCAGGCCGACGGGACGTGCTGGTGCGGGCCGACGCAGTGGCAGGGGCGGCCCGCCATGCGGATCAGCATCTCGGGCTGGGCCACCGGTGCGGACGACATCAGCCGGAGCACGGATGCCATCATCGCCGCGGCCCACGGCCATCCGGCCCCGTGACGCGCGCCCGGGCCCCGCTGCCGGCGGGCCTGAGCCTCCCGCGCTGGTCCCGGGACGGGCTCCAGGACTGAGCCGCGCGGCCCGCGGTCCGCATCGAACCGCCGTATTTGCCCGCGAAACGAATCGCTCACCGCCCGCCCCCTACCCGAACGGGTGATGTCCCGCGATGATCATCGACGGCATCGTGGGGAGATCGTTTTGGCCGTGGCCGCCCAGGGCAGGCCAGCGGGTGACATCGCGAGTCCGCTCAGGGCGGCCCGCGCCGCTGCCGAGCCGGAATCGGAGCTGACCCATCGACCCCGCCGACCCGCCGTGCGTGGGGGAGCCCGGATGAGCCGGCGGCCGTGAGAGTCCCGGCCCTGGGCCGGCGCCGGGCCCGGCAGCTCGGCGAGGCCGCGCGGACCGTGGCTCAGCGCACCCCGGAGACGCTGACCGAGGCCGCCCGGACCGTGCAGCGCACTCCGGAGACAGTGACCGAGGCCGCCCGGACGATGGCCCAGCGCACCCCTGAGACCCTGACCGTGGCGCGGTACCGGGCTCAGCCCGCCGCGGCGACCATTGCCCGGCTGGCCGGCACGGCGATCTTCGCCTACGTGGTCGCGCTGCTGGTGCCGCTGGGCGGCCCGCGGCCCGTGCTCGCGCCGCTCACGGCCCTGCTGGTGGCACAGGTGAGCCTGTACCAGACGGTCCGCAGCGCCGTGCGCCGGGTGGCGGCCGTCGTCGTCGGCGTGCTGGTCGCCGTCGCGCTGTCGGCGGTGGTCGGGTTCACCTGGTGGAGCCTGGGCGTCACGATCGTGGCCGGCCTGGCCCTCGGCTACCTGCTCCGGCTGGGCGACACCATCCTGGAGGTCCCGATCAGCGCCATGCTGATCCTGTCGGTGGGCAGCACCGAGGGGTCGGCGGCGGTCGGGCGGATCCTCGAGACGCTGCTCGGCGCCGCCGCGGGCCTGCTGTCGGGGCTGATCTTCGCGGCCCCCCGGGTGGAGTCCGCCCACGACGCGATGGTGGACCTCTGCCGCCAGCTGGCCGATCTCCTGGACGAGGTGGCCGCCGCGCTGGACCGCGGCACGGCGACGGAGGGGGTCGGGAGGTGGCTGGCCCGGTCCCGCGACCTGACCGGGGAGATCGGGCGCGTGGACGACGCCGTCCGCCAGGCCGAGGAGAGCGTCCTGCTGAGCCCGCGCCGGCTGCTGCAGCCGGTCGAGGAGATCAGCCTGCGGGACGGGCTGGAGACGCTCGATCACGCGACGATCATCGTCCGCGGGCTGGCCCGGTCGCTGGCCGACCTGGCCCGGCTGGGCGCGGAGAACAGCTCGATGAGCGAGGAGGAGGAGCGCACCCGGCTGTCCGGCGCCCTGCGGGAACTGGCCGAGGCGGTGCTGGCCTACGGCCGCCTGGCCACCGTGCATGACGACGAGGGGCGGGAGACCGCCGAGGAGGTGCTGGAGTGGCACCTGGACGCCGCCCGGCACCAGCAGGACCGGCTGAGCGCGGTGCTGGCCCAGGATCCCGCGCAGCGGCCCATCGGGTGGCCGCTGCGCGGCGAGCTGATCGCCCACATCGGCCGGCTCCATGACGAGCTGGAGCCCGAGGCCGCCGGCGGCCCCCACCCGCCCCACGTCGGCCCGTGGTGGCTGCCCGGGCACCTGCGCTGGCGGCGGCTCCAGCTGCCCGACCGCAGCCGCCGCTGACCGGGGTCCCGGGCCGCCGCGGCCCCGGGGATACAGTGAGGAGGTGGCCACGCTCTGTAGCCACACACTCGGGGGAAGACTCAGATGACGGACACTGCCCGGCCGGATCGCCTGGTCACGCAAAGCCGTCATACCGGCACTTTCCGGCCCGCGCGGAGCTAGCGTGGCCACGCGGATGGCTCTCAGCCAGCAGCCCGGCCGCGACCGGCTGGCCGTCCTGGCCGGCCTGCTGGCCCTGTCGGGTCAGCAGCTGCCGGGTCAGCAGCTGCCGGGGCAGCCGCCGTCGGCTCAGCGGCTGCGGGAGATCCACGACCGGCTGACCGGGGTCGCCCGCCGGGGCGAGGGCCAGGCCGGCATCGCCGCCGCCGTCTACCACCTGACCGGCCGCCCGGCCGCCGTCGAGGACCGCTTCGGGAACCTCCGGGCGTGGGCCGGCCCCGGCCGGCCCGATCCCTACCCGAAGGACGACCCGGCCCGGCGGGAGGAACTGCTGCGCGGCGAGCTGGCCCGGCCCGGCCCGCGGCGCGACGGCGGGCGCCTGGTCTGCGTGGCCCGGCTGGCCGGCGCCCCCGTGGGCGTGCTGGCCGTCGCCGACCCGGACGGGACGGCGGGCGAGGCGGAGCGGGTGGCCCTGGAGCACGCCGCCACGGTGCTGGCCATGGAGGCGGCACGGCTGCAGGGCCTGGGGGCGGCCGAGCCGCACCGGCGCCGCCAGCTCGTGCTGGACCTGATCGGGGGCGCGGACCCGCCCGGCATCCTCAACCGCGCCCAGGCGCTCGGCTATGACCTGGGCCGCCCGCACCGGGTCATCGCGGTCGAGGGCCGCCGCCGGGAGGACCTCGGCGCCTTCGCCGGGGCCGTGGGCCGGGCCGCGGCCGATACCCGGGTGGGCTCGCTGCTGGCCCCCCGGACCCGCGACGTCATCGTCCTGGCCGATGCCGAGGTGCCGTGGGAGCGCTTCCGGGCCGCGGTCGTCGCCGAGCTGCACGGCGGCCGGTGCCGCCTCGGCATCGGCGGCCCGTGCCTCGACCCGGCCGACTTCCCGCGGTCCTGCCGCGAGGCGAGCGTCGCCCTGCGGCTGCAGAAGGCGGTCCGGGGCCGCGAGCTGGTGACGCTGTTCGAGCAGCTCGGGGTCTACCAGGTCCTGGGGACGGCCAGGGACACCGCCGCGATGGAGCGCTTCGCCCGGCAGTGGCTCGGCGCATTGCTCGACTACGACGCCCTCCACGGCACCCAGCTGGTCCGCACCCTCAGCGAGTACCTGGACCTGGGCGGCAGCTACGACGCGTCGGCCCGGGCGCTGTCGGTTCACCGCAGCACCCTCAAATACCGCCTTAAGCGGATCCGCGACGTATCGGGGCACGATCTGGCCACCCCGGACACCCAGTTCAACCTGCAATTGGCGACCCGCGCGTGGCGGACCCTGCAGGCGCTGCGCGGCACCTGAGCCCGCGGCCCTGTCCTGCCAGGACACCCGGGTTGGGCCGGACGGGACGGTGCGCCGCCCGGCGCGGCTGGCAATGCTGGGGACCGGGGGACAACTCGGCGAAGGCGAGGTGACCAGCCGTGCGCACCGAGCTCGAGGCGCAGGCGTACGTCCATGACCTGGAAGAGCACCTGCGGCTGACCCTGTTCGGCGGCGTCGCGGCCGACCCGGAGGCCGCCGTCCTGCTGGTCCGGGGCGCCCTCGCGGGCGGCGACCAGGTCCGGGCCACGGCCCTGGCCCAGGAGACCAGGAGCCTGGCCGCGGGCAGCCCGCAAGACCCCGACATGGCCGTGGCGGCGGCCCACGTGGGCGCGCTGGTCGAGCGGGACCCGGCCGCCCTGGAGCGGGCCGCCGGGCGCTACTGCGCGCCCCTGGCCCGGGCGTGGGCGACGGAGGATGCCGGCATGGCCTGGGCCGAGCGGGGCAACCAGGTCGCCGCGGTGGCCCGGCTGCGCCAGGCCCACGGGCTGTACGAGGAACTCGGGGCGGACGCCGGGGCGGCCCGGGTCCGGGCCCGGCTGCGCGCCGGGGGGACCCGGCTGCGGCACTGGAGCCCGTCCGACCGGCCCGCTCTCGGCTGGGCCAGCCTGACCGACACCGAGCGCCGCATCGTCGACCTGGTGGCCCAGGGCCTGAGCAACCGCCAGGTCGCCGCCCGGATGTTCCTGAGCAGCCACACGGTGGCCTTCCACCTGCGGCACGTGTTCTGGAAGCTGGACGTCACCTCCCGGGTGCAGCTGGCCCGGCTGGCCGCGGAGCAGGCGGGGTAGCCGGTCACGCCACGCCGGGCCACTGGTGGCCCGGCGCCGCGAACTACCGGGCCTCCGCGTAGTCGCAGCTGCCCTCCGACTGGAACTGGCGTGCGGCCCGGACGACCTCGGCGCCGAGCTCCCGCAGCTGCGTGCCGATCAGCTCGTCGACCAGGCGGCCCTCCGGGTCGAAGGACGGCGAGGCCTGCGCCACCGGCATGACCAGCGGCACGCTCCACGCCCGCAGCGCCCGGGCGATGAAGTCCAGCGAGCTGACCGCCTGCAGGCCCTGGATGCCCCCGGCCGCGGACACCAGGCCGACCGGCTTGTTGGTGAGGTAGGGCGGATCGCGGTCGGCCAGCAGGATCAGCCAGTCCAGCGCGTTCTTGAACGAGCCGCTGACCGAGCCGTGGTAGGCGGGCGCGCTCCAGATCAGGGCGTCGCAGGCGTAGACCGCCTCGGCGAACCGGCGCGCGGGCGCCGGGGCCGAGCGCTCGGGCGTGTACATGGGCAGGTCCAGCTCGCGGATCCCGAGCAGGTCGGGCTGGGCCCCCGCGTCCAGGGCGCCATCCAGCGCGGCCCGCAGCGCGCTGCGGCTGGTCGAGCCGGCCCGCAGGGACCCGCCGACGCCGATGACCCGCACTGACTTGACCATGCCGCCCTTTCTCGTCCCGGCCCGCGGCTGTCGCCTAAGCAGAGCCTCGTCCCGGCCGGCATCCCCGCACTTCCCCCAGGTTCGTAGTCCCGGCGCCGGACTAACCGGTTTGAGGATGTGAGGCCCCGGCCCGGCGGGGAGCGTGGGCAGAGTTGCGGGCCCGGCCCGGCCGGCTCTCCGCGGGGCCAGGAGGCCCGGGCCGGGACGCAGGGCGGCACGCCAGGAGCAGCTCAGGGAGACGGTAATGGCAACAGCGGTGGGCATTGACCTTGGCACGACGAACTCGGTGATCGCGGCGACGGAGGCGGGGCATCCGACGGTGATCCCGAATGCGGAGGGGCAGCGGACGACCCCGTCGGTGGTGGCTTTCACC
>DASYBB010000157.1:0-3314 GCA_036501025.1 Streptosporangiaceae bacterium
GCGGCGAGTATCAGGTTGACCTCGCCCAGGTGCAGCGTGTAGGCGACCGGGCAGGTCAGCAGGGCCAGCGCCGTCACGGCGAACACCGTCTCCGGGCGCCGCCGCACCCCGGCCACGCCCAGCGACAGGGCGCACAGCACCACCAGCGCGCCGATGCTCGCAGCGGTGATGACGGCGGCGAGGTCGCCTTCGGGCGCGGGCGCGGCGGGGGCGAACAGCGCGGCGGCGAACGGCGGGTAGGTGAAGCTGTACCGGGCACCGGGGGCGTACAGCGCGCCGCCGCGGGCGGCCTGCTGGCCACCCCACCAGTAGACGCGGACATCCCACAGCGGCCAGTGAACGCCCGGAGCCGCCAGCCCGGGACGCAGGTACACCGCCAGCGCCGCCAGGCCCGCCAGCACCAGGGCCGCCCGGACCCAGCGGCGCCAGCGGACGGCCGGCCGCCGCACCAGGACGGCGAGCTGCCCCGCGCTCACCGGCTTCGGGTGGTGACGGAGACGAAAACCCGGCCGGCCTGCTGCCACTCCTCGACGAGCGTCAGGCCGACGGCGGCCGCGAGCTCGAGGAGTGCACCGTTGCCCAGCCGGGCCCAGGGGAACACCGGGCCGCGCCTGCCGTCGGCGTGCTCGAGGCACGCCGTCATCCGCTCGTCGATGTCGTCGTGTTCCACTTCGATCAGCAGCTGGCCGCCGGGAGCCAGCAGCCGCGCGCAACGGCGCAGCAGCTCGTCGGGGTAACCGCCGATGCCGATGTTGCCGTCGGCGAGCAGCGCGGTCACCCACCGGCCCTGGCCGGGCAGCGGATCGAAGACCGAACGGCGCACGGCGCACGCCCCGCCCTGGCGCACGCGCGCCACCGCGGCCCGCGAGATGTCCACGCCGAGCACCGGGATCCCGCGCTCGGCCAGCGCGATGGTCAGGCGCCCGGGACCGCAGCCGATGTCGAGGACCGGTCCCCGGCAGCGGCGCAGCAGTTCCTCATCGGCGACGTCGGGCGGCCCGCACCAGCGTCCGACCTGGAGCGGCAGCGCGCGGCCGCAGGCCGTGCGCAGCAGCAGCCCCGCATCTGACCTGCTCAGCGCCTCCTCGTAGAGGCCGATCGCCCCGGCCCTCATGGCTGTTCCCGCGCGGCGCCGACCGGACGCGCCACCGCGCCGAGCCGCAGGACCGGGAGGTACTCGCGAGCCCGCGCGGCAAACCGGCTGCGCGGCGCCTCAAGCGCCACGGCCACGGCGTCGGCCGCGGTGTCGACGTCGCGAAGGCATGGCAGGTCGGCGACCCGCAGGCCGGCCTGGAGCAGCCGGGCCCGCATCATGGTGCCGGTCTCAGCCGTGGACATCGGCACACCGCGCACCAGGGCAGCATCGGGTACCCGCAGTCCGAGCGCCCAGAAACCCCCGTCGGCGGCCGGGCCGAACCAGGCGTCGGCGGCCTCCCAGTCCACCGCGAGCAGACCGGGGGTGAGCTGCGGCGTGTCCATCCCGATGAGCAGCGCCGGACCGCGTACCGCGGCGAAGGCCCCGGCCAGCCGCTCGTCGAGGCCGCCGCCGCATTGCGGCACGATGTCGAACCCGGGCGGCAGCCATGGCCCGGGCTCGCCGTCGAGTACCAGTACCCGCCGCCGCGCGGGGGCCGCGAGCACGGTGTGCAGCGTGTCGGCCAGCGCGGCCTCGGCCAGCGCGGCGGCCTGCCCGGGCGTGCACGGCGGCACCAGGCGGGTCTTGACCCGCCCGGGCCGCGGCTGCTTGGCGATGACGAGCAGGGTGGTGTCCGGTGCCGGGCGGTGCGGCCGGTGCGGCGTGGTCACCTGGCCAGTACCCGGCTCATGTCCCGGACGGTGCGCACGGAGCCGCGTACCGTCCCGGTCACCTTCGACTTGCCGATGCGGGGCAGGTAGGCGACCTCGACCTCGGCCAGCCGCCAGCCGGCCGCGGCCGCGCTCAGCACCATCTCCAGCGGGTAGCCGAACCGCCGGTCGGCGAGGTTCAGGCCGAGCAGCGCCTCGCGGCCCACGGCGCGCATCGGTCCCAGGTCACCGAGCCGCACGCCGGTCCGGCGGCGGACGCGGCGGGCAAGCTCGCGGTTGGCCAGCCGCGCGGACAGCGGCCAGGCGTCCCGCCGGACCGGTGCGCGGCGGCCCAGCACGAGGTCGGCCTCGCCCGCCAGGAGGAGTCCGGCCAGGCGCGGGAGCTGCCGCGGATCCAGGCTGCCGTCACAGTCGCAGAAGCACACCAGATCGGCGGTGGCGGCCAGCACGCCGGCATGCGCGGCGGCACCGAAACCCCGTCTGGGTTCGCGCACGACCGTCGCGCCCAGAGATCCGGCGAGATTTCCGGAACCGTCGGCCGAGCCGTTGTCGACCACGATCGGCCGGAAGCCGGCCGGCATCCGTTCCAGGACCCACGGCAGCGCCGGCGCCTCGTCCAGGCAGGGCAGGATCACGTCCACTGTCACAGCAGCGACGTTACGAGCACCGCGGGCCAGCGGGCAGGGAGCGCGACCTTACGGGATGAGGAAACTCACTAGCTGCGGATTCTTACACTCGACCTATGAGCGCACGTGTTCTCGTGGTCGATGACGATCCGGTCGTCGCCGAGGTCGTCGTCGACTACCTCCGGCATGCGGGCCTGGAACCCAGGCACGCGGTCGACGGGCCGGCCGCGCTCGCGCTGGCCGGGGAGTGGCGACCCGACGTGGTGGTGCTCGACCTGATGCTGCCCGGTATCGACGGTCTCGAGGTGTGCCGCCGGCTGCGGGAGACACTGGACGGCCCGGCCACCCTGCCGGTGATCATGCTGACCGCGCTCGGGGAGGAGAGCGACCGGGTCCTGGGCCTGGAGACGGGCGCCGATGACTACGTGACCAAGCCGTTCAGCCCCCGGGAGCTGACCCTGCGGGTGCAGGCCGTGCTGCGGCGGGCCGTCTCCCCGCCGGCACCCGGGGCGGGAGTGACGCCAACGCCGCGGCCGCTGAGCTCGGGCGGCCTCGAGATCGACGTGGCGGCCCGGCGGGCCCGCCGGGATGGCACCGAGCTGGCCCTGACGGTGCGCGAGTTCGACCTGCTCGCCTTCTTCATGGCCCACCCGGGACAGGCCTTCGACCGGACCGAGCTGCTGGAACGCGTATGGGGCTGGACGTTCGGCGACCAGTCCACCGTCACCGTGCACGTACGCCGGCTGCGCGACAAGGTCGAGGAGGTACCGGGGTCGCCGGTGCTGCTCAGGACCGTCCGGGGGGTCGGATACTGCTGGGATCCGGAGCCCTGGCCGGAGGACGGCGGCGCAGACATCTCCAACCCGTAAGGTTGGCCGCACC
>DASYBB010000158.1:0-14448 GCA_036501025.1 Streptosporangiaceae bacterium
CCAGTCCAGCAGCAGCATCCCGGTGCCGACCAGCAGCAGCGTGAAGACCGCCGAGACCAGGGTGTCCAGGCCGTCCTCGAACAGGTCCTGGATCGAGTCGATGTCGGAGACCTGCCGGGAGATGACCCGGCCCGAGGTGTAGCGCTCGTGGAAGGCGATCGGCAGCCGCTGGAACTGCGCGAACAGCCGGCGGCGCAGCTCGAGCACGACGCTGTTGCCCAGCTGCCCGATGCCGCCGATGTACGCGCGGGTGGTCAGCGCCTGGATGACGACGGCCGCGGCGAAGCCGCCGATGAGCAGGATCAGCGGCGCCGCGTCATGGGTCCGGGTCAGCCGCGGGATCTGGTCCACGCCCCGGCCGACCAGGTAGGGCCCGGCCAGGATGGCCAGGTTGGCGGCGACGATGAGGACCAGGATGAACCAGGCCTGCGCCCGGTGCGGGCGCAGCAGGTCGCGCAGCAGCCGCCGGGACCGGCGCCGCAGGAACGACGACAGGCCGGGCGAGGTCTCGTCGGTGTCCTCGGCCGCGATCCCGCGCCAGGCATCGGAGGGCTGGCTCACCGCAGGGCCTCCAGGTCATCGCTACTCAGGTCAGAACCAGCCAGGTCAGTCCCGGCCCGGTCGGGGGCCGCGCTCATCAGGTGCCGGTAGCGCGGCTCGCGGGCCAGCAGCTCGCGGTGCGTGCCGATGGCCACGATGACGCCGCCGGCCAGCAGCGCCACCCGGTCGGCCAGCAGCACGGTGGACGGCCGGTGGGCCACGATCAGCGCGGTGGACATGCTCAGCACGCGCCCGAGCGCCCGGGTGACCTTGGCCTCGGTGTGCACGTCGAGCGCGGACAGCGGGTCGTCCAGCAGCAGCACCTGGGGCCGGGCCAGGATGGCCCGGGCCAGCGCGATCCGCTGCCGCTGGCCGCCGGACAGGGCCATGCCCTGCTCGCCGATCCTGGTGTCCAGGCCCCACGGCAGGCGGGCCACGAAGTCGGCCTGGGCGACGTCCAGGGCGGCCTGGACGTCGGCGTCGTCGGCGTGGGCCACGCCGAAGCTGACGTTCTCCCGGACGCTCGCCGAGAACAGGGTGGGGTCCTCGAAGGCGCAGCCCAGGCGGCCGCGCAGCTCGTGCAGCGGCAGGTCGCGGACGTCGGCGCCGTTCAGCCGGACCGCGCCGCCGGTGACGTCGGCCAGCCGGGGGACCAGCTGCAGGAGCGTGGTCTTGCCCGAGCCGGTCGCGCCGACCAGCGCGACGGTCTCGCCCGGCTCCAGCTCCAGGCTGACCCCGCGCAGCACCGGTGCCGGGGCCTGCGGGTAGCTGAACGCGACCTGGTCGAAGACGAGCCGGCCGGCCGGGCCGGCGGCCTGGGCCGGGATGGCCGGCCGGGCCGCCGCGGGGGCGGCCGCCGCGGCCGGGGAGGGCACGGGCTGGGCGGCGATCGTTACGCCCGGACGGTCGGCGATGGCGGGGGGCGTGTCGAAGATCTCGTAGACCCGCTGCGCGGCGGTGGCGGCCTCCTGCCCGCCCGCGATGATGTAGCCCATGGCCTCGATCGGCCAGACCAGCAGCAGGGCCAGCGTGATGAACGCGACCAGGCCGCCCACGGTCAGCCCGCCCCGGCTCACGGCCAGCGCGCCGAGCAGCAGGATCAGGCCGATCACGGCGTTCGGGACGAGGTCGAGGCCGGCCCAGAAGGTGCCGCGCAGGCGGGCCTTGGCCACCTGGGTGTCGTAGACCAGCGTGGCCTGGCCGAAGTGCTGGGCGGCGGCCTCGTCGCGGCGGCCCAGCGCCTTGAGCACCCGGATGCCGGTGGTGGCCTCCTCGACGTAGGTGGCCAGGTCGCCCTGCTGGTCCTGGACCCGGCGGGACAGCACCCGGTAGCGCTTCTCGAACACGATGCACAGCCCGGCCACGGGGAGGAACACGCCGCCCGTCAGCAGCCCCAGCCACCAGTTCAGCCGGATCAGCATGACCACGACGACCACGAAGGTCCAGAGGTTGGTGATGAAGAACGTCACGCCGAACCCCGCGAACCGGCGGATCGAGGACAGGTCGGTGGTCGCGCGGGACAGCAGCTGGCCGGACTGCCAGGCGTCGTGGAAGCCGGAGTCCAGCCGCTGCAGGTGCTCGTACAGGTCGTCGCGCATCTGCCGCTCCAGGCCGGCCACCAGCCCGGACTGGACCCAGCGGCGGTAGAAGTTCAGGAACGACTGGAGCGCGCCGAAGGCCACGGCGGCGATGCCCAGCTCGATCAGCAGGCCGCGGTTCACCTGCCGGATGGCGCTGTCGATGACCGACTTGGTCAGCAGCGGGATGGCGATCTCGGCGGTGATGGCGGCCAGCGCGGCGAGGATCGTGAAGGCCAGGCGGACGTAGTACGGGCGCACGTACTCGCGGATGCGCCAGAGCGCCGCGGCAGGAGTCTGCGCGGCTGCTTTCAGCTGCCTTTGGGCATGCGGAACAAGGGGGGGTGCATCAGGGGGCATTGTTCGCAGGTTAACTGGCGCTGGCCTGCCCTGTCACTCCCATTTTGCCCGCCGAAGACGGTCACCGCAGCCGGATCGCCCAGATACGGCACAGGGTGGCGGACGGCGGACAACTCTGGCACGCTGGCGAGACGCGGGGGCCGGGGGGCGAGCCGGTGGTCCCGAGTCCGGCAGGGGAGGTGGCCCGTGGAGCGTTTTGATTCCTGGGACCCGCCCGGAGCGGTGCTGCCGCTCGACCCGGTGCTGCGGGCCTTCGAGGACGGGGTCGCGGCGATCGGCCGGATGGCGGCCGCGTTCGGCATCCCGGAGGAGTGGGCGGCCCGGACGCCGTGCCCCGAGTGGCGGGCCCGCGACCTGGCCGGGCACCTGCGCTGCATCGCCGATGACTATCACGAGTACCTGGACGACGCGCCGGCCAGCCGGTACGCGCGGCTGCTGGGCAGCGGCCCGCACCCGCAGGCCCTGGCCCGCAAGCTGGCCCGGCAGAACGCCGCCGAGCTGGCCGCGCTGCCCGACGCGCGGCCCGACGAGCACCTGGCCGCCTTCGCCGCGTCCGCCCGCGCCTACGCGCTGCGGCTGCCGTCCGTCTGGGACCTGCCCCACCACCAGTACCGCGACGTGGTGGTGACCGTGGCGGGCATGGCCGGCGCCGCGACCGCCGAGTGGCACCTGCACGCCTGGGACCTGGCCCGCGCGCTCGGCGCCGAGCACCGCCCGGCCGACCCCGAGGCCGTCCTGGCCGGCTGGCGGGCCGGGATGACCCACCTCCCGGCCACCATTCCCGGCGCCGTGCCGGGCCGCCCCGCGCCCCGCCGCCCGGCCGCCGCGGGCCCCGCGCCGGTGCCCAGCTACGCCGTGCCGCGGCGGGCCTACCCGGCCGACGATCCCTGGCACGTGCTGCTGCGGGCGTCGGGGCGGCGCCCGCCCTGAAGCCGGCCGGCTTTAGGGTGGGAACGACCTTGACCAGCATTTTCGGAGGAAACTCCCCTCATGGGCCTTGATGTGAGCAGGATCCGAGCGGCCTACCCGGCGCTGGCCGACGGCTACGCCTACCTGGACGGGGCGGCCGGCACCCAGGTGCCCGCGTCGGTCATCCAGGCCATCGGCGTCGCCTATGCCGGCGGCCTGGGCAATTCCGGCGGCGCGTTCCCGGCCAGCGCGCGGTCCGACGCGATCACCGCCGACTGCCGCCGCGCGGTCGCCGCCCTGACCGGCGGCGAGCCCGACGGCGTGATCCTCGGCCCGAACATGACCACGCTGACCTACCGGATGGCCGGCACCCTGGCCGCCGCCTGGGCGCCCGGCGACGAGGTGATCGTGTCCCGGCTGGACCACGACGCCAACGTCCGGCCCTGGGTGCAGGCCGCGCACCGGGCCGGCGCGGTGGTGCGCTGGGCCGAGCTCGACCCGGCCACCGGCGAGCTGCCGGCCGCCCAGTACGCCGAGCTGATCACGGCCCGGACCCGGCTGGTCGCCGTCACCGCGGCCAGCAACATCCTCGGCACCCGGCCCGACGTGCCCGCGATCACCGCGCGCGCCCGGGCGGCCGGCGCGCTCAGCTACGTCGACGGGGTGCACGCCACCCCGCACGGGCCGGTCGACATCGCGGCGCTGGGCGCGGACTTCTACGTGACCAGTGCCTACAAGTGGTCCGGGCCGCACATCGGCGCGGTCGTGGCCGACCCGGCGCTGCTGCGGACCCTGCGCCCCGACAAGCTCGTGCCGTCCCCCGACGAAGTGCCCGATCGTTTTGAACGGGGTACTTTGCCCTTCGCCGACCTCGCGGGGGTGGCGGCCGCGGTGGATCATCTCGCTGCGCTGGCCGGCCCGTCGGGCGGCAGCCTGCGCGAGCGGGTGGTGGCCTCGATGACCGCCGTGCAGGCCCACGAGCACGACCTGTTCGCCGTCCTGCTCGGCGGCCTGGACGCCATGGAGCACGTCACCACCTACGGGAAGGCGGCCAGCCGCACGGCGACCGCCTACTTCACCGTGGCCGGCCACACGCCCGACGAGGTGGCGGAGTACCTGGCCGGGCGGCGGGTCAACGTCTGGAGCGGCGACAACTACGCCTGGGAGCCCGCCGGGGCGATGGGCCTGCGCGACGGCGGCGCCGTGCGGGCCGGCCTGGTCCACTACAACGACCAGAACGACGTGGCCCGCCTGCTCGACGCCGTGGCCGACCTGTCCCCCTGATGCCGGGGGCACCGGGCGGGTAGCCGGGCGGGGGCCGGGGATAACGAGCTAGTCCGTGACAAGTCGTGGTCCGGTGACGGCTCGCCGTGACCGGGCAGGGGGGAGAGTCATGGGTTTGCTCGACAACGTGATGGGCAAGCTGGGCGGCCAGAAGGACGGCGGCGGGGCCGGCGGCGGCGAAGGCAACCTGCAGGCGCTGACCAAGATGCTCGGCGCCAACGGCGGCGTCCAGGGCCTGATGTCCAAGATGTCCAGCAACGGCATGGGCCAGCAGGTCCAGTCGTGGATCGGCCACGGCGAGAACAAGCCGGTCAGCGGCCAGCAGGTGTCCGAGGCGCTGGACACCGACTCGCTGAACAAGATGGCGCAGGAGACCGGGTCCACGCCGGAGAAGGTCAGCGATGACGTGGCCAAGGTGCTGCCCGAGATGGTGAACAAGGCGACGCCGGACGGGCAGGTTCCCCAGCAGGGCGACGATCCGCTGTCCAAGGGCGTCGACGCCATCAAGGGGATGTTCGCGCACAAGTAGCGCCCGCCAGCGCTTCCGGCGCCGCGGTGGTGGTCCCGGCGGGGCGCGTCCCCGCCGGTACCGTTCCGCGGGCTGTCCCGCGCCCGCTCCGCGGGCCGGCCTCAGGCCGGGGCGGGGCCGTCGTCGATGGCGTAGCGGTAGACGCGGGTGTCCCGCACCTCGAAGCCGAGCTTCTCGTACAGCCGCCCGGCCGCCACCCGGGACGGCCGCGAGGTCAGGTCGATCGTGCGGACCCCGGCGGCCCGGGCGATCGCGATCGCCTCGTTGGTCAGCGCCGTGCCCACGCCCTGGCCGCGGGCCGCGTCATCGGTGACCACGTCCTCGATGATGGCCCGCAGCCCGGTCGGGATGCGGAACATCACCAGCGTCAGCATGCCGCTGATCAGGCCGCCCTCGCCGCGGGCGACCAGCACGGTGCTGCCCGGCGAGCCGGTGACGATGGTCGTGATGGCCGCCCGGTCCAGCGGCCGCGCCGACCGGGACAGCTGCGGCAGCAGCCGGCCGAACGCCTCGACGATCTCGTCGGTTACCTCACTGAGTTGCTCAACCTGCGCAGTCACGCCGGGCACATTACCGGTCGCGGCGCGCCCGGGGCACCCGGCCCGCCGGGAAGCCGTGGGATTGCAGGCGCAGCCGCCCGGGCCGGGTCCCGGCGGCCGGGCGTCAGCGGCGGGCCGAGGCCTCCTCGATGGTCAGCTCGGCCAGCGGGTTGGCCTCCAGCCGCGCGTCGGGGATGGGGACGCCGCTGCGCACGGACTTGCCGTAGGCGCCCTGGGCCAGGCGCTGCTCGGCCCGCTCGATCGCGGCCAGCCGCTCGCGCAGCGACTCGGTGATCGCGTCGTCGATGCCCTCCGCGGCCAGCGGCTGGGCCGGGTCGGAGGCGTCCACGCCCTCCTCGTCCTCCGCCTCGCGGTCCTGGCGGCCGGCCGACCGGCTGGCCCGCAGCAGCCCCTCGGCCTCGGCCCGCTCGGCGCGCAGCAGCTCGCGTGCCCGGTTCTCGTCCATCGAAGACCTCCTGCTCGTCGGCGTACCGGGCGATGCTACCCGTGCCGCCGCCCGGCGTCGCGCCGAGGCGTGGCCGGCGGGCGGCGCGTCAGGCCGTGGCCGCGGCCTGCCCCGTTTCGTCCCGTTCCGGCACGTCCCGCCCGGGCTCGTCCCGGTCCGGCTCGTCCCGCTCGAGCCCGTCCCGCCCGGGATCCGCCGGGCCCCGGGCGGGCGGCAGGGGGCGGCGGTAGCGGGTGAAGGCGGGCAGCAGGAGCCCGATCAGGGCGGCGCCGGCGATCGTCGCCAGGCCGCCGCTGACGGCGCTGACCGTGGGCGTGAACAGCGATCCGACCGCGCCCGACTCGAGGTTGCCGAGCTGCCCGCCGCCGTAGCCGACCACGTAGTCGGCCGCGGTGATCCGGCCGCGCAGGCCCTCGGGGATCACCGTCTGCACGATCATGCCGCGGAACACCACCGTGATCGTGTCGGCCCCCCCGGCGACGGCCAGGGCGCCCACGGCCAGCCACAGCAGGTGGGCCGCGCCGAACACGGCCATGCCCGCGCCCCACACCGACACCGTGACCAGCATGCCGCGGCCGGGCCGGCGCACCCGGCCGACCGGCCCGGAGAACACCATCCCGAGCAGGCCGCCGACCCCGATCGACGCGGTCAGCAGGCCCAGGGTCTGCGGGTGGCCGCCGAAGCGCTCGGCGTTGATGGCCGGGAAGAGCGCGACGGGCAGCCCGAACACGGTGGCGTTCAGGTCGGCCAGGAACGCCCCGGCCAGCGGCCGGCTGGCGACGATGAAGCGCACGCCCGCGGCCACGGCCCGCAGGCCCCGGTCCGGTCCCGTTCCCTGGGGCCGCATCGCCGGCAGCCGGGCCACCCCGTACAGCGCGGCCGTGAAGCTGGCCACGTCGATGAGGTAGCACAGCTGCAGGCCGCCCGCCGCCGCGATGACGCCGGCCAGCGCGGGTCCCGCGATCATCGACACCGGGAGCATGAGCTGGTTCAGCGCCAGGCCGGCCGGCAGCAGCTCGGCGGACAGCAGCCGCGGCGCGAACGTCCGCCGGGCCGGGCCGGTGACCGAGCTGATCGAGGCGGCCAGCACGACCAGGACGTACAGCAGCCACAGCTGCCGCAGGCCGGCGATGGCCTGGGCGGCGAACACCGCGGACACTGCCATCGCGCAGCCGCTGGTGACGAGCACCAGCTTGCGCCGGTCGACGGCGTCGGCCAGCGAGCCGCCCACCATCGCCACGGTCAGCGTCGGGATCATGCGGGCCAGGCCGAGCAGCCCGACGGCGATGGCCGCGTGGGTGAGCCGCCAGACCTGCAGCGTCACGGCGAAGTCGGTCATCGTCCCGCCCAGGCTGGACAGGACCGAGCCCGCCCACAGGCGGCGGAAGGCGGGGGACTCGCGCAGCGGGCGGACGTCCATGAGCAGCCTCGTTGCGGCCGGCATGGCAGATTCCTCCTCAGATGGGGCGCAGCGCGGAGCGCGCTGGCGGCGGGGGGCGCGCGGCAGCGGCCCGGGGCGCGCTGACGGCTGGGGTGTCGGGGGCGGATGGCGGGGCGGGGGGACTCAGCTCCAGGCCGGGTCGGCGGCCAGCTTCTCGGCGATCCGGTCATGAAAGCTCTTGCGCTGCAGCGCGGCCTCGATGTCGCGGGTGACCCGGGTCAGGGGATAGGGGATCTCGGTCTCGATCTCGGCCACCGCGGCCTCGGTGGCCCGCCACTCGGCGGCCAGCCGGCCGACCAGGCGCCGGGCCTTGGCCGTGAGCACGACCTGCTTGCTGCGGGCGTCGGCTCCGGTGGTGGTCCGGACCAGGCCCGCGGCGCGCATGGCGGCCACCTTCTGGCTGGTCCCGGAGTGGGTGCGCTGCACCGACGCGGCCAGCTCGGAGATCGTCATCGGCCCGCGCGCGTGCAGCCGGATCAGCTCCATCACGAAGCTCGGCTTGATCCCGTCGATCTTCGCCTCGTCGTAGAGCCGGGCGATGTCCTCGTCCATCGCCGCCTGCAGCAGCCGCAGCGGCCGCCAGTGGCTGATCTCCGTCGGGTCAGCGGGAATGTCGTCGGTCACCAGGCAACTGTAACAGTACTTGTATAAGTACTGTTACATTTTTTTCCGGCCCGGCATGCCGACGGGGCGCCGGCTGCCTCGGGCCAGGCAGCCGGCGCCCCGGTCAGGGACGTCCCGGCGTCAGGACGGCGGGTTGTGGTAGCCGTCGTAGGGGACGCCCATGTACGGGAAGTGGTCCAGCGGCCCGCTGGACACGCTCGCGCCGGTGAGGCCGTCGTCCAGGGACCCGAGAACGGCGTCCGGCTTGTACGCCGGGTCGACCAGCGGCAGGGTGGCGCCCCCCACGGCCCGCAGCTCGATGGTCACCACGTCGTCGGTGATGCGGCGGCCGTTGGGGAAGCCGGCCAGGTCCCCGCCGATCAGCCCGAGCGTGCTGAACGTCTTGGCGGAGGCCGGGGTCGGCGGGATGGAGGTGTTGAGCCGCACCAGGTCGGCCTGGACCGCGCCGGTGAAGTTGGTGAAGCCGGTGATGATCCCGGCCGGGATCCCGGTCAGCAGGATGGCCTCCAGGTCGGCGCGCGCCTGGCCCGACTTGTTGAACGCGGCCAGGTTGGCGAACGGGGCCGGCCCGCCGCCGATGGACGGGTAGATCGCCGGGAACAGGGCGGCCAGCTCGGGGTTCGCCACGAACTGGGCGAACTGCTTGTCGTGGACGGGCTGCTGGGTGTTCCAGTAGTCCTTCTTGCCCAGCGGCACGATCAGCTCGTTGAACAGCGGGTTGGCGAGCCGGGAGACCTGCCTCCAGGGGCCGCTCGACACCTTGCCGCCCTCGTCGCCGAACACCGAGGCGCTCTGCCGGCTGGCACTGGTCCAGACGCCGATCGTGGGGTGGCCCCTGGAGGTCAGCGACGAGATCGGCACCCTGACCGCGATGGTGTGCACGTTCAGGTGGTCGGTGGCGTTGACGCCCGGCTGGTTCCCGAGCCCGAGGGAGTGCGCGAACACGTTGGCCGACTGCAGCGGGCGCAGGTCGAGCAGGTCGAAGATCGAGCCGAGGTCGACGTAGAACTGCTCGGCGCGCTGCCCGGCGAACACGCTGATGCCGCCCGGCAGCGCGTGCACGGCCGGCTGGCCGAGCGCCGCCTCGTAGTTCGGGGTCGACAGCGGGCCGATGTTGCACGGCGGGCAGGCCAGGCCGGTGCCCAGCACGGCCGAGGACCGCCCGCTGACCCGGGTCACCGAGTAGAACTGCTTGCTGTTCCAGTTCGGGCTGGCCAGCGAGGTGATCGGCCCGGTGTTGTACAGGAAGCTGCCCGGCGTCGTGAGCCTGGTCGCGAACCGGAACTGGTAGGTGACGTCGGCCAGTCCGTCGCCGTTGTTGTCGACGTGGATCTCGTACAGGACGTCGTCGCCGAACTCGTAGAAGTTCGGCCCGGCCGCCGGGCCTTCGAGCGGAATGTAGTTCGCGATCAGGGTGACGGTGGACGGGTCGTCCGGGCTGACGAACGCATAGACATCGGTGCTGTCGGCGACCGGGTCCTTCGATATCTCCGGTGCCTCGCGATGTGATGACATCCATTACCTCTCAGGGCTGGTGCTGAATGGGAGGGATGAAAGCGGGCCGGACCGCGGCTAGCGGCTCGCGCGGACCAGCAGCGCGGCCAGGGCCGGATCGTGCAGCCGGGTCTGGCTGGTGCCGCGGAAGACGTCGACCTCGCCGGTCCGGGCGTTGCGCACGTGCGCGATGATCGGCTCGGCGACCTGCGCGGAAGCCTCGGCCGCGCCGCCGCCGGCGGCGTCGCGCGCGGCGCCGCCGGACGGCAGCGCGGCGGCCAGCGCCGGGCCGCCGGCGGCAACCAGCGCCGCCCCGGCGATCCCGGCGGCCGCGCCGCCGCGCAGGGCCGAGCGCCGCGAGATCAGCGACGGCTGCTCCGGCGGCGGCACTGCCGCTAGGTGTTCGTGACCAGACATGGTGGTCCTTTCCGGGAACCGCCGGTCGGCGTGCCCCCCGCTTGTGCGCGCGCCAGCACCGGTGTGCGGGTACGCGGAATCGTGAGCCATTCCGTGACGGCCGTCCGGCCGCCGGCCCGGCGCCCGCCCTCCCTGGCGTCAATGGCGCTGGCACATGCGCCCGGCCCGCCCGTCACGTAGGTGCTTTCGGCGCCGGCCCCGGACCGGATTGGTGCGCCGCCCCCGAAAATCGCGCTCTCCCCCGGGCGGCGGCACGCCCTGCCGGCCGCCGTCCGAAAAGGATCGCCGGGACCCAAGGCTAGCCATTTAACCTGCGGAAATAGGGGCAGGGGCGGTTGGCACGGTTCGCCGCGTGTCCGCCGCTCCGGGCGTAATTGACCGGGCTCTGGCGGGTTTCCCGCGAGCCGCCCCGGCGGGCGGCGGGCTACCGGAGCGACAGTGCGGCGAGGGCCGCGTTCAGGATGGAACCGGAGTCCAGGTCGTTGGCCCGGTACAAGTCGGCCACGGCCCCGGACTGGCCGAAGCCGTCCACCCCGAGGCTGACCGCCGGGACGCCGAGTGCCGAGCCCAGCCAGCTGAGCGTGTGCGAGGCGGCGTCGTGCGCGGTCACGACCGGGACGCGGCGGCCGGGCCCGCCGGGGAACACGGCGCGCAGCGCGCCCGGCGCGGACGGCGCCGTGGCGGTGCGCACGCCCTGGCGCAGGGTCCGCTGCCAGGCCCGGTAGAGCCGGTCGGCCGAGGTCACGTCCACGACCGTGGCGGTGATGCCCTCGTCGGCCAGCTCGGCCGCGGCGGCCAGCACCTCGGGCATGACCGCGCCGGACGCGGCCAGGCACACCTCCGGCGCGCCCGGCGGCGGCTCGGGCGGGTCGACGAGCCGGTAGGCGCCGGCCAGGACCTGGCGGCGCAGGATCGCGTCGCCCAGCCGGTCCCGCGCCGCCTGGAACGGCTCCTGGTCGATGCCGCGCGTGGTCAGCCGGAAGTAGTACGAGCCGTCCTCGGCCGGGGCGCCCGCCGGGGCGGGGCCGGCGGGCGGGGCCGCGCCGGCGGCCGGGCCGGCGTTGGCCTCGGCGACCGACTGCAGGGCGCCGCACAGTAGCCAGTCCAGCGCGGCCGCGTAGGCCGGCTCGATGAACGTCACGTTCGGCAGCTCCAGGCCGACCGAGGCGGTGATGGTCGACTGGTGGGCGCCGCCCTCGGGGGCCAGCGTGACGCCCGACGGCGTGCCCGCGACGATGAACCGCGCGCCGGAGTAGACCGAGTAGATGAAGGCGTCCAGCCCGCGCAGCACGAACGGGTCGTAGACCGTGCCCACCGGCAGCAGGGCCTGGCCGGACAGGTCGCCGGCCAGGCCGAGCTGCCCGAGCAGGAGGAACAGGTTCATCTCGCTGATGCCCAGCTCGATGTGCTGGCCCTGCGGTCCCTCGGCCCACTTCAGCACCGGGTCCTCGCTCCACGAGCGCCGGGCGGTGGGGCTGAACACCCCCATCCGGTTGATGAAGCCGGCCAGGTTGGTCGACGTCGCCACGTCCGGCGCCGCGGTGACCAGGTACGGCGCCACGTCCTCCAGCCGCGACAGCTGGACCAGGATCCGCCCGAACGACTCCTGGGTGGACGCGTGGCGGCCGGGCCGCAGGCCCGACGAGCCGGGCACCGGGACCGGCTTGGCGGCCGCGGGCGGCATCCGGGCCAGGTGCTCGCGGCGCGCCGCGGCCCACTGCCCGGCGGGCGTCATCGGGTCGAGCCGGTCCCACTCGGTGGCCGGGGTCAGCCCGGACCGGTCGCGCAGCAGGTCGACCTGCTCGGGGGTCAGCAGCGCCGAGTGGTTGCGCGGGTGGCCGGCCATGGGCAGGCCCCAGCCCTTGACGGTGTAGGCGAACACCACGCTCGGCCGGTCCTTCTCCGCGTCGCACGCGGCGAACGCCTCCAGCAGCGTCTCGAAGTCATGGCCGGCCAGGTCGGTGACCAGCCCGGCCAGGTCGCCGTCGGGCAGGCCCGCGCAGAACCGGGTCACCTCGCCGGGCGCGCCGTCGCAGAACCGGCCCGCCACCTCCGCCGCGGGCAGGCCGAACAGCGACTGGTACTGCTCGTTGGGCATGGCGTCGATCCAGCCGCGCAGGGCCGCCCCGCCCGGCCGCCCGAACGCCTCCCGCAGCCGGCGCCCGTACTTGGCCGTCACCACGTGCCAGCCCGCCGCGGCGAACTGCTGCTCCCACTGGGCGATGCGGACCCCGGGCACCACCCGGTCCAGGGACTGCCGGTTGACGTCCACGATCCACAGCACGTCGCCCAGGCCCTCGGTGGCCGGGTCGGCGACCGCCTCCCAGATGTTGCCCTCGTCCAGCTCCGCGTCGCCGACCAGCGCGACGTACCGGCTCCGGGGCCGGTCGCCGAAGTGCGCGCTGACGTACCGCCGGGTGGCCGCGGCGAACAGCGGCGCGGCCGCGCCGAGGCCGACCGACCCGGTCGAGAAGTCGACCCCGTCCGGGTCCTTGGTCCGGCTCGGGTAGGACTGCAGCCCGCCGTAGGCGCGCAGCGTCGGCAGGTAGGAGCGGTCGAGGTTGCCCAGCAGGTACTGGATGGCGTGGAACACCGGCGAGGCGTGCGGCTTCACGCTGACCCGGTCGGGCGCGTCGAGGTGCGCGAAGTACAGCGCCGTCATCGCGGTGACCAGGCTGGCGCTGGACGCCTGGTGGCCGCCGACCTTGACGCCGTCGCCGGTGTCGCGGTCGTGGTTGGCCGCATCCACGATCCGGGTGGCCAGCCACAGGACGCGCTGCTGGATCTGCTCCAGCACCGCCGTATCGGGGTATGCCCGCGGTGTTACCATGCCTCTATCATGCGGCGCCTCGTAATCATCCGGAGCAGCCGTAGCGGGGTCTGATCGTCACACGCCAGCGACCCGCTACGGTGGCTCGATGCTGGCCGATCGCTCCCATGCCAGGCGGCACCGCGTTTTCCGGCCGCCTGCGGCGCCCCTTACCTCCCTGCGACTGACCTGCGGCCACCCGGCCGGGTGCGAGGTCAGCGCGGTCGCGAGATGATGAAGTCAGCACCTCTCGTAGCAAAGGATTCTGTGATGACCGACAGCCCCCACCAGGAGATCTCCTTCGAGATACATGCCAGCGACGCCCCGCTCGCCGCCAGCGAGCGCGAGCACGTCATGGCAGAGCCTGGGTTCGGCGCGGTATTCACCGATCACATGGCCACGATCCAGTGGACCGAGGGACGCGGCTGGCACGACGCCCGGCTGGAGCCCTACGGCCAGGTCACCCTGGACCCGGCGGCGGCCGTGTTCCACTACGGGCAGGAGATCTTCGAGGGCCTGAAGGCCTACACCCAGGCCGACGGCAGCATCGGCGCGTTCCGGCCGCAGGCCAACGCGGCCCGGTTCAACCGCTCGGCGGACCGGCTGGCCATGCCCCGGCTGCCCGAGGACGCGTTCGTCCGGGCGCTTGAGGTCCTGGTCAGCCAGGACCGCGCGTGGGTGCCGCGCCAGGCCGGCCGCAGCCTCTACCTGCGGCCGTTCATGATCGCCACGCAGCGGGGCCTCGGCGTCAACAAGCCGTCGGCAAGCTACCTGTTCACGGTCATCGCCTCCCCGGTGGCGGGCTACTTCGGCGCCGCCGATGCGGTCACGGTGTGGCTGTCCACCGACTACAGCCGGGCCGCGCCCGGCGGCACCGGCGAGGCCAAGTGCGGCGGCAACTACGCGGCCGCCTTCGCCGGGCAGAACCAGGCCCTGGAGCACGGCTGCGACCAGGTTGTCTGGCTGGACGCGGCCGCGCGGGAGTACGTCGAGGAAATGGGCGGGATGAACCTGTTCTTCGTCTACGGCTCCGGCGCCGAGGCGCGGATGATGACCCCGTCGCCGACCGGCTCGCTGCTGCACGGCATCACCCGCGACTCGCTGCTCAAGCTCGGCCCGGACCTCGGCATCCCGACCCACGAGGGCCGGATCTCGGTGACGGACTGGCAGGCCGGCTGCGCGTCGGGCGAGATCACCGAGGTCTTCGCCTGCGGCACGGCCGCGGTCATCACGCCGGTCGGCGCGGTCCGGAGCGCGGGCGCGGACTGGGTGATCGGGGACGGGACCCCCGGCCCGGTCGCCACCCGGCTGCGCGAGGAGCTCGTCGGCATCCAGAACGGCACCCGGCCCGACCCGTACGGGTGGATCCACACGCTCTGCCGGTAGGGCGGCCCGCAGGGGCGGCCCGTAAGGGACGTGCGCAGTAACCGCCGCCGCGGCCGGGCGGGCTCAGCTGAGC
>DASYBB010000159.1:0-13347 GCA_036501025.1 Streptosporangiaceae bacterium
CAGCAGTCCGCGGGCGTCGGCGACATCCCCGGCACCTGCACGACCGGCCGCGGCGTCCCCGACGTGGCAGGCAACGCCGACCCGATCACCGGCTACCAGGTGATCGTGAACGGCCGGCAGCAGACGATCGGCGGCACCAGCGCGGTCGCGCCGCTGTGGGCGGGCCTGATCGCCCGGCTCGCGCAGGCCACAGGCAAGAGGTTCGGCCTGCTCCAGCCGCTGGTCTACGCCGGCGTCACCCCGGGCACCGCGGCACCGGGGTTCAACGACATCGTGGCGGGCAATAACGGCGCCTACCAGGCCGGCCCGGGCTGGGACCGTTCATCTTCTTGTCCGCCGCGACCGTCACCGACTCGCCCGCGCCGAACACCGCGAGCTGCCCGGTCTGCACCGGCCTGTGGTCCGCGCCGACCGAGCCCGCCCCCGCGAGCACGTAGCCGAGGGCGTTGAAGTCACGGCGCCACGGGATGCGCACCTGCGCGCCCGGCGAGACGGTGGCGTGCACCAGCGTGATCGGGGTGTGCGTGACGCCAGGGCCCTGGTGCCCGTCGACCTCGCCCGCGATGACCCGCAGCAGCGCGCCGCCGTCCTGCGAGGTCAGCAGCGCGATCTGGCCGGCCCTGATGTCCTGGTAGCGGGGCTGTGTCATCTTCAGCCGCGCGGGCAGGTTGACCCACAGCTGGAAGCCGTGGAAGACGCCGCCGCTCGCGACTAGATCCTCGGGTGGCTCCTCGATGTGCAAGATCCCGCCGCCCGCGGTCATCCACTGCGTGTCGCCGTTGGTGATCAGGCCGCCGCCGCCGTTGGAGTCCTGATGCCTGAACACCCCGTCGATCATGTAAGTCACGGTCTCGAAGCCGCGGTGCGGGTGCCATGGCGTGCCCTTGGGCTCACCGGGGGCGTACTCCACCTCGCCCATCTGGTCCATGTGGACGAACGGGTCGAGCTGTTTCATGTCGACCCCGGCGAAAGCGCGGCGCACAGGGAACCCCTCGCCCTCGTAGCCAGACGGCGCCATGGTGACGTTGAGCACGGGCCGTTCGCTTGCCGGCCCTGGGTCGGTTACCCGGGGCAGGACCAGGAGATTCTCGACCGAAACGGCTGGCATGATGACGCTCCTCTTGTTTTGGTCCACACTGTCATACCCGGTTAGCGGGCAGCCAACAGCGCTAACAGTAGATGAACGTTCAACATTCCCCTGACCCGTGCGGCCCTGGGCCGGCCCGCGGCACGGGCGCGCCGCTGATCAGCGCCCGCGCGGGATACCCCTGGAGGTATCTAAAGGGGGAGGCCGGATTCCAGCAGGGCCAGGGCCTCGTCCACGCGCTTGAAGCTCTGCTCGCCCATCTCGGCGCCCGACCACATTTGCGGCGCCAGGACAGCAAGCACGATGCCGAAGATGGCTCCGGCATAGGTGCGGACGGCCAGGTCCCCGGCGGGGCGCCCGACCCGCTTCGCCAGCGCGTCCGTCATCACGTCGATGGTCCGGCGCAGTTCGTCGAGTGTCCTGGCCCGGATCTCCGGCACGGTGGCGCCTAGCTCGTTCGCCTCGCGGAACTCCGCCCACTCCGCGGGGGTGAGCGTGCCGATCGCCTCGCGCATCGCGGCACGGATCGCGGCGATCGCAGACATCGACGCCGGCTGCCGGCCGAACGCCTCGAGGATCCTGTCGTCGAAGTCGTCGCGCAGCACCACGTCTTCCTTGGTCGGGAAGTAGCGGAAGAACGTGGACGGCGAGACGTCGGCGGCCGTGGCGATCTGCTCCACCGTGGTGTCCCTGTAGCCCTTCTCGCGGAAAAGCCGGAGCGCGTGCTCCCTGATGGCAGCACGCGTCCTGGCCTTCTTCCGCTCCCGCAGGCCCGCGGGCCGGGCGGTGCCCGGCCCGGCCTCGGCGAGGTTGCTCATGCGCCCTATTCTGCCCCCGCCGCCTGGGGAACGCCCGGTTCCGCCGGCTCGGCCCCGGCCGGCGCCGTCAGCTCGGTGACCTCGGGCGTCCTCCGTGGCAGGAACAGCAGGGCCAGCACCGCCGCGGCGACCGCGATGCCCGCGCACACCCACAGCATGACGTCGAGCCCGCCCGCGTAGGCCGCGCGCACGTCGCGCAGCAGCGCGGCCGAGCCTGACCCGTGCGCCACGGCCAGGCCGCCCGCCACGCTGGACTTCGCCGCGTGCACCGCTGCCGCGGGCAGCCCCGGCAGGTGCAGCCGTCCCTGGTAGACCGTGTTCAGCACGGTGCCGAGCACGGCCACCCCGATCGTGGCGCCGACCTGCCGCATCGCGCTCATCAGCGCCGAGCCCGACCCGCTGCGCTCGACGGTGAGCGCCCCGAGGGCCGCGTTCATGGCCGTGGGCAGGGCCAGGCCGAGGCCCAGGCCGGTAGCGGCGATCCATCCCGAAACGTAGGCCGTCCCGCTCCCCACGCTCGTCGCCGTGCCGACGGCCAGGGCGGCGGCCATCACGGCGAACCCGATGCTGACCAGGCTCTTCGTGCTGACCGTCGGCCGGCCGGCGCCGGGTCCCGCTTTCCGCGGCGACTGCAGCCGCTGGCCGACGACCAGCCCGGCCGCGATCCCCCCGATCATCGGCAGCAGGTCGACGCCGCTGCCCAGCGAGTCCAGGCCGCGGACGTCCAGGAAGTACTGCGGCAGCGCGAACGTGACCCCGAACAGCGCGAACGAGACCATGGTGGACAGGCCCGTGCCCCAGCCGAAGCCGGCCGAGCGGAACAGCGTCAGGTCGGCCAGCGGCTCGCCGCCGCGCCGCCGGATCCGCGTCTCCCAGGCCGCGAACGCGGCGAGCGCCACCGCCCCGGCCGCGATGGCGGCGAGGGCGCCCGCGTCGGACCATCCGTTCTGCCCGGCGGTGATGAAGCCGTAGGTGAGCGCGGCCAGCCCGGCGCTGGAGACGACCACGCCCGCGCCGTCGATCCGGGGGCGCCGCAGCGCCCGGGACTCGGGCATCAGGAACACGACCGCGATGACGGCGATGACCACGACCGGGATGTTGATCAGGAACACCGAGCCCCACCAGAAGTGGTCGAGCAGCCAGCCGCCGACGATCGGGCCGATCGGGTAGCCCAGGAACGTCGCGCCGCCGACCACGGCGATGGCCCGGGACCGCTCGGCCGGGGTGAACAGGACCGGGAGCACGGCCAGGGCCATCGGCAAGATCACCGCCGCGGCCAGCCCGAGCACCGCCCGGGCGGCGATCAGCTCGCCCGCCGAGCGGGAGTAGGCGCACGCCAGCGACGCGACGCCGAACAGCGCCAGGGCCCAGCCGAGCAGCTTCTTGCGGCCCAGCCAGTCGCCGAGCAGGCCCGCGGGCAGCAGGGCCGCGGCCAGCACCAGCGTGTAGGCGTCGACGAACCACTGCAGGTCGGCGCTCGACGCGTGCAGGTCGCTGGACAGGGTGGGCAGCGCCAGGCTGAGGACGAACAGGTCGAGGCCGACCACGAGGACGCTGAGCGCCAGCGCGGCGAGGGCCCACCACCGGCGGGCATCCGCGCGCTGCTGGCCGGCGCTGAGGCGGTCCAGGCTCATCGCGAGACCTTCTCTCTTGAGCTACGAGCGTTCATGTGAGTGCGTGACTAAATTGATAGTAGCTCTTAAAAGACGCCCGCTGTCAACCTGTCCTGGGTTCGACCGGTTCCCGTGCCTGGCGGCCGAATGATTCTTTGCGGCCGCCGTCAGGGTTTCGTTAGTGCCGGGCGCGTCGCGCGCGGCGGCGGTTAGCTGGGTGGTGAACAGCGGCTACGTGAGCAAGGGAGCCCCGGAGTGTCGGGCATGGGCAGGGTCAGCGCGGTGCGGGTCATCACGGGCGTCAGCGGCTCGCCGGGCAGCCTGCGGGCGCTCCGGTACGCGGCGGCGGTGGCGGGGGAGTTCGGGGTGCCGCTGGTGGCGGTGCTGGCCTGGTCGCCGCCGGGCGGGGACCTGGCCGACCGGCGCTATCCGTCCCCCTACCTGCGCCAGGTCTGGCGCGAGGCGGCCGGCCGGAAACTCGACGACGCCCTCGACCTGGCCTTCGGCGGCGAGCCGGCCGACGTGCGGGTCCGGCCGGCGGTGATCCGCGGCCCGGCCGGTCCGGTCCTGGTCACGGCCGCCTGCGAGCCCGGCGACCTGCTGGTCGTGGGCGCGGGCCAGCGCGGCCCGGTCCGGCGGTGGCTGGGCGGCCGGGTGGCCCGGTTCTGCGTGGCCCGGGCCGCCTGCCCGGTCATCGCCGTCCCCCCGGCCGACCTGGCCGCCGCCAGCCGGGGCCTGCGCGGGTGGGCTCGCCGGCACCGCTCGCTGACCCCGGAGGCGGCCCGGCTGCCCGCCGGGACCAGCTAGCCGCGGGGCCGTGGGCGGCCGGGCCGGACTGGGCTAGGTTGGGCGGTACAGGCAGCGGCAGGTCCGGCAGCATCGGCGCGAGGAGGCAGTCATGCCACAGCCACAGGGCGAGGAACTGGCACGGGTACGGGCGCGCCGGGAGGAACTGCGCGAGCGGTACCTCCAGCCCATCGGCAGCCGGCCGCCGACCACCGTGGGCGGGATCCACCACCTGGCCCTGATCTGCCGGGACACCGAGGAGACGATCAAGTTCTACCAGGAGTTCCTCGGGTTCCCGCTGGTCGAGCTCATCGAGAACCGGGACTACGCCGGCTCCAGCCACTTCTTCTTCGACATCGGCGACGGCAACCTGCTCGGGTTCTTCGACTTCCCCGGCTTCGAGCACCCGGCCTGGCAGGAGACCATCGGCGGGGTCCAGCACCTGGCCATCTCCGTCACCGCCGAGCAGTTCGACGCGGCCCGCAAGAAGCTGGAGCAGGCCGGGACGGACTACCTCGGGCCGGACCGCGGCGCCGACAACAGCATGTACTTCCGCGACCCCAACGGGGTCGGGCTGGAGCTGTACCGGGAGGACCTGGGCAAGTTCGAGGGCCAGCCGCTCATCTGAGCCCGGGCCGTCAGCGGTTCTCGCGGCGGATCACCAGGCGCAGCGCTGACCACGTCTCGTCGATGGCGCACACCTTGTTGTCGACCAGGCCGGTGGGCAGGGCCACGTCCCGGACGACCTGGTCGGTCATGTCGGTCGGCCGCCGCGCGGCCTTCTTGGGCCAGGCGATCCACAGCCCGCAGGCCGGCGCCATGACCGACCGCAGCCGGGGCAGCTCGGCCTCGAGCTCGGCGCGCTGGGTGACGAAGGCCACGATGACGTCGTAGCGGGCGCCGTCGGCCAGGTCGGTGTGCAGCGCCGCGATCTCCGGCAGCGCGCCGAGGGCGTCGGCGAAGCCGTCCGGGGCGCCGATCACGGCCACCGTGTCATCCTCGCCGATGCCGAGCTTGCGCGGCAGCGGGGTGCCGGAGTAGCCGGCCGGCGGGCCGGGCCTAGAAGGCAAACCCGCCCGGCCTGCCGTTGCGCTCCGCGATCAGGCCCGCGATGGTCGAGATCGCGATCTCCGGCGGGGTCCGGGAGCCGATCGACAGGCCGATCGGCCGGTGCACCCGGGCGATCTGCTCGGGCGGGACGCCCAGCTCGGTGAGCGCGGCGACGTGCGGGCCCTCGTGCCGGGCGTTGCCCATCACGCCGATCCAGCGGGCGCGGGCGGCCAGCGCGTCACGGATCATCACGCCCAGCTCGGGCCGGTGATGGTCGGTGACCACCACGTCGGCCACGCCCGCCGGGAAGTCGTCCGGGCTGCCCGCCAGCACGGCCCCGTCCGCCTTGGCCGCCCGCGCGCGGTCGGGGTCGGGCTCGACCAGCACGGCCCGGTAGCCGGCGTCGGCGGCGTAGCGGAGCAGGAACGTCGCGACCGGGGAGGCGAAGACGGCGACGAGCACTCTCTCGGCGACCGGGGCGGGCGCGGGCACGGTGCCGTGGGCGACCGCGCAGGCCGGATCGTCAGCAGCGGAGCTGGTCATGACCCCGAGCTTGCCACTGCCGCCGTGCCCCGGCAACGCCGCGCCGCTGCCCCGCGGCCACACGGCTCCCCGGATGCTCGCGTGTCCGGCGCGTCCCGCGGGTACATGGCCCGTGCGGGTGCCCGGCCGGGAACCCGCCCAGACTCGTGCACACCTCAGCAGAAGCGCTCATCACGGCGAAACGGAGCATCGATGCGACTCAGCGCCCGCAATCAGATCAGGGCCCGGGTGACCGGCGTCACCCGCGGCGAGGCCACCGCCAACGTCGAGCTGGACGCTGGCGGCGTCCGCCTGGTCGCGTCGATCACCGTCGAGGCCGCCAACGAGCTCGCCCTGTCCCCCGGCAGCGAGGTGACCGCCATCATCAAGGCCTCCGACGTCATCGTCGGCGTCCCCGAGTAGCCCTACTCCGCGAGGAGGTGGGTGACGGCGGCGCTCAGCGCGTCCAGCCGGGCGGCCGCGACCTGGCGGGCCTGGGCCAGCTGGCCGGGCGCCGCGGGCTCGACCACCTCCAGGTAGGCCTTCAGCTTCGGCTCGGTGCCGCTCGGCCGGATCACCACCCGGTCGCGGCCGACCCGGTACCCGAGCACGTCGGACGGGGGCAGGTCGCGGCTGCCGCCGGCGAAGTCGGTCACCGAGGTCACGGCCAGCCGGCCGAGGAACGTCGGCGCCGCCCGGCGCAGCCGGGCCGTCACGTCGGACGGCGCCCGCGTCGCCACGGTCAGCTGCGCGGTCAGGTGCACCCCGTGCGCCGCCTCCAGCGCGTCGTAGGCCTCGAGCAGCGTCTCGCCGCGCGCCCGCGCCCGGGTGGCCAGCCCCAGCACCGCGAGGGCCGCGCCGATCCCGTCCTTGTCCCGGACGACCTCGCCGACGCAGTAGCCCAGCGCCTCCTCGTACCCGAACACGAAACGCTGGCCCGCCGCGAACTCGCCCGCCCGGACGATCCACTTGAACCCGGTGAGGGTCTGGGCGTACGGGGCGCCGGCCGCCGCCGCGATCCGTGACAGCAGCGTCGAGGACACGATCGTCGTCACGACCAGCCGGTCGTCGGGCCGGCCGGCCGGCGGCGGGACCTGCTCCAGCAGGTACGCGCCCAGCAGCGCGCCCACCTGGTCGCCGGTCAGCGCCCGCCAGCCGCCGGCCACCGCCGGGTCGGGGATGGCCACCGCCAGCCGGTCCCCGTCCGGGTCGCTGGCGATGACCAGGTCGGCGCTGGACTGCCGGGCCAGGCGCAGCGCCCGGTCCAGCGCGCCGGGCTCCTCCGGGTTCGGGAAGGGCACCGTCGGGAAGTCCGGGTCCGGGTCGCGCTGGGCCTCGACCACGTCCGGCTCGGTATAGCCCGCCTGCTCGAACGCCCGCAGCGCCAGCCCGGCCGCCACCCCGTGCAGCGGGGTGTAGACGATCCGCAGCCAGGCCGCCCCCGGCGGGGCGGGCGAGAGCGCGCACACCGCGTCCAGGTAGGCGCGGGCCACCTCGTCGCCGAGCGGCCTGATCAGCGCGGCGTCCGGCCCGGCCACCGGCACCCGGGCCAGCGGGCCCAGGCCCGCGATGGCCGACTCGATCTCGGCGTCGGCGGGCGGGATGATCTGGGCGCCGTCGCCCAGGTACAGCTTGTAGCCGTTGTCGGCCGGCGGGTTGTGGCTGGCCGTGATCATGATGCCCGCCGCGGCGCCCAGGTGCCGGACGGCGAAGGCCAGCAGGGGAGTGGGCTGGCGCGGCGGCAGCAGCAGCACCGCGATCCCGGCGCCGGCCAGCACCCGGGCCGCCTCGGCGGCGAACTCGTCGCTGCGGTGCCGGGCGTCGCACCCGATCACGACGCCGGCCTGCGCCACGTCCGCGCTGGGGTAGTGCTTGACCAGCCAGTCGGCCAGCGCCGCTGTCGCGCCCCGGACGACCGCGCGGTTCATCCGGTTCGGCCCGGCGCCCACCGCGCCGCGCAGCCCGGCCGTGCCGAACGCCAGCCGCCCCGCGAACCGGTCCGCGAGCTCGGCGGCCGCGCGGCCGGGGCCGGCCGGCTCCCGGTCAGCGGCCTGGAGCAGCTCACCGAGGTCGGCCCGGTCCCGCTCGTCGGGGTCGTCGGCGATCCACGCGGTGACCCGGGACCGCAGCTCGGCGCCGATCATGCCGGCCTGATCCCCGGCAGGATCCCGGCCAGCAGGGCGCCCATCCGGGCCGCGGCCGCCTGCCCGGTGGCCAGCACCTCGGCGTGGTCCAGTGGCTGGTCCGACAGCCCGGCCGCGATGTTGGTGACCAGGGACAGGCCCAGCACCTCGGCGCCCAGGTGCCGGGCGGCGATGGCCTCCAGCGCGGTCGACATGCCGACCAGGTCGGCGCCGGCCGTGGCCAGCATCCGGATCTCGGCCGGCGTCTCGTAGTGCGGTCCCGGCAGCGCCGCGTACACGCCCTGCGCCAGGCTCGGGTCGGCGGCGCGGGCGATCGCGCGCAGCCGCGCCGCGTACAGGTCAGACAGGTCGGTGAACCGGGGCGGGTACCCGGCCGGCGGCGGCGGGCCGGCCAGCGGGGACCGGCCGGTCAGGTTGAGGTGGTCGCTGATCAGCACGGGCTGGCCCGGCTGCAGGCCGGCCCGGATCCCGCCCGCGGCGTTGGTCAGCACGACCACCCGGCAGCCGGCCGCGACGGCCGTCCGGACGCCGTGCACCACGGCGTCCACCGGGAGGCCCTCGTACAGGTGGGTGCGGCCCAGGAAGACCAGCACCCGCAGGCCGCCGACCGTCACTGACCGGACCACCGGAGCGTGCCCGGCCACCGTGGGCGGGGCGAACCCGCCCAGCTCGGCCAGGGCGACCGCGGCGTCGGCGGGCCCGAGGGCGTCGGCCGCGGGCAGCCAGCCCGAGCCCAGGATGACGGCGGCGTCGTGCTCCGCGCAGTCGGTCCGCTCGGCGAGCCGGGCGGCGCTGGCCGCGGCGGCGGCGTAGGGGTCGGTCATGCTGTGATGTAGGGCTTTCCGTCGGCCGCCGGAGCCCGCACCCGGCCGACCAGCCCGGCCACCGCGATGATCGTCGCGACGTACGGGGCCATCAGCAGGATGTCCGACGGGATGGGGACGTTGATGGTGGACAGCACGGCCTGCAGCTCGGAGGTGAACCCGAACAGCAGGGCCGCGGCCAGCGCGCCGAGCGGCGTCCACCGGCCGAAGATCAGGGCCGCCAGGGCAATGTAGCCCATGCCGGAGGAGATGTTGGGGCTGAAGTTGCCCGCCGACCCGATGGTCAGGTAGGCGCCGCCGATGCCGGCGATCAGGCCGCCCAGCAGGACCGAGCCGTACCGGGTGCCGAGCACCCGGATGCCGACCGTGTCGGCCGCCATCGGGTGCTCCCCGACGGCCCGGACCCGCAGCCCCCACCGGGTGCTGAACAGGCCGACCTGGACCAGGATCAGCAGCACATAGGTGATGTACAGGAAGATCGACGAGTCGAACAGCACCGGGCCGAGGATCGGAATGTCGCCCAGCAGCGGGATCTTCACCGGCAGGTAGGTGGCCGGGGAGTTGAGCGTGTTCTGGTAGGGCGTCAGCGCGCGGTCGTACAGGAAGCCGGTCAGCCCGGCGGCGAACACGTTGAGCACGACGCCGAGGACGACCTGGTCCACCACGTAGCGGATGGCGAACACGGCCAGCAGCGCGCCGAGCAGCGCCCCGCCCACCGAGCCCAGGATGAGCCCCAGCCACAGCACGCCGAAGAAGCTGGCCGCGACGGCCGCGGCGAACGCGCCGAACAGCAGCTGGCCCTCGATCGCGATGTTGATCACGCCCGACCGCTCGCACAGGCACCCGGCCAGCGCGCCGAGGATCAGCGGGATGGACGACGCCAGCGTCCCCTGCAGCAGGTTGACGATGCTCAGCGGGTTCGACTGGCCGACGTCGGCCCAGCACAGCAGCGCGAGCACGAACCCGAACAGGACCAGGCCGATGCCCACCCGGCGGGCCACCGCGCCCAGCGGGACGAGCCCGCGCAGCAGGCCGACCGCGACGGCGACGCCGCCGCACACGTAGGCCGTGGCCGCGGCGGGCAGCCCGAGGTTGGGGATCGTCACCTTCGCGAACTCAGTGGAGAACACGAACTCCGCGTCCCCGTGCTTGGCGTACAGCCCGAAGCCCACGATGTCGATCAGCCCGAACAGGAAGCAGGCGCCCGCGGCGACCACCCGGCGGTCGAGGCGGGCGCGCAGGCCCGCGGGCATGGCGAGAGCGGTCACCCGTTCCACCCCTTGGCGAGAGACTGGCCGCCGTCGCGGGCCGTGGCCTTGTGCATGCGGAACATCCCCCGGATCAGCGGCGGCGCCGCGACGAACAGGACCACCAGCGACTGGATGACCGTGGTGATGGTCTCCGGCGTGGACGTGCTGGCCTGCATGGCGATGCCGCCGGCGTGCAGCGCGCCGAACAGCAGCGCGGCCAGGACCACGCCCAGCGGCCGGGCCCGGCCCAGCAGGGCGACGGTGATCGCGTCGATCCCGTAAGTCCCGTAGCTCTGGAAGGTCAGCGTGAAGTCCGTGCCCTGGACCACCGTGCTGGCGGCCAGCCCGGCCAGGCCGCCGGAGATCAGCATGACCAGAATCCAGGTCCGGCTGACGCTCATCCCCGCGCCGCGGGCGGCGCTCGGGTTGGCCCCCACGCTGCGGAACTCGAAGCCCACCGTGCTGCGGTTCAGCAGCCACCACACGCCCAGGGCGCAGGCCAGGGCGAGCAGGAAGCCGGCGTTGACCCGCAGGTGCGAGCCCAGCAGCAGCGGCAGGTGGGCGTTGCTGGCGATGAGCGGGCTGATCAGGTCGCTGCGGCCGGGCCGCTGCATGGCGGAGGTGCCCAGGATCCAGGACAGGAAGTCAGCCAGCACGTAGTTGAGCATGATCGTCACGATCACCTCGTGCGCCCCGGTGGTCGCCTTGAGCACCCCGACCAGCCAGCCGATCACCGCGCCGCCGGCGAACGCGCCGAGCACGCAGACCACGGCGTGGATGACCGGCGGCAGGCTGACCCCGAAGCCGAGGTAGGTGCAGACCAGCGCGCCGCCGATGAACTGGCTCTGCGCGCCGATGTTGAACAGCCCGGCCCGGAACGCCACCGCCACGGCCAGGCCGGCCAGGATCAGCGGCGTCGCGTTGACGGCCGTCTCCGAGATCGGGTTGAACACCTGGCTGACCGTGCCGTCGCTGAAGGCGACGCCGATCGACTTCTGCTGGAAGATCGCGGCCACGGTATGGGGGTTGAAGATCGCCCCGCGGAACATCGCGTCGTAGGCGCCGAAGGCGGAGTCCCAGGCCGCGGAGATGGCCGTGCCCGGCTCGGCGAAGAAGCTGCCCCAGATGTGCAGCACGACCGGGTCGGTGAAGGCGATCAGCAGGCCGCCGACCACGATCGCGGCCACGATGGCCAGGATCGTGACGACGACCGAGTTGCCCTCGACGACCGACTCGATCAGCAGCCGCCCGAGGCGCGGCCGCTCCCGGCCGCCGCCGGGTCCGCCCGGGCCGCCGGGGCGGGCCGGCGCGGCGCCGGACGGGACGGCGCCGGACGGGACGGCGGCCTCGGCCGGGACGGTGGCGCCGGACGGGACGGCGGCGTCCGCGGCCGGGGGGCCGGCGGCGTCCGCGGGCGGGACCACCGGCCCGGCGGTCTCGGGCGTCTCGCTCATGACGGCTCTCCGGCTGAGTCTCCGCCCGCCTGCTCCGGTTCCGGGGTGCCGGTGAGCGTCATGTCGGCGGGCACCTCCGCGCCCGGCCCGGTCACGCCCGCCATGAGCATGCCGAGCTCCTCCACCGGGACCGAGGGCGGCCGGATGCCCGTGATCCGGCCCTCGTACATGACCGCGATCCGGTCGGCCAGCGCGTAGATCTCGTCGAGCTCGGCCGAGATGATGACCACGGCCAGGCCCTTGTCGCGCTCGGAGATGATCCGCTTGTGCACGAACTCGATCGAGCCCACGTCCAGGCCGCGGGTCGGCTGGCTGGCCAGCAGCATGTGCAGCTCCCGGCCCAGCTCCCGGGCCAGGATGACCTTCTGCTGGTTGCCGCCCGACAGCGTGCCCGCGGCCGTGTCCACCGAGGTGGTCCGGACGTCGAACTGGGCTACCCGCTCGGTCGCGTTGGCCCGGGTCGCGGCCAGGTCCAGGGCGATGCCGCGGGCGTAGGGCGGCCGGTCGTACACGTCGAGCACCATGTTGTCGGCCACCGAGAAGTCGGCGATCATCCCGTCGGCCTGGCGGTCCTCGGGCACGTAGCCGATGCCGTCGCGGATCCGCTGGCGCGGCGTGGCCGTCGTGATGTCGCGCCCCGACAGCCGCACCGTGCCCGCGCTGGGCGGCCGCAGCCCCATCAGCGCCTCGCACAGCTCGGTCTGCCCGTTGCCCTGCACCCCGGCGACGCCCAGGATCTCGCCCGCCCGGACCTCGAAGCTGACCCCGGCCACCGCGTCCTGGCCCCGGTCGTCGGGCACGTGCAGGTCCTCGACCTGCAGGACCACCTCGCCGGGCGCGGCCGGGGCCTTGCTCACCTGGAGCGTCACCTGACGGCCGACCATCAGGGCGGCCAGCTCCTCGTCGGTCGCGGTGGGCGGCCGCTCGCCCACTACCTGGCCGCGCCGGATGACCGTGATGACGTCGGCGATCTCCTGGACTTCCCGCAGCTTGTGCGAGATGAAGATGATCGAGCGCCCGTCCGCCCGGAGCTGGCGCATGATCGTGAACAGCTCTTCGGTCTCGCCCGGGGTGAGCACCGAGGTCGGCTCGTCGAGGATCAGCACCCGGGCCTCCCGGACCAGCGCCTTGATGATCTCCACCCGCTGCTGCACGCCGACCGGGAGCTCCTCGATCCGCGCGTCCGGGTCGACCCGCAGCCCGTAGCGCTCGGACAGCTCGCGCACCTCGTTCCGCATGGAACGGCGGTCCAGGAGGCCGAGCCGGCGGGTCCGCTCGGCGCCCAGCGTCACGTTCTCGGCGACGGTGAAGACGGGCACGAGCATGAAGTGCTGGTGGACCATGCCGAAGCCGGCCTTGATGGCGTCCTTGGGCGAGCGCAGCGTGACCGGCTGGCCGTCGGCCAGGATCTGGCCCTCGTCGGGCTGGGTCAGCCCGTACAAGACGTTCATCAGCGTGGTCTTGCCGGCGCCGTTCTCGCCGAGCAGCGCATGGATCTGGCCCGGCTCGACGGTCAGGTCGATGCTGTCGTTGGCCACGAGGGCGCCGTACCGCTTGGTCACGCCCCGAAGTTCGAGCCGCACCAGTCCTCCTTCCCCGAAAACCGCAGCAGCCAGGGCGGCCGGATGGCCGCCCTGGCGCGCGCGTGCCGGCGAGTCCCCCCTACGAGGCCGGGCTCTTGGTGGGCGTCTGGATCGTGCCGGCCTCGATGCCCTGCTTGATCGTGTTCAGCTTGGCCTGCACGGCCGAGGACACCGAGCCGGAGAAGTCGTGGAACGGCGAGAGGACGGCGCCGCCGT
>DASYBB010000160.1:0-13145 GCA_036501025.1 Streptosporangiaceae bacterium
GTCACCACCCCGGCCACGGCGGCCAGGAACAGCGCCCCGAGCACGAGCACGCCCGCCACGCCGACGATCGCGGCATGGACCGCCAGGCTCCGCAGCCCGGCCGTGTCCCAGCGCCGGCCGCCCGCTCGCCAGCCACCCGGCCACAGCCGGCCCGCCCGGTCCCCGCGCACCTCGGCCTCCACCGCCTTGTCCCGAACCGCCTTGTCCCGAACCGCCTTGTCCCGCACCGACCTATCCCGCACTGCCCTGCCCCGCACTACCAAGCGCTGCCCGGCCCTGCACCGACCTGCCCAGCGCTGCCCTGTCCCGCATCCTCACGTCCCGCACCGAAGTGCTCCTGCTCATCAGACGCCGCCAGCCCGCCGCGGGTTGTACCGCCGCCCCGGAAATGCCGCCACTTCCCGGGTAACTCCCAGTAGGCGCCCCTAGCCTGGGGTGATGCGCCGTCCCACCGTCCGCGGGATCGCGGTCCAGTACGCGGTCGCATGGAGCTACCTGGCCGCCGTGATCGCCGCCGAGGTCACCTACACACTGCTGCCCGGCCGCGACCGGGCGGCGCTGCTGCGGTGGGCCAGCACCAACGTGCATAACCTGCAGCACGACCCGGTGGGTTGCATGATCGTATCGGCATTTTTCCCCCAGGGCTCAGCCCGCGCCTGGCCCGTGCTGATCGCGCTGGCCCTGTTCGGCGCCAACCGGACACTCGGCAACGTCCGGACGGCCGCGGTATGCGCGGTCGGCCACGTGATCGGGACCCTGGTCAGCGAGGGAATCCTCGACTACCGGGTGGCGCACGGCGCGCTGCCCCAGTCGTCGCGGTTCATCATCGACGTCGGCCCGTCCTACGTCGTGGTGGCCGCCATCGCCGCGGCGGTCCTGTACGGCAGCTGGCCGGCCCGGGCCGCGGCGGTGCTCGACCTCGCCGTGCTGGCGTTCGCCGGGGATATCTTCGCCGGGCTGGGCCAGCTCGACGTCGCGGCGGTCGGGCACGTGACCGCGCTCGCCGCCGGCGCGCTCGGCGCCACCCTGGCCGTCGCGCAGCTCCGGCGGCGTCACGCGGCGCCGGCCGTGGCCACCTCCTCGATGGGGGAAATCCCCGCGCGGCGGGCCGCCGACCGGGCGGCCCAGAGGCGGCCGCCCGCGTAGCAGACGGCGCCGCCGGTGCCGACGAAGAACCCGACCGGCCAGTCCGTCACGTAAGACGCCGCGATGGCGGCCCAGGTCAGCACCGCGGCGATGACGACCGACAGCGCCATCGCCCGGCCCGGCCGGGCGGTCAGGGACCGGGCCGCCGCAGGCGGGCCGATCATCAGGCTGAAGATCAGCAGGGCGCCGACCACCGGCAGGGTCATGCTGGTGGCGATGGCCAGGATGACCAGGAACAGCAGCTCCACCCGGGCCGCCCGCACCCCGCGGGCCTCGCCGGACTCCGGGGCCAGCGAGGACAGCAGCAGCGGCCGGTAGCACACCGCGATGGCGGCCACGCACAGCAGGCCCAGGAGGGCGACCGGCAGGATCTCGCTCGAGCTGATGCCGAGGATCTCCCCGAACAGCAGCTCGAAGATCTCAGCCGAGTACTGGGTCGTGAAGCTCAGGAACAGCGCCCCGAGGCCGAGCATCGTCACCAGGGTCAGCGCGGTGGCCACATCGTGGCGCCCCCGGCGGCCGAGCAGGCCGATCCCGAGCGCCCCGGCCAGCGCGAAGACGCTCAGCCCGACCAGCGTGCTGACGCCGATCAGGCTGGCCCCGGCCGCGCCCGCGAACGCGCCCTGGGGCACCGCGTCGGCCGCGAACGCCGACCCGCGCATGACGACGAAGAAGCCGACCACGCCGGCCACCACGGCGACCATCGTGCCCACGATCCAGGCGTTCATCATGAAGGGCGCGAACATGGGCGGCTACCCTTCCATCCGAAACTCGGCCGCCCGCCCAAGGCCCAGCTCAGCAGGCCGGGCCGCCCCCCTCGGCGAAACCGCCGCCGCGCTCCCGGCGGAGGCGCTCCCGCTGGCCGCCGGGCGCTCCCCCGCCGCCGGGTGCCCTCCGGCCGCAGCGCGCCCAGCGGAGCGACGCCCGGCGGGGCGGCGGCCGGCGGAGCGGCGGCCGGCCAGTTGAGCCAGGACGTAGGCGGCCAGTGTCAGCGCGACGACGAAGAAGCTCACCGGCCAGCCGTCGTGGCGGGGCGGCCAGGTGAAGCTGTCGTAGGCCAGCACGATCCCCAGCCAGGTCACCGCCACGCCGATGAGGGCCGCCAGCACGGTCGCGCGGCCGGGCCTATGGGTAAGCCGCATCGCGGCCGCGGCTGGCCCGACCAGCAGGGCGGTGGACAGGATGGTCCCGATGGTCAGCGCGGCCAGCGACACGGCCAGCGCGATCGCCACCAGGCAGGTCAGCCCGACGGCCCGGACCGGGATGCCGCGGGCGGCGGCCAGGTCGGGGCTGGCCGAGCTCAGCAGCAGCGGCCGCTGCAGCACGGCCACGATGGCGAGGGCGGCGGCCGCGCACGCGATGACCAGCGGGACGACGGACGGGCTGAGGGTGAACATGGACCCGAACAGGACGCTGACCGCGACCCCGGTGGTGGAGGTGTGGGTGGTGTCCCAGAACAGGAACAGCGCCGCCAGGCCCAGCCCGGCCCCGCGGACGATCCCGGTGGCCAGGTCCCGGCCGCGCGGGCGGCGAATCCCGATCATGTCCATCACGGCGGCGGCCAGGACGCCGACCCCGGCGAACCCGAGCAGCGGGCTGACGCCGACCAGGTAGGAACCGGATCCGCCGGTCACGCTGATGTCGGCCAGGGCGTGCCCGGCGTAGGACTGGCCGCGCAGCACGGCGAAGGTGCCGACCACCCCGGACACCAGGGCGGCCACGCCGCCGGTCAGCAGGGCCAGGCGCACCGGCGCGCTGGCGAAGAACCCCGGCGCGAAGACGGCGTGCAGGATGGCGGTCACCGGACCGCCCTCACTGGATTGCCCTCACTGGACCCCCCTCACTGGACCCCCTCACTGGGGCGGCTCCGGATCGCACGGCAGCAGGCCGGGGATATCCAGCGCGTCGCCGGTGCCGGCCACGACGAGGACCCGGCCGTGCACGCGGATCACGTCGACGTGGTGCCCGTACAGCGCGCTGAGCACCTCCGAGCGGACCACCTCGCCGGTCGTCCCGCTGGCGGCGCGGCCGCCGGCCAGGTAGACCACGGTGTCCATGACCGGCAGGAGCGGGTTCATCTCGTGGGCGGAGATGAGCACGGAAACGCCACGTTCCGCCGAGATCCGGGCTAGCAGGGCGATGATCTCCTGCGCACTGCTGATGTCCAGGTTGGCCAGGGGCTCGTCCAGCAGCAGCAGGCGCGGGCTGCTGACCAGCGCGTGCGCGATCATGACCCGCTGCTGCTCGCCGCCGGACAGGTGGCCGACCCGCTCGTCGGCGAAGGCGGCAGCGCCGGTCGCGGCGAGCATCTCGTCGACCTGCTGGCGGCGGCCGCGGGAGGGCAGCGCGAAGCCGAGCCGGTGCCCGTCCAGGCCCAGCCCGACCAGGTCCCGGGCGCGCACCGGCATATCCGGATCCAGCTGGATCTTCTGCGGCACGTAGCCGATCAGCCCCTTGCGGGCGGCGTGGCGCTCGCCGCAGACGCTGACCGTGCCCGAGGTCGGCGCCTGGAGCCCGAGGATGACCCGCAGCAGGGTCGTCTTCCCGGCCCCGTTGGAGCCGATCAGCCCGGTGAACTGGCCGGGGCCGATGGTGAACCGCACGTCGCGCAGGATGTCCCGGCCGCCGATCCGGACGGACACGCCGTCGACGTCGAGCACGTCGGCCCCGGCCGCGGCGGGCCCGGCCGCGGTCTGCCCGGCCCCGGTCTGCCCGGCGGCGGTCGCGGTCGGCGGGGCCAGCGCCTTGCCGCTCACAGCTTCTCCGTCGAGACCTTGGCCGCGACGGCCCGCTGCAGCGCGTGGACCTCGGCCAGCATCCAGGACTGGTAGTTAAATCCGGACGGCATCGTCTCGTAAACCCCGACCACCGGGATGCCCGCCTGCTTCGCCTTGGCCAGGAAGGCCTGCGTCACGGAGTCGACGACCTGCTGGTTGTAGACGAAGACGCGGACCTTGTGCTGGGCGAACAGGCTGTCCTGCAGGGACACGTACTGCGGCGACAGGTCGACCCCGTTCATGATGTCGGCCTGCAGGCCGAACGGGGTCAGGTTCCGGGTGCCGAGGGCCTGCAGCAGGTAGTCGCCGACGGGCTCGGTGGTGGCCACCGGCGTCCCGCCGTAGGCGGCCTTGAACTGGGCGACCGCCGCCTTCCAGGGGGCCAGCGAGGCGTTGAACGCCCGCAGCCGGGCCTGGAAGTAGGCCCGGTGCGCGGGCCGGAGCCGGGACAGGTCCCGGGCCACGGCCGACGCGACGGCCGGCATGGTGGCGGGCGAGTACCACAGGTGCGGGTTCGGGGTGGAATCCGGCCGGCCCAGGAGGTGCTGGACGTCGATGACCTTCCGGACCGAGCTGGGCGAGCTCTTCTCGATGGTGTTCATGAACGAGTCGTAGCCGAGGCCGTTCTGGACGACCAGCTCGGCCGCGCCGACGGTCTGGCTGACGCTGGCGCTGGCCTCGAAGCTGTGCGGGTCGGTGTTGGGGTTGCTCTCCACGGCGGTGACGCGGACGTAGCGCCCGCCGATCTGGGAGATCACGCTGGCGTACTCGTTCTCGGCGCCGACGGCCACGACGGTCCCGGTGGTGGCCGTGGCGGTGCTGGTCGCGGAGCTCGCGGAGCAGGCGGCGGCCAGCAGGCCGGCGGCCGCGGCGACGGCGGCCAGGGCCGCCGTCCGGCGCCGGGCCGGTGGGCGGGGGGACATGAGATCTCCAGGCGTTACTCAGGCGGCCGGTGGGGCCGGCCGCGGTTGCCGTCCTTATTACAAATGAAAACGATAACCAATACGGATGGAGGCGTCAAGCTGGCCTCAGATGTCCCGAATATCCCAGGGGTCGCAGGCGCCCCGGGGACACTCAGCGGGCGCGGGCGGGACCGCCGCGCGCACAGGATCCGCACGGGTTTACAAGATCGTGGGAAGATTGGCCACACCATGGGGTGAGTGATCCTCCCGTGATCATGAAGGATCCCCGGCCGGGCCACGGCCAGGCCCACGGGTGTGGCTGCCGGGGCGCATGATGCCCGGCTCGGGGCGAGCGGCGCCGCGGCACGGCGGGATAACGGCCCAGGCGGGATAGCAGGACCCGCGGGCTCCGGGACGAGCGGCGCCGCGGCCGGGGCGGAGGGACGACGGCCCGGGCGGGATGGCACGCCGGGACCCGGAGCGCGGCGGGCGGGCTGCAGCGGTGCCCGGACCGCGGGCCGGGGCGCTGCCGCGCCGGGCCCGCTCGGTGCGGCTGGCTCGCGCTAGGTGAGGTCCACGCCGGGGTACAGGGGGAAGCCGGACACCAGCTCGGTGGCCTGGCTGGCGACCCGCTCGGCGACCTTGTCCGGCAGCTCGTAGCTGACCTTGGACGGGACGCCCTTGGACGTGGTGCCGGGCGAGGTCTCGGTGAGGACGGTCACCATCAGGTCCGCGATCACGTCCATCTCGGCCGGGCCGAGGCCGCGGGTGGTCAGCGCCGGCGTCCCGATCCGGATGCCCGAGGTGTACCAGGCGCCGTTGGGGTCGCGCGGGATGGAGTTCCGGTTGGTGACGATCTCGGACTGGAGCAGCGCCGACTCGGCCTGCCGGCCGGTCAGCCCGTACGCCGAGACGTCGAGGAGCACGAGGTGGTTGTCCGTGCCGCCGGTGACGAGCCGGGCCCCGCGGCGGAGCAGCCCGTCGGCCAGCGCCTTGGCGTTCTCCACGATGCGGCCCGCGTAGTCGCGGAACTCCGGCGTCGCGGCCTCGGCCAGCGCCACGGCCTTGGCCCCGATGATGTGCGACAGCGGGCCGCCGAGCACGGCCGGGCAGCCCTTGTCCACGAACTCGGCCAGGTCGGCGTCGCACAGCACCATGCCGCCGCGCGGCCCGCGCAGCGACTTGTGCGTGGTGGTGGTGGTCACCTGGGCGAACGGGACCGGGTCGAAGTCGCCGGTCAGGACCTTGCCCGCGACCAGGCCGGCGAAGTGGGCCATGTCCACCATGAGCGTGGCTCCGACCTCGTCAGCGATCTCGCGCATGATGGCGAAGTTCACCAGCCGCGGGTACGCCGAGTAGCCGCCGATGATGATCAGCGGGCGGAACTCGCGGGCCTGCTCGCGCAGCGCGTCATAGTCGATGAGGCCGGTCTGCGGGTTGGTGCCGTAGCTGCGCTGGTCGAACATCTTGCCGGAGATGTTGTGCCGGAACCCGTGGGTGAGGTGGCCGCCGGCATCCAGCGACATCCCGAGCATCCGCTGGTTGCCCAGGTCGGCCCGCAGCTGCGCCCACTGCTCCTCGTCGAGGTCGTTGACGGTCCGGCGGTCCAGCAGCTCCAGCGCGGGGTGCTCGACCCGCTGCGTGAGCACCGCCCAGAACGCGACCAGGTTGGCGTCGATGCCCGAGTGCGGCTGGACGTAGGCGTGCGGCGCGCCGAACAGCTTCTGCGCGTGCTCGGCGGCGAGCGCCTCGACCGTGTCGACGTTCTGGCAGCCCGCGTAGAACCGGCGGCCGATCGTGCCCTCGGCGTACTTGTCGCTGAACCAGTTGCCCATGGCCAGCAGCACCGCCGGCGAGGCGTAGTTCTCGCTGGCAATGAGCTTGAGGGATGCGCGCTGGTCAGCCAGCTCGGCCCGGATGGCGTCGGCCACCCGCGGCTCCACGGCCCCGATGACCTCCAGGGCCGAGCGGAACGCCGTCGTTTCGAGTTCACTCACCCGGCCATAGTAGTGGCGGCGCGCGGCGCCGTGGCGGTGCGGCGGCGGTCAGGAGCGAACCGGCGGCGGGGTGCTCAGCCAGCGCTCCATGGTGGCCAGCAGTTCCTCGGTGTCGACGGGCTTGGTCACGTAGTCGCTGGCCCCGGCGGCGAGGCTCTTGCCCCGGTCGCCCTGCATGGCCCGGGCCGTCACCGCGATGATGGGCAGGTCGGCCAGCGGCGGCATCTCCCGGATGGCGGCCGTCGTGGTGTAGCCGTCCATCTCCGGCATCATCACGTCCATCAGAACCAGGTCGATGTCGCGGGCCGAGCGCAGCACCTCGATGCCCTGGTGCCCGCTCGACGCGTGGATGACGGTGAGCCCGTACAGCTCCAGGATGCTGGTGATGGCGAAGGCGTTCCGCAGGTCGTCGTCGACGATCAGCACCTTCCGGCCGCGCAGCCGCTCGTGCGGGCCAACGCTGGCGGGCAGCTGGGCGGACAGCGGGGCGGCCGGCAGCGCGCCGTTGGGAGCCGCGCCGTTAGCCGCAGTGTCGACGGGCGCCGCAGTGTCGACGGGCACGGCGGGCACGGCGGGCACGGCGGGCGCGGCGGCGCCAAGCAGCTCGCCGCTCGGCGACGCGGGCGCACGGTAGCTGACCGGCAGGTAGAGGGTGAAGGTGCTGCCGGTGCCCGGCTGGCTGTGCGCGGTGATCCGGGCGCCGAGCTGGGCCGCGACCTCCCGGCTGATGGCCAGCCCGAGGCCGGTGCCGCCGTAGCGGCGGCTCGTGGTCCCGTCGCCCTGCTGGAAGGCCTCGAAGATCGTCTTCAGGCTGTCGTCGGAGATGCCGATGCCGGTGTCGGTGACCGAGAAGGCGATCGCGGCGCCCTCGCCGGTCGGCCGGGCCACCTCGATGTGCAGCACGACCTCGCCGTTCTGGGTGAACTTCAGCGCGTTCGACAGCAGGTTGTGCAGGACCTGGCGGAGCCGCTGCCGGTCGGTGACGAGCTCGGCCGGGACGTCGCCGGCCGTGACGACCGCGAAGCGCAGCCGCTTGTCCGCCGCCAGCGGCTCGAACACGGTGCGCAGGTCCTCGACCAGGGTCGGCAGCGCGAACAGCTCCGGGTGGATCTCGAGCTTGCCCGCCTCCACCTTGGACAGATCCAGGATGTCGTTGATCAGCAGCAGCAGGTCCGAGCCGGATGAGTGGATGACGTTCGCGTACTCGACCTGCTTGGGCGTGAGGTTCTCGGCCGGGTTCTGGGCCAGCAGCCGGGCCAGGATCAGCAGGCTGTTGAGCGGGGTGCGCAGCTCGTGCGACACATTGGCGAGGAACTGGGACTTGTAACGGGACGCCTGGTCCAGCTGCCGGGCCCGCTCCTCGATCTCCTGCCGGGCCTGCTCGATCTCGGTGTTCTTGATCTCGATGTCGCGCTTCTGGACGGCCAGCTGGGCCGCCTTGTCCTCCAGCTCCGCGTTCGAGAGCTGCAGCTCCTCCTGCCGGACCTGCAGCTCGCCGGTGCGGGCCTGCAGCTCCCCGGCCAGCCGCTGCGATTCCTGCAGCAGGTCATCGGTCCGGGAGTTCACGATGATCGTGTTGACGCTGGTCCCGATGGCCTCCATCAGCTGCTCCAGGAAGTCCTGGTGCACCTGGGTGAACCGGCTGAACGAGCCCGCCTCCATCACGCCGAGGACCCGGCCCTCGAACACGACTGGCAGCACGATGAGGCTGACCGGGGCGGCCTGGCCCAGGCCGGAGGAAATCCGGACGTAGTCGGGCGGCGCGTCGGTGACGACGATCGGCACCCGGGTCTTGGCCACCTGGCCGATCAGGGACTGGCCCAGCCGGAACTGGCTCGGCGCGTTGAGGTCGGCCCGCAGGCCGTAGCCGGCGATGAGCCGCAGCACGGTGCTGCCGCTGCTGTCGTCGGCGATGAAGAACGTCCCGTGCTGCGCGCCGACCAGCGGGATGAGCTCATCCATGATCACATCGGCGACCGCGGTCAGGTCCCGGTGCCCCTGCAGCAGGCCCGCGATCCGGGCCAGGTTGGTCTTGAGCCAGTACTGCTCCTCGTTGGCCTTGGTCGACTCGCGCAGGGACTGGACCATCGCGTTGATGTTGTCCTTGAGCTCGGCCACCTCGCCCTCGGCCTCGACGGTGATGGACCGGGTCAGGTCCCCGGTGGCCACGGCGCTGGTGACCTGGGAGATGGCCCGCACCTGGCGGGTGAGGTTGCCGGCCAGCTCGTTGACGTTCTCGGTCAGCCGCTTCCAGGTGCCCGAGACCCCCTCGACCTCGGCCTGGCCGCCCAGCCGGCCCTTGCTGCCGACCTCGCGGGCGACCCGGGTGACCTCGGCCGCGAACGACGACAGCTGGTCGACCATCGTGTTGATGGTCGTCTTGAGCTCCAGGATCTCCCCGCGCGCGTCGACGTCGATCTTCTTCGACAGGTCACCCTGGGCGACGGCGGTGACCACCAGGTCGATGTTCCGGACCTGGCTGGTCAGGTTCCCGGCCATGAAGTTCACCGAGTCCGTCAGGTCGCGCCAGGTCCCGCCCACCCCCGGCACCTGGGCCTGGCCGCCGAGGCGCCCCTCGGTGCCGACCTCGCGGGCGACCCGGGTGACCTCGTCGGCGAAGGCCGACAGCTGGTCGACCATCGTGTTGAGGGTGCCCTTCAGCTCCTGCATCTCGCCCTTGACGTCCACGGTGATCTTCCGGGTCAGGTCACCCCGGGCCACGGCGGTCGCAATCTGGGCGATGTCCCGGACCTGGCCGGTCAGGTTCCCGGCCATGGCGTTCACCGAGTCGGTGAGGTCCTTCCAGGTGCCGGCCACGCCGGGGACCTGGGCCTGGCCGCCGAGCTTGCCGTCGGTGCCGACCTCGCGGGCGACCCGGGTGACTTCCGAGGTGAACAGGCCGATCTGGTCGGTCATGCCGTTGAAGACGGAGGCGATCTCGTCCATCAGCGGATCGCCCGTGTGCGGCAGGCGGGTACTGAAATCACCGCCGCGCACCGCGGTCAGGCCCTCCAGCAGCAGCTGCAGCCGTGGGTCAGCGGGCTGGCTGCTCAGCGCGGCCTTCTCCATGACGGATTCCTCCATGCCTTCCGGTCCCTTGGCATCCGGTTCCTCGGATCGATACTGCCAGGCTGCGCCGATGAGGCAAAAATAACGGTTGAGCACCGCCCGCGGCGGGTAACGTGGATGTCCGGCCCCCGAGCCGACCCAGGGAGGGGTCCACCTATCGTGACGGCACCCGGCGGCGGCGAGTTCCGCCGGCTGAGCGCGCTGGTAGCGCGGCAGCGGCACGACCTCGACCGGATGCAGGCCGAAGCCGCGTCCCGCTCAGTCATCGACCTGGCCCGGGGCGTCCTCATGGCTCAGCTGGGCTTTTCCCCGGCTCAGGCCCGGGACCAGCTTATTCGCCTGTCCCGGGACTCGAACACCAGCGTGGCCGACCTCGCGGCCCAGATCGCGGGCCAGCCCCAGCCGGGCCGGCCCGCGGCGGGCCAGGCCGGGCCGGGTCGGGGTGCACCGGGCCAGGGTGCACCGGGCCAGAGTGCACCGGGCCAGGCCACGCCGGGCCTCCGCCTGTCTGCCCCGGCCGCGTCAGGCGAGCCGGACGAGAACGCCGGGGACGAGCAGGCCGCCGGCACGGCCCTGGCCGCGGCCGCGGCGGAGTTCGCCCAGGACGGCGACGAGGTCGCCGCCGCCCTGCTGGAGGAGGCCCTGGTCTCGGTCGGCGCGGCCGCGGTGGCGCTGTGGGTGGCCGAGCCCGACGGCGGCCTCGAGCTGGCCGGGGAGGCCGGCTTCGGCCCGCGGGAGGCCAGCCGGTGGCGCCGGATTCACCCTGATATGGAGACCGCCGCCCAGCGGGCCGCGCACCGCGGGCTGGAAACCTGGTGGCCGGCCGGCCGCCCGGCCGGCGAGGCCGCGCCCGCGATCGGCGGGTGGCCGGAGGGCGCGCGGGCGGTGCTCCCGATGCCGGGCGCGGCGGGCGTCCTCGGCGCCCTCGAGATCTGCTGGCCGGAGCCCGTCGCGGAGTTCTCCGACGCGCTGCGCCGGCTGCTCGACTCGCTCGCCGATGTGGCGGCCCGGGCGCTGGGCGCCGGGGCCGGGCGCGGCGGGGGGGCGGCCGATCGGCGGGCGTCGTGGGCCTTCGCGCTCCTGGACAGCCTGCCCGGCTCCGCGCTGTTCGCCGACGCCGTCCGCGACGACGGCGGAGCGGTGGCCGACCTGCAGATCCGCTACCTCAGCGACGAGTTCAGCGACCCGGCGGGCCGTCCCCGGACGGACCTGGCCGGGCGGCCGCTGCTGGAGGTCTACCCGGCGGCGGCGCTGCCCGGCGGCCTGCTCGACATCGCCGCCGAGGTCATGGCCACGGGCGAGCCGCAGGCCATCTCCGGCGCCGTGATCGGCACGCCCCTCGGCGACGGCATCGCCGCGCCCGTGCTGGAGGTGCGGGTCACGCCGCTCTACGCCGGGGTCGTCATCGCGTGGCGGCACGCCGACGAGGTGGAGCGCCTCACCGCCCTGCTCCAGCAGGCCCAGCGGCTCGGCCGGATCGGCGGCTGGGAGGAGAACCTGCTCACCGGCGAGGTCCTGTGGACCGACGCGACGTTCGCGCTGTTCGGGCAAGCTCCCGGCGCGCCGGTGCCGATCGCGGAGCTCGATGCCCACGTCCCGGCCGACGACGTCGCGGTCGCGGCGGGCTTCCGGGACGCCCTGCTGAAGGAGAACCGGCAGGCCGCTGCCGCGTTCCGGGTCATCCGTACCGATGACCTCAGCATCCGGCAGATGCGCGCCTTCGCCGAGCCGGTCACCGACCGGGCCGGCACCCTGATCGCGGTGCGCGGCGCCTACCAGGACGTGTCCGCCGACTATCACACCCAGGTCGCCTTCGCCGCGACCCGGGACCGGCTGGCCGACACCGAGGAACGGGCCGAGGAGGAGCACCGGCTGGCGCTGCGGCTGCAGCGGGCCATCACGCCGCGGACCGCCGTCCCGGTGCCGACCCCCGGCCTGGACGTGGCCGCCCGGTACCGCCCGGCCGGGCCGGGCAGCCTGGTCAGCGGCGACTGGTACGACACCGTCCCGCTGCCGGACGGGCAGATCTTCCTCGCCGTCGGGGACATCGCCGGGCACGGCATCGACGCCGTCACCGGCATGGTGGCCCTGCGCAACTGCCTGCGCGGCCTGGCCATCACCGGGGCCGGCCCGGCCGACCTGCTCGACTGGCTGAACAAGATCGCGTTCCACCTCACCGACGGCATCATCGGCACGGCCGTGTGCGGCCTGTTCGACCCGCAGACCCGGTCGCTGCGCTGGGCCCGGGCCGGCCACCTGCCCCCGGTGCTGGTCCGGGACGGGGCCGCGCAGACCCTCCCGCTCCCCGAGGGCGTCCTGCTCGGGGCCGACCCGGAGGCCCGCTTCACCGAGGAGACGCTCCCGCTCCGCCCCGGCGACGCGCTCGTGCTGTTCACCGACGGGCTGATCGAGCGGCACGACGAGCCCATCGACGATTCCCTCGAGGGGCTGCTGCGCCTGAGCGAGGCGGCCGCGTCGCCCGACATCCACGGCTTCGCCGACCGGCTGCTCAGCCAGGCCCGCTCCGACACCAGCGACGACGCCTGCCTGGTCGCCGTCAGCGTCCGTTAGCGCGTCAGCGGCCCGCGTGCCAGCGCGTCAGCGGCCCGCGTGCCAGCGCGTCAGTGACCCGGGCGGCGGGCGCTCAGCCGGCCGGCCCGGACGCCGGCCCGGGCCGCGACCCGCGCCGTCCGCCGGGTCCGCGTGACGTCCCGGCGGGCCTCGGCGGCCGCGTGGCGGCCGCGCCAGGCCAGCGACGGCGCGCCCGCCGTGTCCCCCACGGCCAGGAGCAGGCCGCCGAGAATGGCCAGGTTCTTCAGGAAGTGGATGCGCTGCTGCGCCCGCCGCTGCGGATCGTCCTCTTCCCAGAACCGGTGCCCGGCCAGCGTCGTCGGGACCAGGGTCCCGGCGATGGCCAGGGCCGACAGCCGCGGCATCCGGCCGAGCGACAGCAGCGTGGCGCCGGCCAGCTGCACGGCGCCGTTGATGCGGACGGCCTGCTCGGTCTCGGCCGGAATGGCGGGCACGTGCTCGGCGAGTGGCCGCACCACCGACTCGGCCCGGGCGGCGACCCGGTCCGGGTGCAGCAGGGACGATCCCCCCTGGACGGCGAAGATGGACGCGAGCAGGGGCCGCGCGAATGCTCTCAGTACTGGCATAGACCACCCCTGCCCGGCAGCTGAGGCTTGTAACACCGCCCGCCGCGCATGGCGCTGGCCGTAACCGGGCGAGTCAGCCCATTAAGGGTTCGGATT
>DASYBB010000161.1:0-106811 GCA_036501025.1 Streptosporangiaceae bacterium
CGCAGTCCGGCCGGCGGAACCCGGCCAGGTGCCGGCCGGCGGCCGCGTCGAGGGCGGCGGGGTCCAGGTGCCCGGTCACCACCGGGACCAGCTGCGCATCACACGCATACGCCTCCGCCGCCGCCCGGCCGTACACCCACCCCGGTGTCTCGTCCGCCGCCGCCCGGGCGGCGGCCCAGGACCGCTCGGCCGCCGCGGCGCCGGGCAGGTCGCGGAGCTGGTCCAGCGTCACGTGCAGCTGCACCTGCGTGGGCTGCCCCGCCGTATCCGGCAGCCCCCCGCCGATCAGCCGCCGGGCCGCCTCCTCCAGCGCGTCATGGGCGCGCTGCTGCTCAGTCCGGGCGTCCTCCGGGCCGGCCTTCTTCCCCAGCGCGGCCAGCAGCGCGCTGACCGCGGCGGTGCACTCCGGGGTCAGGTCCCCGTCCAGCCGCCCCCGGCCCCGGAAGTGCACGTCCAGCTGCACCCGCCGGTCCCCGAACCCGTCCTCATCGCCACCAGCGCCAGGCCCGCCGGTGCCCGGCGGCGCGGACCGCTCCCGCATCTCCTGCGCCAGCATCACCAGATCCGCCTGCGTCGCCCCGCCGGCCGCGGCCGCCAGCAAGATCTCGTCCGCCTCATCCCGCAGCTCCGGCACCAGCACCTGCGATGCATCGCAGATCAGCCGCGCGAACGAAGCCGTGACCTGCCCCGCGGCCAGCGCCGCCAGCACCCGCGGGTGAACCGCCAGCCGCCGCATCCAGCCCGCCGCGGCACCCGCCCCGGCACTGGTCACCTGCAGCTGCCACCGCAGCCAGCTCCGCACCGTGGCCTGCCCGTCAACCTCGAACCCGCCCTGCGCATTGAACGCCGCCATCACCCGCGACTGGGCGGCGAGCTGCGCCGACTCCGCCCGCCCTAACGCCCGCAGGCACCCCGCCAGGGCATCCACGGGCCACCCCGCCACCTCCGCGCCCGCCAGGTACCCCAGGCTGGCCTCCAGCCCCGCCAGCGCCTCCGCCGCGCCCGACGGCACACTGGCCGGAGCGCCGGGCTGCTGGCCGGGACCGCACACGGGAAAGCCACCTCCAACGCCGCCGCGGCCGCGAGCCGGGCAGCACGAGACTCAGGACACCTGCGGCACACTCGTACGGGCGCACGCAAGCCGGGCCTGCGGAGGGGCCGCTCACCGGGAAAAGGTGCTCCTCGCGGAGCGCATCATCGTCAAGGTCATCGCATCGTCAGACCCGGGAGCGCCGGTCTCTCTCGAACTCATCTCCGATTATGCCAGAAGCCGACCCTCAAGTCGAACTGAATACTGATATCGCGCCTGCGCCGTGTTCCCCGGCCCGCTGGCGCAGGATTGCGGCGGTGCCCGGGTCGGCGGGCAGGAAGGCCTCCAGCTTCAGCTCGCTGAGGGTCACGTCGGTGGCGGTCGCGAACGAGGTGATCGTGGTGATGAGCCGGACATCTCCGCCGCCGGTGCGCAGCTGCAGGGGAACGGCGAAGCCGAGGTGGTCCGACCCGGGCGGCTCGTCCGGCACGTACTGCGCCAGCTCGGCGTACAGGTCGGCGAGCTGACCGTCGGGGTTGCGGATGAGCTCGGCGTGCAGTGCCTCGATGACGTGGCGGGCCCACTCGGCGAAATTCGCGATCCGCAGCGCCATCCCGGCGGGGTGCAGCGCCAGCCGGTAGACGTTCGTCCCCGGCCCGCAGAGGCCGGCCGCCGCGCCGTCGGTCAGCACCGAGTACCCGGCATTGCCCGCCACCAGGCCGCCGTAGCGGTCGACGATGATCGCCGGGTAGGGCTCATGGGCGGCCAGGATGTGCTCCAGCGCCGCCGTGACCGGGGCCAGTGCCCTGTCGGTCAGCGGGGTCCGCGGGTAGGCCGGGGCATAGCCGGCCGCCGCCAGCAGGCCGTTGCGCTCCCGGAGCGGCAGCTCGAGGGACTCGGCCAGCCGGATGACCATCGTCCGGCCCGGATCGGAGCGGCCGCTCTCCAGGAAGCTCACGTGGCGCTGCGTGGTGCCCGCCCGCAGGGCCAGGTCCAGCTGGCTCAGCCGCCGCCGCGTCCGGCTCTCGCGCAGTGCCCCGGAGAAGTCCACGATCCCCATTGAACCAGCGCCCGCCGACACGTCCCGGGGGCGCTTCGCCCGCCAGCCGTCATTACCTGCAGGAAATTGCCGCGCCCGGCGGCCGTCCCTACGTTGCCGTCATGGACGACGACGTAACAGGCAACGCCGCAGAGGGCAAGGCCGCAGAGGGCAACGCCGCAGAGGGCAATGACGTACACGTGGGCGTGCTGGTGCCCACCGGAACGGCTCAGCTGGGCGGGGCGGGTCCCGCGGCGCTGATGGACTTCGCGGCCGCGGCCCAGGATCTCGGCTTCGACTCGCTCTGGGTCAACGACACGCTGCTGAGCGCGCGGGTCGAGGCCCTCACGATGCTGGCCGCGCTGGCGCCGGCCACCGATCGCGTGCTGCTGGGCACGGCGGCGCTGCTGCCGGTCCTGCGCCAGCCGGTTCAGGCCGCCCAGGCCCTGGCCTCGATTCAGCTGCTGTCCGGCGGCCGCCTCGTGGTCACCGTCGGCGCGGGCTTCCCCGGCCGGTTCGGGCAGCCGCTCTACGAGCTGTCCGGGGTGCCCTGGGCGCGCCGGTTCGCGCGGCTGGACGACACCGTGGCCCTGTGGCGGGAACTGTGGTCCGGGCAGAATCCCGGATCCTTCCGCGGCCAGGTGCTCAGCCTGGACCAGATCCCGCCGGGGGTGCTCGCCTGTCCCGGCGGCGGGCCGCCGGTGTGGCTCGGCGGCGGCGCGCCCGCGGCACTGGACCGCACGGGACGCTTGTACGACGGCTGGCTGCCCTACCCGCCCGACCCGGCCGATTACCGCAGCGGCCTGGACCGGGTCCAGAGCTCCGCTGCCGCGGCCGGGCGGCCCGCCGGCGCGGTCACGCCTGCCCTGTTCGTGTCCGTCTTGATCACTGAGGCCGCCGACGGCGGCCGGCAGGCCATGAGCGACTACGCGGCCGCCAGCTACGGGCTGTCGCTGGAGGCGCTCCAGGCCATCCAGGCCCTGGTGGCCGGACCGCCGCAGGACGTGGCCCGCCACCTGGGCCGGTACCGTGACGCCGGCGCCCGCCACCTCGTCTGCCGGATCGCGGCCGCGGGCCTGCCCCAGCAGCACGAGCAGCTCGCCCGGCTGGCCGGGCTGCTCCCCGCGCTTCGCCGCGCCCGCCCCGGGTCGCCGTCGGGCACGCTGCTGCGCACCGTCTGATGAAGCAACCGTCTGATGAAGCAACCGTCTGATCAAGCAACCGCCTGATCAAGCAGGCGACGGACACAGTCTGATCACGCACAGGCGCAGCGGGCGCGGCGTCCGACTGGACCCGCGCCCGCTGTCGCCAGGTGCGCCGCACTCGGCGGCGCACCGGAGTGACGCGCTAGTTGTTCTGGGCGTTGCCCGGGGACCCGTTGCTGCTCGCACCGGGACCCTGGCTGCCGAGGGTGAACGACGCCTGGCCCTGCTCGTCGAGCTCGGCATCAAGCTCGCCGTCGCCGACCATGCCGGCGACATCCTCCTGGACGAACACCTTGGCGCCCGCGTCCTCGATTACCGTGTCGCCCGGCTGCGGGCCTTCCAGCGACAGCGTCAGCGAGCCCCCGTCGCTTCCCTGCAGCGACATGCGCAGTCCGGTATCGGCCGGTATACCGGGCTGCGAGATCAGGACGCGGATCGTCTCGGCGGCCCGGTCGGTAAGGGTCAGCACAGTCAGCACCTCACTCTGGTCGGTATCAGGTGACCACGGTTGGTGCCCCTGCCCGCCCGTGGGCGCTATAAACCGGCCCGGCTCATCGGCGGCCGCTACGGCGGAGCAGGCCCAGCTAGCGCAGGTCAGGAGGCTGTGTCATGCGTCACATCCCGGCCGTGCCGAGCCTCAGCGTCCCCCGCCTACGCCGCCGTGGCCGAGCTGCCGGCCCGCGTGCGCGCCCGGCGCAGCTTCTTGCGCTCGTCGTCGGTCGTGCCGCCCCAGATGCCCTGGAGTTCCGGGTGCGCCAGCGCGAAGTCGATGCAGTCGGACCGGACCCGGCAGCCCGCGCAGATGGCCCTGGCCGTGCGGATCTGGCTCGCGGACGCGCCCGCGACCGAGATCGGGAAGAAGACATCGGGGTCGGCGTTCAGGCAGGCCGCCTGGGACTGCCAGTCGTCACGCTGCCAGGCCAGCTGCCGCATAGACACCTCCACTGCTGAACGTCGCCGGTCCGCGCGGGGCACGGCCCCGCGACCAAGGCACCCTTACTGCCCGGGACCTGGTGATTTACTCCTGGCCCGGGCTGGAAATTGCGCGGCACGAGCCGACCGCGCGCCCGGTACGAGCCGGCCGCGCCATCCGTCCCATGTCGATCTCCCTGAGATGTTTGGCCCGAATACTCGGGGTAGATCCGCACCAGTTGAGCCAGACTGCTGGAGGAGGTGCAATATGGCCGACACAGCCAAGCCGGGCTCAGCGCCAGGCGGACGGCCGCCCGGCGGCGAGCCGGAGCAGGCCGCCCGCGACCACACGGACCGCGACCGGGATCCCGCCGCCCGCGGCGAGGACCCCCCGACCGGCGGCCTCACCGCCGTCCTGGGCAAGCTCCGCGACGCGGCGGCCGCGCACGACGACGAGCTGTCCGACCCGGGCGCCCTGCCGCAGCACGGCTGATCCGGCTACTCGGGGAAGTACTCCTCGATGACTTCCTCCTCGGGGACGAGCTCCTCGGAGACCACCGGCACCACCGGCGTGCCCGTGGCCTCCGCGCGGTCGAAGGTGGCGGCCGTGCCCTCGGGCGACGTGGCGGCCGGGTTGAGCATCAGGTGCGGCGTTTCCGTCCTGCCCCGCGTCCACGCCACCGGCCGCCCGTCCGGACCGCGCTTGACCACCATCTGGCGCCGCAGCCAGCCGTAACCGCGCCGCGGCATGGCCAGGCCGATGGCGCCGAGGACCATCAGGATCCAGCCGACCACCTGGAGGTTGATGAACCACGGATGCCCATTGACGGCGAACGCGAGCACGGCGCCCAGCGCTATCAAGAACAGTCCGGTCGCGGTTTTCATGGGGGTCCCTCCTAGACCTGCTGCCTGTGCGGGCCATTTACCCGGTGTGCGGAGTTCAACCGCCGCGAATGGCGCCGCGCCAATACCGCGGCCCGCGTCAGCCGCGCGCGGCCGCGGCGCCGCGGGGCTCGCCGATCCGCTCGCGCAGGTAGTCCAGCGCGCGGGTGAGGAGCCGGGACACGTGCATCTGCGAGAGGCCGAGCTGGTCGCCGATCTGGGCCTGGGTCATGTTCCCGTAGAACCGCATCATCAGCATCCGCTGCTCCCGGCCGGGCAGCTCGCCCCAGTGCGCCTTGACCGACTCCATGTCGACGGTGCGCTCGAGCGCGGGATCGTCGGCCCCGAGCAGGTCGCTCAGGCTGGCGTCCTCCGCCCCGTCGGCCAGCGGCGCGTCCAGCGACGACGCCTGGAACGCCAGGCTGGCCTGCTGGGCCTCCCGGACCTCGGCCTCGCTGACGTTCAGGTAGCTGGCCAGCTCAGCGTCCCGCGGCAGCCGGGACAGCTGGTGGGTCAGCTCGCCGGTGGCCTTCCTGATGTCCAGCCGGAGCTCCTGGACCGACCGCCGGACCCGGACCAGCCAGCGCTTGTCGCGGAAGTAGCGCTTGATCTCGCCGCTCACGCAGGGCTGGGCGTACGCGGGCAGGCTCTCGCCAACCTCAGTGTCGAAGTTGTTGATGGCCTTCAGCAGCCCGACGTAGCCGACCTGCATCAGCTCGTCGAGCGGCTCCGGGCTGTCCCGGTAGCGCTGCGCGCACGCGCGGACCATGGCCTGGTACCGCCTGACCAGCTGCTCGCAGGCGGCCTCCCGCCGCGGGTCATCACGCGGCAGCGTCTGGACCAGCCGGGCGAGCTCGTGGTCGCGCGGGCCGCCCTTCGCCGCCCGCGGCTCGGCCGTTGTCCGGGCATCCGGATCCACGCTGCCTCCCTTTCCTCGGCCGCTCCGCCCTCGCCCATTCCCGGCTGGCGGGAATGAAACATCGGCGGAGCGCCGGGATCAGGCCGGCTGCGCGAGCGTCAGGCCGAAATCGCCGTCGGCGTCGGTCCAGAACCGCACGGTCTCCAGGCCCGCGGCGGCCAGTTCCGCGGCGATCCCGGCGGGCCGGAACTTGGCCGAGATCTCGGTACGCATGTCCTCCCCGGCCGCGAAGGTCACGGTCAGGCCCAGGTCGCGCACCTTGACCTGCTGCTCCATCACCGACCGCAGCCGCATCTCGATCCACTCGCGGTGCGGATCCCACAGCGCCACATGGTCGAACAGCTCCACGGCGAAGTCCGCGCCCAGCTCGCGGTTCACCACCCGAAGGACATTTCGATTGAACTCGGCCGTCACCCCCGCGGTGTCGTCATAAGCCCGCTGTAGCCGGACGGGATCCTTCACCAGGTCGGTGCCGAGCAGGAAGGTATCGCCCGGCCGCAGCGCCTGCCCGACGTGGGCCAGGAACGCGGTGCGGGCGGCCGGCTCGAGGTTGCCGATGGTGGAGCCGAGGAACGCGATCGTGCGCCGGCCCGCCCCGGCCCCGCCCGCCGCGCGCGGGATGGCGGCCAGGTCGCGCTCGAAGTCTCCGGTGAACGGGGCGATGGCCAGGCCGGGGTACTCGGCCGTCAGCGCCGCGGCGGCCTGGGCCAGCACGGCCGGGTCGACGTCGAACGGCACGAACTCGCGCAGCGTCCCTTCCTCCTGCAGGGCGCGCAGCAGCAGCCGGGTCTTGGCCGACGTCCCGCTGCCCAGCTCGACCAGCGAGGCGCACCGGGCCAGCCCGGCGATCTCGCCCGCACGCCGGGCCAGGATCGAGGTCTCGGCCCGGGTCGGGTAGTACTCCGGCAGCTGGGTGATCTCGTCGAACAGGGCGCTGCCGCGGGCGTCGTAGAAGTACTTGGGCGGCAGCGACTTGGGCGTCGCGGTGAGCCCGGCCGCCACGTCGGCCCGCAGCGTCTCGAGGTACTGGGTGGCGAAATCCGCCGCTTCAGCAGACACAGTCAGTTCTCCAGGCTGGTCATGGTCACCGCATCCGCGGTGACGTCGACGAGATGGAAATCAGGGACATCGGTCCAGCGCGGGTCGTCGTCATAGGGCTCGCTGGCCACCGCCACGCCGCGCTCGGTGCGCAGCACGCTCAGCGTGTCCTTCCACCGGGTGGCCAGGATGCGCTGGCCGTCGGTGAGCAGCAGGTTCAGCCGGGCACCCGGGTCCCGCCGGCCCAGGTCAGCGACGTACTTCCCGACCCGCTCGGGTCCGAACTCGAACACGTGCGCCGCCAGCTGGGCGGCGTCGCACATCGACTCGGCCGCCGGGTGCGGCCCGAGCACGGCGCGGTCGGCCACGCCGTTGTGTGACAGGAGCCACTGGCCGGAGGCGAACGGCGCGGCGGCGGTCTCGTCGCCGGGCATGCCCGCCGTGGCCGAGCGCACCGCGGCCAGGACGCAGCCCGAGGAGATCACCGGGGCCACCGAGGCGAACGACGCGTCGCTCCACAGCGGACGGCTCGACCGCCAGCGCGCGGGCTCGGCCCGGCCCGCGGCGTAGAACCCGGCGCCCCAGCCGTCCGCGTTGATCGTCCCGTGCTGCTGCCGCCGGGGCGCGTAGGACTGCCGGAGCAGGCCGTGCTCGGGCTCCAGCAGGAGCTCGGCCAGCGAGCGCGGGGCGCCCAGCCAGGCCATGTGCCGGCACATCTCAGGCGTCCCAGGCCAGCCGCACGCCGGTGAAGATCTGCCGCCGGACGGGGTGATCCCAGTTGCGGAACGACGGCCGGATCGCGGCCGGGGCCACGGCCCACGAGCCGCCGCGCAGGACCTTGTAGTCGCCGCCGAAGAACGGCTCGCTGTACGCGCGGTAGATCATCGGGGTGAAGCCGGGCCACGGCGTGAAGTCCGACGACGTCCATTCCCACACGTCGCCGATCAGCTGCTCGGCGCCGTACGCGGACGCGCCCGCCGGGTACGCTCCGGCCGGCGCGGGGCGCAGGCCCAGGCCGCCGAGGTTGGCCACCTCCGGGCCGGGCGGGACCGATCCCCACGGCCAGGCCCGCCGGGCCTGCGTCGCGGGATCCCAGGCGCAGGCCTTCTCCCACTCGGTCTCGGTCGGCAGCCGGGCGTGCGACCAGGCCGCGAACGCCTCGGCCTCGTAGTAGCAGACGTGCTGGACCGGCTCGCCCGGCGGCACGTCCTCCTCGATCCCGAACCGGCGCCGGGTGCCGTCGGCGGTCCAGAACTCGGGCCGCTCCAGGCCGGCCTGCACCCGGTGCGCCCAGCCGCGGTCCGACCACAGCTCGGGCCGGTGGTACCCCCGGTCGGCGATGAACTCCCGCCACTGCCCGCTGGTCACCGGGACCCGGCCGATCCAGAACGGCGCGACGTTCACGCTGTGGGCGGGGCGCTCGTTGTCGAGCGAGAGCGGCTCGTCGGCCGCGTCGACGCCCAGCACGAACGGGCCGCCCGGCACGAGCACGCGCTCGCCCGCTACGGGGCGGCCCGGCGGCAAGCACCGGCGTTCGAGCAGGACGGGTGGTCCCTGCCGCAGCTGCAGGGTCGCGAACATGGTCTCGTCGTGCTGCTCCTCGTGCTGCACGACCATGCCCGCGGTGAACAGCTGCTCGTCGGGCGTGCGGTCCAGCACGTCCAGCACGCGGCCGCGGACCTCGTGGTTGAACGCCCGGGCCTCCACCGGGGGCAGCAGCGGCAGTGCCGGGCGGTCGGCCCGCCGGTGCTTGAACGCGTCATACAGCGAGTCCACGTCGGGGGCGAGCACACCCGGCCGGGTGAGGTCGCCGCCGCGCAGCAGCCACAGCTCCTCCTGCTGGCCGATGTGGGCCAGGTCCCAGACGAGCGGGCTCATCAGCGGGTTGTGCTGGGCCAGCAGCGTCGGCTCGTCCAGGTCGGTCAGCTCGAGGGTGCGGCCGCGGGCCAGCTCCAGGTCCCGGACGATGTCCTCGCGCAGGGGAGTGTCAGGCATGGGCCAGCTCCTCGAACGCGGCCAGCGGCCCGACCTCGGCGATGCGCTCGGCCAGCAGGTCGCCCGGACATCGGCCGGACTCGACCAGGTCGGCCAGGTCGGCGACGGCCGGCGCCAGGGCGGCCGGCGCCCGCCCGGCCGCGATCGCGACGCAGCGCCGGGCCGACTCGGCCAGCGCGGCATGGCCCAGGCCGTCCCGGGCCGCCTCCGTCCACAGCGCGGCGGTCGCCTCGGTCGCCTCGGCGGCCTGGCCGGCCGCGACCGGGTCGTCCATGAGCGTGGCCGCCACCGCGGCGATGGCCGGCCACCAGCGCGGCGGAGCCATGTCCAGGTAGCGCAGCTCCAGGTAGCCGCGCAGCCGCACCGGCGGGAACAGCGTGGTCAGGTGGACGTCGAGGTCGGCGGCGGTCGGCGCGCGGCGGCCCAGCCGGACCGCCCCGCTGGCCCACTGCTCGAACGACACGCTCGCGGTCACGGCCGTGACCTCGCTGCCTCGCTCCCGGACGAACGCGACCGGGGCGGCCAGCGCGTAGCGCGCCCACGCCGAGGCCGGGTCCAGCCCGTCGTCGGCGGCCGCGGCGCCGGCCACGCAGCCGGCCACCGGCCCGCACGCCCGCGGGTCCAGCCCGAACCAGGCGCGCTGGCGCGCCGACTTCCAGCCGGTGTCCCGGCCCGCCAGCCACGGCGAGCACGCCGAGATGGCCACCATCGTCGGTCCGAGCCGGTTGGCCAGGGCCACGCGCTCGGGCCAGCCCCGGGCCGGGCCCGCCTCCAGGTTGACCTGCAGGGCGGCCGTGGAGTTCATCATGACCGCGGCCGCGCCGCCGCGGCCGGTGGCGGCCATGTGCCGCTCCATGGCGCGGTACCGGGGCCGCGGGTTGACCCGCTGGGACGGCCGGGCCGGGTCGGCGCCGGCGTGGGCCAGCCCGAGGCGGTGCTCGGTCAGCGCCAGGCGGACGGCCTGCACGTCGTGCCGCAGTTCCGCGGTGGCGGCGGCCACGTCGGGGGCCGGCGGCCCGGACAGCTCCAGCTGGCCGCCCGGCTCGACCGTGACGGCGTTGCGCCCGGCCGCGGTGGCGGCCACCGCGAGCATCGCCTCGACCCGGGGCCAGGGCACGCGGTCCCCGGCGGCGTCCAGGTCGACCAGGTGGGTCTCGATCTCCAGGCCGACCGGGCCGATGCCCGAGTCCTCCAGGGCCGCCCGGCGGCACCGGTCGAAGCCGGCCTCGACGGTCAGCGGCTCATCAAGCTCAGCGGGGGTAACGGCAGCAGCATGCGGAACGGTCATGGGAAACCCCTCCAGGTCCGGGCCGGCGGGCGAAATTTGCCCGCCGCGGGTCGGTGCGGGGCGACCGGACTGCAGCCGTCCTTTGAAGCGAGCCGCCGGGCTAGGTCAGGGCTCGGCGGTCCGTAACCGCCGCTGACCTCAGGCGGGGCCGGCGGCGCTGCTCCTCAACTCGGAGACTGGCCTAATTGTACTGAAGCCACATTGCCCGGCCCAGTCGCCTCGAAACTGGTACCCCGCCGGAGGGCTCCGGCGCCGTCCGAAACGCCTGGTCACGCGGGTGGTGGCGGTCGCCGAGCGAGTTTTCGAATGTGCGCGTCGACCGGGCGTGTCGCGGCGGGCGGATCCGCGGCCCGGCACCCCGGGGCGGGCGGGGCGGCCGCCGGCGGCCGTCGCCGCCAGCCTCGCAAAAGGCCGCAAACGACCAGGCCGCCAGGCCGCCATGCCGCCAGGCAGGCAACCTCCGCACCACCTGCGGGCGCCCCCGGCCCCGGCCCCGCCCCCGGCCCGGCCCCGGCGCCGCCCCCGGCCCGGCCCCGCCCCCGCCCGGCCCCGCGCCCGCCCCGGCCCCCTCGTGATCGTGACCGATTTACCGCGGAACTCTCCGGAATATCGGTCACGATCACCGATCGCGGCCTCCGAGGGGCGCCGAGGCCGAGGGGACCCGCCGGCCAGGGTCGACGTTCGCCGCGGCTGGCGCTCGCTAGGGGTGGTCGGCGGGGGTGAGGCCGGCCTCGGCCAGGATCTCGTCGGCGTGCTGGCCTGCCACCGCCGGTGGGGGGCCGGGCGGGTCGCGGCGGAGGCCGGGCACCTCGAGCCAGCGGCCGGGCAGGACGCGGCTGACGCCCGACTCGTCGCGCTCGACGACGGACAGCAGGCCGTGGCGGATCAGCTGGTCGTCGGCGACGAGCTCGTGACCCTGGCGGGCACGCACGGCCGGGATGCCGGCCAGCGCGGCGCGGCGCAGGATCTCGGCCACGGGGAGGGCGGCGACGTGGGCGGCGATCGCGGCGGCCAGGGCGGCGTCGCGGGCCGCGTCATTCCCGCCGGTCCCGCCGGTCCCGTCCGCGCCGGTGAGCGGCTCGCCGCTGATGAGGTCCGCGCGGGCCAGGCCGGCCAGCTCGCGCGACCCCGGCGCCGCGAGCCGGGCCCAGCCGTCCGCCCCCCGGTACAGCCGGTCGAGGGCGGCCGGGCCGGGGAAGTCGCGGCCGCCGGCCGGCGCGGACGGCGCGACGCCGGGCACGCGCACCAGCCACGGGGACTGCAGCAGGCAGGACGAGGCGCACAGGGTAACCGTGATCCGCTGGCCGCGGCCGATCCGGGCGCGGGTGAACAGCGCGGCGCAGGTGCCCAGCGTGGCCAGGGCGCCGGCCAGCACGTCGTTGATCGGGACGGTGAGGAAGACCGGGCTGTTGGCCTCGTCGGCCCCGCCCTGGCCGCGCATGATGCCGCTCATCGCCTGCACCACCGGGTCGAAGCCGGGCCGCTGGGCCAGGTCGCCCGCCTCGCCGAACGCGCTCACCGACACGGTCGTGACCAGCGGGTTGACCGCGGCCAGCCGGTCGTGGTCGATGCCCAGGCGGCCGAGCACGCCGACCCGGTAGTTGTCGACGACCACATCGGACACGCGGACCAGGTCCGCGAAGACGCCGGCTCCCGGCTCGCTGGCCAGGTCGACCAGCAGGCTGCGCTGGTCGCGGTTGTACACCGAGAACCCGGCGCCCCCGCGGCCGCCGTGGGCCGTGCGGAACTCGTCGCCGTGCGGCGGCCGCTCGATCTTCCAGACCTCGGCCCCGAGCTCGCCGAGCAGGGTCGCGGTGTAGGGCCCGGCGATGATCGTCCCGAGGTTGAGCACCCGCAGGCCGGCCAGCGGCAGCTCCAGCGACCCGGAGCCGGCGCCGGCGCCGCGGCCCGCAGCGCCGTTGCCCGCCGCCGCGCCGGGCGGCGCCGGGTCCCGGGCCGGCCAGCCGGCGTCCAGGGCCGTGATGGCCGGGTGCCTGGTCGGGGCCGGGCCGCGCAGCTGCACCGGGGTCTGCGACAGGCCGATCAGCGGGCCGGGCATGACGATGTCCTGGCCCGCGTCGTTGCGCAGCTCCGCGCGCAGCCCGATCGCCCGGACCTGCTCGTGGTCGAGCCAGTCCGCGGTGTGCCCGGCGGGGGCGGCCGGGCAGTCGGCGGCCTCCAGCGCGGCCAGGCACTCGGCGCGCGAGCGCGCGGTGAAGGCCTGCTCCAGCTCCCTGGTCACCCAGCCGAGGTTCTCGCCCCGCCGGACCCGGCTGATGTCGCCGCCGATCCGCGGGTCGTCCAGGATCCAGCCGGCCCCGACGGCGGCGAAGCCGCGCCGGATGAAGGCGTTGGTGAAGGCGCCGAAGAACAGCCACTGGCCGTCCGCGCAGCGGTAGCAGCGGTAGTTGGCCAGGGTGCCGCCCGGCCCGCCGGGCCGGTGCTCATGGGGCTCGGACCGGGCGGCGGCGAAGCCGCCGGGGGAGACCAGCTCGGCGCCGTGCGCCCCGCCCGCCACCACCAGGGGGGCCACCGTGCGCCCGAGCTGCCGGCCGGCCAGCAGCGCGACCGCCGTGGTGGCGGCCCAGATGCCCTGCATGATCAGGGCCACCGGGAACACGCAGTCGACCGGGACGTCGTCGTAGGACGCCTGGTTCCAGGCGTGCCCGGCCCAGGCGAACAGCAGTCCGGCCGACTCGGCCCCGCCCGCCCGGCCCGGCCCGGCCCACGGCGTCTCGCCGAGCAGGTACGGCGGCATGACGATCCAGGACGCCGGCCGGCCGGGCGCGAGCCCGCGGGCGGTCAGCTCGGCGTGTCCGACCAGCCCGCCGGACGCGTCCGCGCCCATCAGCACGATGTCGGCCAGCCCGATCAGGTCAGAAAGCACCGCCAGGTCGGCCGGGTCCGCCGGGTCGGCGACGGCGGAGCGCTTGCCCCGGTCCCACATGTGCCGCCCCGGCGCGTCCGGGGCCGGGCCGCCGCCGGGCGGGTAGATCTTGATGACGTCGGCGCCGAGGTCCGCCAGCAGCATCCCGGCGACCGGGCCGGCCAGCCCGGCCGTCAGGTCCACGACCCGGATCCCGTCCAGCGCCGTCGTCATCCACAGACCTCCATGCGTGAGCTAGAAAGAACGGGCCCGTGCCGGCTACCGGAGCGACATGCCCCCGTCGACCGTCACCACCTGGCCGGTGACAAAGCCCGCGAGCACCAGCCCCATGATCGCCTCGGCGACGTCCTCGGGCAGCGCCGGGCGCTTCAGCGGCGCCTGGGCCGTGACCCGCTCGCGGGCGGCCGCCCAGTCGGCCGTCCAGGGCGTGTCGACCAGGCCCGGCGCCACCGCGTTGACCCGGATCTCCGGGCCCAGGACGTTGGCCAGGAGCCTGGTGAGGTGGTTGATTCCCGCCTTGGACACCGCGTACGGGATGGAACTCCCCGCCTGCCGCAGGCCCGCCACCGAGGTGACGTTGATGACCGACCCGGCCCCGCTGGCCTTCAGGGCCGGCACGCTGGAGCGCGTCATGTGCCAGGTGCCCATGAGGTTGGTCGACAGGATCTTGTCCCAGACCTCGTCGGTGGCCGCGTCCAGGTCGGCGTGCGGGATCAGCTGGGTCGTGCCCGCGTTGTTGACCAGGATGTCCAGCCGCCCGTACTGGGCCAGGGTCGCGTCGACCAGCGCCTGGCACGCGGCCGCGTCGGCCACGCTGGCCTGCACGTAGACCGCCTCGGGCAGCGAGTCGGCGACGGCCTTCCCGGCCGCGACGGAGTTCGAGGAGTTGATCACCACGGCCGCGCCGGCCGCGGCCAGCGAGCGGGCCGTGGCCTCGCCGATGCCGCTGGAGGAGCCGGTGACCAGCGCGACCTTGCCGGCGAGGCTCACGCCTCCCGGCCCTGGGGCAGGTGCGGACTGGGGCTAGTAAAAGGGGCATAAGCCATGCGCTAATTATGATCGCTAAGCCGACGCCCGGCTAGGGGAGCGGCTGTGGCGCGGACCACCCCGTTTCGCCAAGGAGGGCGCGTGCCATGACGGATCTGCCGAGTTACTCCGACCTGCCAGCCGCACCGGACGGCGGTCGCAGCGGCTGGGGCGTGTTCGGCGCGGACGACAACCTCGGCCTGGTCAACCTCATGACGCCGGAGCGGATCGCCGCGGCCGCGCGGCTGGTCACCAAGGGCCAGGTCTTCCCGCTGGACATGCCGCTGGGCAGCATCGATCCCGGCCTGGCCAGGGGCCGCGGCGTGCCGCGCCACCGGGTGCTGCACCGGCCGGGGACGTTCGGCTTCGATGACGTCTACGACAACTTCTACCCGCAGGCCTCCAGCCAGTGGGACTCGCTGGCCCACGTCGGCTACGCGCCCGACCAGATGTACAACGGCGCCACCGAGGCCGACGTGCTGGCCGGCCGCCGGAACACGATCGATCACTGGGCCCGGCACGGCATCGCCGGCCGCGCGGTCGTGCTGGACGTCGAGCGCGCCATGCGCGCAGCGGGGCGGCATTATGCGCCCGGCGAGGCCATTGCGCTGAGCGTCGATGACCTGGAACTGGCCCGGCGGCAGGCCGGCGCCGAATACGCGGCCGGCGACACCATCCTGCTGCGGACCGGCTTTGCCGCCTGGTATCTCGAGCAGTCCCCCGGGGCCCGGACCCGCATGCACGGGAATGTGGTCGCGCCCGGCGTCGAGCAGAGCGACGCCATGTGCGAGTACCTGTGGAATAGCCACGCGACGGCCATCGCGTCGGACACCTTCGCGGTCGAGGTTGTGCCTTTTGACATGCGGGCCGGGGCACCCCCCGGGGGGTTTCTGCACCGGATCCTGATCGGCCAGTTCGGGATGGCTCTCGGCGAGCTGTGGTGGCTCGACGACCTGGCCGCGGACTGCGCGGCGGACGGCGCCTACGAGGCGTTCTTCGTCAGCGCGCCCATGAACGCGCCCGGCGGAATCGGCTCGACTGCCAACGCCGTGGCCATCAAGTAGGGGCCGGCCCGCCGACTTCGGAGCGTAGCGACCGCCCGCCGGCGGTCGCTGCCTCTGGCATTCCACCTGCTCAGATGACCATTTTAGAACGCGCGCTGAGCAGGATCCGAGCGTCAGCTGACGAGCCATTTACTGGCGCGTTAAAAAATTGTTTCAGGAGCATTGCCCCGGATGTTCCCATGACTTATGGTATGGGAAATCCAAGTCGTGAGGACCCCGCCCCCTCCCGAATGGAGAGCGCTCACGGCAGCAATGCCGCTGGTCAAGGATGCTCAGCGGTAACCGTCAACGGTGCCCGAGATACGGTCACCGGAGATCAATTATCCGCCCAGGTTTCTCTCCCCCGCTCGGAATCGCGCGGGCCGGCTCCTCCTCCGGTCCGGCCCGCGCGAGACCACATGCCTTTTTGGCGTGCAGACAGTTACGCAGGTAATGCCACCTGCGCCGCCGCGCTGGACACATCAATCGCTGCTATGTCGATTGTTGCTGCCAGAAAACTGCCTTACCCGAAAGGATCGTAGTGCATGTTGCACGCACAGAGTAGTGCCTCCGGCGCTCATGCGCAAAAGAGGTTCTCGCGCCGTTTCCTGAGCACGACCGTCGTTGGGGCTGTCGCCGCGGCGGGGCTGGTGTCCTCCGTGGCCGCCGCCATGCCGGCCGGCGCCACGGCCTCGTCCGGTAGCTGCGCCGCGGTCCACATCATCGTGGCCCGCGCCTCCACCGAGGCCCAGGGCGACGGCGTCATCGGCGCGCTGGCCACCCTGATCCAGGGCGACGTCAGCGCCACCGTCTCCCAGGAGGCCGTCGTCTACCCGGCCAGCCTGAACAACTACGCGAGCAGCGTCGGGAAGGGGGACAGCGCGATGGCCACCGACATCGAGAACGCCGTGTCGGCCTGCCCGAACGAGAAGATCGTCCTCCTCGGCTACTCGCAGGGCGCCCAGGTCGTCGGCGACGTGCTGGCCGGCGGCGGCGGCAGCAGCCTCGGCGTGGCCGAGACCGCGCCGATCCCCTCGGCCGACGCGGCCAAGGTCATCGCGGCCATCCAGTTCGGCGACCCGCGTCACCAGCCCAACCTCTCGCCGGTCGACCTGGGTACCGACCCCGGCGCGCAGGGCATCTTCAAGGTCGGGGCGGACCAGTCCCGGGCGGCGTTCGGCGCCATCCTGCGGTCCTGGTGTGACACCGGCGACCCGTTCTGCGCGGGCGGCGCCAACCTCAACGCGCACCTGCAGTACGTGAATAAGTACGACTCCGCGGCGAACACCTTCGTCGAGGGCCGGCTCACCGCGGCCGGGATCAGCTAGCTCCCGACGCCCGCACGACTCGAGGCGCCCCGGTCCCAGCCGCCGGGGCGCTTCGCCAGGCCCGGACTAGCTGGCCCGCGGCGCCGGCAGGCCGACGTCGGCCAGTACTTCCTCGGTCGGCCGCGGCTGCGTCCGGACCCCGGCGGCGATGCCCTTGACCAGGCACGACCGCAGCGCGCGCCGGTCGGGTGACCGCGCGAACGTGCGGGCCCACCGCCGCAGAGTCGAACCGCCATACAGAACGCGCTCGGCCGGGGCCAGGGCGGCTCCGCTGCGGAGGGTCCAGATCTTGTTCCGGACCTCGTAGAAGAAGCGCGGCCCGGGATCGGCGTCGGTGCTGCCGAACGCCGCGGTCTTGTGGACCACCACGCTGGCCGGGCACAGCAGGCCGGCCTGGCCGCGCAGCAGCCGCGTGGTGAACTCAAAGTCGTCGTTCCACAGGAAGTAGTCGGCCCGGGGCAGGCCGCGGCGCGCGGCCAGGCCGGCGTCGACCAGCACCGACACGAACGACGCGGACCGGATCGGCAGGCCGCCCGCGGCGGCGGCGGCCCGGCGCTCGGCCGGCCGGGCGAACGGCTTGACCCGCGGCGTGTTCATCGGGTGCGGGCGGCCGTCGGTCCAGACCACCCGGCTGGCGATCAGGGCGGGCGGCCCGCCGGGGTACCGGTCGCGGGCGGCCAGCAGCGCGGCCAGCGCGCCCGGCTCGGGCACCGTGTCGTCGTCCATGAGCCAGATCAGGTCGGCGTCGCCCGCCAGGGCCAGCGCCATTCCGAAGGCGAACCCGCCCGCGCCGCCGGTGTTGCGGGCCAGCCGCTCCAGGATCACGTCCGGGAACTGCTCGCGGACGGCGGCCGCGCTCTCGTCGGTCGACGCGTTGTCCACCACGATGACCCGGTCGGCCGGGCGGGTCTGCGCCGCCACCGCGGCCAGCGACTCCAGCAGCAGCTGCCGCCGGTTATAGGTCACCACCACGGCGGCGACCCGAGGGCCGCCCATGCTAGGAGTTTCTCCGCACCCGGCGCCGCTCGGTGGCCTGCCATACCCGCACCCGCACCTTGCGCACGGCCGGGTAGCGGCTGCTGAGCTCCCGCACCGTCCGCTTGAACCGGTCGGAGGACGCCACCTTGGACTCGACCCGGCTGACCAGGCCGCGGGCGGTGGCCGGGGTCCGCTGGGGCGCGGCCGCCGGGAACCGCTTCCGGTAGTGATGCAGCACCGCCGCGGCGGCGGCCTCGGTGGCCGCCTCGAGCATCTCGCCGGCGGGCGAGTCGTCCGGCCGGACGGCCGCGGCGGCCGAGGGCCGGGGCCGCAGCTCGTCCAGGTCCCCGATGATGTCGAACGGGGACTCCTTGAGGGCGCTGATCAGCGTCTCGGCCTGCTCGCCCGCCCAGGCCGCCCGGTCCGCCGGGAGGACCAGGCGGGCCGTGCGCGGCCGCGCGGCCAGCGTCTGGTGGGCCAGCGTCTCCTTGACGTTCCACATGTAGAACCAGTCGGGGATCTCCGGGGACAGCGCCATGTTCAGCCGCCGCAGGAACTCGATCTCGGCCACCCCGAGGGACGCGTTGGGCCGGGCGCGGCTGGTGTCCGCGCTGGCCGGGTCGATGCCGAGCAGGCCGGCGAAGCGCTCCCACAGCAGGGTGTTCCCCGATCCCTGGGGCGGGACCGTGATCACGTGCACGTGCTCGGGCGGGACCAGGCGGGACCAGGCGGCCAGGATGGCCATCGTGTCGTGCACCCGCCAGAACCAGTACTCCCGCCGGTCGGCCGCGACCGACTCGGTGTCGATCACGTCGTGCAGCCAGTCCGTCCAGGTCCGGTCGTTGCGGTGCTTGACCGTCTCCTGCCACTCGGCCGGGAGCAGCGACGCCATGTCCCGCACGGTCAGCACCACGTGCACCTCGGCCGGCCGCAGGGACTTGACCGCCCGCTCGGCCTGGCCCGCGTCGGCGGCGCAGAAGAGCTCGTGGGAGATGACGGAGACGCCGGGCGCCTCGCGGGCCTGCAGGGCCAGCACGTCCCACTCCGCCGCCCACGAGCCCGCCGGGTCGGAGGGGAGCTTCTCGATGTCGCGCAGGTCGTTCTGGGCGCGGAAGTGATCCTGCGGGTGGTGGCCGGGCAGCAGCACGCCGGCCGCCGCCAGCTCGCCCCGGTTCCGCCACATGACCTGCTGCAGGAACGTGGTGCCGGTCTTGGGCTCGCCGATGTGGACGATGACCCTGGCCCGGGGCGGGGGGGCCTGGCGTGCCGTGACGTCATGGGCGCTCAAGCGGACACCTCGCGGATTGTGGCGGCGGCGGCCGGGACGGTTTCGAGCTGTTCACCCGGCGATCGACGAAGTACAATATAACGCCTTGATCTGGTCGGGTATCCTCTGGCGTGACTCACCCGGTACGGCTGGCCACGAGGTGTTTACCCCTGGAAGGCGAATCCTGCGCATGCCCGAGCCCTTCTCGCTGCTGATCGCCGTATACGAGGGGGATCGGCCCGACTACGTGCGCCGGGCGTTCCGCAGCGCGGTCTACGACCAGACCGTACGCCCGGACCAGGTGGTCATCGTCCGGGACGGCCCGGTCCGGGACGAGCTCGCGGCCTGCCTCGACGAGCTCCAGGCGGCCAGCCCGGTCCCGGTCACCTTCGTCCCGCTGGAGCGCAACCTCGGCCTCGGCCCGGCCCTCGACCGGGGGCTGGCGGCGGCCTGGTTCGACGTGGTGGCCCGGATGGACGCCGACGACATCTCCATGCCCAGCCGGTTCGCGGTGGAACTGCCGCTCATGGCGGACGCGGACATCGTGGGAAGCGGCCTGCTCGAGTTCGTCGAGGACACCGACGACGTCGTGGGGCAGCGGGTTCCGCCGATCGGAGCGGACCGGATCCGGCGCTACGCTCGCATTCATGACCCGTTCAACCACCCGACGGTGGTGTACCGCCGCAGCGCCGTCCAGGCCGCGGGCGGCTACGGCGACCTCCCCATGATGGAGGACTACGCTCTGTTCGCGCGCATGCTGGCGGCCGGGGCCCGCCCGGTCAACGTGGCTGAGCCGCTGATCTACTACCGGGTCGGCGCCGAGGCGTTCAAGCGGCGCGGCGGCGCCGGGCTGCTCCGCTCGGAGGTCCGGCTGCAGCGCGAGTTCCGGCGGCTCGGATTCACGTCCGAGGCGGAGTTCGCCCGCAATATCCTGATGCGCGGGGGGTACCGGCTGGTTCCGTGGTGGTTCCGGCGGGCGCTGTACCGCCCGATCGTGGCCCGGCGCGCCGAGCGCCTGAAGCAAGACCTGCCCGCGCCCGACTGGGGCGATGACGACTGGCCCGCGGGCCAGCGGCGTGAATCGGTGAACTTGTGAACTTTGACCTGGCCGTCGTCGGCTCCGGCTTCTTCGGGCTGACGATCGCGGAGCGCTGCGCGGAAGACCTGGGCCTGCGGGTCCTGGTCATCGAGCGGCGGCACCACATCGGCGGGAACGCCTACAGCGAGCCGGAGCCGCAGACCGGCATCGAGGTGCACCGCTACGGCGCGCACCTGTTCCACACCTCCAACGCGCGCGTGTGGGAGTACGTCAACCGGTTCACCGCCTTCACCGGCTACCAGCACCGGGTCTTCTCCATCTACTCGGGCCGGGTCTACCCCCTGCCGATCAACCTGGGCACCATCTGCGAGTACTTCGGCAAGGCGATGTCGCCCGAACAGGCCCGGGCCATGATCGCCGAGCAGTCGGCCGAGGTGACGCAGGCGTCCAACCTGGAGCAGAAGGCCGTGTCGCTGATCGGGCGCCCCCTGTACGAGGCGTTCATCCGCGGCTACACCTTCAAGCAGTGGCAGACCGAGCCGGCCGACCTGCCGCCGGAGATCATCACCCGGCTGCCGGTGCGCTACACCTTCGACAACCGTTACTTCAGCGATACCTTCGAGGGCCTGCCGGTCCAGGGGTACACCGCCTGGCTGGAGCGGATGGCCGACCACCCCAACATCGAGGTCCGGCTGAATACCGACTTTTCCGGCATGCGGTCGGAGCTGGCCGGTAACGTGCCGGTGGTGTACACCGGTCCCGTCGACGCGTACTTCGACTACGCGGCGGGGGATCTGGGCTGGCGCACGCTCGACTTTGACCTCGAGGTCCTGCCGGTCGGCGACTTCCAGGGCACGCCAGTCATGAACTACGCGGACGCCGACGTCCCGTTCACCCGTATCCACGAGTTCCGGCACTTCCACCCGGAGCGCGACTGGTACCCGAAGGACAAGACTGTGATCATGCGGGAGTACTCGCGGTTCGCCGACCGCGGTGATGAGCCGTATTACCCGATCAACACCGCGACGGACCGGGAGCGGCTGCTGGCCTACCGCCAGCTGGCGGACCGGGAGCCGGGCGTGCTGTTCGGCGGCCGCCTGGGTACGTACAAGTACCTGGACATGCACATGGCCATCGGCTCGGCCCTGTCCATGTACGAGAACCGCCTGCGCCCGTTCTTCGCCGAGCACCAGCCGCTGGCCAGCAGCCGAGGAGCAGCCCTGTGACGTCCCCCACCAAGGAGCTGCGGGTCCTGCAGCGGGTGGTCTTCCCCGGCGACGACCTGGACGTCGTCCCGCTCTACGTCGAGACCAACATGGACCGCGGCGCCTCCGAGCTGGCCTCGGAGCAGCTGACCGAGGCCCTGGTCGACAGCACGACGGTGGCCGGCGTGGCCGGCGCAACCGTGACCAACGCGCTGGCCGGCGAGGCCCAGGACAGCATCCGCTTCGGCAGCGCCCTGCCGTTCCGCCCCGACGAGTCGGTCGAGCTGCGCCGCAGCGCGGTGATCCGCGAGGGCCGCCGGGTCTCGTTCGGGACTTACTTCAACGCCTTCCCGGCCAGCTACTGGCGCCGGTGGACCCACATCGACGCGGTCACGCTGCGGATCCGGCTGGCGGGCGAGTCGACCGTCGTGCTGTACCGCTCGACGGCCAAGGGCATCAGCCACCCGGTCGAGACCATCGCCATCACCGGCAGCGAGCCGGAGACGATCGAGCGCACCCTGCCGCTCAAGCCGTTCATCGACGGCGGCTGGTACTGGTTCGACATCGTGGCCGGCGCCCAGGAGACGACGCTGATCGAGGCCGAGTGGCTCGGGCTGGCGCAGCCCGCGCCGCCCGGCCGGGTCAGCATCGGCATCACCACCGTCAACCGGCCCGAGTTCCTGCTCGACCTGCTGCGCACCCTGGGCGACGCGACGCCGCTGGTGGCCGAGCGGCTCGACGCGGTCTACGTCGTCGACCAGGGCACCCGGCTGGTTACCGAGCAGCCGGACTTCGCCGACGCGGCCAAGAACCTCGGCGACAAGCTGCGGGTCATCGTCCAGGGCAACCTGGGCGGCTCGGGCGGGTTCTCCCGCTCCATGGACGAGACCGTGCGGGCGGGCGCCAGCGACTACGTGCTGCTGCTCGACGACGACATCACGCTCGACCCCGAGTGCATCCTGCGCGCGGTGACCTTCGCCGACCTGGCCCGCAAGCCGACCATCGTCGGCGGCCACATGTTCAGCCTGTATGACCGGTCCGTGCTGCACGCCTTCGGCGAGAGCGTCTTCCCGGTCAAGTGGTGGTGGGGCGCCGCGATCAACACCAAGACGCGGCACGACTTCGGCTCGCGCAACCTGCGGCACACCCCCTGGCTGCACCGCCGGGTCGATGTCGACTACAACGGCTGGTGGATGTGCCTGATCCCGACGAAGGTGATCAAGGAACTGGGCCTGGCCATCCCCGTGTTCATCAAGTGGGACGACGCCGAGTACGGCCTGCGCGCCCGCGACGCGGGCTACCCCACGGTGTCCATGCCGGGCGTGGCCGCATGGCACGTGACCTGGCAGGACAAGAGCGACTCGGTCGACTGGCAGGCGTACTACCACATCCGGAACCGGATCGTCTCCGCGCTGCTGCACTCGCCGTTCGACCACGGCGGCCGCCTGGTCAGCGAGAGCGGCGAGATCCAGATCCTGCAGCTGCTGTCGATGCAGTACTCCGCGGCCGAGCTGCGGCTGCGGGCCATCGAGGACGTCCTGTCCGGGCCCGGGCATATGCACCGGGACCTGCCGACCCGGCTCGGCGAGCTGCAGGAGATCCGGCGCGGCTTCAGCGACGCGCAGCCCGTGCCCGACCTGGAGCAGTTCCCCCCGCCCCGGCACCGCAAGCCGCCCGCCGACCTGGAGCCGCCGACCAACAAGGTGCAGCTGTTCAAGATGGCGGGCGCCGCCGCGCTCCGGCAGCTGCGGACGGTCAAGAAGGAAGAGCAGGGCCGGCCGCTGGCCGTCCTGCCCTACCAGGACTCGGGCTGGTGGGTGGTGTCCACCCTGGACAGCGCGGTGGTCTCCTCGGCGGACGGCACCAGCGCGGCGTGGCTCAAGCGCGACCCCAAGCTGTACCGCTCGCTGCTGCGGCGCAGCACGCTGCTGCACGCCCGGCTGGCCCGGGAGTGGCCCCGGCTGCGGGCCGAGTACCGGGCCGCCGCGGCGGACTTCAACTCGCCTGAGCGCTGGCGGGAGACGTTCGAGTCGTCGGCCCGTGACCCCCATGGCCAGTCGTGAGGTCCGCGGCAGCCCGGCGGTAACCCCGGCGCCGGGCGCGCCGGCCCCGCCGCCGGAGACCGCGCCGGCTGACGTGCCGGCCGGGTCGTTCCTGCGGCGCTACTGGCCGGCGGCCATCGCGGCGGCGGCCATGCTCGGGCTCGGGCTGTGGGGCCTGGGCCGGGCCTCGGCCATGGGCAACGACGAGGTGGCGACCCGGTGGGCCGCGTCGCTCAGCCTCGGCCAGCTGGCCCACCTGCTCGGGAACATCGACGCCGTGCACGGCGCCTACTACCTGCTGATGCACGCCTGGACGGTGGTCGGGACCAGCCCCGCCGTCCTGCGCATCCCCTCGGTGATCGCCATGGCCGCGGCCGCCGCCCTGGTCGCGATCCTCGGCCGCCAGCTGACCGGGTCCGGCTGGGCCGGGCTGCTGGCCGGCCTGGTCACCGCGGCGACGCCGGCCATGAGCTACTACGCGCAGACCGCCCGCTCGTACGCGCTGGTCTTCGCCTGCGTCGCTGCCGCGACCGTGATCCTGGTCAAGGCCCTGAAGTCAGAGACTTCTCCGTCCGGGGCGCCGGGCCCGGCGGGGCCGGGAGCGGCGGGGCTGGGAGCGGCGGCGGCCCGGCCGTGGTGGCTGGCCTACGGCGCGCTGATCATGGTGAGCGGCTACCTGAACGAGCTGGCGCTGCTGGTCCTGACCGCCCATGTGGTCACCGTCGCCCTCGCCCGGCCCGGCTGGCCGGCCGTCCGGCGCTGGGCCGTGGCCGGCGCGGTCGGCGCCGTGCTCGTGATCCCCGTCGTGGTGGTCAGCAGCCGCGAGGCGGACGCCGTGACCTGGATCGCCCGCCCGGACCGGGGCAGCCTGGTGCTCCTGTTCCACGACTACTTCGGGATCCGGTCGGTCATCCCCGCCCTCGTGCTCGCCTGCATCGTGATCGCGCTGCTCCCGCCGCTGCGGCGCGGGGAAGCGGCGGCGGCGTGGTGGCGCGGCGGCATCTCGGTGCAGTCCGTGGCGGCGCCGCTGATGATCATCCCGGCCGGGCTGCTCATCGCCGAGTCCCTGGTGGCCCGGCCGTTCTACGTCGACCGCTACGTCCTCTACGGGGAGATCGGCGCGGCCCTGCTGGCCGCCGCCGGCGCCTGCCGTGTCGGCCAGTGGCTGCGGGCCGGGCTGCGCGCCGGGCTCCGCTGGCCGGTCCTGGTCGCCGTGCCCGGCGTGGCCCTGCTCGTGTGCGCCCTGGTCTTCCAGCTGGGCGCCCAGCGGTTCGTCCGGACCCCGGCCAGCCGTACGTTCGACTTCGGCGGGCCGTCCCGGTTCGTGGGGGAGCACGCGCGCCCCGGGGACGGCGTGCTGTACTTCGGCGCGTTCTTCCGCAAGGCCAGCCTCGGCTATCCGCAGGACTTCCGTAACGTCACCGACGTCGGGCTGGCCGTCTCGCCGCGGGCGTCGGGCACGTTCCAGGGCGTCAACAAGCCGTTCTCCGCCCTGGCCCCCGAGGTGCTGCGCTACCAGCGGATCTGGATCGTCGGCCAGGTCCCGCATCCGGGCCGCCCGCTCGGCCTGATGAGGTCCGAGAGCCAGGAGATGCTCCAGGACTTTACCCAGGAGGCCCGGGCCCGGTTCCACGGCATCACCGTAACCCTCTGGGTCCAGCGCCCCGCCGCCCCCTGACCGCCCGGCAACCGCTGACCGCCTCAGCCGCCCGGCGGGGGAGCCCCGGCTGGCGCCGTGCCCGGCGGGGGAGCCCCGGCTGGGGAGCCCCGGCTGGCGCCGTGTCCGGCTGGGACCCCCCCGGCTGGCGCCGCCGCCCTCGCCTGGCGGCGTCCCCGGCTTGGCGCCGTGCCCGACTGGCGCCGGGACGCCCCGCCGGGCAGCCTCAGCCGCCCCGCCAGTCCCACTGATATCGCCAGCTCGTGGTTGCGCGGCTTGCTTTCATGATCCCGCAGGATTTGGCATACCTGGGTAGCACAAAGCCTGCGGGATCATGAAAGTGCCTCCGCTGCGGCCGTCGGCGGCACGGCAGCCACCACGCCAGTGAGGCTGATGTGGCGGGGGGGACGGCGGGGCGCGGCCTGGCCCGGGCGCTCGGTCCCTTTGCATTGCGCCAAGAGGTTTGTCATGCCAAGCTATTGGCGACCCAGTGAGGGCCGCATGAGGGCGACGGCCGGGCGCGTTCCGGGCATCGGCCGCTGTGGGAGGCGAGACATGGACCAGAACGCGAACGCGCCCGGTGCGCAGCCGCCGCCGGGGGCCGAGCCGGGGGCCGAGCCCGGCGCGGAGCCGGGGTCCGGCGCGGGGCCAGGGGCCGAGCCCGCCGCGGGGCCGCCGCCGGGGGCGGAGCCGGGGGCGGGGGCGGAGCAGCTGCTCGGTGAGCTGGACGGCCTTCGGCGGCGCACGCGGTCCGGGCGGCACGCCTACTGGCTGCCGCTGGTGCTGTACGGCGTGCTCATCTGCGCGGCCACGCCGCTCTACGTCCAGCAGAACGATCCGCGCGGCAATGGCATCCACACCCTGCCCGGCCCGGTGATTCAGCTGGCGGGGCTGGGCGGATGGGCCGACGGGTACATCGCCATCTACTGGCTGTTCGCCCTGGTGGCCGGGTTCTGGCTGACCGCGCTGTGGTACCAGCGGCGGGCGCGCCGGGCCGGCCTGCTGACGTCGGTCCGCGGGTTTGTCATCGCCGGCGCCGCCGTCACGGCGGCGCTCATCTTGCTCTCGGTCGTGCCGCCGGCGGCGCGGCTGTGGCCGGGCGATCTTGTCATCCGCGGCTACTTCCCGCTCTTCGTCATCGCCGTCGGCCTGCTGGCGCTGGCCTGGGCCGAGCGGAGCTGGGGGCTGATCGCGACGACCGTTGTCTTCACCGGGGCCGCGTTCCTGTCGAACTTGTACAACGTCGAGAACCTCGTGTTCCGGCTGGGCTGGGATCCCGCTCCCGGCCAGTACGGCCTGACGGTGCTCCCCGGCGCCCTCCTGCCCGCGGTCGTGCTGCTGGTGGCCGGCCTGTGCGCCTTCCCGGCCCAGCGGCCGCGGCGGCTGGCCCCCCGGTGAGCGCGGCCAGGCCAGCCGGTCCCGCCGAGCCTGTGCCCGCCGAGCCTGTGCCCGCCGGGCATCCGACGGCCGGGATCGACGAGACCGTGCATCAGCGCTACCGCCTCGGGATCCTCACCATTACCGCGGAGGCGCAGCGGGCCGACTTCGGGTACCTGCGCACGGCGCTCGGCCTGACCCCGGGCAACCTGTCCCGGCACCTGACCGTCCTGGAGGAGGCCGAGATGGTCCAGGTGGAGAAGGGCTACGAGGGCCGCCGCCCGCGGACCTGGGTGCGCATCACCGGCCGGGGCCGCAAGGCGCTGGCGGCCGAGCTGGCCACGCTCACCGAGCTGGTCCGCCGGCACGGCGCGGGCGGCCCGCCGGGCGGCACCTGAGCCAGTCCCCGGGCCCCGCTAGCCGGCGTCGTCGGCGGCGTCGAGGAACTTGCGGGAGCGGTCGATGCGGGCGTCGAGGTCGGCCAGGAAGTCGGTCAGGGCCGCGCGCTTGGCCTCGACCGTCGCGCGCAGGCCCTCCTGCAGGGACAGGCTCTCCTCGATGAGCTGGCGGCGCTGCGCCTGGCTGGTCCGCTCGTCGTGGTAGGTGAGCCGGATCTGCGCCATCCGGTCCTCCCGGCTGAGCACGATGGCGATCTCGTCCAGGTTGAGGCCGAGCAGGTCCTGCAGCTCGCGGATGCGCGTCACCCGGGCGATGTCGTCGGGCGAGTAGCGACGCAGGCCGCCGGGGGTGCAGGCCGGGCGGAGCAGGCCCAGCTGCTGGTAGTAGCGCAGCGCCCGCTCGGACACGCCGAGCCGCGCCGCCGCCGCGCCGATGCCGAGGAGCTCCCCGGCATCGACGGGACCGGAGGCGGGACCGGAGGCGGAACCGGACGTGGAACCAGGCGCGGCGGCCGTCCCGGCGGCGGGCTCGGGCGGTGCGCTATCCGTTTCGGATGGATCGTTCATGGGCCACTTAGTCGCCTCTCAGGCGTGCCGCTCAGCCGCCGCCGCGGGAAGCCTCGGCCGCATCGATTTCTGACCCCTCCAGGATGCCCGCTCCGGGGGCGTGCTCGGTCGCGACAGGCGGGAGCCCGGTCACGCCGCCCGCCTCGGCCGCCCCGTCGGCCAGCTCGTCGAGGACGGCCTCGCTGGCGTGCAGGTAGCGCTTGCCGCGCAGGGCCGAGGCCACGATCGCGATCGCGGTCGCGATGGCGGCGAAGGTGAGGGCCAGGTGCAGGCCGCTGCCGAACGACGAGGCGATGAGGCCGGGGAAGAACGACCGGCCCTCGACGAACGCCAGCTGGTGGGGACTCAGCTTCTGCAGCGCCCCGGTCGGGCCGAGCAGTTCCTGCACCGGGTTGTAGCCGAGGAAGGCCGAGAACAGGCTGCCGATGGGCGGCTCGGCGGCCACGGTGTGCGCGGCGGCGGGGTCGACGCCCGCCGCGACCAGGCCCTTGTACAGGTGGCTGGGCAGCTTGCTGGCCAGGCCGATGGTGACGATGGTGAAGAACAGGCCCATCGACAGCACGGTCGCGGAGTTCTGGAACGTGTTGAGCATGCCCGCGCCCACGCCCCGCTGGTCGGCCGGGAGGCTGTTCATGACCGACGCCTGGTTGGGCGAGAAGAACAGGCCCATGCCCACCGCGAACAGGAACAGGATGACGGCGAACCAGATGTAGCTGAAGTTGATCGGCAGCGTCTCCAGCAGCAGGAAGCTGCCGCCCGACAGCAGCAGGCCGGCCGTGGCCAGGCCGCGCGCGCCGTACCGGTCGGACAGGATGCCGGACACCGGGCCGAGCAGCAGGAAGCCGATGGTCAGCGGGATCATGTAGATGCCCGCCCACAGCGGCGTCTGGCTGAAGCTGTAGCCGTGCTGGGGGAGCCAGATGCCCTGCAGCCACAAGATCAGCATGAACTGGATGCCGCCGCGGCCGAGGGCGCCGAGCAGGCCGGCGATGCTGCCCATCGTGAACGCGCGGATCTTGAACAGGCTGAGCCGGAACATCGGCGCCGCCACCTTGGTCTCCACGAAGGCGAACACGACCAGGACGGCGATCCCGCCGAACACGGCGGCCAGCACCTTCGGGTTGGTCCAGCCGGTCGGGTGGCCGCCGTAGGGGAGCAGCGAGTAGACGATGCCGGACAGCAGCGCGATCAGCCCGACCGCGAACAGGGTGTTGCCCAGCCAGTCGATCTTGGCCGGGATGCGGATCCCGTTGTCCTTCAGCTTGAAGTAGGCCCACGCCGTGCCGAACACGCCGAACGGCACCGACACCAGGAAGACCAGGCGCCACTCGATCGGGGCCAGCACGCCGCCCAGGATCAGGCCGAGGAACGAGCCGCCCACGGCCGCGATGCCGTTGATGCCCATGGCCTTGCCGCGCTCGTTCTCGGGGAAGGCGTCGGTCAGGATGGCGGTCGAGTTGGCGAACAGGAACGCGCCGCCGACGCCCTGGAAGATCCGCATGATGATGATCCACAGCGCGCCGGGGACGCCGGTCAGCCACGTCACCGAGAGCAGGATCGAGAACACCGTGAACACCGCGAAGCCGAGGTTGTACATCTTGACCCGGCCGTAGATGTCGCCGACCCGGCCCAGGCTGACCACCAGCACCGCGGTGACCAGCAGGAAGCCCAGGAACGTCCACAGGAAGTACGAGGTGTTGCTGGGGGTGAGCGGGTTGAGCTTGATGCCCCGGAACAGCGCGGGGAGCGAGATCAGCAGGATCGACTGGTTGATCGTGACCATCAGGATCCCGAGCGTCGTGTTCGACAGCGCGATCCACTTGTAGCGGTCGCCCTGTCCCTTCGCCGCCGGGGGCGCCACCTGCGCCTCGTCCGCCACCGCCATGAACTCTCCCCACACGTAGACCGCTCGTAGTGCCGGTGATGATTCTAAGCCCAACCTTGACGTTAAGGTCAGGTCGGTGGCCGCGGAGGAACCCTGGCCAGTCGAAGCGGTGAAGTTCGGGCGACGAGCCGTCAGCAGGAGGACGGCGGCGCGTCCGGCATCCGGGCGGCCGCGGCATGGTGCGCGACGAGGTCGCGCTCCTCGCTGCCCTTGATGCCGCTGACCAGCGGGGACTGCGTCAGCCAGAACGCCCCGATGAACATCAGCAGCAGCGACAGCGCCTCGAGCGGTCCCCACGGCCAGTTCGTCCGCAGGTCGTCGCCGAACAGCCCGACGCCGATCAGGATGCTGGCCAGCGGGTCGACCAGCACGATGGTGGACTGCGAGGCGACGATCGGGCCGGCGTGGAATGCGTTCTGCGCGAGGAACACGGCCAGCCCGCCGAAGGCGGCCAGCGCGTAGGTCTGCCAGTGCCGGAAGATCGAGGCGACGTCGTGCGCGGCGAAGCCGGTGACCGCCTTGGTCAGCGCCGAGGTGAAGGCGAAGCTGAGGGCGGCCGCGGTGCCGAACATGGCCGCCCGCCACCAGGACGGCCCGCGCGTCGCCGCCGCCACGGTCACCACGATGGCCGCCGAGCAGGCCACGCCGGTGACGATCCAGGTCCACAGCTGCGGCACGCTCGTGCCGTATTCGGGGTGGGCGAAGTACAGGAAGCCGGCCAGCCCGGCGGTGACGGCCAGGCAGCCGAACAGCTCGCGCCGGGTGACGGGGAAGCCGAACCACGCGGCCAGGACGATGACCAGGAAGACCAGTTCGGTGGTGAGGATCGGCTGCACTTCCGAGAGGCGGCCGAGATGCAGGGCCCCGGCCTGCAGCGCGAACGAGACGATCATCAGGGCGAAGCCGAGCAGCCAGATCTTGCGGCGCAGCGCATAGGCGAGCAGCCCCAGGCGCAGCGTCGTGCTCGCCGGGGCGTCCTCCACCCCCATGCGCTGGAAGATGCTCGTCAGGGCGTTGGCGAGAGATGCCCCCAGAGCCAACACAAAGATCATCAGACCCGCCTCGGCAAGATGGCCCGTATCATGCAGAGCTTAGTTGAACCTTACGCTTGCTAAGATTTTACGCAGCTGAGCCGCAGGCTGGCGAGCTTGGGGGTCACGCGGCGTAGCGGTCTCACGGGGGCACCGCGGACCGGATGGTTATGCTCTGGCCGCACTGGCCGCATTCGACCTGCAGTTCCTCGTCCTCGTCGGGCAGCCAGAACTCTACGTCGCGCCCGCACTGGTGACACTGAAGCACCGCGGGCCGAGGCGGTCCGTAATCGGCGGCCATGCGGTCGAGGTAGGCGGCGATCGGGCCGCGGGCCGGCGCAGGAGCTCCGCGCAGTTCGGCGTGCACGCCCTAACGGTGCGACGCCGCCCCCGCCGGAGGCAAGGGGGTTTTACCCCCCATCCGCGGCCGGCTCCTCGGTGAGCAGGAGGACCGCGTAGGCCGGCAGCCAGTGGCCGACCATGTAGTCGTCGCCCACCACGTGCGGCAGGGCCGCGTCCGCGTGCCGCCGGGCGGCGTCCAGGGCGGCCCGCGCTCGCGGGTCGCCGTCCGGCAGGCAGCCGGCCAGCCGCCGCCAGCACCAGGCCCGGCTGGCGTTCAGCCCGTGCAGGTGGGCCAGCTGGCCGTCGGTGGAATCAGCGACCGTAACGGGGACGAAAAGCTCAGCCGGGGACTGCTGCTCGATCCCCGGCAGGAACATCCCGAGCCAGTCCGCGAACTGGTCGCGCGGCAGCACGCGTGCCATCAGCTCGGCCTCGGTCAGCGCGGGGGACAGGAAGTCGTGCCCCGACGGCTCCCAGGCCGCGGGGTACATCATGTCGCCGCCGAACCAGGCATAGGCCCGCTCGGTGATGGCGGTCAGCAGCGCGGGATCGCCGCCCTGCGCCCGGGCCGCCGCGAAGGAAAAAGCGAGCGACAGCCCGAACGCGCTGTTTCCGTGGACTCCGTACCGGATGGGGTAGGTGGCCTTGGGCAGCCAGTCCAGGAGCAGCTCGCTCAGCTTGTCCGCCATCGGGACGAGCGCGGCCGCCCACTTGCGGGCGTGCGGGTCATCCCAGCGCGCCAGCTCGTGGATGAGCGTGAGCGCCCAGCCCCAGCCGTAGGGGCGCTCGGCGGCGCCGTCCGGGCCGGTGATGAAGTCCTCCTCGGCGGCCAGCGCGACCCGCTCGAAGTGCGGGCCGACCGCGGCGCGGATCTCGTCGCCGGGCACGACCCCCGGCATGACCCGCAGCAGCCGGACCAGCGCCCAGTGCATCTCCACCGACGAGTGCCAGTCGAAGCTGCCGTAGAAGGCCGGCGTGCGCGCCCGCGGCCGGTACGGGAAGTCGCCCGGCGCCTTCATCGTGTGGTAGATCCCGGACGGGAACTCGCGCTTGATGCTGGTCAGTGCGGCCCGGGCGTAGGAGCTGGCCTCGCTGCGCGCGATCCGCGCCCACTCGTCCATGACGCCCCAGGCTAGCCGCTGGCGCCGTGGCCGGCCTGGTGCCGGGCGCGGGTTTTGCGCGGCAGCGCCAGCCGGGCCAGTCGCGCCCAGGTGAGCCGGGGCGCCGGCACCGGGACGCCCGGCCGGTCCGCCGGGACGCGGACACGCAGGGCGAGCGGCGCGATCGTGCAGCGGACCGGTACGGGCAGCATGACGGCCTCGCCGTCGATGCCGACCGGGATCTGCGGCCGGTCGGAGTCGATGACGACCTCGCAGGCGGTCAGCGCGGTCATGCTGCCCTGCCGTCCGAGCGGGCGCAGCAGCGCCGCTGCCTGGGCGGCGCCCTGGACGTGCACGCCGACCACGCCGAGCACGCCGGTGTCCAGCCGCGCCCGCCGCCCGAGGCCCGCGATGTCGTCGGTCTGATACGGGTTGTTGCTGACCAGTACGGCCTGCGGGCCGTCGAGGATCACCTGGCCGTCCACCCGCACCGTCAGGTGCGGGCCGTCGGCGCCGCTCAGCAGGCCGGGCAGCAGCTCCAGCGCGGTGCCCGCCTTGTCGTCGCGGTAGGCGGGACTCTGGACGACCTGGGCGTAGGCGCCGAACGACGCGTTGTTCACGAACGTCCGGCCGTCGATCTCGCCGAGGTCGATCCGGATCTCGACCCCGTCGTCGCCCAGGGCGTCCAGGCCGGCCGCCGGGTCATCGCGGTCCAGCCCCAGGTCGAGGGCGAAGTGGTTGCGGGTGCCCGCGGAGATGACCACCATGGGCACGTCCCGGCGGGCGGCGATCCCGGCCACCAGGGCCTGCGTCCCGTCGCCGCCGGCCACGCCGAGCAGGTCAGCGCCCTGGTCCACCGCGTGGCGGGCCAGCGCGCTGACGTCGACCACGCCGGGGCCCTCCAGCAGGGCGACCTGAGCGCCGCGGTCGGCGGCCCCCTCGGCCAGCCGGAAGCGGGTCACCTTCCCGCCCCCCGACCGCGGGTTCATGATCAGGAACGGCCGGCGCGGCGGGGCGGCCGCGACCTCCTTCGGCCCGGCCCGGCCCGAGCCGGGGCCGGCCAGCACGGCCCGGCGGCCGGTCAGCAGGGCCGTCCCGGTGAGGGCGCCGGCGACCGCGATCTCCCACAGCAGGCCGACCAGCACGTACAGGGTGACCACGCCGGCCGGCACGGCCACCAGCAGGAACGCGGCCAGCCACCGGACCGGGCCGCGGTGGGCGACGACCCACCAGGCCGCGGCGCAGCTGAGCGCCAGGCCGGCCAGGCCGATGAGCAGCGCGGTGATGCTGCGCAGCGCGCCGGCCGCGGCCAGGACCGCCACCGCCCCCAGCAGTGCGGCGAACGCGAGCCGCGCCAGCCACCGCTGCATCTGGCTCCTTTCCCGGAAAAGCACTAAGTTCCCCCGGGGCCTGGCGCCCGGCATCACCCCGGCCGGGTGATGCCAGCGGCTGGCGTTAATGTGGTCGGACAATGAGGCGGCAGGAGGCCAGATGACGGGTGGCAGCACGGGCACGGTGGCGATCGTCGGGGGCCGGGTCGTCCCCGTCGTCGGGGAGCCCCTGGATGGCGGGACCGTCCTGGTCGCGGATGGCCGGATCACGGCGGTGGGCCTGGGCCTGTCGGTCCCGGCGGAGGCCACGGTCATCGACGCCTCCGGCAAGTGGGTGCTGCCCGGCTTCATCGAGGCGCACGGTCACGTCGGCGTCGACGAGGAGGCCGAGGGCTGGGCCGGCGACGACACCAACGAGATGACCGAGCCGGTCACCGCGCAGGTCCGGGCCATCGACGCGATCAACCCCGCCGACCTGGGCTTCCGCGACGCGCTGTCGGGCGGCGTGCTGGCCGTCAACGTGAACCCCGGCTCGGGGAACCCGATCGGCGGCCAGACGGTCGCCCTCAAGTGCTGGGGCACCACCGTCGACGAGATGGCGCTGCGCGCGCCGTCGGGCATGAAGTCCGCGCTCGGCGAGAATCCCAAGCGGGTCTACGGCGACAAGGGCAAGATGCCGAGCACCCGGCTGGGCACCGCCGCGGTGATCCGCGCGGCGCTGGTCGACGCGGCCAACTACCTGCAGCGGCTGGAGGTGGCCGAGCGCAAGCCGGAGGCCGAGCGCCAGCCCGTCGACCGCGACCTCAAGCTCGAGGCGCTCGGCTGGGTGCTGCGCCGGGAGATCCCCTGGCGCCAGCACTGCCATCGCGCCGACGACATCGCCACCGCGATCCGGATCGCCGACGAGTTCGGCTACGACCTGGTGATCGATCACGGCACCGAGGCCCACCTGCTGGCCGACGTGCTCGCCGCCCGGGGCATCCCGGTCATCATCGGCCCGCTGTTCACCAGCCGGTCCAAGGTCGAGCTGCGGAACCGGTCGCTGGCCAACCCCGGCCGCCTGGCCGCGGCGGGGGTCACGATCGCCATCACCACCGATCACCCGGTCGTGCCCATCAACTTCCTGGTCCACCAGGCCACGCTGGCGGTCAAGGAGGGCCTGGACCCGCAGGTCGCGCTGGCCGCCATCACCATCAACCCCGCGCGGATCGCGGGCATCGACGACCGGCTCGGCTCGATCGAGGCGGGCAAGGACGCGGACCTGGTGATCTGGTCCGGCGATCCGCTCGACGTGCACAGCCGGGTGGAGCGCGCCCTGATCGAGGGCCGCCAGGTCTACGCCTACAGCGACGGCGCGGCCAGCTTCACGGCGCCCTGACCGGGCGCCGGCGGGAGGCACGGGCGGGGCTGTGAGCTGCGGTGGTTTCCTGAAGTTACCCTCAGTAGCCAGGCGTTGACGCTACGGTCTGACTGACTTCTCGCTCGGTCACCACGTCTCGTCATCGCCCCCCAGGGTCAGCGCGCGGGCCTGCGCCCGCGCGGTTCGCCATGCCGGGGCGCCGCCATCCCCGCCAGGAGGACTCATGCTGGCCCCCGTCCGCCACCCCGCCCGCCGGCCGGCCCCCCTGCGCCGGGCCCGCGCCGCGGCCCTGGCCGTCACCTCGGCGGCCTTAGCCGCCGCCGGCCTGGCCTTCGCCGGCGGCGCCAGCGCCCAGCCCGTCCGGGCCGCGGCCGGTCACGCGGCGCCCGCTCACGCCGCGCCCGCACACGTCGCGCCCGCTCACGTCGCGCCGGCCCCCAGCAGCCGGGTCGGCTTCCGGCGGGCCTGCCCGGTGACGACCGGGCGCTACCAGATGGCCTGCATGGTCCTGATCGACACGAGCACGGCGAGCACGGCGGGCGCGGCGGCCCGGGCCGCGCGGGCGGCGAGCCCGGACGCCGCGCCGGTCGGTGACGGCTACGGGCCGTCCAGCCTGCAGAGCGCCTACAAGCTGCCGTCCGCGACGGCCGGCGCGGGGCAGACCGTGGCCATCGTCGACGCCTACGACGACCCGGACGCGGCCGCCGACCTGGCCGCGTACCGGACGGCCTGGGGGCTGCCGGCCTGCGGCACCGGGTGCTTCTCCAAGGTGAACCAGAACGGGCAGGCCAGCCCGCTGCCCGCCGCCTCGGGGACGACCGGCTGGGCCACCGAGGAGTCGCTGGACATCGACATGGTGTCGGCGATCTGCCCGCTGTGTCACATCCTGCTGGTCGAGGCCAGCGCCCCGAGCACGGCCGACCTCGGCACCGGGGTCAACTCCGCGGTCAGCCTGGGCGCGAAGTTCGTCTCCAACAGCTACGGCGGGGACGAGTCATCCTCCGACCCGGCGTTCGACACGCAGTACTACAAGCACGCCGGCGTGGCCATCACCGCGTCGGCCGGCGATGGCGGCTACGGCGTCTCCTACCCGGCGGCCTCGCAGTACGTCACTTCGGTCGGCGGCACCTCGCTGACCGCTGCGCCGAACGCCCGCGGCTGGACCGAGTCGGTGTGGGGCAGCTCGGCCGGCGGCGAGGGCACCGGGTCGGGCTGCTCGGCCGACGACGCCAAGCCCGCCTGGCAGACGGACACCGGCTGCGCGAAGCGGACCGACAACGACGTCGCGGCGGTCGCCGACCCGGACACCGGCGTGGCCATCTACGACACCTACGACGAGAGCGGCTGGCTCCGGGTCGGCGGCACCAGCGCGTCCTCGCCGATCGTGGCGGCGACGTTCGCCCTGGCCGGCAGCCCGGCCGCGGGAACGTTCCCGTCGTCGTACCTGTACCAGCACCCGGCGAGCCTGTTCGACGTCACGGCCGGCGCCGACGGCTCCTGCTCGACCGCCTACCTGTGCCACGGCGGGACCGGCTACGACGGGCCGACCGGGCTCGGCACGCCGGACGGCACGGCCGCCTTCACCGGCGCCGGCGGCGGCGGGGGCGGGGGCGCGAACACGGTCACCGTGACCGGCCCGGGCAGCCAGGCCGGGACCGCCGGCACGGCCGTCAGCCTGGCGGTCCACGCGACCGACTCGGCCGCCGGGCAGACCCTGACCTACAGCGCGACCGGCCTGCCGGCCGGGCTGTCGATCAGCGCGACCACCGGCGTGATCTCCGGGACCCCGACCACGGCCGGCCTGTCCAGCGCGGTGGTCACGGCCAGGGACACGACCGGCGCGTCCGGCGCGGCCGCGTTCAGCTGGACGATCGCCGCGGCCAGCGGCGGCTGCACCCCGGCCCAGCTGCTGGGCAACCCGGGCTTCGAGTCGGGGAGCATCGCGCCGTGGACCGCGACAGCCGGCGTGCTGGCCAATACCGGGAGCGGCGTGCCCGCGCACTCCGGCTCCTGGCTAGCGTGGCTGGACGGCTACGGCGGCCGGCACACCGACGCGCTGGCCCAGACGGTGACCATCCCGGCGTCGTGCCGGGCCGCCACGCTGTCGTTCTGGCTCTACGTCAACAGCGACGACCCGGTGAACCGGGCCTCGGACACCTTCACCGTCCAGTTGCTCAGTGCCAGCGGGACGGTCCTGGCCACCCTGGCCACGTTCTCCAACCAGAACGAGGGCACCGGCTACGTCCAGCACTCCTACTCGCTGAAGTCCTTCATCGGCCAGCGGGTGACGATCAAGTACACCGGCGCGGAGACGCTGGGCGGCGGCTTTGACACCAACTTCTTCGAGGATGACAACTCGCTCAGCGTGTCCTGAGCCGGCTTTCCGCGGGGGGCCTGCCGGCGGGCGGGCCCCCTACGGGAATGCCTGACGCAGAGCACATTGCCGGCCACTTGGGGTAGCGGAAGTCCTTGACCCGCACATAACGGGTCCTTATCGTCCAGATAAGGGCAAATCCCCAAGGAAGCGATTTTTTGCCAGCTCAGCTGTCCAGGGCGCGCGCCATCACCATCAGCGCCGCGTCGATCGCGTTAGCCGCCACCGGCCTGGCGTTCGCCAGCACCGCCACCGCCAGCACCACCTCCGGCACCACCTCCAGCGCGCGTCCCGCCGCCAGCTTCCGGCGGGCCTGCGCCCTCCCCACCACCCGGAACACGGCCGCGTGCCATGCCATCGTCAACCTGAGCGCCGCCCAGCACGCCACCATGACCGCGGCGCCGGACGCCACCGCGCCCACCACCGACGGCTTCGGGCCCGCCAGCCTGCAGGCCGCCTACAAGCTGCCGTCCGCCACCGCCGGCACCGGGCAGACGGTGGCCGTCGTCGACGCCTTCAACGACCCGAACGCCAAGTCCGACCTGGCCACCTACCGGGCCGACTTCGGCCAGCCGGCCTGCAACACCTCGACCAGCGCCGGCTGCCTGACCGTCGTGAACCAGAACGGGAAGACCAGCCCGCTGCCCCGCAGCGCCGGCAGCAGCGGCTGGGCCACCGAGGAGTCCCTGGACATCGACATGGTGTCGGCCATCTGCCCGAACTGCCGCATCATCCTGGTCGAGGCGAGCAGCGCCAGCATCCAGAACCTGGGCACCGGGGTCAATGCCGCCGTGAGCCTCGGCGCGCACTTCGTCTCCAACAGCTACGGCGGCTCGGAGTCATCCTCCGACGCCACCTTCGACAGCGAGTTCTACGAGCACGCGGGCGTCGCCGTGACCGCCTCGGCGGGCGACGGCGGCTTCGGCGTCTCCTACCCCGCCGCGTCCCAGTTCGTCACCGCGGTCGGCGGCACCTCGCTGAAGACCGCCTCCAGCGCCCGCGGCTGGACCGAGAGCGTGTGGAGCACGTCGAGGACGGAGGGGACCGGGGCCGGCTGCTCGGCCGACGATGCCAAGCCCGCCTGGCAGAAGGACACCGGCTGCACCCGGCGGACCGACAACGACGTGGCCGCGGTCGCCGACCCGGCCACCGGGGTCGCGGTCTTCGACAGCTTCGACCAGGACGGCTTCCTCGAGGTCGGCGGGACCAGCGCGTCCTCGCCGATCATCGCGGCGACGTTCGCGCTGGCCGGGACGCCGTCGGCCGGGACCTTCCCGTCCTCCGACATCTACGCCCACACCTCCAGCCTGTTCGACGTCACGACCGGGTCGCTCGGGACCTGCTCGCCGGCCTACCTGTGCACCGCCGAGACCGGCTACGACGGGCCGACCGGGTTCGGCACGCCGGACGGCACCGCTGCCTTCACCGGCTAGTTCCCGTGGGCGGGCCGGCCGGGCCCCGTACGGCCGGCCCGCCCATCAGGAGCAGCACCGCCCCGGCGAAGAACGCGCCGGCCGCGACGGCCAGCGCCGCCGGCAGGCCGGCCGCGAGCGACGACCCGGAGACCAGCGTCCCGAGCAGGGCCACGCCGAGCACCCCGCCCGCCTGGCGGGCGGCGTTGACCACGCCCGAGGCGATGCCGCCGCGGTCGGCCGGGGCCGCCTCCATGACCGACGCCGTGGCCGCGGGCATGGTCAGGGCCATCCCGAAGCCGGCCGCCGCCATCGGCGCCACCAGCAGCGGGTACCCGGCGTGCGGGCCGGCCAGGGCCAGGCCGGCCAGCCCCGCGCCGCCGATCGTGAGCCCGGCCAGCATCGGCACCCGCGGCCCGATCCGGGCCATGATCGCGCCCGACAGCGTCGAGGCGACCACCAGCAGCGCGGCCTCCGGCAGCAGCGCCACGCCGGCCAGCAGCGCCGAGTAGCCCCGGACGTCCTGGAAGAACAGGCTCAGCACGAACAGCTGGCCGTAGAAGCCGAGGTTGATCAGCAGGCCGACGGCGGTCCCGGACCGGAAGGCCGGCCGCCGGAACAGGGCCAGCGGCAGCATCGGGTCGGGGCTGCGCCGCTCGGCGGCGACGAACCCGGCCCCGGCCGCGGCGCTCGCGGCCAGGCCGGCCAGCACGGGCACCGACGTCCAGCCCAGCCGCCCGGCCTGCACCAGCGCGCCGGTGGCCAGCGCGAGCGCGGCGATGGCGAGCAGCTGCCCCGGCAGGTCCACGGCCCGCTCCCGGCGGGGCGAGGCGGGCACGCTGCGCCGGATCAGGGCCAGCGCGCCCGCCGCGAACGGGACGCTGATCAGGAAGACCCCGCGCCAGCTCCACGTGGTGACCAGCAGACCGCCGATGACCGGGCCGGACGCGGCGCCGATCCCGGCGATGGAGCCCCAGGCGCCGAGCGCCCGGGACCGGCCCGCCGCCGTCGGGTAGGCCGCCTGCAGCAGGACCAGCGACGCCGGCACGAGCGCGGCCGCCCCGGCGCCCTGGGCCAGCCGGGCCGCGATCAGCACCGGCAGCGACGGGGCCGCCCCGCACGCCGCCGAGGCCAGCGCGAACAGGGCCAGCCCGGCGGCGAACACCCGCCGCCCGCCCAGCCGCTCGGCCAGCGCCCCGCCGGCCAGCAGCAGCCCGGCGAACGACAGCGTGTACGCGTCGACCACCCACTGCAGCCCGGCGACGCCGCCGTGCAGCTCGCGCCCGATGGCGGGCAGGGCCACGTTGACCACGGTGGCATCGAGGATGACCAGGAAGTACCCGACGCAGATGACGAGCAGGGCCAGCGAGGCGGTGCGCGGCGCCGGCGCGGCCGGGGCGGCCGCGACGTCAGCTCGGCATGAGGTGTCTGAAGAAGGCATTGACCCATCCTGAGCCGGGAACGCTTCGCCGCCGGCCGAAGCGTGCCCGGCATAGGCTGGGGACATGCCCGGAGATGCCGATATCGCCGCCGTGGCCGAGGTCCTCGCCGACCGGAGCCGGTCCCGCATCCTGATGGCGCTGGACAGCGGCCGCGCCCTGCCCGCCAGCCGCCTGGCCGCCGAGGCCGGCGTCGCCGCCTCGACGTGCAGCGCCCACCTCAGCCGGCTCGTAACCGCGGGGATGCTCACCGTCGAGGCGCACGGCCGGCACCGCTACTACCGGCTGGCCGGCCCGCACGTCGCGGAACTGCTGGAGGCCATCGCCCGGATGGCCCCGGCCATGAAGGTGTCGTCGCTGCGCGAGGGCACCAAGGCCGAGGCCGTGCGGCGGGCCCGGACCTGCTACGACCACCTGGCCGGGCGGCTCGGGGTGGCGCTCATGGACGCGCTGCTGGACACCGGCGCGCTGGCCGGCGGCGACGGAGCCTTCGATCCGGACCGCGCGGAACGGGACCGGCTGTCTGCGCCCGGCTGGGATGTGGCCTACGTTCTGACCGAAAGCGGCCGGGCCGTCCTCAGTGACCTCGGAATCGACTGCTCGCCGGCCGGGAAGCGGCCGTTCGTCCGTTACTGCGTCGACTGGAGCGAGCAGCGCCACCACCTGGCCGGCGCGCTCGGGGCCCGGGTCCTGGACCGGTTCGAGGCCCTGCGCTGGATCGAGCGCCGGACCGCGACCCGGGCCGTGACCGTCACCGCGGCCGGGGTGACCGGCCTGGGCCGTGCCCTCGGGCTGGACGTCGCGGAACTCGAGGCGTCCAGCCCGCGGACGGGCCTGCTCCGGGCCGGGTGACGGGCTACCGCCCGGTCAGGCCCCCGGTTCCGGGCGTGAGCGACACGCCGCGCAGCACCTCACCGAACCGCGCCGTGCGCACGATCGTGAAGCTCTCGGCCGGGGCGCTCATGCTGGTCAGCCGGTCCGTGACGGCGACCAGCCGGTTGGGGTCGGCGCCCTGGTCCCCGCCGCCGCTGACGGTCGAGGTGATGGCCCAGATCGTCGCGGTGCCGTTGCGGTTGACCCGCCCGGTGATGTTGCGCAGGCCGTCGGTGGCCGGCGACCACGGCAGTCCCGTGGCCGCGTTGTCTCCGGCCGGGTAGCCGCGGACGGTGTAGGGCGCGCCGAGGTGCAGCCCGCCGGACAGTGTGTAGGCCAGCTTCCAGGTGCCGCCGGACAGGACCCACTTCTGCAGGCCCGCCGTGGTCTGCGCCGCCGCCGCGGCGTAGGTCCCCGAGGCCGCCGAGAAGGTGTTGTCGCCGGTGCCCTCGTCGGCCACGTACAGCGTGGTGGCGTTGGCGAACCACAGGCCGAAGGGGAACGACGTGGCCGACTTCAGCGCCGTCGGGAAGCCCGCCAGGATGCACATGTTGTCCGGGAAGACGCCCTTGGCCTGCAGCTGGGCCGGGTCGAAGGCAATCGCCGAGGTGGGCAGCTTCGCGCCGGCCTGCGGGAGGCCGGTGCCGCTGGGGCACGCCTTCCCGGTGGTGTCGACGAAGTACACGGTGTTGACGCCATTGCTGCCGCTGCCCTTGGTGTAGTACACGACGTTGTCGAAGACCGTCAGGCCGCGGAAGTTGGTGTCCTTCCCGACCTTGTCCGCCTTGTCGCCCAGCTGCGTGACGCTGAAACTGCCGACCGGGGCCGGCCCGCCGGGATGCTGCGCCGCCTCGGGCCTGGCGGCGGGGGTCAGGATCTCGTCCCCGGCCCCGGTGATGACGCCGTCGGGCTGCGGGTTCGAGCCGTTGCCCGCGTTGCCCGCCGTGTACAGGACGTTCGCGCCCCGGCTGTCATTGAGGATCGCGGCCCGGCCGTTGTTGCCGCTGTAGGCGTTGGTCTCGGTGAACCGGAACTGGCCCAGGCCGTTCATCTCCGCCGCCACGCGGAAGTCCGCGCCGGAGACGGGATTGGTGGGGTCGATGACGCCCGGCGTGTTGGAGTTGGACACGTCCACCTCGTCCGGCGCCGCCGCGTACCCCATGAAGGACACCTCGCGGCCGCTGGTCGACAGGTTCAGCGCCAGCTCGGACTTGGACGAGAAGCTGGTCACCAGGCCGCCGGCGGACGGCACGCGCAGCGAGCTGAGCACCCTCCCCGACGGCGTCATCTGGTCCAGGTAGACCGGCGAGGTCACGCCGAAGGCCGGGTCGGCCAGCACGTTGTTGAACACCTGCGGGTAGGCGCCGCTGGCGGTGGCCACCGCGCAGCCGGTCGTGCAGCCGGGCGGCAGCACGGTCTTCCCGGCCACGATGGTGCCCGGGCTGGCGGTGTAGACCGAGCGGCTGACCAGCAGGTTCCCGGGCAGGAAGAAGCTGATCGACGGCGTGTGGGCGGCGGCGCCGGCGCTCGGCGCCGCGAGCGCCGACGTGCCGGCGATGACGCCTGCCGCCAGCGGCAGCGCAGCGCGCCAGCGGGATTTCTTCAACATCAGAGCGGAACCTCCTCGGGGCACCCGGCTCCGGGCCGGCCGGGAACCAGCCAACGGTGCCCGCACGGAACGGCCATTTCGCCAGAACGGGGTGAACTCCGCGCGACTCGCAGGCGAAATGGCGGCGGCCCGGCCGGCGGGTCAGCCGGCCGGCGTCAGCCCGTGCTCGGGGAAGACCGCCGCCTGCGTCGCGAGAATGGCGTGATCCACCGGCTCGTCGGGGTCGTACCCGGACGCGAACGGCTCGTAGGCCGGGTCGGATCCCTCCGTCATCAGCTCCGGCGCGGGCCGGCCGGTCCGCCGGGTCACGTACTCGCGCCACGCGGCCGGCGTCGCCGCCGCCGGGTCGACCGGGTCGCCCGCCGCCTCGGCCAGCAGGTGGGTCCAGGTCCGCGGCACGACCTGGACCAGCTCGTAGCCGCCGCCCCCGGTCAGCAGCCAGCGGCCGCCCGCCGTCTCGTGCGCGAGCGCATGGACGGCGGCGTGCGCGGCGCGCTGCCCGTCCACCGACAGCTGCAGGTGGGCCAGCGGGTCGAGCCGGTGCGTGTCGCAGCCGTGCTGGCTGACCAGGACGTCCGGCGCGAATGCCCGGGCCAGCGGCGGGACGATCGCGTGGAACGCGCGCAGCCACCCGGCGTCGCCCGTCCCGCCGGGCAGGGCGACGTTCACCGCCGACCCCCGCGCGCCCGGCCCGCCGGTCTCCGACGGGCGCCCGGTGCCCGGGAACAGCAGGGCCGGCGTCTCGTGCAGGCTGATGGTCAGGACCCGCGGATCGTCGTAGAAGGCGGCCTGCACGCCATCGCCGTGGTGCACGTCGATGTCGACGTAGGCGATCCGCCCGGCGCCCTGGGCCAGCAGCCAGGTGATCGCGATGGCCGGGTCGTTGTACACGCAGAAGCCGCTGGCGCTGGCCCGCATCGCGTGGTGCAGCCCGCCCGCGATGCTGGCCCCGTGCTCGGCCGCGCCCGCCCACATGGCCTGTGCGGCCGCCAGCGTGGCCCCGGCCACCAGGGCCGACGCCTCGTGCATGCCGGGGAAGACCGGGTTGTCGCCCGGCCCGAGGCCGAACCGCCGGGCCGCGGCGGCCGGCCCGCCGGCGCCCGCCTCGCGCACCGCCGCGATGTAGCGCGGGTGGTGCACGAGCTCCAGCTCGGCGTCGGTGGCGGCCGGCGCGGCCTGGACCCGCACCGGCGGCCGGTCCAGCACGCCGAAGGCCCGGGCCAGCGCCATCGTGAGCTCGACGCGGACCGGGGCGAGCGGGTGACCGGGGCCGAAGTCGTAGCCGGCCAGTCGGTCATCCCAGGCCAGGTGCAGAGAACACGGCATACCTTTATCTTCGCAGGGTTGATCACTCGTACCCCGGAGAGCAGGAGCAGCCGATGTCAGAACTCGCGCGCGACCACCTCGGCCAGTTCGGTGTCTGGGGGCCGGCGAGCGTCCTCACGCCCGGTCTCGCCCTCGCCCTGGAGGAAGCCGGCTACGGCACCTTGTGGGTCGGCGGCTCGCCGGACGGGTCGCTGGCCGAGGTCGAGGAGCTGATCGACGCGACCACGACCCTCACGCTGGCCACCGGCATCGTGAACATCTGGAAGGACGCCGCCGCCGACGTCGCCGCCTCCTTCCGCCGCATCGCCGCCCGGCACCCGGGCCGGTTCCTGCTCGGCGTCGGCGCCGGCCACCGCGAGGCCACCCAGGAGTACTCCCGCCCGTACGAGGCGCTGGTCAGCTACGTCGACGTGCTGCTGGCCGAGGGCGTCCCGGCCGAGGACCTGGTGCTGGCCGCGCTCGGCCCGAAGGTGCTGCGGCTGGCCGCCGAGCGGACCGCCGGCGCGCATCCCTACCTGGTCACGCCCGAGCACACCCGCCGGGCGCGGGCCATCATGGGCGCCGGCCCGGTCCTCGCGCCCGAGCAGAAGGTGGTCCTGGACACGGACCCGGCACGCGCCCGCGCCATCGGCCGGCCGCGGGTCCAGCGCCCCTACCTCGGCCTGGTCAACTACACCAGCAACCTGCGCCGCCTGGGCTGGAGCGACGACGACCTGCGCGACGGCGGCAGCGACGCGCTCATCGACGCGCTCGTCGCGCACGGCACCGCGGCCCAGGTCGCGGCCCGGCTGCACGAGCACCTCGACGCCGGCGCCGACCATGTCTGCCTGCAGCTCCTCACCGCCCCCGACGCCGACGCCCTGGCCGGGTACCGCGCCCTGGCCACCGCCCTCAAGCTCTAGCCCCGCGAGCCGGCCGGGCGGCGCCGGGGTGCGCCCGCCCGGCCGCGTGAATGGCGGGGTGAATGCTGGTCCCGGCCCGGAATCGGGTCCGCCCATGCCGTACATTCTGTTCTGCGCTCAGGGACCCGGAAGGGCAGGGGGTTGGCGATGGGCACCGATGCCCGGCTCGGCTCGGTCGTCATGTTCGTGCGGGAGCTGGACCGGTCGGTGGACTTCTACGCCGCCGTCCTCAGCCTGACCGTCGTGGACCGCAGCCCGACCGCCGCCCTGCTGTCCAGCCCCACCACCCAGCTGGTCCTGCGGGCCATGGGCGACAACGCGACCCACCCGCTGGGCGCCGTCGGCGTTCAGTACGCCGTCTGGACCGCGGCCAGCCCGGCCGACCTGGATCGCAGCGAGCAGGCCCTGAAGCAGCGGGCCGCACACCGCAGCACCCGCAGCGACGACGGCCACACGGTGGTCGAGGGCCGCGATCCGGACGACATCGTGGTCATGGTCAGCCATCCCGGCCCGGACGTGTCCCCGCTGCGCAAGCTTCCGGCCCGCATCTACGGCTGGTAGCCCCCGGACGTTCGGCGGGCGCCGTCCCGGGCGGACGTAGGAGACGGAATAATCCGAATAGTTACCGGCAGCTGGGTACGGTTGGCCCAGGCCCGGCAGCACCCGGACGGGTGGCGCCGGGCCTGGCCTCGGCGGGCGGCCCGCGGCCGGTCTTCGTCATGATCTGTCCCATGAAGCCCCGTGCTTCATCGACACCGTGGTTGGTGACGCCGTGGCTGATGGCGCCGTGATCGGGCGGGCCGCCTGATGGACCCGCATCCGGGCGTGCCCGTGCTCCTGGTGGGCATCGACGGCTCCGACACCTCGCTGCGGGCCGGGGCCTACGCCGGCGGCATGGCCCTGCGGCTCCACGCCCGGCTCGTCTGCCTCTACGTGCGCAGCTACACCGTGGCCGGCGGGGCCGGGGTGGCCGCCGTCCCGTCCATCCAGCAGGCCCAGGACGAGATCGCGGCCGAGCTGCGGGAGATGGTCGAGACCCAGGGCCAGCGGCTCGGCCTCGTCGCCGAGTTCGTCGAGCGGATGGGCAACCCGTTCAGCGAGATCGTCAAGCTGGCCGACCAGCTGCCCGCCGACGCGGTGATCGTCGGCGCGTCGACCAAGGCCGGCCACCGGTTCGTCGGCTCGCTGGCCGTGCACCTGGTGCGGGCCAGCCGGTGGCCGATTACCGTCGTGCCCTAGACCGACCGGGCCGTCGACCCGCCCGCCTAGCGCCGGGTCGCCGCCCACCGGCGCAGCATGTCGATCCGCTCGCGGATCTGGGTGCCGGTGGCCTGCGGGACCGCGGGGCCGCCGCAGGCCCGGCGCAGGTCGGCGTGGATGACCGCGTGCGGCTGGCTCGTCCGGTGATGCCACGCCGTGACCAGCCCGTTCAGCTCCTTGCGCAGGCCGGCGAGGTTCTCCCGGGTCGAGCCGCCGGCACCGGGCGCGGCGGCGTGCGCGCTGGTGCCGGGCTGAGCGGGCACCGCCCCGGCCAGCGATGCCGACGGGCCGCCCGGCGCGCCGGGGCCGTCCGCCGCGCCGGGGCCGTCCGCCGCGGGGCCGGGGCGGGGGACGGTGACCTGCGTGGCCTTGCGCTTGCGCAGCAGCAGGGTGACCTGCTCGGGCTCGAGCAGGCCGGGCAGCCCGAGGAAGTCGTCTTCCTCGGCCGAGGTGCCGAACTCGCCGCCGTCGTAGAGCGCCCGGTCGAAGTGCGCCGAGGCCTCCAGCGCCTTGAACGGCGCGTCCTCCAGCTGGTCCGGCGTGTCCCGGCGGCGCTGCGCCTCGGCGAGCTCGCGCTCCTCCTCCGCGCCGTCGGCCCGGCGGGCCAGTACGTGATCGCGCTCGGCCTCGAGCTCGGCGGCGTAGCCGAGCAGCTGCGGCACCGACGGCAGGAACACCGAGGCCGTCTCGCCGCGGGACCGCACGCGGACGAAGCGGCCCACCGCCTGGGCGAAGAACAGCGCCGTGCTCACGCTCGTGGCGTAGACCCCGACGGCCAGCCGCGGGATGTCGACGCCCTCCGACACCATCCGGACCGCCACCATCCACCGGTCCTGCGACGCCGCGAACGTCCCGATCTTCTTGCTGGCCGCGGGGTCATCGGAGAGCACCACCACCGGCCGGGTCCCGGTGACCTTCCGCAGCAGGCTGGCGTAGGCGCGCGCGTCCGCGTGGTCGCCGGCGATCACCAGGCCGCCCGCGTCCGGCATGGCCCGCCGCACCTCGGTCAGCCGGCGGTCCGCGGCCTCCAGGACGCGCGCCACCCACTCGCCGTCGGGGTCCAGCGCGGTCCGCCACGCGTACGCCATCTGGTCCGGCGTCATCGGGGTGCCGAGCGTGCCGGTGACCTCGTCGCCCGCCCGGCTGCGCCAGCGCATCTCGCCCGAGTAGGCCAGGAAGATGACCGGGCGGACGACGCCGTCCTCCAGGGCCGGCCCGTAGCCGTAGACGTAATCCGAGCGGCTGCGCTTGCTGCCGTCCGGCTCCTCGAGATAAGTCACAAACGGAATGGGATTGGCGTCGCTGCGAAAAGGGGTTCCGGTCAGCCCCAATCTGCGGCGGGCCGGCTCAAATGCCTCCCGCGCCGCTTCGCCCCAGGAAAGCGCGTCACCCACATGGTGGATCTCATCGAAGATCACCATCGTGCGGCGGTTCTCGGTGCGCTGGCGGTGCAGCGCGGGGTGGGCGGCAACCTGGGCGTAGGTCACGACGACGCCCGCGTAGTCGGCCGACGCCCGGCCCTGGCCGTTGCGGTAGGACGGGTCCAGCGCGATGCCCACGCGGTGGGCGGCCTGGGCCCACTGGTGCTTGAGGTGCTCGGTCGGCGTGACGACGGTGACCGACATGATCTCCCGCCGGGCCAGCAACTCGGCCGCGATGGTCAGCGCGAACGCCGTCTTGCCCGCGCCCGGCGTCGCAACCAGCAGGAAGTCCCGGCGCAGCAGCCGAAAGTACTCGCGATACGCGGCCTTCTGCCAGGCTCGCAGGGAAGCGAGGAGATCCTGCCGCACGGGCGCTCCGGCCGTGGCATGGTCATCGGGGCTCGCGGGGGCGGGGATGCTCACAGGGCCGAGACGCTACCAGGGCCCGGCCCGGTATCGGCGGCAGGCCGGCCCGGCGGGTCGCCGGGGCATGCCGGCATTTGATTAAGAAGCCTGTGAATTCGGCATTATGGTGGCTTGGCAACTGGGGGCCACACTGGAGGCCAATGATGGCGGTACCGCACCCGAACCTGGGCAAGCTGCGGCGCTGGGATCCCGAGCGGATCGGCCCGTTCGCGCTGCTCGGGCGCCTCGGCGCGGGCGCCATGGGCCAGGTCTACCTCGGCCGGTCGCAGGCCGGGCGGCTGGTCGCGGTGAAGACCATCAAGATCGAGCTCGCCGAGGAGCCCGGCTTCCGGGATCACTTCGCGCACGAGGTGGCCGCGGCCCGGCGGGTCAGCGGCATGTTCACCGCCGCCGTCGTCGCCGCCGACCCCGAGGCCGACGTGCCCTGGCTGGCCACGACCTACGTCCCGGTGCCCTCGCTCAGCCGGCTGGTCCGCTCGGCCGGGCCGCAGCCGGTCCCGGCGGTGTGGTGGCTGGCGGCGGGCTGCGCCGAGGCGCTGGAGTCGATTCACGGTGCCGGGCTGGTGCACCGTGACCTGAAGCCCTCCAATGTCCTCGTCGCCCCGTCCGGCCCGCTGGTCATCGACTTCGGCGTGGCCCGGGCGGCCGAGCGGATCCAGCTCACCGTGACCCGCGGCGCGGTGGGCACGCCCGCCTACATGGCGCCCGAGCAGGCCCGCGACACCCGGCAGGCGTCCATGGCCAGCGACGTGTACGCGCTCGGCGCCACGCTGCTGTACGCGGCCACCGGCCACGCCCCCTACCAGGGCGAGACGGTCATGGACGTGCTGATCCGGCTGGCCACCGAGCCGCCCGACCTGTCCGGCCTGCCGCCCGAGCTGACCGAGCTGATCACCGGCTGCCTGGAGCGCAGCCCCCGCGACCGGCCCACCTCGGCGGCCCTGCTGGCCCGGCTCGGGCCGCTGGTCAGCGCCGCGCCGCACGCCGACGGGCTGGCCCCCGGCGCCCCCCACCCGTTCCTGGCCGAGCCCGCCATGGCGCTGATCGCGGGATTCCGCAGCCGCGCCGGGAACGGCCTGCGCCCGATCCCCGGGGACGCCGCCGCCGGGGCCGCCGCGGCCGGGGATCCCGACGACGACGCCGAGGACTCCGGCGACCTCAGCCAGGCCAGCGTGACCGGCTTCGGGAGCGAGGCCAGCGACTCGAGCCACCCCGGCTCCACGGGCAGCGGCCGGGGCGGCGACACGACGGGAGACGGCCTGACCTACGCCTCGGAGATGGCCCTCCCGGTGCCCGCGACCGAGGCCGCCGAGGCCGCCGAGCCGGCCGGCCCGCCGCCGGGCGAGGCGCCGGGCCGGTTCCGGTCGCCGCTGCGCCGCCGGAGGGACAGCCCGGCCGCCGGCGCTGGCATCCACGAGGGCTGGCGTGCGAGCATCCCGCCGGGCCCGGCCGGGCCCGGCGCGCCGCCGGGTCCCGCCCCCGGCCGCAACCCGCACGTGGCCGCGCTGAGCCTGCCCGTCCGGGCCACGGCCGCCTGCGCGCTGCTGGTGGCCGGGGCGGCCCTCGGGGCCATCCTCACCGGCTTCGGCATGTCGGGCGGGAACAGCGGGGCGCCCAGCCCGCACCGGACGGCCCCGGCCACCCGGCCGGCCAGCCCGCCGCCACCACCGCCCGGTGCGGCCCCGTCCGCGCTCCCGTCGATCGCGGCGGGCGGGCCGCCGGCCGCCGTCTCGCTCAACCCCTTCGGCGACCCCGACACCGGCTTCGTCATCCATGGCGCGAACTGGCCGCCGGGCACGATCGTGACCATCGCGCTGGCGGGCTTCGGCGTATCGCCGGACCACCCGGTCGCGGACGCGGCGGGCAGCTTCAACTACACCATCAACCAGTCGCACGAGTTCCGGCGCGGAATGCTGCCGCCGGGGGCGTACCAGGTCACCGTGACGGGGAGCGGCGGGCAGCGGGCCACCGCGAAGTTCGACATCCGCAACGTGCCGCCACCGGGCCAGTCCCCGCCGCCGTAGCCGCCGGGGCCGCGGTCACTGGGTCGTCCACCACAGGTCCTCCTGCCGGGAGCACCACACCGGGTCGTTCAGGCGGCCCAGGTCGGCCGCGGTGATGATGCCGTGCTCGATCAGGACCCGGACGACCACCTCGTCGGACAGGCGCACGTCCGCGCGCATCAGCCCGCGCTCGGTGATCTTGCGGCGCAGCACCTTGATGTGCTCGGCGACCCGGGCCGACAGCCGGTCGCGGTAGGCCTGGTCGGTGTCGAACCGCTCCAGTTCGTGGTAGGCCCCGGTGACCTCCAGGGCGGCCCGGGCAATCTCCGGGGTCCGCGGCAGCGGCTCGGTCGCGGCCGGGTCGAGCAGCCAGGGCCGGCACCACATGAGCGCGACCAGGTACAGCTTGGTCATCGGGTCCAGGTACAGCGGCAGGACGGTCGCCTCGCTGTCGGGCCGGGCGCGGCCGTTCCCCTCGGCGATGCCCAGGGCGTGGGACTGGCCGACCACCATCACCGACAGGGCCATGCCGTCGTCCAGCATGGCGCGCGAGCCGACCCGGGCCTCGCCCGAGCGCAGGAACCACCCGCCTGACGGCTCGCCGCTGTCCTCCATCCGGGGCAGCCGGATCCGGTAGCCCTCGCCCTCGGTGTACAGGGCGTGCGTCCGGCTGATGTTCGCGATCCAGACCCCGTCGGCCACCGCGCTGATGACGCCCGCCCGGCGGGACAGCCCGCGGCCGACGGCGACGGTCAGGTCGGCGTCCTGGCCGCGGCCGAACACCAGCCGGGTGCCCTCGGGGATCCCGACGACCAGCCCGGACGGCGTGCTGACCCGCGCGGCCAGGGCGGCGGGCGCTTGGGGCGACATGGCCCTCCTGACGGCGGAGAGGATCGGGGGCGCCGGCCCGGCCGCCTCCGCGGCCACGGGCCTTGCTGCCGTGATTGTAGGCCCGGCCCGGGCGGCCCACCGACCCCAGGATCCGGGGATACCGGCGCCGCCCATTCCACGATTTGATAGCACACGTCTGGGGCGAGGCGCCAGACACGGCCCGCGGGGGACTGCCGCTTGCGGCAGGGGGGTCCGGGCTTGACGCCAAGCACGGGCAGGACCGGTGACCGGGATTCGTCCCGGCTCACCAGTCCTGGGGGGTGCCCGGCGGGCCCGAGTCGAGTGCCTCGCCCCAGGCCCGCGCCGGCTACGCCGGCGCGGGCACCGCCGGCCACTGCGGCACGCTGCCCAGGTGCCGCATCAGGCTCCCGAACTGGTCGAAGGACAGGCTCTGGTCGGAGTCCGACAGCGCCCGGTCAGGATCGGGGTGGACCTCGATCAGCAGCCCGTGGGCGCCGGCCGCCCGGGCCGCCCACGCCATCGGGGCCACGTACGGCCGGCTGCCGGTCCCGTGGCTGGGGTCCACGATGATGGGCAGGTGGGTCCGCTCCCGGACCACCACTACCGCCGACAGGTCCAGCGTGTTGCGGGTGGCGTTCTCGAACGTGCGGATGCCCCGCTCGCACAAGATCACCTGCTGGTTGCCCTGGGCCACCACGTACTCGGCGGCGGCCAGCCATTCCTCGATGGTGCTGGACAGGCCGCGCTTGAGCAGCACCGGCCGGTCCACCTTGCCCAGCTCCCGCAGCAGGTCGAAGTTCTGCATGTTGCGCGCGCCGACCTGGAGGATGTCGGCCGCCCGGGCCATCCGCTGGACCTGGTTGACCGCCATCACCTCGGTGATGACCGGCAGGCCGGCCTCGCGCCCGGCCGCCACCAGCAGGTCCAGGCCCTCCCAGCCCAGCCCCTGGAACGCGTAGGGCGAGGTCCGCGGCTTGAACACGCCGCCGCGCAGGACATGCGCGCCCTGCTCGGCGACGAACCGGGCCGTCGCGCCGATCTGCTCCGCGCTCTCGACCGAGCACGGCCCGGCCATGACCGCGAACCCGTCGCCGCCGATCAGCAGGCCGCCGACGGCGATCACCGTGTCGGCCGCCCGCGCCGCGCGGTCCACCAGCTTGTACTGGCGCGACCGGCCCACGGCGGGCCGCGGTGTCCCGGCCACCGCCTCCAGCAGCTCGGCCGGCGCGGCCGGGGCGGACTCGGCCGCCGCGCTGGCCTCCCCGGCCGCCGCCGCGCTGGCCACCCCGCCGGCCCGGGCCGGCGCACGCAGCGCCTTGGCCGGGTAGCTGCCCAGGATCTTGACGAACAGGGCCGCCGTGCGCAGCTCGTCCAGCGCGGCCGCGGTCCGCGGGTCGTCGACGTTGCCCTCGATGTCCATGAAGAACAGGTATTCCCAGGGCCGGCCCGGCCGCGGCCGGGACTCCAGCTTGGTCATCGAGTGACCGCTGGCGGCCAGCACCTCCAGGCACCGCAGCAGCGCCCCTTCCTCGTGCCGGGTGACGAGGATGAGGCTGGTCTTGCACGGGATCCGCACGTCGACGGCGGCCGGGGTGCGCGACAGCACCACGAACCGGGTGAAGTTGTCGGCCTGGTCGCTGATGTTGTGGCGCAGCACCTCCAGCCCGTAGGCCTGGGCCGCGTCCACCGAGCCGATGGCCGCCACCGTGGGATCGCCCTGCTCGGAGACGGCCCGCAGCGCCTCGGCCGTGTCGAAGTAGGTGGTCGGGACCGCGTTCGGGACCGACTGGAGGAACGCGGTGCACTGCTCCAGGCCCTGCGGATGGGAAAGGATCTTGGTCAGGGCGGACAGCGGGACCGGGCCGAGGGCGGCCAGGCAGTGCTCGACCTTCAGGGTCTCCTCGCCGACGATGTACAGCTCGTGCTCGCGCAGCAGGGCGTAGACCTCGTTGATGCTGCCGGCCGTGGTGTTCTCGATCGGCAGCACGGACAGGTCGGCGTCGCCCGCGAGCAGGGCGCCGGCCGCCTCGCGGAACGACCGGAACCCGGTCAGGTCGCCGTCCAGGCCCCGGCCGGCCAGGTACTTCTGCGCCGCCGAGTCGCTGTAGGCGTGGGCGACGCCCTGGTAGGAGACCCGCACGCGGCCGCCGGCGTCGCCGTTCAGGAGCCGGGCCTGCTGGGCCACCGAGTCGTTGATCAGCTCCCGGAAGATCCGGCGGACCAGGCTCCCCGACACCCCCAGGTCGGCCGCCGCGGCGGCGACGCCGTCGAGGACCTGCCGCTCCCGGTCGGCGTCCTGGATGCCGGCCGCGCCCTGCTCCTTGACCGCCGCGATCGCGTCGATGATGTCGTGCCGCTCGGCGATCAGCCGGACGATCCCGGCGTCGACCTCGTTCAGGTCCTGGCGCAGCCCTGAGATGTCTGGACGCTGCCCGTTCATGTCCTTGCCCACCTGTCTCCGCCCGCCGGTCCTGGCCAGGGGCTGCGTGGGTATCCAGGCGCGGCCCCGCGACGTCACGCTAGCGCATCCGTGCTAGCGCGCAGGCCCGCACCAGGGCCGGCCGCGACTCGGATACCGTCATCCGCATGCGGATCGCCCTGTTCGTGACCTGCCTGGCGGACACGCTCTACCCCGACGTCGGCCGGGCCACCGTGGCCCTGCTGGAGCGGCTCGGCCACCAGGTCGACTTCCCGGCCGGCCAGGCGTGCTGCGGCCAGATGCACATCAACACCGGCTACCAGCGCGACGCGCTGCCGCTCATCCGCGCGCACGTCGGCGTCTTCGAGGAGCACGACGTGGTGGTCGTGCCGTCCGGGTCGTGCGCCGGCTCGATCCGCCACCAGCACGCCGCGGTCGCCCGGCGCCTCGGCGACGAGCGGCTGGCCCGCCGGGCCGAGGCGGTCGCGGCCCGGACGTTCGAGCTGTCGGAGCTGCTCGTCGACGTCCTGGGGGTGGAGGACGTGGGCGCCTATTACCCGCACCGGGTCACCTACCACCCGACCTGCCACTCGCTGCGGGTGCTGCGCGTCGGCGACCGGCCGCTGCGGCTGCTGCGCCACGTCGCCGGGCTCGACCTGGTCGAGCTGCCCGACGCCGAGGTGTGCTGCGGGTTCGGCGGCACGTTCGCGGTCAAGAACGCCGACACCTCCACCGCCATGCTGGCCGACAAGATGCGCAACGTCCTCAGCACCGGGGCGCAGGCCTGCACCGCCGGGGACAGCTCGTGCCTGATGCACATCGGCGGGGGCCTGTCCCGGCTGCGGGCCGGGACAAAGACGATTCACCTGGCCCAGGTCCTGGCCTCGACCCGGGCGGGGGAGCGATGACCTTCCTGGGCCTGCCGCAGGCCCCGCGCGGCGTCGGCCACCTGCGCGGGACCGAGCCGTTCCCGGCCGCGGCGCGCCGGTCGCTGGCCGACAGCCAGCTGCGGGCCAACCTGGGCCGGGCCACCGCGACCATCCGGGCCAAGCGCGCGGCGGTCGTGGCCGAGGTCCCCGACTGGGAGCAGCTGCGCACGGCCGGCGCCGCGATCAAGGCCCGGACCATGGCCGGCCTCGACGGCTACCTGGAGCAGCTGGAAGCCCAGGTCACCGCGCGCGGCGGCACCGTGCACTGGGCCCGGGACGCCGTCGAGGCCAACCAGCTCATCGGCGGGCTGGTGCGGGCGGCGGGCGCCACCGAGGCCGTCAAGGTCAAATCCCTGGTGACTGATGAGATCGGACTGAACGAGGCGCTCGCCGAACAGGGCATCCAGGCGTTCGAGACCGACCTGGCTGAGCTCATCGTCCAGCTCGGACGGGACTGGCCGTCGCACATCCTGGTGCCCGCCATTCACCGCAACCGGGCCGAGATCCGGCAGATCTTCCTGCGCGAGATGGCCGGCGTCGACCCCGGCCTGACCGACGACCCGCCGGCGCTGGCCGAGGCGGCCCGGCTGTACCTGCGGCGGAAGTTCCTCAGCGCCAGGGTCGGGATCAGCGGGGCCAACTTCGCCGTCGCGGAGACCGGCACGCTGTGCGTGGTCGAGTCGGAGGGCAACGGCCGGATGTGCCTGACCCTGCCCGACACCCTGATCACCGTCATGGGGATCGAGAAGCTGATCCCGGCGTGGGCCGACCTCAGCGTGTTCCTGCAGCTGCTGCCGCGCTCGTCCACCGGCGAGCGGATGAACCCCTACACCTCGATGTGGACCGGGGTGACGCCGGGCGACGGCCCGCAGGACTTCCACCTGGTGCTGCTGGACAACGGCCGCACGGCCGCCCTGGCCAGCGCGGCCGGCCGGTCGGCGCTGCACTGCATCCGGTGCTCGGCCTGCCTGAACGTGTGCCCGGTGTACGAGCGGGCCGGCGGCCACGCCTACGGGTCGGTGTACCCGGGCCCGATCGGCGCCGTGCTGTCGCCCCAGCTGACCGGGGTGGAGGACAACGCCTCGCTGCCGTATGCCTCGTCCCTGTGCGGGGCGTGCTACGACGTGTGCCCGGTCAAGATCGACATCCCGTCGATCCTGGTCGACCTGCGGGCCCGGCACGTCGAGGAGCGCCGCCGGGAGCATGCGCTGCCCGCGCCGGAGGCGATCACGATGGCGGCGGCTGCGTGGATCATGGCCGGCCGTGCACGCTACCCGGCCGCGCAGCGGGCGGCCGGGGCCGGCCGGCTGCTCGCGCGCCAGGGCCGCATCCGCCGCCTGCCGCCGCCGCTTTCGGCGTGGACGGCCGCCCGGGACGCGCCGGCCCCGCCCGCGCAGACCTTCCGCCAGTGGTGGGCGCAGCGCTTATCGTAGAGGCGTATTGCACTGATTTTCCCGGGTACGGGGCCCAGTTCCGCGCGAGGCAGCGGCCCCCTGAGGCGGTAGGTCGGGATGTTCGAGAGGTTCACCGACCGGGCGCGGCGGGTTGTGGTCCTGGCTCAGGAAGAGGCCAGGATGCTCGACCACAACTACGTCGGCACCGAGCACATGCTGCTCGGCCTGGTCCACGAGGGCGAGGGAATCGCGGCCCGGGCCCTTGCGTCCCTGGGCATCCGCCTGGAGGTGGTCCGCGAGCAGGTCGAGGAGATCACCGGCCGGGGCCCGCGGCCGCTGTCGGGTCACATCCCGTTCACGCCGCAGGCCAAGCAGGTGCTGGAGCTGTCCCTGCGCGAGGCGCTGCAGCTTCGGCACCACTACATCGGCACCGAGCACATCCTGCTCGCCCTGATCCGCGAGCGCGACGGCGTCGCCGCGCAGGTCCTGGTCGGCCTGGGCGCCACCCTGGCCGGCACGCGCCTGCAGGTGATCCAGCTGCTGCACGGGGGGCAGGCCACCGAGTCTGCGTCCGGGGCCTGGCCTGAGCCGCTCCCGACCATGAGCCAGCTGCTGTCGCAGATTCACGACCTCAACGGGGAACTCGAGCGCCTGCGCGCTCTGCTCGCCCAGCACGGCATCGACCCGGACGGGACGTGATGACATGTTCAAGAGCGCCGAGGAGAAAGAGGCCGAGCGCCGGCAGCGCAAGGCCGAGTCCGCTCGGGCCGACGCCGCTCAGCGCGAGCAGGCCAGGCTGGCGGAAGAACAGCGTCAGCGCGCCGCGTTCCTGGCGAGCCCGGTCGGCGCGGCCACCGCGGCCAAGGAAGCGGGCCAGGCGTTCTTCGAGATTCAGCTTCAGGTGGGCACCCACACCGGGACGGCGGGATTCGGCAGCGCACGGCCCGGGTCCTGGTCAGCGGGGAGGCGACGGCCATCAGCGGCGTGACAGTGGGCGTGTACCTGTTCCGCGACGCCGCGCTCCTCGCCGCGGAACCCGGCGACCGGGGATGAGCGCCCGCGACGAGGTGCTGGCCCGGATCCGGCGGGCCAACGCGGCGGCGGCCGGCCAGCCCGCCCCGGCCGGCAACGCTTCCGGCCCTGCGGGGCCGGCCCGGCGCGAGCACGGCGACCGCGGGGCGGCTGAGCTGCTGGACCTGCTGGCCGAGCGGCTGGCTGACTACCGTGCGCACGTGGTGCGGGCGGATGCAGCCGGGCTGCGCGCCGCGATCGCCGCGGCGCTGGGCCGCCGCGGGGCGCGGCGCGTGGTCGTGCCCGCCGGGCTGAGCCTGCCCGGCGTGCCGAATGTGGCGGCCCTGGCGGCGATCGTTCCGGATGTCGAGACCGTTGCCGATCACGGGCTGAGCGCGGCGCAGCTGGACGGGTTCGACGGCGCCGTCACGGCGGCGGCGGTGGCCATCGCCGAGACGGGCACGATCGTGCTGGACGCGGCCGCGCCCGACCAGGGGCGCCGGGCGATCTCCCTCGTGCCGGACTACCACCTGTGCGTGGTCCGCCGCGGGCAGGTCGTGGAGCTCGTGCCCGAGGCGATCGCGGCGCTGGCCGGCCCGGTGGCGGCCGGCGCCGGCCCGCTGACCTGGATCAGCGGGCCGTCGGCGACCAGCGACATCGAGCTCTCGCGGGTCGAGGGCGTGCACGGCCCCCGCACCCTCGAGGTCATCCTGGTCGAGGATTAGCCCAGGAACGACAGGCGGACGTTGCGGACCGGGTTGTCCACGTTCACGTCGACCAGCACCACGGACTGCCAGGTGCCGAGGGCGAGCGCGCCGCCGAGCACCGGGACGCTGGCGAACGGGGCGATGAACGCGGGCAGCACGTGCGACCGGCCGTGGCCGGCCGACCCGTGCGCGTGCCGCCACCGGTTATCGGCGGGCAGCAGGTCGGCCAGCGTGGCCAGCAGGTCCTCGTCGCTGTGCGCGCCGACCTCGATGATGGCCAGGCCCGCCGTCGCGTGCGGGACGAACAGGTGCAGCAGGCCGTCGCCGCCGCCGGACGCCTGCGCGGCGAACTGAGCGCACTGCGGGGTCAGGTCGGCGACCCGGTCCCGCCGGCCGGTCTCGACTTCGATCAGCTGTGTCTGCATGGCGCTAGCTTCGCAGGTAGGAGGCACCGTTGAGGTCGAGGATCGCGCCGCTGGCCCACTGGGCGGGCGCCGAGGCCAGGTACACCACGGCGGCGGCGATCTCGTCGGCCCGGCCGACGCGGCCGAACGGGCTCTCGGCCCGGACCCGGTCGCCGTCCGGGCCGGCCAGCACGTCGGCCGCCATGTCGGTGTCGACGTAGCCCGGCGCGACGGTGGCGACCGAGATCCCGATGGGCGCCAGCGCCCGGGCCAGCGACTGGCCGAGGGCGTTCAGCCCGGCCTTGCTGGCCCCGTAGGCGGGCTGGCCCGGCTCGCCGCGGAACGCGCCGCGCGAGGACACGTTGATGATCTGGCCGCCGGCGCCGATTTCCCGCATGTGCTCGACCACGCACCAGGTCACGTTGGCCGCGCCGATCAGGTTGACCCCGATGGTGGCCTGCCAGGCGGCCTGCCACTGCGCGTAGGACACCTCGGTGATCGGGTGGGCCTCGAAGATGCCCGCGTTGTTGACCAGCACGTCGATCTGGCCCAGCGCGCTGGCCGCCGCGTCGACCATGGCGGCGATCGCCGCGGGGTCGGCCAGGTCGGCCTGGACCACCGCGTGCCCGCGGCCGGGCAGGCCGGCCAGCACCGCCGCCGCCCGCCCGGCCGAGTCCCGGTGGTGGACCGCCACGCGGTCGCCGCGGGCCGCGAAGGCCGCCGCGACGGCCCGGCCGATCCCGCGCGACGCGCCCGTTATCAAGATTCCGCGGTTGCTCACGGGTTGACCTTAGCGAGTGGCCGCGACCCCGCAGATGGCCGTCCGGCCCGTGGGCAGCGCCAGTGTCGCCTGCACCCCGGTGGCGCCGATCAGGAAGCGGGCGCGGCCCGCCAGCCGGACCGCGGCGGGGATGGCCGGCACCTGGGACCGGGCGCCGGACAGGTGGCTGTACAGCTCGCCGGGCACCGGGCGGGTCATGGTCAGCAGGACCGGCGCGGCGGCGGGGGCCAGCACCAGCACGGCGTTCCGACCGGTGGTGGTGGCCGTGACGCAGCCGGCCCGCGCCGGGCTGAGGGTCAGCTCGGCGGTGCGGGTGATCACGCCGGGCACGGTGGCGGGCGCCGCGGCCCCGGCCGGCAGCAGGCCGACCTGCATCCGGGCCTTGGCGCCGAGCAGGAAGCGGGGGAACACCCGGTAGGCCGGCGGCCCGAGCCAGCCGCTGCGCCGGATCTGGCGCAGGTCCGCGATGGTCGGGGCCGGGCCGGCGTAGGTGACCACGGGCGCGCCGGGGAAGACGAAGGACCCGTCGTTGGCCAGGTCGTAGGCGGCCAGGATCTGCTGCTTGGCGGGCAGGGTCCGGGTCGTGCTGTGGTGCGCGGCGATCACCAGGTCATTGACGTTCACGGCGAACACGATGGCGATGATCAGCCCGAAGGCCAGCAGCCGGCCGCGTCCCGGCCCGAAGCACGCGGTCAGCAGCATCGCGGCCGCGGGCAGCACCAGGGCGATGGCGATGTAGACGTAGCGGGTCCGGTCCACCTCGGCGGTCCCGAGCCCGGAGCGCCCGATGCCGATGAACGCGTAGGTGAGGACCACCCCGACGGCCCCGGCCCGGGCGATGGCATCGGACGCCCCGGCGGACCGGTCGCGGCGCAGCAGGCCGTACACGAGCAGGACGGCCAGGACGGCCCCGGCCCCGGCGAAGCCGACCGTCGAGGAGAACGCGTTCTCGATGCCCCCGAAGGTGTAGCTGCCGATGGCCAGCACCGTGCTCCGGTCGATGGGGGCCGCGCGCTGCGCCAGCCGGCCGTAGAGCACGTACCAGACGGCGAAGGCGGCGAGCGGGCCGCTCACGGCCAGGGCCGCCGCGCGTGCCCCCCGGCGCAGGGTCACCGCGACGGCCACGATCATCAGCATCGGCACGCCGATCCCGCTGCACATGAGGGCGGCCAGGCCGAGCCCCCAGCCCGCCGCGTCCCGCCGGCCGAACCCGCCGTCGTGGTCGGTGACCCAGATCCACAGCCAGCCGAGCAGCACCGAGCCGACGAACCCGATCTGGAACGCCCACACGATGTTCTGCGCGCCGGCGCCGAAGAACGCGAACACGGTGACCAGCGCCGTGGCCACCAGCGGGCTGGCGCCGACCCGCAGGCTCACCCGCCACAGGACGTGGGCCAGGGCCAGGTGCAAGACGGCCAGCAGGATCAGGAAGGGCACGTAGCTGCCCATCCCGAACACGGTCAGCAGCGCCCGGTAGGCCAGGATCGGCAGCGTCGACCAGTGGTCGTTGTGCGGCGCCCACAGGCCGAGCTGGCTGTGCACCAGGCCGCGCTGGGTGACGAAGTCCCAGTCGTCGAACCAGAACCAGTCCCAGTGATCGAGCTTCAGGATAAAGACGCCGGCGGCGGCCAGGGACGCCAGATGGGCCGCCCAGTAGCGCAGGGGCACGGCCGGGCGGCGCCGGGCGGGCTCAGCGGGCTGGGGCTGGGCCTCGTCCGCCTCGCGGCCGGCTCCCGGAGTCCCCGGCGGCGGCTCGCCGGGCAGGAGATTTCGCGCTAATGATGACACTCTGGTCACCTTAGCGGCCGCCCCGCGGGGCTCATCTGGGCATTTGCCGTGACTTTGCCCGGCCGCCCGGCCGTCGCGCCGGGCCGCGGGTCGTGGTAACACTTGGCCATGATCACTGCCCGCCCGGCGAAGGTCTGGGACCTGCCCACCCCGGCGCTGCTCGTGGACGGCGACGCGCTCGAGGACAACATCGCGGTCATGGCCGCCGTGCTGCCCGGCGAGCGGCTGCGCCCGCATGTCAAGGCCCACAAGTGCACGGGCATAGCGCGCCGCCAGGCCGCGGCCGGGCACCGGGCCTTCACCTGCGCCACCATCCGCGAGTGCGAGGGGATGGCCGCCGCCGGCCTCGGATCCGACCTGCTCCTCGCGAACGAGGTGCTGGACGCGACGCGGCTCGGCGACCTCGTCCGCGCCGGGAGCCGGGTCACGCTGGCCGTCGACTCGCCGCAGACCATCGCGGCGGCGGCGGCCGGCGGGGTGCGCGAGGTCGTCATCGACGTCAACGTGGGCCTGCCGCGCTGCGGCTGCGCGCCGGGCGACGCCGGGCGGCTGGCCGAGCAGGCCCGGGCGGCGGGCCTGACCGTGCGCGGCGTGATGGGCTACGAGGGGCACGTCGTCGGGGTCGAGGACGAGAGCGCCCGGGCCCGGCAGTGCGCGACGGCCATGGGACTGCTGCTGGAGGCGCACGCCGACGTCGGCGGCGATCTGGTGTCGGCGGGCGGGACCGGCACCTACGCGTGCAACACCTGGGCCACCGAGATCCAGGCCGGCTCCTACGCCCTGATGGACACCGCCTACGGCCGCCTCGGCCTGCCGTTCATCCAGGCCGTGTTCGTGCTGGCCACGGTGGTGTCGGCGAGCGCCGAGTACGCGGTCGCCGACGCCGGCCTCAAGACCGTCGGCATGGACCACGGGAACCCGCGGATCGACGGGGCGACCGTGTGGTTCTGCTCCGACGAGCACACGACCTTCGCGCCGCCCCGGCGGGTGGGGGACAAGGTGCGGCTCATCCCGGCCCACGTCGACCCGACGATGGCCTACCACGACCGGCTCTACGTGTGCTCGGGCGACGACATCGTCGACATGTGGCCCGTCGACCTGCGCGGCTGGGCCAGGGCGGACTGATCAGGGCGCCGCCTTGACGCCGTAGCCGCCCAGGGACGGCTCCAGGCGGTCGAACGCGGCCTGCGCCTCGGCGGCCAGGAAGGCGACGATCTGCGGCCGGGCGTGGCCGGCCCGGCTGCGCCGCCAGCCCTCGGCGGACAGCACCCGGTGGACCGAGGCCAGCAGGGCCGCGACAACCCGCTGCTGCGGGTCATCGACGCCGGTCTCGGCCGCGATCGCGTCGCCCAGCGCCTGCTCGCGCTGGTCCAGCATCTCCCGGCTCCGGCTGATGAGCACCGGGCTGGCCTCGATCATCCGGGCGAACTCCGGGCTGGACAGCCCCAGCGTCACGTCCGCGCGCGCCGCCGCCTGGGCGTAGTCCCGCCGGATCGCGGCCAGCAGGCTCTCGCCCGGCGCCCGCGCCGCGACCGCGGCGGCCAGGCTCGCGACGACCGTCTCGGCCCGGTCGAAGACCAGGTCCTCCTTGCGCGGGAAGTAGTTCGTGACGGTCATCTTGGCCACCCCGGCCGATTCCGCGACCTGGGAGATCGTGACCGCGTCGAAGCCCCGCTCGGCGAACATGGCCGTGGCCACGTCCGAGATCTGCTGGCGCGTCTCGCGCTTCTTCCGCTCCCGCAGCCCGGTGGTCGTCATGGGACGCAGCGTAGCCGAAGGTTAGGTCGCACACAAGTTTATGCTTGACATAGATATTAGGACGAACCTAAAGTTAGGCCCATGCAAACCGACGACGCGTGCCTGACCCGTCCCGTCCCCGCCCCCTCCTCCGCCCCGCCGAGCGCGGCCGGCTCGCTGCGGCCGGTGGCCATCGACATCGCCATCCCGCTCGCCACCTACTACCTGCTGCGCGACGGGCTCGGGGCGAGCCTGTGGCTGTCGCTGGCGGCCAGCAGCGTCCTGCCCGCCATCCGCTCGGTGGCCGGGATCGTGGCCCAGCGCCAGCTCAACCTGCTGGCCCTGCTCATGCTCGCGGTCAACGTGGCGGGCATCGGGGTCAGCCTCGCGACCGGGGACCCGCGCCTGATGATCGCCAAGGACTCCGCCATCAGCAGCGTGATCAGCCTGGTCATCCTGGGCTCGGTGGCGGTGCGGCGGCCGCTGATGACGGCCGGGCTCAAGCCGTGGCTGACCCGCGGGGCGGCCGGGCGGACCGCGGCCTGGGACCGCCTGCTGGCGCGCAGCGCCCGGTTCCGCCGCCTGGAGTCGCTGTTCAGCGTGATCTGGGGGATCGTGCTGCTGGGCGAGTGCGCGGCGCGGATCATCGGGGCCTTCACCCTCCCGGTGCCGACCATGGCCTGGCTCGGCACCGTGATCCTGGTGTCCGCCATCGGCGTGGGCGTCATCGCCGGCGGGGTGGCGGCCGGGCCGATGCAGGCCATGGTCGAGGCGGAGGCGAAGTAATGCGGGCGCGCGGCATCAACTACGACACCGGCTTCCGGCCGGGCGGGCACCTCAGCCGCACGCAGTTCGATCCCGAGATCGTCCGCCGCGAGATGGTGGTCATCGCCCGCGACCTGCACTGCACCGCGGTGCGGATCACCGGCGCCGACCCGGCGCGGCTGAGCGTGGCCGCCGAGCACGCCGCCGCGGCGGGCCTGGAGGTGTGGTTCGCGCCGTTCCCGTGCGAGCTGGGCGCGGCTGACCTGGTCCCCCTGTTCGAGGAGTGCGCCGACCGCGCCGAGCACCTGCGGGCCGGCGGCGCGCCGGTCGTCCTGGTCACCGGCTGCGAGCTGAGCCTGTTCGCGGCCGGCTTCCTGCCCGGCGGCACCGTGTTCGAGCGGATCGCCCGGCTGCGGCGCCGCGGCCCGCGCCAGCTCGCCGCCTTCGCGAGGCTGTCCGGCCGCCTGAACGGGTTCCTGGGCGAGGCGGCGCAGGCCGCGCGGAGCCGGTTCGGCGGCCCGCTGACCTACGCGTCCGGGACCTGGGAGCCGGTGGACTGGGCGCCGTTCGACATCGTGGCGGTCGACGCGTACCGGGACGCCGGCAACGCGGCCGGCTACGCCGCCGGGCTGCGCGCCCACCAGCGGCACGGCAAGCCGGTGGCGGTCACCGAGTTCGGCTGCTGCTGCTACGCCGGGGCGGCCGGCCGCGGCGGCCTGGGCTGGGCCATCGTGGCGGAGGGCACCGACCCGCCGGAGCTGGACGGCGACTACGTCCGGGACGAGCAGGAGCAGGTCCGCTACCTGGAGGAGCTGCTGCCGGTGTTCGCCGAGACGGGCGTCGACGCGGCCTTCTGGTTCACCTTCGCCACCTACGAGGCCGCGCCCAGCGACACCCCGCGCCGGGACGTGGACCTGGCCAGCTACGGCGTGGTCCAGATGCGCGGCGACGGCGGGCCGGCGCCGTACGCGGGCCTGGGCTGGGCGCCGCGGCCGTCGTTCGCCGCGCTCGGGCGCGCCTACGCCCCGTCGTAGGCCGGGCGCGGGCTTCCCGGGGCGGCCAGGCACAATGCTGACATGCCGGATAACACGCCCACGGTGCCGCCGCGTCCCGTCCGCGAGATCGCGGACTCCTATGTGACGGCGCTCGCCGAGCTCAACCCGTTCGTGGCCACCAGGCTGGGCATCACGCCCGACGAGGACCGGATGCCGGACCTGTCGCCGGCCGGCCAGGCGGCCCTCGATGACCTCCGCCGCTCGACCCTGGCCGCGCTGGACGCGCTGCCGCCCGGCGCGGCGGCGGCCAGCGATGACGAGCGGCGCTGCGCAAGGCTGCTGCGCGAGCGGCTCGACGCGGCCCTGGCCATGAGCCAGGCCGGGGAGCACCTGCGCGAGGTGTCCAACATCTTCGGGTCGCTGCAGCAGGTCCGGAGCATCTTCACCCTGATGCCGGCCCGGACCGACGGCGACTGGGCCGTCGTGGCCCGTCGGATGGGTGCCGTGCCGCAGGCCCTGGCCGGGTACGCCGAGTCGCTCGCGGCGGGCGCGGACCGCGGCCTGTTCGCGGCGCCGCGCCAGGTTGACACGGTCGCCGGCCAGCTCGGCGAGTGGCTCGCGGCCGGCACCGGGGCCGGCTGGTACGCCGAGTTCGCGGCCGGGGCCGACGTTCCCGCCGCGCTGCGCGCCGACCTGGACAGCGCCGCCGCGGGCGCCGCCGCGGCCGTCGCGCGGCTGCGCGACTGGATGACCGCCGACTACCTGCCGCGGGCGGCCGGGACGCCGGACGGCATGGGCGAGGAGCGGTACCTGCGCTCGGCCCGGCTGTGGACCGGTGCGGACCTGGACCTGGCCGAGACCGGGGAGTGGGGCTGGTCGGAGTACCACCGGATCCGCGCCGAGATGCAGGAGGAGGCCGGCCGCGTGCTGCCCGGCGCCGAGCCCGCCGAGGCCATGCGCTACCTCGATGAGCACGGCGCGGCCGTCGACGGGGTGGAGCAGGTCCGGGAGCGGCTGCAGCAGATGATGGACGACGCCATCGCCAGCCTGGACGGCACCCACTTCGACATCGCCGAGCCGATCCGGACCGTGCAGGCCATGATCGCCCCGGCGGGCAGCGCCGCGGCGCCGTACTACAGCCCGCCGTCGCAGGACTTCTCCCGGCCCGGCCGGACCTGGCTGCCGACCCTCGGCCGGACCCGGTTCCCCGAGTGGAACCTGATCAGCATCTGGTACCACGAGGGCGTCCCCGGCCATCACCTGCAGCTGGCCCAGTGGGTGCACGTGGCCGGCCAGCTGTCCCGCTTCCAGACCGGGGTCGGCGGGGTCAGCGCGTGCTCGGAGGGCTGGGCCCTGTACGCCGAGCGCCTGATGGACGAGCTCGGCTACCTCAAGGCGCCCGGCGCCCGGCTCGGCTTCCTCGACGCCCAGATGCTGCGGGCCGTCCGGATCGTGATCGACCTCGGCATGCACCTGGGGCTGACCGTGCCCGGGCACTCGCCCGTCGGCGCGGGCCAGGTCTGGACGCCGGAGCTGGCGGGCGAGTTCTTCCGGGCCAGCAGCGGCCACGACCCGGCGTTCATCGACAGCGAGATCATGCGCTACCTGAGCGCCCCCGGCCAGGCCATCAGCTACAAGCTGGGCGAGCGGGCGTGGCTGGCGGGCCGGGAGGCGGCCCGCGCCGCGCGCGGGGCCAGCTTCGACCTCAAGGCCTGGCACATGAAGGCGCTGTCCCTCGGCTCGCTCGGGCTCGACGACCTCAGCGACGAGCTGGCCCGGCTGTAGGCGGGGCGGCGGCGGGGCGGCGGCCGGGCTAGCCCCGGCGGCCGGCCGGCAGCTGGCCGGGCGGCGGGGGCGGCCAGCCCGGCATCTGGGCGGGCCAGTGGGCCACGTCCGGGGACCACCGGCGGCGCAGGTCGTCGCGGATCTCCCGGCCCAGCTTGCGGGTCTCCCGCCGGTTCAGCAGCGCCCCGGCGGCCGCGCCGGTCAGCAGCGGCCCGAGCGACGTCGCGCTGCGCCCGGCCCGGGCCAGCAGCCGCCGCTCCAGCTGGCGGCGCAGCGGCGATCCCACGGCCAGGACCAGGCCGCCCGGCGCCACGCCGATCCCGCGGCGGTGCGCCCAGGCATCGACGTAGGCCGTCATCCGGCCGGCCCGCGAGCCCGGCGCGCGCATCCCGTACACCTCGTGCAGCTCGGCCACCAGCTTGAGCTCGATGCCCACCACGGCCAGCGTCTCGACCCCGACCTCGACCGGCACGGCCGGCACGACGGGCAGCACCATCGACGCCCCGACCGCCGCGCCCACGCCGGCCGCGGCCCGGGCCGCGCCCTCGATCAGCGCGTCGGCGATCTCCTCGGGCGTCCGGCCGGGGAACTGGGCACGGAGCGTCTGCACGCTGCGGACCGGCAGCCGCGGCGCCATCGCGAGCACCTGGGTGGCGAGCCACCGCCCGCCGGACTGCAGGCCGGCCCACGCCGACCGGCCGCCGCGCCCGGCCAGCCGGGGGAGGCCCTGGGCGCGCCGGGGGAGGCCCTGGGCCAGCCGGGGCAGGCGCAGCGCCAGGCGGCGCCGCCGGGACTCGGTCTGCGCCTCGCTGATCTCCCCGGCCAGCTCCGCGACCTGATCCGGCAGCTCGGCCGGGGTCAGCTCCCCGGCCCGGCCGTCCGGGTCAGGCGGCGGCCCGGCAGCCGGGTCTCCCGAGTTGCTCATGGGCTAGGGCTACCCCGCGGCCGGGCCGGCAATCAACGCCGGGCCGGGACTGGGACCCGGTCAGCCGGCCTGCCCGGCCAGGGCGCGGCGGGTCAGGACCCGGGCCAGGTGCTGGCGGTAGGCGCGGTCGGCGTGCATGTCCTCGCCCGGTGAGGTGCCCTCGGCGGCCAGCTCCGCCGCCTCCGCCGGGCTGGCCCCGCCGGCCAGCGCCTCCTCCGCGGCGAGGGCGCGCAGCGGCACCGGGCCCATGTTGGCCAGGGCGATCCGGCCGCCGGCCGCCGCGGCCCCCACGATGGCCCAGTCGTTGGCCCGCCGGGTGAACTTCTGGTAGCCCCAGGCCTGGCCCGGCGCGCCCGGCACGCGGACCGCGGTGAGCAGCTCGCCGGGCTCCAGCGCGGTCTCGAAGTACCCGGTGAAGAAGTCGTCGGCGCCCACCGTCCGGGTGCCGTCCGGCCCGCGCAGGACGACCGAGCCGCCCAGGGCGACCAGGGCCATCGGCAGGTCGGCGGCCGGGTCGGCGTGGGCCAGCGAGCCGCCGATGGTGCCGCGGTGCCGGATCTGGGGGTCCCCGACCTGGGCCGCCGCGTGGGCCAGCAGCGGGGCCAGCTCGGCCACCAGCGCCGACGCCACGAGCTCGGCGTGCCGGGTGGTAGCCCCGATGACCAGGTCGGCTCCGTCGGTGGTGATGCCGCTCAGCTCCTCGACCCGGCCGATGTCGATGAGCACCTCGGGGGTGGCCAGCCGGAGCTTCATCATGGGCAGCAGCGAGTGCCCGCCGGCCAGCAGCTTGGCGTCATCGCCGTGCTCGGCCAGCAGCGCGATGGCCTCCGCGGCCGAGCCGGCCGCCTGGTAGTCGAACGATGCCGGAATCACTGGCCCGCCTCGCTCTCGGTCAGGCCGCCCTCGGCCAGCCCGCCCTCGGTCATCGCGGCCGAGGCGGCCAGGACGGCGCGGACGATGTTGTGGTAGCCGGTGCACCGGCAGAAGTTGCCCTCCAGCCCCTCGCGCACCTGCGTCTCGGTGGGCCGGGGGTTCTCGGCCAGCAGGCTGGTCGCGGCCATCACCATGCCCGGCGTGCAGAACCCGCACTGCAGGCCGTGCTCCTGCCGGAACGCGGCCTGGACCGCGGACAGGCGGGCCGGGGTGCCGACGCCCTCGGCGGTGGTGACGTGCTGGCCCTGCGCCTGGGCCGTGAGCACGGTGCACGACTTGACCGACACCCCGTCCAGCAGCACCGTGCAGGCGCCGCACGAGGTGGTGTCGCAGCCGACGTTCGCCGCCCGCAGGCCGAGCTGATCGCGCAGGTAGTGCACGAGCAGCAGCCGCGGCTCCACGTCAGCGGACCGGGGCTCCCCGTTGACGGTGAGCTTGACCTGCATCACGCCTCCTTCTGAGCCGCTCGCAGCGCGGTCCAGACGCGCTGCGAGGTGGTCGGCATGTCGATATGGCGGACGCCGAGGTGGGCGACGGCGTCGATCACGGCGTTCTGCACCGCGGGCGTCGCGCCGATCGTGCCGGCCTCGCCGATGCCCTTGGCCCCGAGCGGGTTGTAGGTGGTCGGCGTGGCCATGTCGGCCAGCTCGAAGCTAGGCACCTCGGTGGCCGACAGGAACGGGTAGTCCGCGAAGCTCGCCGTCAGCGGGTTGCCGTCGGAGTCGTAGACGACCTCCTCCAGGAACGCCTGGGCCGCCCCCTGGGCGATGCCGCCGTGCCGCTGGCCCTCGGCCAGCAGCGGGTTCAGCACCACCCCCGCGTCGTCGACCGTGATCACGCGGCGCAGGAACGGCTTGCCGGTCTCGGTGTCCACCTCGGCGACGGCCACGTGCGTGCCGAACGGGTAGGTGGCGCCGGGCGCGGTGAAGACGGTCCGGACCAGCAGCCGCTCCTCGCGGGCCAGCGCGGCCAGCGGGACCGAGGCGTCCGGGTCGCCGGCCACCGCGAAGGCGCTGCGGTCGACGTCGAACACCAGGTCGGCGGCGCTGGCCTCGAGCTCGGCGGCGGCCCGATCCCGGGCCACCTCGATGAGCTCCTGGGACGCCTGCCGGACGGCGGAGCCGCCCTGCTGCAGGCTGCGCGAGCCGCCCGTGCCACCGCCCTCGGGGACCAGGTCGGTGTCCCCCCACTTCAGGGTGATCTTGTCGACCGGGATGCCGAGCTCGTCGCTGGCCAGCATGGCCCAGGCCGTCTCGTGCCCCTGGCCGTGCGGCGAGGTGCCGGTCAGGATGGTGGCCGTGCCGTCCGGGTGCACCTCGACGGTGGCGTTCTCGTTCGGCGGCCCGGACTCGTCGCCGCCGCCGGTGATCTCGACGTAGGAGGCCAGGCCGATGCCGAGCTGGAGCACGTCCCCGCGCTCCCGGCGCGCGGCCTGCTCGCGGCGCAGCGCCGGGTAGTCGGCGGCGTCCAGGGCGGCGTCCAGCGCCGTCACGTAGTCGCCGCTGTCGTACAGCGCGCCGAACGCCGTCTTGTGCGGCTCGGTGAACGCGGGCAGCAGGTTCACCCGGCGGACCTCCGCCGGGTCGACGCCGACCTCCGCGGCGAACAGGTCCATGGCCCGCTCGAGCGTGGCCGTCGCCTCGGGGCGGCCCGCGCCCCGGTAGGCGCCGATCGGGGTCGTGTTGGTGACAAGGACCGTTGCCCAGGCTTCCGCCCGCGGGATCGCATAGGGTCCCGGCGCCATAAGAATGGTGAGCGACGGCAGGACGGCCCCGATCCGCGGGTAGGCGCCCGCGTCCTGGAGGATCTCCAGCCGGTAGGCCAGCACGGTGCCGTCCCGGCGGCCGCCGATCGTGATCGTGTTCTCCTGGGCCCGGCCGTGGGTCATGGCGATCAGGTTCTCGTACCGGGTCTCGCTCCACCGGGCCGGGCGGCTCAGCTTGCGGGCCACCCAGGCCACCACGACCACCTCGGGGTCGGCGCCGAACTTGGCGCCGAACGCGCCGCCGACGTCCGGGGTGATGACCCGGATCAGCTTGCGGTCCACGGCCAGCTGGCCGGCCAGGCTGCCCAGCGCGCCCTGCGCGCCCTGGTTGGGAATCCACGCGGTCAGCCGGCCGTCGTCGCCCCACACCGCGGCCGCCCCGCGGGACTCCATCGGGGCCGGCGCGACGCGCTGGTTGACGATGGTGGCGGTCACCACGGCCTCGCAGCCGTCGAACAGGTCGTCCTGCTTCTTGGCCGGGTTGCCGAACTCGGCCACGACGTTGGTCCCGGCCGCGGGGAACAGCAGGGTGTCGCCGGCCTGGGCGGCCGGGTAGCCGATGACCGCGGGCAGCGGCTCGTAGTCCACGCTGACCAGCTCGGCCGCGTCCTCGCCCTGGTAGGGATCCTCGGTGACGACCACCGCCACCGGTTCGCCGACGAACCGGACGGTGTCCGTGGCCAGCGGCACCTGGAACATCTCCTGGTTCATCATCGGGAAGCCCTTGCGGGGCGGCAGGTCGGCCAGGTCAGCCCCGGTGAAGACCGCGACCACGCCGGGGGCTGCCACCGCGCCGCTGACGTCGATACCGGTAATCCTGGCGTGCGCGATGGGGGACCGGACGAAGAACAGGTGGCACGCGCCGGCGAGCCGCTCGTCCACGACATCCTCGATGTACACACCCCCCGTCGTCAGGAACCGCGGATCCTCTGTCCGCAGCACGCGGGTACCCAGGATGCTCACCAGCGACCAGCTCCTTTCACAGCCCCGTGACCAGCACACCTGATCTTGCCTGGTGCCGTTCCGGCCGGTCAAACTGGGGCCTGCCGGGCGGCGGCGCGGGAAGAAGCGCTGCCCGGCCGGGCGTTAGCGCCAGTCGGGAAATAAGTTTCGGGCCGACGAACCAGGCTCTAACCTGGCCTTCCAGCCCATTCAGATCGGAGTCCTTCGTGTTTTCGCGTGCGCCAGCGCGCCCCCTGCGGGCCGCGCTGCTGCGCTTCCCAGTCCTGAGCATCCGTGATTTCCGGCTGCTGCTCGCCGACCGCCTCCTGGCCCCGGCCGCGTTCGCGTTCTCGCTGGTCGGCGTCTCGTTCGCCGTCCTGGACGCCACCGGCTCGACCGCCGACCTGTCCTACGTGCTGGCCGCCCAGATCGTGCCGTCGCTGGTCTTCACCCTGGTCGGCGGCGTGGTCGCCGACCGGATCCGGCCCCAGCTGGTCATCGTGGCCGGCAACTGCATGATCGCCCTCGGCGAGGGCATGTTCGGCATCCTGGTGCTGACCGGCCATCCGGCACTGTGGCAGATGATCGCGCTGGAGATCGTCACCGGAACCGGCATGGCCATCTTCTACCCGGCGTCCCAGGCCCTGCTGCCCCGGCTGGTCCCCGAGAGCCTGCTGCAGCAGGCCAGCGCGATCAGCCGGCTGGGGATGAACGCCGGCCAGATGGGCGGCGCCGTGGTGGCCGGCCTGGCCGTGGCCGCCGTCGGCCCCGGCTGGGCGCTGGCCGCGTGCGGCGCCGGGACGCTCGGTACCGTGCCGCTCATGCTCAGCCTGCGGGTGCCCGCCCACGAGCGGGTCGAGGGCGCCAGCGGCATGCTCCGGGACCTGCGCGAGGGCTGGTCGGAGTTCCGGTCGCACACCTGGCTGTGGGTCATCGTCGCGGAGTTCTGCGTCATCATGATGGCCTGGTACGGCGCGTTCCAGGTGCTCGGCCCGGTGGTGGCCCGGGCGCACCTGGGCGGCGCCGCCGCGTGGGGCGCGATCACCGCGGCCGACGCGGTGGGCCTGATCGTCGGCGGCCTGGCCTCGCTGAAGTTCCGGCCGCGGCGGCCGATGCTGTTCGTGGTGCTGATCGGCGGGTCGATCGCGATCTCGCCGCTGTCCCTGGCCGGGCCGTGGCCGCTGCCGCTGATCTGCCTGACCTCGCTCGGCCTCGGCATCGCGGTCGAGATGATGATGGTGCAGTGGACCGTCGCCATGGCCCAGAGCATCCCGCCGCGGGTGCTGGCCCGGGTGTCGTCCTACGATGCGCTCGGCTCGGTCATGACCATGCCGGCCGGCGCCCTGGTGGCCGGCCCGGTCGCCGCCGCGATCGGCGTGCCGGCCACCCAGTACGGCGCCGCCGCCCTGATCCTGGCGGCGTCCCTGCTGGCCCTCATCCCGCGCGACGTCCGCCAGCGCCGCGCGGTCCCGCTCGCCGGGATCGACACCGGGACCGAGGCCGGGACCGAGGCCGGGACCGTGGCCGGGGCCGTGGCCGGGGCCGTGGCCGGGGCCGTGGCCGCCGCCCCGGCGAGCGCTTCGTGAGCTACGCCACCAGCTCGCCGGTCCCGGCGAACGCGGCCCACAGCGCCGCGTAGCTGCCGTCGGCCGCCAGCAGCCCCGCGTGCGTGCCCACCTCCGCGATCTGCCCGTTCTCCAGCACCACGATGCGGTCGGCGCGGGAGGCGGTGGTCAGGCGGTGCGCCACGACCAGCGTGGTGCGGTGCGCGGCGAGCTGCTCGGTGGCCCGGTTGACCTCGGCCTCGGCGGCCAGGTCGAGGGCGGCGGTGGCCTCGTCCAGCAGCAGGATGGCCGGGTCGACCAGGTAGGCCCGGGCCAGCGCGATGAGCTGGCGCTGGCCCGCGGCCAGGTTGCGGCCGCGCTCGGTCACCGGGTGGGCGAACCCGCCGGGCAGCCGGGCGATCATCTCGATGGCGCCCACGCCGCGGGCCGCGGCCTCCACCTCGGCGTCGCTCGCCTCCGGCCGGCCGTAGGCGATCGCGTCCCGCACGGTGCCCGCGAACAGGTAGGTCTCCTGCGGCACCACGCCGAGCTGCTGCCGGTAGTGGCTGAGCTCGAACGAGCGGATGTCGGTGCCGTCGACCAGCACGCTGCCGGAGGTGGCGTCGTAGAACCGCGCCACCAGCTTGACCACGGTGGACTTGCCCGCCCCGGTCTGGCCGACCAGCGCCACGGTCTCGCCCGGCGCGACGGTCAGGCTGATGCCGCCGATCGCCTCCCGGTTGGCGGTCGAGTAGGCGAAGTGGACGTCGCGCAGCTCGATCCCGCCGCGGAGCCGGCCGGGCTCGACGGGGTGCGCGGCGGCCGGGGTGCTGGTCGGCATGCGCAGCAGGTCCTTGATCCGGGCCAGCCCGACCGACGCCTGCTGGAAGCCGTCGAAGACCTGGGACAGCTGCTGCACCGGCGAGAACAGCGAGTCGATGTACAGCAGGTAGGCGATCAGGCCGCCCGCGGTCAGGATCCCGGCCCGGACCTGCCCGGCCGCGACGAACAGGACCAGCGCGCCGGCGATAGTGGACAGCGCCTGGACGAACGGGAAGTAGACCGCGATGTACCGCTGGGCCCGCAGCCGGGACCGGCGGTAGTCGCTGCTCAGGCCGCCGAACCGGTCCCGGTTGACCTGCTCCCGGCGGTAGGCCTGGGCGACGCGCAGCCCGGACACGTTCTCGGCCAGGTCGGCGTTGACGATGCTGACCTTCTCCCGGGCCTCGGCGTACGCCCGGGACGACTTGACCCGGAACAGCACCGTCGCCGCGACCAGGAACGGCAGCACCAGGAACACCGTGAGCGCCAGGCGGACGTTGATGAACAGCAGCGCGATCAGCACGCCGAGGAACGTCAGCACCGAGTTGACCATGGTGATCAGCCCGGTCTGCAGGAACGAGGACAGGGCGTCCACGTCCGTCGTCATCCGGGTCATGATCCGGCCGGCCATCTCGCGCTCGTAGAAGTCGATGCCGAGCCGCTGCAGGTGGGAGAAGATCTTCACCCGCAGCACGTAGAGCACCCGCTCGCCGTTGCGGCCGACCACGACGGTCTGCACCCGGTTCACGACCCAGTCGGCCAGCACGATGGCCAGCGCCGCGATCGAGATCACGATGATCGTCTTGAACTCGTGCTTCTCCACGCCGCCGTCGATGCCGCCGCGCACCAGCCACGGCTGGGCCACGCCGGCCAGCGCGTCCAGGCCGTCCAGGATCAGCCCGATCAGGAACGCGATGGCGAACGGCCGCAGCAGCCGCCGCAGCGTGAAGCGCGGGTCGGGCGCCCGGGCCTGCTGCCGGGACACGTCGGGGGTGTCGGTGGCGGGCGGCAGCGCGGCCACGCTGGCCAGCAGCTCCGGCGACGGCGGCACCCCGGCCAGCATGCCCTCGGCCATCCCGCCCCCGGCGCGCCCGGCGGCGGCCCGGCCCCGGGCGCCGCCGCCCCCGCCGCGGCCGATCTGGTTCCCGGCCACCGCGGCCAGCCGCTCGGCGGCCGCGTCGGTCAGCGCCGCGACCGGGTCCGGGGCGGGCTGCGCGGGCCACAGGCTCGGGGTGACCTGCCCGGCAGCGGGCGGGCGCCGGATAGCGAGCTCCCGCTGGCGGCCATCGTTCTGGTAGAAGGACAGTGCGCCCGCGTCAACGCCCTCGGCGTCCTCGCCCGGCCCGGCCAGCAGCAGCCGGTAGAGCGGGCACCGCGCGGTCAGCTCCTCGTGGGTGCCGAGGTCGACCAGCTGGCCCTCGTCCAGCACCGCGATCCGGCTGGCCAGCTGCAGGGTGGACCGGCGGTGGGCGATCAGCAGCGTGGTGCGGCCGGCCATCACCTTGCGCAGGGTGGCGTGGATCTGCGCTTCCATCCGGGCGTCGATGGCCGAGGTGGCGTCGTCGAGGACCAGGATGGACGGGTTGGTGATCAGCGCCCGGGCCAGCGCGACCCGCTGCCGCTGGCCGCCGGACAGGGTCAGGCCCTGCTCGCCGACGACCGTGTCGTAGCCGTGGGGCAGCTCGCTGATGAAGCCGTCCGCCTCGGCCGCCCGGGCGGCGGCGATGACCTGCTCGCGGGTGGCGTCCGGCCGCCCGTAGGCGATGTTGGCCGCGACCGACTCGGAGAACAGGAAGCTCTCCTCCAGGACCAGGCCGATCGCCCCCCGCAGCGACTCCAGGGTCAGGTCCCGGACGTCCTGGCCGCCGACCCGGACCGCGCCGGCGGAGATGTCGTAGAAGCGGGGGAGCAGCAGCGACAGGGTGGACTTGCCCGACCCCGAGGTACCGACCACCGCGATCGTCTCGCCCGGCGCGACCCGCAGTGACAGCCCGCGCAGTACCGGCTGGGAGGGCACGTAGCCGAAGGTCACGTTGTCCAGCTCGACGCCGTCCGGGCCGGCCGGCAGCACGGCGGCGCCCGGCTTCTCGGTGATCACCGGGCGGGAGTCGATCACCTCGAACACCCGGATCACGCTGGCCCGCGCCTGCTGGCCGATGGTGATCAGGCCGGTCAGGGCGCGCACCGGCGCGACCATCTGGACCAGGTAGGAGGAGAACGCGAGGAAGGTGCCGAGCTGGATCTCGCCGCGGACGGCCAGCCACCCGCCCAGGGCCAGCACGCCGACCTGGCCCAGCGACGGCAGGGCCTGCAGGGCCGGCCCGTAGCGGGCGGTCAGCCGCACGGCGCGCACCCGGCTCGCGTACAGCAGCCGGCCGGCCCCCTCCAGCCGCTCGATCTCCTGCTCCTCCTGGCCGAACCCCTTGACCACGCGGACGCCGGTCACCGCGCCCTCGACCGACCCGGCCACGTTGGCGGCCTGCTGCTGGGCGTCCCAGCTGGCCGGGAACAGCCGCTTGCGGGACCGCACGGAGATCCACAGCAGCGACGGGCCGACGGCCAGGGCGACCAGCGTCAGCAGCGGCGACAGGACGGCCATGACCACGATGGACAGCACGAACAGCACGACGCTGCCGAGCAGCATCGGGATGATCGACAGCAGCTGCTGGATCATGTTGAGGTCGGAGATCGACCGGCTGACGATCTGCCCGGTCTGCAGCTGGTCCTGGCGGGCGCCGTCCAGCCGGGTCAGCGACGCGAACAGCTCCGTCCGCAGGTCGTGCTGGACGTCCAGGGACAGCTGGCCGCCCCGGTAGCGGCGGTAGTAGACCCCGATGAAGCCGAGCACGGCCATGACGATGAGCAGCGTGGCGCCCGGCCAGATGGGCTGCTTGTGGGACAGGATCGCGTCGTCCACGATGTCCCGCTGGATCAGCGGGATGACCAGCGTGACCAGCGTGTACAGCAGCGAGCCGCCGAGCGCGATGAGCTCCAGGCGCTTGTGCCGCCAGCAGTAGCCCGCCAGCCGCCGGATCCAGCGCTCGTCCGGGGCGCTCATGCGCGCCCCGGCCGCGCCGCTGCGGCACCGGGATTAAGGGCATGACCTGGCGAAACGGGGCCGTGGGGGATGCTGCCGCGCAAGTGGCGGAGCTCGTCCAGGGCGGCCCCGACCAGGGCCAGGCCGGACTGGATCCGGGCGCTGTCGCCGGTCAGGTCGAGCACCTGGCTGAGCCAGTCCGCGTACGCGGTGTCGGCCCGCCCGACGGCGGCGTCGCCCGCGTCGGTCAGGTGCAGCCGGACCACGCGCCGGTCGCCGGGCTCGGCCTCGCGCCGGGCCAGCCCGGCGCCGACCAGGCTGTCGGCGATGGCGGTGAGCGTCGGCCGGGCCACGGCCAGCCGCTCGGCCAGCCGCGCCGAGCGCTCGCCGCCGGCCCCGGCCAGCTTCAGGATCCGGTACTGCTGCGGGCTCAGGCCCGAGTCCACCCGCTCCAGCGCGCGGGACAGGCGCATCAGCGTCAGCACCGCGCCCAGCGGGTCGTCGGAAGAATCGGGATCGGCGTCCGGGAGGGCGTCCACGCGCAAGCTGAGCATCTCCTTGGTACGGGACTCATACAGTTCGCCAGACTAACAAAGTTGCCAGAGTAGTTGTTCCCGCTAACGACCCGCGGGTCAGCGGCGGGCGTCAGGCGCGGGCGGCCGCGCGCTTGCGCAGGCCGGCCCGGATCCGGGCCGCGCGGACCGCGGCGGCCAGCGACTCGATGTCGTAGGCGCCGTGATGGCGGCGCCCGTTGATGAAGAACGTCGGCGTCCCGGACACCCCGCTCAGGTCGGCCGAGTCCACGTCCGAGGCGATCTTAGCCGCGCCCGCCTCGCGGCTCATGTCGGCCGCGAACCGCTTCACGTCCAGGCCCAGGCCCGCCGCGTACCCGCGCAGGTCACGCACGGTCAGGGCGCCCTGGTGGTCCAGCAGCAGGTCGTGCATGGCCCAGAACCGGCCCTGCCGGGCCGCGGCCTCCGCGCCCTCCGCGGCCAGCTGGGCGTGCGGGTGCACGTCGCTGAGGGGCAGGTGCCGCCACACGTAGTGAACGTCGCCGTAGTCGGCCAGCAGCGCGCGGATGACCGGCTCGGCCTCGCCGCAGTAGCGGCACTCGAAGTCGCCGTACTCCACCACCGTCACCGGCGACTTCTCCGGGCCGCGGATGTGGTCGTAGTGCTTGTCCACGGGCACGGCCAGGTCGATCAGCGACTCGGCGGTGCCGAGCAGGGCGCGGGCGCGCAGCGTCCGGGGCAGCCGGGCGGTGATCCGCAGGACCAGCCAGGTGACCGCCGAGGCCCCGAGCGCGGCCGACAGGATGCCGACCTTGGCCTCCTGCAGCTGGGTGCCGTGGAAGGCGATCGTCGCGATCAGCAGCGACACGGTGAACCCGATCCCGGCGATGGTCCCGGCCCCGGCGACGGCGGCCCAGCCCACCGGCGGCCGCAGCCGTCCCCGGCTGAGCCGCTCCAGCAGCCAGGCGGCGCCCACGGTGCCGATCGGCTTGCCGGCCACGTAGCCGAGCAGGATGCCGAGGGTGACCGGCGAGGTGTAGGCCCGGGCCAGGAAGCTGCCGCTGATCGTCACCCCGGCGTTGGCCAGGGCGAACAGCGGCACGACGAGATAGCTCGTCCAGGGGTGGTAGATCTGCTGGAGCCGGGCGTTCGGGGAGATCGCCGATCGCACGCTGTCGCGGGCCGACTGGGCCAGCTCGGCCGTCGGCTGCTCGCGGAACCGGCGGAACCCCTCGGACGCCGCCTCCAGGTCCGGCCGCGCGGCCGGGTAGGCCGCGGTCAGCAGGCCCATCAGCAGGCCGACGACGATCGGGTCGACGCCGGACTCGTAGAACGTCACCCAGGCCGCCACCCCGGCCACGGCGTAGGCCGGCCGGCTGCTCAGCTCCCAGTGCCGGGCGACGCCGACCGCGACCAGGATGAGCAGCCCGGCCAGCAGCGGCGGCCAGCTCAGCTGCCCGCTGTAGACGAACGCGATGATGGTGAGCGCCACCAGGTCGTCCACGATGGCGAAGGTCAGCAGGTAGGTCCGCACCCGGTCGGGCAGCCGCGGGCCGATCAGGGCCAGCATGCCGAGCGCGAACGCGGTGTCGGTGGACATGGCCGCGCCCCAGCCGCCCGCGGTGGGGCGCCCGGCGTTGAGGGCCAGGTAGATCCCGATCGGCGCCAGCAGCCCGCCCACGCCGGCGACCAGCGGCAGGGCCAGCCGCCGCCGCTCGCGCAGCTCGCCCAGGTCGAACTCGCGCCGCGCCTCCAGGCCGGCGACCAGGAAGAAGAACGCCATCAGCCCGGAGTTGACCCACTCGCGCACGGTCAGCGCGAGCTCGCCGCCGCCGAACCGGATGGACAGCACGGTGTGCCACCAGCTCTGGTAGCCCGCCGGGCCGAGGTTGGCCCAGGCCAGCGCGGCCAGCGTCGCGGCCAGCAGGATCGCGGCGCTGCCCGTCTCGGTCCGCAGGAACTGCCGCAGCGGCGTCTCCAGGCTGCGCGCCCAGGTGCTCGTCCCGGACAGCACGGTGCCCGACGGCCCGCTCCCCGACAGCCCGCTGGCCTGCTCGTCCGGCGGCTCAGCCCCTCCCATCCGGCCAGTCAACCAGCTAGCCGCGGTCAGGGTCCTCCGGCGCGCTCGGCGGCATCGCCGAGCCGCCCGATCACCGTGGCCGCCAGCGGGATCAGGGCGCCGGGCGCCTCGCCCGGCGGCAGGCCGGACAGGGTCAGCTTCACCGTCGCCGGGTCGGCCACCGCGATCAGGGTCCGGTCCTGGTTGGCCAGCCACGCGCGGTCGCCGATCCCGGCCCCTCGCGGCCGACCCGGCGCGCGGTGGCCTGGTTGATGCCGCTGAACGCGCCGGGACCGAGGACCATGACGCTCAGGGTCACGCCCGCGCCGCGGAACAGCCGGATCCCGTACTGGCCGCCCCCGCCGGCGACCAGGCGACCGCGGGCCGGCCGAGGATCTCGCTCACGTCCAGCTCGGACAGGACCCCGGCCCGGTCGGCGAGCACGCGCTGCTCGTCCGGCGGCGGCGCGGTCCACCTCCGCGGGCCGGCCCGGGCGGCCCTTGAGCGGGATGCCGAGCCGGCCGGCCAGGTCCTGGACGAGCAGGATCGCGACCAGCGAGTCGGGCACGCCATTTAGCTTGACGGCCTGGCTTCGCCGCCGGCTGGTGCCCTCCAGCCCGATCTCGAGCCGGCTCAGCGAGACCGACCGGATGTCGGGCCAGGCCGCGAACTGCGGGCCGGAGACCGACAGGTCCGCGAACCGCGCGTCCCCGGCCTCCTGCCGCCGTTGAGCCTGCCCCCGCCCCGTCCATGAGTTGCCCGTCCGCTGCCGTAGGTGTGGCCCCTCTGGGGAAGTCTGATCTGTCCCCCCCGCCCGACGGCAACCGCGGTCAGGTGAACGGCCGCCGACGGGCCGGCTGCTCCCTGGTGAACCAGCAACCCGGTGAACCGGCTACTCCCCGGTGACGCCGTCGAGGAGCTCGCGGGTGGCGTCGGCGTGCCCGCCGTGCTGGGCCGTCTCGTGGATCAGGTGCAGCAGCACCCAGCGTGCGTCCTGGTCCGGGTCCCAGTCACCGCGGTGCTGGCGGCGGGCCGGCGCGGTGAGCGGCAGCGACCGGATCGTCGCCTCGGTCGCCGCGGCGCGGCGGCGGTAGGCCTCCACCGCGGCCGCCACGGTCAGCTCGGGGCCGGGCCGGAACTCCGCCTCGCTGCGGCTGACCTCGGCGCCGAGCAGCTCGCCGTCGATCCACCGCCACTCCACCCGGGTCAGGTGGTTGATGATGCCGAGCAGCGGCAGCAGCGCGCCGTCGGGGGTCCAGCGGGCTTCCGCCTCGCTCAGCCCCTCAACCTTCCGGATGAGGTTGGCCCGCAGGAAGGCGAGCCAGCTGAGGAACAGCTCGCGCTCGTCAGCGTTGCCCGGCGGGTACTGCGGTCCCGGCGTGGTGGCCATGGCAGCAGGCTAGCGGGACCCGCCGACAGGCGCGTTCGGGAACCGGGGGAGAGCCCGGCGGGTATGATGGGGGCAGAAGGGGAGTAGTCCCTCGCTGGCTGGTCGACACACCGGCGCGCCCTGCGTGCCCGGCCGCCAGGCCCGCGGCAGCGCGGGTGGGCGAGACCTTCGGCCATAGGCATCACCTGGCCGGACGCTCCCCGCAGCTCCGGCCGGATGCGCGCACCGGAGGAGACTGCTATCCACGTCCTCGCGATCGTGGCGACTGTATTCGGGATCATCACCCTGGCTGAGCTGCCCGATAAGAGCCTGTTCGCGTCGCTCGTGCTGAGCACCCGGTATCGTCGGCTGCCGGTGTTCGCCGGCGCCGTCTCCGCGCTGACCCTGCACGTGGCCATCGCGGTGGCCGCCGGCCAGCTGCTCACCCTGCTGCCGCACCAGTTGCTCAGCGCGGTGGTGGCCGTCCTGTTCCTCGGGGGCGCGGCGTACCTGCTGATCAGCAGCGTCCGGTACTCCGACGACCACGGCGAGGCCGATGCCGCCCGGCTGGGCGCGGTCCAGCCCTCGTTCGCCCGGATCTTCGCCACCACCTTCGGGATTATCTTCCTGGCCGAGTGGGGCGATATCACCCAGATCACCGTGGCCAACTTCGCCGCCCGCTACGCCGACCCCGTCGCCGTGGCCGTCGGCGCGGTCCTCGGCCTGGCCGCTGTCTCGGCGCTGGCCGTGAACGTCGGCGCCAAGAGCCTGAAGGCCCTCCCGATGGTCTGGATCCAGCGGGTCACCGGGACGATCCTGATCGGCTTCGGCGTCTACAGCGCGATCCAGGCGATCACCGGCTGAGGCCGGATTCCACGGGTAAATCCCATTTGCTCCGGCCCTGGCCCGGGCGGGAAGATCCGGGGATGGCTGTGCACAGGGCATTCGATGAGCTGGTCGCCGAGGGCGCGTCCGAGCCGGTCGCGGGCTGGGACTTCTCCTGGTTCGCGGGCCGGGCCACCGAGGAGCGCCCGGCGTGGGGCTACTCCGGCCTGCTGGCTGAGGCGATCGCCGGCGCCGGGGCCGTGCTCGACATCCAGACCGGCGGCGCCGAGGTGCTGGCCGGCGCGATCTCGCGGCTGCCCGCTGGGCCGCCCGCCCGGCTGGCGGCCACCGAGTCCTGGCCGCCCAACGTGGCGCTCGCCCGCCAGCGCCTGGCCCCGCTCGCGGGCACGGTCGCCCGGGTCGCCGACCCCGATCCGCTGCCCTTCGGGGATGCGTCGTTCGACCTGGTCGTCAGCCGCCACCCCACGGTCGTCGTGTGGCCGGAGATCGCCCGCGTGCTGCGGCCGGGGGGCCGCTACCTGTCCCAGCAGATCGGCGCGGGCTCCAACCGCGAGCTCTACGAGTACCTGATGGGACCCCAGCCCGCCAGCCCGGCCCGGTCCGCCGAGCGCGCCGCCGCGGCGGCCCGGGCCGCCGGACTGGTCGTGGACCGGCTCGAGGAGCAGGCCCTGCGGGTCGAGTTCGGCGACATCGGGGCCGTCGTCTACTTCCTGCGCAAGGTGCTGTGGACCGTCCCGGACTTCAGCGTCGAGCGCTACCGGGACAAGCTGGCCGTGCTGCACGCCGAGATCGAGGCGGCCGGCGGGTTCACCAGCCACGCCCAGCGCGTCCTGGTCGACGCCCGCCGCCCGGCGTGACGGCGGGCCTGACCGCGGGGCCTGACCGCGGGGCCTGACCGCGGGGCCTGACCGCGGGGCCTGACCGCGGGGCCTGACCGCCGGTCGGGCCGCGGCCGGGTCAGGCGCCGCGCGCGGGCGCGGCCAGGGACTGAGTGAGCCAGGAGCGCAGCGCGTCCACCGGCGCGGCCCCCGTCTGCCGGGCGATGACCTGCCCGTCGCGGATGACCATCAGCGTCGGGATCGACTGGATCCCGAACCGCTGCTGCAGGGCCGGCGAGTTATCCACGTTGACCTTGACCAGCTTGAGCCGCCCCGGCGTGTCCGCGGCCAGCTGCTCCAGCGCCGGGCTGACCATCCGGCACGGCCCGCACCACGGCGCCCAGAAGTCGACCAGCACCGGGACCGACGCCGACTCGGCGCGGTCGCCGAACGTCGCGTCCCCGGCCTCCACGATCCACGGCAGCGGCTCGTGGCAGTTCCCGCACTTCGTCGTCCCGGCCGCGTCGCTGCGCATCCGGTTGCGCCGCCCGCAGCTCGGGCACTTGGTGATCTCGTCTGACATGTCCTGCCGTCCTATCTACCCGCCGCCCGGCACCACGCCGGACGCGGCGGCTCCCCACACTCGACAGCCCGCTCCCCGCCAGTATTCCCGCCCCGCCCGGCCCCCACCCGCCGCCCGCCCCGCGCCCCCGCGCCCTCGCCCGCCCCGCGCCGCCCGCCCCGCGCCGCCCGCCCCGCGCCGACCGCCCCGCGCCGACCGCCCCCGCCCCGCCCGCCCCGCCCGACCCCCGCCTTCCATGATCGTGACCGGTTGCCCGCAAGCGCTCCGCGGTATATCGGTCATGATCATGACGGCGGCATGCGGAGGGTGCCTGCGGTGAGTGCGGCGCGGACGGACTCGATGGTCTGGTCGGGGGTCAGGGCGGTCGTGTCCAGGGCGTGCGGCTCGAGGTCGCCGAGCTGGCTGAACTGCTGATGCAGGGCCCGGATCGGGCCGGACTCGCGCAGCTGGGGTCCCGGCCGCTCGCGGGCCCGCCGCAGGGTCTGGGCCAGGTCCGGGCGCAGCACCGCGTAGTGCAGCGGCCGGGCGGCGCGGGCCGCGGCGTCCCGGAACGGGTCCAGGAACCACGGGCCGATGATCCCGTCCAGCAGGACCAGGTAGCCGCCCGCCGCGTAGCCCGCCGCCGCGCCGGCCAGCACCCCGATCACGACCCGGTTCTGCTCGTGGGCCGCGGCCAGGTACGGCTCGACGTAGCCGGACCGGATGTAGTGGTAGAAATCGTCGGAGTGCAGGTGCACGGCGAGCCGGGCGCTGCGCCCGGCCAGGGCCGCGGCCACGGTTGTCTTGCCGGCGCCCGGCGGCCCGGTGATGATCATCACCGCGCCGCCGGGGTCGCCGTCTCCGCTCACGGGACGAGGCTAGCCCGGATGGTCAGAGCCGGCCCGACTCGATGCCGGACAGCGTCGTCGGGGAGACCTTGTAGGTTTCCATCGACGGCGCCGTGCTCGGGCCGAGGTCACCCACGCTGGAGCTGATCGGCATGCCGGTGCGGGCGCTGATCGTCAGCACCTGCCGGCCCTGGCCGCCGAACACTTCCGGTCCCGCGGTGAGCGTCAGCGTCGGCTGGCCGCCGGTCACCGAGTTGGCGACGGCGACCCCGGAGATGGTGGAGATCAGCCGCAGGACGCCGGCCCGGACCTGCGGGCTGCCGCCGCCCTCGCTCAGCGCCGAGACGCTGTTGGTCCACAGCAGGTTGTCGGCCTGCTCCTGAAGGGTCGTGGGCGTCGGCAGCGCCGGCTGGCGCTTGATGCCCTTCGCCCGGTAGATCGTGCGCTCGGCGGCCAGGCCCTGCTCCCATGCCTTGTGCTGCGCGGCCGGGCTGAGGCCCAGGCCGAGGTAGTTGCGCGAGACATTGATCATCCGCAGGCGGGCAGCCGCGAGGTTTCCGGTCGCGGCGGAGCGCGCTGCGGCCACCGGGCGGGCCTCGGGCCCGTCGGCCAGGTTCTGATGGTGGGCAAGGGCCCCGCCCGCTCCCGCCGGCGCCACCGGCCGCGCACCTCATTGATCAGGATGCGCCGGACGTAGGCATCGGGGTTGTCCACCTGGCGGACGCGGGGCCAGTGCTGGTAGGCCTTGACCAGGGTGTCCTGGACGAGGTCGTGGGCCAGGTGCCAGTCACCGCACAGGAGGTAGGCGCTTTGATGCAGCGGTGAGGCGCGGTTCCGGGTGAACTCGCGGAACTCCTCATCACGGCCGCTTATCGCGTGCTGTGTCCGTCTCATGAGTGGCTAGATGCTCCACCCGCTGGGCAGGAAGTTGTCAGGCTCGGATGACGTTTTTCCGGCTCCTGGGCGCATGGGGCTCCGTGTTCCGCCCGCCACGCTAGCCTGCTGCTGTCCCTAGGAGGAACCTTGGAAAAGGTGTACGAGATCTATATCCGGACCACGCCCGAGCGCCTGTGGGAGGCGATCACGGACCCGGAGATCCGCAGCAAGTACAACTTCGGCGCCCGGGTCACCTCGGACTGGACGGTCGGCTCGCGTTTCCAGATGAGCCACCCGAAGGCGGGCATGGTGCTGGGCGAGGGCGAGATCCTGGAGGCCGACCCGCCCCGCCGCCTGGTGCAGACCATGACGGCGCTGTGGGGCGACGACGTCAAGAGCGAGGGTGAGACCCGGATCACCTGGGAGATCGAGCCGGTCGGCGACTCGTGCCGGCTGCTGCTCACCCACGACCGGCTGCGGGACGACGCCAACGATCAGCTGTACGGCGGCTGGCCGATGATCTTGTCGGGCCTGAAGACATGGCTGGAGACCGGCGGGCTGCTCACTACGCCAGGGTCACTGATGTACGAGGGCTAGCTGACGGACGAGGGATGGCTGATTTCCCGGGGATCATGGCCGCCGGCGGGATGCTCTGCTCGTTGCGGAACAGGTTGGCCGGGTCGTAGCGGGACTTCACCCGCACCAGGCGCGGGAAGTTCTCCGCGTAGTACTCCCGCTGCCAGTCGCGGATCAGCCGGTTGGGGAAGTTCTGGTAGCTCTCGGCCGCCGTGACCGGCGCGATGATGTCGACCATCTCGCTGGTCCACTCGATGAGGCCACGGCCGACCGACGGCGGCGCGTCGTCGGGCCAGACCGGCGTCGGGCGCAGCAGGGTCAGCATGTCCCGGTGCACGTAGGCCGTCTGGGTCCGGCCCACGGAGTTGACGACGTCCCCGCCGATCCAGCCCAGCGACCAGAACGCGCCGTTCGCGTCGTCGGACCGCGACGGGCAGCGGGCCAGCAGGTCGACGACCCGCTGCACGGTCCGCGCGGGGATCGGGGCGGGCGCGTAGCGGGAGATGTCGCCGAAGGAGTGCACCGGCGCCTCGTCGCTGGCGAAGATCCGCTGCGCGTCCCAGAACGGCATTGAGGTAACCGTCGCGGCGGTCAGCCCGCGCAGCTGACGTAGCGGCGCCACGATGTCCCGCAGCTCGCTGGCCGGCCCCAGGTACTGGCCGCGGGTGAAGACGTCGATGGCCTCGCGCGGTCCGCCCGCGCCGACCGGCGTGGCCTGGGCCATGGCGACGCCGTTGAACGCGGCCGGCGCCCCGGCCAGGACCTCGTGGAAGGTGGTCAGCACGGCGGCGGCGGCGTCCGCGCCGCGGTAGTCGAACCGGTAGTAGGTGACCGGGCCGCGGGGCACCGGGTGCAGCTCGAACGTGAACGAGGTGTTGATCCCGAAGCTGCCGCCCGCACCGCCCCGGCACGCCCAGAACAGGTCGCTGTGCCGCGCCGCGGTCAGCTCGAGCTGGTCGCCGGCGGCGGTGATGATCTCGGACGCCCGCAGCTGGTCGCAGGTCAAGCCGGCCGAGTGGGTGGTGTAGCCGATGCCGCCGCCGAGCGTGAGGCCGCCGACGCCGACGCCGAGGCAGGTCCCGACGGGCAGGAAGAACGGGCCGCCGATGGTGGCGGCGAACAGGTCGCCGTTGAGCGCGCCGCCGCCCACGGTCGCGGTGCCGCCGCTCGGGTCGACGATGACCGAGTTCAGCGCGCCGACGTCGATGAGCAGGCCGGAGGTGGTCGAGAAGCCGGCGTAGCTGTGCCCGCCGTTGCGCGCCACGGGCTGGACGCCGAACTCCCGGGCCCAGTTCACGCAGGCCACGATGTCGCCGACGGTCGCGCACAGGACCACGGCCACCGGCCGGGTGGCCGAGTAGCGGCCGTTGGCCGGCTGGGTGGCCGCGTCGTAGCCGCCGTCCGCGGGCAGCAGCAGCCGTCCGGTCAGCCGCCGGCGCAGGTCCTCGACGGGCGGGTCGTCGAGCTGCGCGCGGACCAGGCGGGCGCGGCCGGGACGGGCGGGGCGGGCCGGCCGGCCGGGGCGGGCCGGCCGGGCGAGCGGCAGGCCGGTGACGGCGGCCGCGCCGAGGGCGCCGGTTCCGGTGCGCAGGAAGTCCCGCCGGTCCAGGTTGGTCATCGCAGGCTGCTCTCGTCCGGGGGGATGACCTCGATGCTCGACATCATCCCGAGGTCCTCGTGGGACACCACATGACAGTGCTCGACGAACTTGCCGGGATAGTCGACGAAGTTCGACTCGAAGGTGATCGAGTCACCGGCGCTCTTGGTCAGCACGTACGTGTCCCGCCACAGCGGCGGGCTGAGCGGGGTGCCATTTCGTTTCGTAATTTTGAATGGGTTCGTGTGAACGTGGAAAACGTGGGCGTGCTCCATGAGCTTCGGGTCGAACGCGTTGGTCAGCGTCCACTCCTCGGCCGTGCCCAGGACCGGGCGGTAGGGCGGCCGGGCCGGGTCGAACGGGATGCCGTCCACGCCAAAGTTCAGGAACTCGTTCCCCGCGGTCCGCTGCACGGTGAAGGCGAACTCGCGGCGGCGGGCGATGGGCAGGATGGGCGGGTCGAAGGCCGGCAGGCCGGTGGGCAGGCCCATGGCCCGGCCGTGCCCGGTGACCTCGACGGTGAGGATGGTGCGCGGGTCGAGCTCGCCCTGGACCGCCGGGAAGCCCGGCATGGTGCCCATGGCGGCGGGCCGGGCCGCGGGCGAGCCGGAGGCCGGCATGCCGGGGATGTCGGGGCGCTGGCTGGAGCCCGGCGTGAGCACCAGGTGGTAGCGGCCCGGCCGGCCGGCCCGGATGAGCACCTCGGCGCGGTTGCCGGCCGACATCATCAGCACGTCGGTCGGGTCCGGGGCGGGCAGCGTCAGGCCGTCCCAGGCCAGCACGTGGAAGTCGTGCCGGGCCAGGTGCAGCGACATGAACTTGCCCTCGGCCGCGTTCAGGAGCCGCCAGCGCTGCACCTCGCCCGGGTACATCCGCAGCGTCGGGTTGAGCGCGCCGTTGACCGTGTACAGGACGTTGGTCCGGGGGAAGAACGCCTGGTCCGGCGTCGGGTCCGGGATCGGGTCGAGCAGCTGGTAGTCGTCGCCGAGCTCGATCGACTGGAGCACCATGACGTGCTCGCGGGCGGCCGCCACCTCCTCGACCTCGTCGATGGCGCCGCGGACGATGAGCGCCCCCGCCATCCCGGCCCGGAGCTGCTGGGTCACCGCGCCATGGCAGTGCGGGTGGTACCAGAAGATGCCGCCCGGGTGGTCGCGGGGGAGCGGGATCTTCAGGTGGTGGTCCTCGCCCGGCGGGACCTCCAGGAACACGTTGTCGGCGTTGCCGGCGGGTGACACGTGCAGCCCGTGGGTGTGCAGGTTGGTGGTCGTCCAGGCATGCGGCCGGTCCATCGCCATCAGCGGGTCGTTGGCGGGCGGCAGCCGGTTGCGCAGGTGGACCCGCAGCGTGTCACCGCCGCGGACCTCCCAGGTGTAGCCGGGCACGGTGTTGTTGTAGGTGTAGGTCCGCACCAGCCGGGGGGCGCCCAGGTCGACGATGCCGCGCCGGGCGGTCAGCGCGACCCGCAGCTCGCCGCCCTCGCTGGACAGGACCCGCGGCGTCGGGAACGCGGCCGGCCGGGCTGGCCCCGGGCGGGGCGTCACCGGGCCGGGCGCGGGGCGGGCCGGGCCCGTCGGGTGCGCCAGCTCGCGCTGTTCCTTGGCGGCCAGCCCGGCGTAGGTCGCGCCGGCGATGCCCGCGCCGTAGCCGAGCACCGCGCGCCGGGAGATAGGGCTCCCCGCCATGCGCCACCCCCGTCAGTCGCCCGCTGGCCTGTCACGCAATGAGCTGAAGTTACTACTCACGGTGACTGGCGGCGGGATGCCACGCTGGGGGAGTTGCGGCCGTTCTGGGCCGGGCCGGTCAGGCGATGCCGGCGGCGCCGCCGTCCAGCACGAGCGGGTGGGCGTTGACGTAGCTGGACTCGGCGGACAGCAGCCACACCGTCGCGTACGCCACTTCCCAGGCCGTCGCCTGGCGGCCGAACGGCAGCCGGCGCGCCGTCCGCGCGGGGTTGCGCCGGGAGGCGTCCCGGCCGAGCGGGGTGTCGACCAGGCTCGGCACGACGATGTTGGCCCGGATGTAGCGGGGCAGCCCCTCGCGGGCCGCCTGGCGGCAGATGCCCAGCAGCGCCGCCTTCGACGCGTCGTAGGCGGGCACGCCCGTCGCCGAGCGGAGGCTGGCCGCCGAGCTGATATACACGATGGCCGAGCCCGGCTCCAGGACGGGCAGGGCCGCGGCGGTCACCAGGAAGTGCGCGCGGGCGTTGACCGCGAACACGGTGTCCCACTGCCGCGCGGTCGTGCCGCCCAGCCCGCGGCCCAGGCCCACGCCCACGTTGAGGACCACGCCGTCCAGCCCGCCGAGCGCCGCGGTCGCCTCGGTGACCAGCCGGGCGCAGGCGTCGGGGTCGGTCACGTCGGCCAGCACGACCTCCGCCCCGGCCCCTTCGGCCCGGACCCGCGCGGCGGTCTCGGCGGCGGCCCCGGCGTCGCGGTCGGCGCAGGCCACGGACGCGCCCTCGCGGGCGGCCAGGATGCTGATGGCCCGGCCGTTGCCGAGCGGCGGGTCGGGGTCGGGGGAGGGCCGGGTGCCGGCCCCGACGACCAGGATGCGGCGGCCGGCCAGCCGCCCGCGCCCCGGCGCCGAGCCGGTGGACTCGGGCGGGAGGTAGGCGTCCGGGCCCGGGTCCGGCGCGGTCACCGCGGGCTGTCCCAGACCGGCTCCTGGCCGGGCGGCAGCCCCACGTCGAACGCGTTGAGCACGAACGAGATCAGCGAGTAGTAGCCGCACAGCGAGACCAGCTCGACCAGGCCGGCGTCGCCGAGGAGCTGCTGCGCGGCGGCGTAGGTGGCCGGGTCGAGGTGGCCGTCGGCGGCCAGCTGCCGGGCCGCGGCGTAGACGGTCCGCTCGTCGTCCGCCTCGAACGGCGGGTCCTCGCCCCGGCCGATGGCGTCCACGACGGCGTCCGGCACGCCGTGCTCGCGGGCCATCCGGCTGTGCGCGTACCACTCGAACTCGGCCTGCCAGCGCGCGCCGACCGTGATGATGGCGACCTCGCTGAGCCGCCGCTCGATCGAGGTCCCGAACCGCAGCGTGGCGCCCAGCGAGCTCAGCCGGCGGCCCACGTCGGGCGCGTGCACGAAGGCGTTGAACGGGCCGCTCAGCCCGCCCTCGGAGTTGACCAGCTGGCTGCCCCGCGACCCGACGATGCCGTCCCAGACCTTCTGGCCGTCGGCGTCGAGGTCGTCATAGCGCAGGAAAGGAAGACGGCTCATATCCCGACAATAGTTCCTTGCCCGGCGCCGGCCGATAGGGCCGGCGCGCTGAACCGCCGGGGCACGGCCGCCGTTCCCGTGACCGAGATAGTTTACGGATAGTAAGCAACCAACTTCGGGGGGGTGATAATGGCGCAGTCGACCATGCCGGGTCAGGGCCGGCTGGGCGGGGGCCTCGATCGTCCGGCCGTGGCCCCGGCCTACCTGATCCGGGTCGTGGCGGCCCTGCTCGCGCTGGGCATCGCCGCCGTGCACGTGGCCGATCAGGGCGGCGTGGCCGCGTTCACCAGCCCGGACTGGATGGGCTGGGGCTACCGGCTGATCGAGGCGGGCGGCGTCGCGACCGCCCTCGCGCTGCTGGTGCCCTGGCCCGCGTGGCCGGGCTGGGCGGCCGGCGTCCTGCTCGGCGCCGCGCCGTTCATCGGCTATCTCGCCTCGCGCACCGTCGGCGTCCCCGGTGACTCCGGTGACGTCGGCAGCTGGGGGGACTGGACCGGCACGGTGTCGCTGTTCCTCGAGGCCGGGCTGTTCCTGTTGAGCGTCAGCATGCTCCTGGCCGGGCGCCGGCGGCTCTAGCCGCCGGCGCCGCTCGCTGGCCGTGGGGGTAGTCACGAGCGGCGGCGGATCAGCCACGGGCACAGGCCGGCCAGCAGCAGGGCCGCGGCCAGGTAGATCAGCGTCTCGGCCCGCTGCAGGGCCCAGAAGCGGCCGGCCGGCTCGTAGCTGACCTGCTGCCGGTAGCCGAGGCGGGCCAGCCGGGTCAGGCAGGCCTGGGTGGCCCGCCCCGGCCCCGCGCTCAGCATGCACGTCATGACCGCGGCCGGGGCGCGGGCCGGCCGGCCCGCGGCGTTCACCGTCCGCTCGGCGGTAATCCACGCCCCCGGCCGGTCGATGACCACCGTGATGGAGTCGGTCACGTTGACGCTGAGCAGGTTGGCGGCGGAGATCGTCGTGGTGAAGCGGGCGGGGGCGATGAGCGCGGGCCGGACCGCCACCGCCATGAGGACCTGGGCGGCGATGAAGGCGGGCAGGAACAGGGCCATGGCCGGCAGCGTGCGCGCGGTGATGATCCCGATCATCACGCCGAGGACGAAGGCGAAGGCGGCGTAGCCGAGCGGGACGATCCCGCGGGAGTCGAAGACCTCCCGCGACATCCGGGTGAAGACCAGCAGGCCGGGACCGGGCAGGCCCCTGGTGCGCGCGATGGCCGCGTCGATCGGGCTGGCCCACCAGGTCACGGCCAGGCTGAGCAGCCCGCCGGCCCCGATGGCGACCAGCCCGGTCAGGCCGAGCTTGGCCGCCAGCCACCGGGTCCGGGTGGTCAGGGTCCAGGCCAGGCGCTGCGTGCCGGCGTCCAGCTCCCGGGTGACCAGCGGCGCGCCCCAGAACAGGCCGATGACGACGGGCACCGCCAGCACGGCCAGCGCGCTGACCAGGTACAGGGCACTGTCGGGGCCGCTGACGCCGGACAGGAAGCGGCCCGGGTCGGCGCGGTAGTGCGCGGCCAGCGGCGGGCCGGTGACGGCGAGGGCGGCAGCCAGGACCGCGATGGCGCCGAACAGCACGGCGGCCTGGGTCCGGAACTGGCGCCAGGTCAGCCAGATCATGGGCGCACCTCCAGGGTCTGCGGGCGGGCCGGGCCGGTTTCGGCTGAGCCGGCTTCGGCGGGTGCGTTCATGTAGGCCAGGACGAGGTCCTCGAGGCGGACCGGGCCGGGCGTCCAGCCGGGCGGCGCGGCACCCGCGGGCCCGTCGTCACGGACCAGCAGGGTGGTCCGGGTGCCGGCCGGCCGGGCCGAGATGACGCGGACGCCGGGCGGGCAGGCAGCGGGATCGCAGCGCGGCCCGGTCAGCAGCCGGTGGCGGTCTAGCAGGCCGGCCACGTCGCCGGCCACCTGCACCCGGGCGGCGGCCAGCACGATGACGTAGTCGCAGACCCGCTCCAGGTCGGCGACCAGGTGCGACGAGTGCACGACGCTGAGCTCCTGGTCCGCGACCACGTCGCGGAGGTCGGTCAGGAACTGATCGCGGGCCAATGGATCGAGGCTCGCCACCGGCTCGTCCAGGATCAGCAGCTCAGGCCGCTTGGCGATGGCCAGGGTCAGGGCCAGCTGGGCACGCTGGCCGCCGGACAGCTGCCCGGCGCGCCGCCCCGGCGGCAGGCCGAGCCGCTCCACCCGGGCCCGGGCCAGGGCGTCATCCCAGCCCGGGCTGAGCCGGGCGCCGAGCCGGAGGTGGTCGGCGACGCTCAGCCGGGCGTAGGTCGGCGTGTCCTGGGCGACGAAGCCGACCCGGGCCAGCTGCGCCCGGTCCCGGCCGGGGCGGCCGCCGCACACCTCGATCGTCCCGGCCGTCGGGGTCAGCAGGCCGGCGGCCAGGCTCAGCAGGGTTGTCTTCCCGGCCCCGTTCGGGCCGACCAGGCCGACGACCCGCCCGGCCGGGATATCCAGGGTGCACTCCGACAGCGCCCAGCGCTGCCGGTACCTCTTGCCCAGCCCGCGGGCCTGCACGACGGCGGTCATTCGGCGTCCTCCATGTCATGTCCTCTCCAGCGGCGGTCGTGAAGCGGTGGTCGTCGCTCACTGTGCCGGCCGTGACCCGGTGCCGGCATCGGCCGGACGGACGGTCCGGGGCGGGACAGTCGTACTTTCGGCCGGTCCGCGGGCCGGCCGGGCTGCGTAGCCTGAGGGCATGAACCTGGTGCGGCGGCTGGCCCAGCGGATGGCGCAGCCGGTGGTGCGGCGGCCTGCGGTCGCCATCAATGCCGTCCTCGCCGTCGTGCTGGCCGGGGTCCTGGCCCGGGAGGCGTACGACATCGCGGCCTATCACCGCGCCTGGCTGCCCGACGTCGGCGTCGGGCTCGCGGTCGGCGCCGCGGCCCTGCTGCGCGAGCGCGGCCGCGCCCGCGCCGCGGCGGCGGGCCTGGCCGTGGCGGCCGCCGCCGAGCTCGCCGCCTGGCTCGGCCACCTGCCGGGGCAGCCGGGCGGGGCCGCGGCCCTGGCCCTGCTGGTGCTCGTCGGCTCGGCGGTCCGGGTGCTGCCGGTCCGGCCGGCCGCGGCCATCGCCGCCGCGGCCCTGGCCGTGGGCATCAGCAGCTACGACCTCCCGTCCGGGTCCTTCGCGGAAGCGACGCGCCTGCTCGCGACGGGCTGGGGCGTCGCCGTAGCGGCCGGGCTGTGGCTCCGCTTCCTCGACGTCCGCCAGCGGGCCGCCCTGGACGCGGTGCGGCGCGGCGAGCGCCTGGACCTGGCCCGGGAACTGCACGACGCCGCCGCCCACCACATCACCGGGATCGTCATCCAGGCCCAGGCGGCCCGCATCGCCGCCCGGCGGGACGCCGAGCCGCTGGACCGCGCCCTGGCCGGCATCGAGTCGGCCGGCACCGACGCGCTGGCCGCCATGCGCCAGGTCATCGGCCTGCTCCGGGCCGGCGGCGACGCGCCCGGCGCTGCCGACGCGGCCGGGCTCAGCCCCGCGCCGGAGCAGCTCGCCGACCTCGTGGACCGGTTCGCCGGGCGCGGTCCCGCCGTACGGCTGCGCCTGCCCGACGCCCCGGCCGAGCCGGCCTGGCCGCCCGAGGTGGCCACCACCGTCTACCGGGTCGTCCAGGAGTCCCTGACCAACATCGCGCGGCACGCCGGCGCGGCCCGCGAGGTCACCGTGACCCTCGCCCACGACCGGCGGGCCATCACCGTCGAGGTCACCGACGACGCCCCGGCGGCCAGCTCGCCCCGGTTCCCGCACGCCGGCGGCTACGGCCTGGTCGGGATGCGCGAGCGCGTCGAGGCGCTCGGCGGGACGCTCAGCGCCGGGCCGCGCCCGGCCGCGGGCTGGTCCGTGCTCGCGGCCCTGCCCGCGCCCGGCCGGCCATGACCATCCGGGTCCTGCTCGCCGACGACCAGGAGATGGTCCGCAGCGGGCTGCGCATGATCCTCGACGACCAGGCCGGCATCACGGTGGTCGCCGAGGCCGCGGACGGTGCCGAGGCCGTGGCCCTGGCCCGGCGGCTGCGCCCCGACGTCTGCCTGGTCGACATCCGGATGCCGCGGCTGGACGGCCTCGAGGTCACCCGGGCCCTGGCCGGGCCCGGTGTCCCCGACCCGCTCAAGGTGGTCATCGTCACGACCTTCGACCTCGACGAGTACGTCTACGGCGCGCTGCGCGCCGGGGCGGTCGGCTTCATCCTCAAGGACGCCGGCCCGGTCCTGCTCGCCGAGGCGGTCCGGGCCGCCGCCGCCGGCGACGCCCTGATCTCCCCGTCGGTCACCCTGCGGCTGCTCCAGCACCTCGCCTCCGGTCCGGCGCCCGGGGCGGGGCGGGCTTCAGCCGCAGCCCGCCCCGTCACCCCGCTGTCCGAGCGGGAGACCGAGGTCATGGCGGCCATCGCCACCGGGCGCACCAACCAGGAGATCGGCGCCGGGCTGTTCATCTCCCTCAGCACCGTCAAGAGCCACCTGGCCAGCATCCAGCAGAAGCTGGGCGTGCGGAACCGGGTGGAGATCGCTGCCTGGGCGTGGGAGACCGGGCTCATCGATCCCGCGGTGAGCCCGCGTCCCTGGTAAGCGGGGGCCGGGCCGGCGGTCAGGCCGCGTACTTCGCCACCATGTCGCCGACGCGCGGCAGTGAGGCCCCGATGTGCTGGCCGGCGCCGCCGCGCACGGTCCGGTACGCCCGGACGACCGCAGGCCGGCCGGAGGCCGCCGCGCGCGCGTCGGTGACCGAGAGCAGCGCCTCAGCCACCTCGTCGCCGCGCTTGACCAGGTAGTCACCGAACTCGGAGCTGCCCGAGGCGCTGAAGTCGGCCCAGAACGGCTCCAGCTGGTCGACCATCTTCGGAAGCATGGACTCCATCAGGTACCGCACATGCCCCGGGGCGACGGCGCTGACCGCCTTGTAGGCCAGCTTGAGCGCGGTGCCGCGGACTCCGGGGAGGCCGGAGACTTCCTGCTCGATCAGCGTGTAGCAGTCGGCCATCACCTTCGGCTGGATCTCCGGCGTGAGCAGGATCTCCTGGAGAGTGGCTGCCATGTTGTGCTCCTACGTCGCTCACGTTGCCGCGTTCGGCTCCGGGTCCGCCCAGGCTAGGGCCGCGGCGCGCCGTGTCGGCACGTATCGGCGGCTATAGGAGCTTCGTGGCGTTCCCGGCGGCGCCGGCGTCCAGCTTCCGGCCGGGCGCCCGAGCCCAGGCGAGAGGCCCCGGACCTGACGCGGTCCGGGGCCTTTCCGATGTCCTGCGACATCACCAGCGCCCCCAGCAGGATTCGAACCTGCGCACCCGCCTCCGGAGGGCGGTGCTCTATCCCCTGAGCTATGGGGGCTGGCGCTAGTCGCGCGGCAGGTCCATGCCTGCCGAGCCGAAGACACACTACCAGTCTCAAGTATCTCCGGACACGGCACCGGATCTGTCGCCGCCGGTGGAGCGGAGCGGATACCCTCACGCGGGTGACGAACGGACTGGGCCGGGTGCTGGTGGTGGATGACGACGAGGTCATCCGCCAGCTCATCGCGGTCAACCTCACGCTGGAGGGGTTCGACGTCGAAACGGCCGTGGACGGGCGCGACTGCCTGGAGAAGGTCACCGCCGTCAGCCCGGACGTGATCACCCTGGACGTCATGATGCCGCGCCTGGACGGGTGGGTCACCGCCACCCAGCTCCGCCGCAATCCGGAGACCGCCGGGATAAAGGTCGTCCTTATTACGGCCCGCGCCCAGGAAGACGACCGGGTCCGCGGCCGCCAGATTGGCGTCGACGCCTATCTCACCAAGCCATTCGACCCGGCCGAGATGATCCGCGTCATCCGCGAGCTTGCCGGCGCCCCCAGCAGCGCGTTCGACTGAGCCGGGCCGTCCGCCCGGCCCGCTTCCCGAGACCATGAAACCCCACGGCCCGCGCTGCGCCACTCACTCACGTCGCATCGCCCGCCCGCTGGCGGGGCCGGCCAGGTGCCAGTCCGGCTCCGCGCAGCCCTCGCGGCGCCCGGCGGGCCGGGCGCGGCGCCGCGGCCAGCCCCGCGCGTCCCATCAGTCCCGTCAGCCGGCGTCTAGCTGGCTCGTGGTGGGAGTACTTCATGATCCCGAAGGATTTGGCGTACCAGGGTGTGCAAAAGCCTGCGGGATCATGAACAACCCCCATCCGCTGAGCTCCATACCGGGCCGGGCGCTGTGATTCCCGCCGATCTCGGGGTCGAGCTCGCTACTGCGATAGGCGAGCTCGTCGCGGCCGGGCACCTGCCCGCCAGCGCGCTCAGCGTGAGCGCGGCCGGTACCTGGCGCCCCGCCCCGGACGCCGCCCCGGACGCCGGCTCGGGCGCGGGCTCGGGCGCCGTCGACTCTGACGTCTTCGCTCGTACCGCTGCCACCTCGGGCACCGTCACCCCGGACACTCCCGCCCCGGACGCTGTCGCTGTCAGAGAGGCGGCCCGCTATGCCACCTCGCTGCCGTTCGAGCTGGCCGCCCTGGGCGGGCAGGAGCCTCTTGCGGTCGCCGCCCGGCTCGGCCGGGCTGTCGAGCGGACCGGGTGGATCACCTCAGCCGAGGCGACGGGCTCGGGCTACCTGACCATCGGCGTGTCTGCCGCGGCGCTGGCCGCCGTCGCGGTGCGGACCAGCCAGGCCGGGCCAGCCTGCGTCCGCAGCGAGGCGCTGCCGTCGGTCAGCCGCCCCGCCCCGCCCCTACCCGACCTGGCCGCCGCCCTGAGCTGGCGTCAGGCCTGGCGCGATCAGGCCGCGGCCACGGCCGGCCGCCTGGCCGAGGCGGCCGGCGCGGCGGGCCTGCCGTCCGGTCCCGGGCTGGCCGGGCCTGCGGCGGCGGCGGGCCTGCCGTCCGGTCCTGGGCTGGCCGGGCCCGCTGCGGAGGCGGGCCTGCCGTCCGGTCCCGGGTCGGCCGGGCCCGCTGCGGCGACCGGCCGCGAGCCCGGCCGCGAGCGCGCCGGGGCTGGCCCGGCGGGCGGGAGCACGGTGGCCGACGCGGTGGACTTCGTCGGCGCTGACGCGGTCCGGTACTGGCTGGCGCGGCTGCCGACCGCCCGGGCCGGCATCCTGGACCGCGCGGTCTCTGCCACGCGAGACCCGGCCCGCCCGCGTGACGCGGCCGTGCCGCATGCCGGCGCGCGTGACGCGGCCGCGCAGCACGGGCGCGCGCCCGACGCCCGCGCGGCGCGCGCCCGCTCGCGCGACGCCCGCTCGCGTGACGCCCGCCCGCGTGACACCCGCGCGCCCGCGCCTCGCCGGCCTGACGCTGACGCACCCGGCGCGCCGCCTTACTCAGATCCGCAGGTCCTCGACCAGGACCTCCGCGCGGTCCGTTTCGCGGCCGCCGACGCCGCCGCGACCGGGCGCTGGGCGGCTGAGCTGGGGCTGGCGCGGCTCGGCCCGCCGGTGCCGGCGGGCGAGCTGGGGCAGCCCGCCGAGATCGCGCTCCTGACCGAGCTGTCCTGGCTGGCGGAACGCGTCGCCGGGGCGGCTCGCCGCCGCCGGCCGGATGAGCTGCCCCGGTACCTGGAGCGGCTGGCCGGCGCGTGGCTGGACGTCCGGGAGGACTGCCCGGCCCTGCCGTTCGGGGGCCGCGCCGCGCCCGGCGGCGCGACCGGGACCAGCGCCCGGCTGTGGCTCGCCGAGGCGACCGCGACCGCGCTCGCGGCCGGGCTTGACCTGGTCGGGATCCGGGCATGATGCGGTGTTCGGAGTACTTGTGAGAAACGCGATGTTCAAGTAGGTTCGCGGGTCAACCGGAAGCACGCGAGCAGGTCGGATGATCGGTTCGGGGCCCGGCGGTTGAATCTCCGCGGAAACGGGTACCGCATGCCGTGTAAGCCCCCTGGATGTTGGCAGCCCAGTCACGGCCTTCGGAGCCAGGCGTCAGTCGGCAGATCCTCCTCTTCGACGGGCGCGAGCGTACCTGCGGACGTGCTGGCGGACTCTGGCCAGGCCCGTCCTGACCTGCGAAACCTATGCTGCCGGCCCCGTGCGGTCGTAAGGGACAGCTCTGAAGGAATGCCGTGGGCGTCGTTGGTGTTAAGCTGGTAGCTGCACCAGATGCCCCGCTGCGGGGAGAGGTGCTCGTACGCACTCCGGTCGATCAGCCACTTGGCATTCGGCGGCGTGCGGCTTCTACTGACATTCACGTGCTGCGGGGATTCCACGTATGCCCGGCCCCGGCTAAGGGCCAGGTTGCCTGCGAACCACGCGCCGGGCAGTCAGATAAATACTGCAATGCACACATCCGGACACTCTTAGAGCGACGGGCCTCGGAGGGCAGCGAGGCCCGCAGAACGAACGCCGCGGACGACACGCGACAGCGGGCATCGGGCGGCCGCACCTGTGGCCGGGCCCGCACCCTGGGAAGGACCCCTAGTGAGCGAAACCATCGATCTGTTCTCCGGCTCCTCCGGCGAGCCTGAGGAATCTCCCAGTCTGTCCCGCTCCGCCGGCCAGGCCGCCGGCGTGGCGTCGTCAGCAGGGACTTCCCCAGCGCAGACGGAGGCGGTACGCTCCAGGCCGGGCGCGGACGACGGTACCTCCGCGGCCACTTCGCCCGCGGCGGGCAAGCGAGCCGGCGCGGGTCTCAACGGGATGCTGATGCCCGAGCTGCAGCGGCTCGCCCAGTCGCTCGGCCTCACTGGCACCACGAGGCTGCGCAAGGGTGATCTCGTCGCGGCGATCCAGGAGCGGCAGAGCGGCCGCGGCGGAGCGGCTGGCGCGGTCGGCGCCGGCCGGGTTGACGGGCGCGGCGACGCCGCCGGGACCTCCGGCAGCAGCCACAGCGAGATTTCCGGTAACTCAGCCCAGCGGGGCGCGCCTGCGGGAGCCGGCGCGAGTCGCCATTTCGAGCGGGACGCCATGGAGACACAGACATCGACGCAGTCCGGCCTGGGTGCCGGGGTCGCAGGCGGGGTCGGGGAGAGCTCGCAGGCGGGCAGCGCAGGCGGTATCGGCAGCGCCGGGCCCGCGGTGGCCGCGAGCGCGCCGGCTGTCGCGACCGACGGCGCGGCCGCCGGCGCGCCCAGCGGCGGCGCGGTGAATGGCGGCGCGGCCAATGGCGGTGCGCCCAACGGCGCGCCCGCGAGCGTGCGTGATGACGCCCACCAGGGCGAGGGCCAGCGCGGCGACCGGCGCCGGCGCGGCAGCAGCCGGCGTGACGACAGCCGCCGCGAGGACAGCCGCCGTGACGATGGCCGGCGGGATGAGCAGCCGCGGGCCGCGAGCGACGGCGGCGACCAGGGCCGCGACCAGCAGCAGGGCCGCGACCAGCAGGGCCGGTCCGAGCAGGGCCGGTCCGAGCAGGGCGGCCGCGACCAGCAGGGTGGCGCCCAGCAGGGCGGCCGCGACAGCCGCGGTGACCGTGACAGCCGCGGTGACCGGGACAACCGGGGCGACCGCGATAACCGGGGCGACCGCGACAACCGGGGCGACGACGACCGGGACGGCCCGGGCGGACGGCGCAGCCGGGACCGGTTCCGCAACCGGAACGGCAACAACACCGGGAACAACCGCCGCCGTGAGCGCGGCGGCGGCGGCAACGAGGCCGAGCCCGTGATCAGCGAGGACGACGTGCTGATCCCGATCGCCGGCATCCTGGACGTGCTGGACAACTACGGGTTCGTCCGCACCACCGGGTACCTGCCCGGCTCCAACGACGTGTACGTCTCGCTGTCCCAGACCCGCCGCTACGGCCTGCGCAAGGGCGACGTGGTCGAGGGCGCGATCCGGCAGCCGCGCGAGGGCGAGCGCCGGGAGAAGTTCAATGCGCTGGTCCGGCTGGACAAGATCAACGGCCTGGACCCGGAGGCGGCCAAGACCCGCCCGGAGTTCGCCAAGCTGGTCCCGCTGTACCCGCAGGAGCGGCTCCGCCTGGAGACCGACCCGACCATCATGACCACGCGGATCATCGACCTGGTCTGCCCGATCGGCAAGGGCCAGCGCGGCCTCATCGTGTCGCCGGCCAAGGCGGGCAAGACGATGATCCTGCAGGCGATCGCCAACGCGGTCACCAAGAACAACCCCGAGTGCCACCTCATGGTCGTCCTCGTCGACGAGCGGCCCGAGGAAGTCACGGACATGCAGCGCACGGTCAAGGGCGAGGTCATCCACTCGACCTTCGACCGCCCGGCCGACGACCACACGACCGTCGCGGAGCTGGCCATCGAGCGCGCCAAGCGGCTGGTCGAGATGGGGCATGACGTCGTCGTCCTGCTCGACTCCATCACCCGGCTCGGGCGGGCCTACAACCTCGCCGCGCCGGCCAGCGGCCGCATCCTGTCCGGTGGCGTCGACTCGGCGGCGCTGTACCCGCCGAAGCGGTTCTTCGGCGCGGCCCGCAACATCGAGCACGGCGGCTCGCTCACCATCCTGGCCACGGCCCTGATCGAGACCGGCTCCCGGATGGAAGAGGTCATCTTCGAGGAGTTCAAGGGCACGGGCAACATGGAGCTGCGGCTGCGCCGTGACCTGGCCGACAAGCGGATCTTCCCGGCGGTGGACGTGGACCAGTCCAGCACGCGTAAGGAAGAGCTGCTGATGTCGCCGGAGGAGCTCAAGATCGTCTGGCAGCTGCGGCGCGTCCTGCACGCGCTGGAGCCCCAGCAGGCCCTCGAGGTGCTCATGGACCGGATGAAGGACACCAAGAGCAACGCCGAGTTCCTGATGAAGGTCCAGAAGACGACGGTCGCACAGTAGTAGATTCCACAGGCCCAGCGTCGCGCGCGGCGGCCGCCGGGAATCTCCGGGCGGCCGCCGGCGTTTGCGGGTCTGGCACACTGGAAGGCCACATCCCCATGCGGTACCGGTTCACGCCCGCCCCGGCGGGCGACCCGGCGACTGCGGAACCAGGAGTCTGAAATGAAGACCGGTATTCACCCGGATTACGTAGAGACCACCGTGACCTGCACCTGCGGGAGCAGCTTCACCACCCGGAGCACCGCGAAGAACGGCGTCATTCACGCCGACATCTGCTCCAGCTGCCACCCGTTCTACACGGGCAAGCAGAAGATCATGGACACCGGCGGCCGCGTGGCCCGCTTCGAGCGCCGCTTCGGCAAGCAGGCCGCCTCGGGCAGCAAGTAACCGCCTCTCGCCAGCTCGGCAGGCCGCCCCCGGTGCCAGATCCCGGCACCGCCGGGCGGCCGGCCTGTGCTGGCGGCGGCCGCACGACCGCTCGCGGCACCACGACGACAGCACAACAACAGCGCAGGAGGTAGGCAGTGTTTGAGCGGCTTGCCGACCTTGCGACTGAGTATTCGCAGCTAGAGCGCGATCTGTCGGACCCGGCCATCCACAGTGACCCGGACCGGGCGCGGGCCGTGGGCCGCCGGTACGGAGAGCTGGGCCCGATCATCAGCGCGTACCAGCAGTGGCGGCACACCGGCGACGACGAGGCCACCGCACGCGAGCTGGCCGCCGAGGACCAGTCGTTCGCGGCCGAGGCCGAGCAGCTGGCCAAGCAGCGCGAGGAACTCCAGCACCGGCTGGAGAAGCTGCTGGTCCCGGCCGACCCCTATGACGGCAAGGACGTCATCCTGGAGGTCAAGGCGGGGGAGGGCGGCGACGAGTCGGCCCTGTTCGCCGGGGACCTGCTGCGGATGTACCTGCGGTACGCCGAGCGGCAGCACTGGAAGACCGAGGTCATCGACTCGACCATCACCGGCCTGGGCGGCTACAAGGACGTTACGGTCGCGATCAAGGGCAAGCGCGGCGGCGACGGCGCCTGGTCCCGGCTGAAGTACGAGGGCGGCGTGCACCGGGTGCAGCGCGTGCCGGTGACCGAATCGCAGGGCCGGATCCACACCTCGGCCGCGGGCGTGCTGGTGCTGCCCGAGGCCGACCCGGTTGACGTCACGATCGACCAGAATGACCTGCGGATCGATGTCTACCGCTCCTCGGGCCCGGGCGGCCAGAGCGTGAACACCACCGACTCCGCGGTCCGGATCACCCACGTGCCTACCGGCATCGTCGTCTCGTGCCAGAACGAGAAGAGCCAGCTCCAGAACAAGGAGTCGGCGATGCGGATCCTGCGCGCCCGGATGCTGGCCGTGGCCCAGGAGAAGGCCGACGCGGCCGCGTCGGCCAGCCGCCGCAGCCAGGTCGCCGACGTGGACCGCTCGCAGCGGGTCCGCACCTATAACTTCCCGGAGAACCGGATCTCCGACCACCGGGTCGGCTTCAAGGCCTACAACCTGGACCAGGTCATCGACGGTGACCTGGACGCCGTGATCAACGCGCTGGTGGAGTCCGACCGGGCCGAGCAGATCGCGGGCGGCGACGAGGAATGAGCCTGCTGCTGGACGAGATCGCGATGGCGACCGCCCGGCTGGCGCAGGCGGGCATCGAATCGCCCCGGGCCGACGCTGAGCTGATCGCCGCGCACCTGCACCGGACCTCCCGCGGCCGGCTGGACCTGGTGGCGGACGCCGATTTCGACCCGCGGTTCTGGGATGACATCGCCCGCCGCGAGGCGCGCGAGCCCCTGCAGCACATCACCGGGCGGGCCTACTTTCGCTACCTGGAACTGGCCGTCGGGCCCGGCGTTTTCGTGCCCCGGCCCGAAACGGAGGTCATGGCCGGCTGGGCCGTCGAGCGGCTGGCCGCCCTGGACGTGGCCGAGCCGGTGGTCGCGGACCTCGGCACCGGCTCCGGCGCTATCGCGCTGGCCATCGCCCAGGAGGTGCCCCGCGCCCGGGTGCACGCGGTGGAAGCGGACCCGCAGGCGCGGCAGTGGGCCGCGCGGAACGTGGCCAGCGTGGCCGCCGCGGCGCCGCACACGGCCGGCCGGGTCACGCTGCACGCCGGGGACTTCGCCACCGCGCTGGCCGAGCTGGACGGCGCCGTCGACCTGGTCATCAGCAACCCGCCCTACCTCCCGCCCGGCACCCCGCTGGCCCCCGAGGTCAGCGACTACGACCCGCCGGCCGCGCTGTGGGGCCGGGGCAGCGACGGGCTCGAGGCCATCCGCGTCGTGGCGGGCACGGCCCGGCGGCTGCTGCGGCCCGGCGGCCTGGTCGCGGTCGAGCACGACGCGTCCCAGGGGCCGGCCGTGTACTGGCTGTTCGCCGAGGAGAACGGCTGGCGCGAGACCCGCAACCACGCTGACCTGGCCGGCCGCGACAGGTTCGTCACCGCGGCCGGCCACGTGGCAGGATGAGCGGCTATGAGCGCCTGGTTTGACTGCTCGGACGAGGCTCAGCGGACCGAGGGGCTGGCCGCCGCGGCCACCTCGGTGCTGAGCGGCGAGCTGGTCGTGCTGCCCACGGACACGGTCTACGGCATCGGCGCCGATGCCTTCAGCCCGGCCGCGGTGACCCGCCTGCTGGCGGCCAAGGGCCGCGGCCGCGACATGCCGCCGCCGGTCCTGGTCGGCTCGACCCGGGCCGCGTCGGCCCTGGTCGAGGACCTCGGGCCGTGGGGGCAGCAGCTCATCGACGAGTTCTGGCCGGGCGGCCTGACCATCGTGTGCCGGTCCCAGCGGACCCTGAACTGGGACCTGGGCGACGCCAAGGGGACCGTGGCGGTCCGGATGCCCCAGGACCAGGTCACGCTGGACCTGCTGCGGGAGACCGGCCCGATGGCCGTCACCAGCGCCAACCTGACCGGCAAGCCCGCCGCGACCACGGCCGAGCAGGCCCGGGAGCAGCTCGGCGACGCCGTCGCCGTCTACCTGGACGGCGGCCCCTCGGCCGGCGGCCAGGCCTCGACGATCGTCGACCTCACCGGCGACGTGCCCCGGCTGCTGCGGCAGGGCGCGATCTCGATCGGCCGGCTCCGGGAGATCGCCGGGGTCCGGGCCGTCGGCTCGTGACCTGATCGCCGGCCCGGTGCTCTAGAGTTGCTCTGATGGCCGCCTCATCTGTCCAGACCTGGTGACCGGTGCGCGAATACGTTCTCACCCTGCTGGTGACCGCCGCCGTCACCTACTTGCTGACGCCGCTGGTCCGGCGGGTCGCCGTCCGGGCCGGGGCCATGCACGAGGCCCGCGACCGCGACGTGCACGTGGTGCCGATCCCGCTGCTGGGGGGCCTGGCCATGTACCTGGGCCTGGCCGCCGGCCTGTTCGCGGCCAGCCAGATGACCCCGCTGAAGGAGGTCCTGGCCGGGACGGGCATGGTGCAGGGCCTGCTGCTGGCGGGCGGCCTGATCGTGGTGATCGGCATCATCGACGACCGCTGGGGCATGAACGCGCTCAGCAAGCTGGCCGGGCAGGTGGCGGCCGGCGCGATCCTGGTCGTCAGCGGCACCGAGCTGACCTGGCTGCCGCTGCCCGGCGGCGGGACCTTCACGCCCGACGCCGTCCAGGCCATGGTGCTGACCATCCTGGTCGTCGTGGCCACCATCAACGCGGTCAACTTCATCGACGGGCTGGACGGGCTCGCGGCCGGGATCGTGGGCATCGCGGCCCTGTCGTTCTACATCTACTACTACTGGCTCACCCACGCGCTGCGGCTGTCGGCGGAGGCCGCCCCGGCGCTGGCCGCCGCCATCCTGGCCGGCATGTGCCTGGGCTTCCTGCCGCATAACTTCTACCCGGCCCGGATCTTCATGGGCGATACCGGCTCGATGCTGCTCGGGCTGCTGCTGGCCTACGTGCCGATCTCGAGCATCACCTCGCTCGACTTCCGGACCCTGGGCGGGAACGTCAACCGGTTCCCCGAGGTCCTGCCGCTGCTGCTGCCCACCGCCATCATGGTGATCCCGTACTCCGACATGCTGATGGCAGTGATCCGCCGGACCCGGGCGGGCCGGTCCCCGTTTGCCCCCGATCGCAAGCACCTGCATCACCGGCTGCTCGACATCGGGCACTCGCACCGGCTGAGCGTGCTGATCATGTACCTGTGGGCCACCATGTTCTCGGCCCTGGTCGTCTGGTTCGCGACCGTGCGGACCCCGCTGTTCGTGTTCGCCGTGATCACCTTCGCCGCGGTCGTGGCCCTGCTGGTGATGTCGATGCCGCGGCTGCGCTGGTGGCAGCGGGGCCGCAGCCCCCGCCCGGCCGTCGCCGGCGGCCCGGCCGCGGCGGGCGGCCCGATGGGTCCGGACGCGGCCCGGACGCCGGTGGCCGTCGGCGCCCCGCCGAGCGCCCGCCCCGCGCCCCGGCGCCCGGTGCCTGAAGCCGGCCTGACCGTTCCCGCAGCGCCCGGGCCGGACTTGCCTGGGCCCGACCTGACCGTTCCTGACCTGCTGGCTGAGCCCGCCCCGACCTGGCGGGTACGCTCGGTAATCGGGACCCCGCCGCCGGCGGCGTCCTACCCGGGACGGCGGCCGCTCGGCGTGCCGGGCCGGCCGGAAGCGGCAAATCCCGACGCCGGGGACGATGGGGCGGCCTCCGCCACGAGGCCGATCGGCGTCCCGGAGGCCGAGCGGCGGCCCGGAGGGCTGCCGTAAGTTACCGTTCGGCTCTGCGCCGTGACGGGGGCGGCGGGAGTTCGTCACGTTAGGCGACCCCCTGCGGCGGGTGTCCCGAGAGCTTGTGATATCTTTCACGAGCAGACTCAAAGACGAGTGAGAGGTCCGTGATACGTTTCGCACGTCCGGCGGCGGCAGCTTCCAGCGGCCCCGCCCGGACGGCCCGGTGGCCGCTCGGCGGCGCCGTGGCTCCACGTTCAGACGCCTCGGAAGCACACTCCACTTGCCCAGCAACAGCGGTAAGTTCCTCCCTAGCAAGTCTCTCGATCCGGCAGGGCCCAGTCGCCCTCGCCGCGACCCCCGGAGTTTCGTAGATGCCGGCCACTTATGCCCGGATCGCCCGCCGCTCGGCCCTGGCCGCCGCCGTGGTGGCCGTGATCATGGTGGCGATCAGCGCGGGGATCGGCGGGTCCAAGGGGCTGCTCGGGTCGGTCCTCGGGGTGGCGCTGGTCGCCGTCTTCTTCGCGATCAGCGTGTTCGCGGTCGGCCGCGCGGCCCGGGTCAGCCCGCAGGCCATGATGCTCACCGCGATCGTCACCTTCATCGTCAAGATCCTCGGCCTGCTGTTCTTCGTGGCCGCCTTCGGCTCGACCACGGTGTTCAACGCCCGGCTGTTCGGGCTGACCGCGCTGGCCTGCATCCTGGCCTGGTGCGGGGCTCAGGTGGTCTGGTCCATGCGGCTGAAGTTCCTCTACGTCGAGCCGCGCGGGGACGGGTGACCCGTGAGCGTGCCCAGGCGACCGGACGGCGAACTGCGGCCCGCGCTGAGGGCTGCCCGCATCCCGGACGGGCGGCCCGCTGATGGACGCCCGCAGCGACGGGCCTCCCGAGCAGAACGCCGGCTGGACCATCTTCAGCTACCTGCTCGCGGGCATGCTCTTCTACGGCGGGGTGGGCTGGCTGATCAGCCACTGGACCCACCTGGCCATCATCTTCCCGGTCGGCATGATCGTCGGGCTGGGGCTCGCCATCGTCCTGATCGTCTACAAGTACGGCCGGGCCTGAGCGGTCGCCTGCTCGGCGCGGGTCAGCCGCGGCCCTACCTGCTGGGTAATCGCCCTAAAGGTAATCCGCGTGTAAAGCTCACAGGTGAGGCAGTTACGATCCCAGTCCCGGGACTTGCCGGGCACGCGGGGACGGCGGAACTGACGACCCTGACGACGGGTGCCGTGCGCGCGCAAGCGCGGCGCGGGCGTGAATCTGGAGGACATGAACGTGGCCGGTAGCATCATGGCGCTTGCCGGGTCGGTATGCACGGAGGAGAACAGCCACGTCTTCTCCGCTTCCCACTGCCCGTACCCGGCCCCGGGCTACCCGAGCAGCTTCACCTTCACGCCGTTCTTCAGCGTCGGCGGGACGGGCTTCACCAAGCCGATGCTGCTGGCCCTGGTCAGCATGGTGGTGGTGGTGGCGTTCTTCTGGGCCGCGTTCGCGAAGCCCAAGCTGGTGCCGAGCACCATCCAGAACCTCGGCGAGATGGGCATCGAGTTCGTCCAGCACCAGATCCTGCGGCCGATGATGGGCAAGCGCGGCGACGGCTACCTGCCGTTCCTGGTCGCGATCTTCTTCTTCGTCTGGATCATGAACCTGATGGAGGTCATCCCGGTCGCGCAGTTCCCGGCGATGTCGCTGATCGCGTTCCCGGCGGCGCTGATGCTGATGGTCTACGGGACCTACACGTTCCTGGGCATCAAGCACCAGGGGCTGGGCGGCTACTTCCGCAACATGATCCCCAAGGACGTGCCGTTCTTCATCCTGGGCATCCTGGCGCCGGTCGAGATCCTGCAGTACGTCATCATCCGGCCGTTCACCCTGGCCGTCCGGCTCTTCGCGAACATGTTCGCCGGGCACATCCTGATCCTGGTCTTCACGCTGTCCAGCTGGTACCTGTTCAGCCTCAGCATCGGCCTGCTGTTCAGCGCGACCTCGTTCATCCTCACCATCGTCCTGACCGCCTTCGAGATGCTGATCCAGGCGCTGCAGGCCTATATCTTCACCATCCTGACCGCCCAGTACATCGGCGGATCGCTGGAAGCGGGGCACTGACATGGCCCGGGATGGCAGCGCGCGCCGCACGGCGCGCGAACCACTCGCCCACCACCGCCGGCGCAGCCCGCTGGCACGACCGTAAAGGAACGCCTGAATGCTTGCCCTTGCCCACGTCGTCTACCTGGCGGCGGCGAAGCCGACCGCCTTCAACATCAACCTGGGCGCCGTGGCCTACGGCCTCGCCGCCATCGGCCCCGGCATCGGCATCGGCCTGATCTTCGGCCACGGCGTCGAGGCCATGGCCCGGCAGCCGGAGGCCCGCGGGCTGATCCAGTCCAACATGTACATCGGGTTCGCGCTGACCGAGGCGCTCGCGCTGATCGGCATCGTCGTCCCCTTCATCTTCCACGCCACCGGCAGCGGCTGATCGCGGCGCGAGCTGAGGAGAGTGTGATGCCGGACAGGAAGGACGACGGACGATGGTGAAGTTCGTGGCGGCGGCACCGGTCGTGCCGAACGCCAACCCGCTGGTCCCCGCGCTGCCTGAGCTGATCATCGGCGCCATTGCGTTCCTGGTCGTCTTCGGCGTCCTGTACCGCGTGCTCATGCCGCGGATCCAGAAGACGCTGGCGGAGCGGACCGACAAGATCGAGGGCGGGCTGCAGCGGGCCGAGGAGGCTCAGGCCGAGGCCGCGCGCACGCTGGAGCAGTACCGGGCGCAGCTGGCCGATGCCCGGCAGGAGGCGTCCCGGATCCGGGAAGAGGCCCGCGAGCAGGGCGCCCAGATCATCGCCGAGATGCGCGAGCAGGCCCAGGCCGAGGCGCGCCGGGTGACCGAGGCGGCCCAGGCGCAGCTGGCCGCCGACCGCCAGCAGGCCCTCGCCTCGCTGCGCCAGGAGGTCGGCGCCCTGTCCGTGGACCTGGCGGGCAAGATCATCGGTGAGTCCCTGGACGACCAGGCCCGGCAGGGCCGGCTCATCGACCGGTTCCTGGATGAGCTGGAGGCCCAGCCCGCCCGGTCCGGCACGGCGAACGCCGCGGAATCGTCGTGAGGGGTGCGAGCCGGGCCTCGCTGACGGCGGCCAAGGACCGGCTGGCCACGATGGCGGCCGGGTCGGCCCGGCCGGGCCAGCTCGGCGGCGAGCTGTTCTCCGTCGTCGGGCTCCTCGACGGCGAGCCGCCGCTGCGCCGGGCGCTGGCCGACTCGTCCAGCGCGCGCGACGCCCGGGCCGGCCTGGTCGCCGGCCTGCTCGGCAGCCAGCTCAGCGCGGACGCCGTCGAGCTGGTCAGCTCGGTGGCGACCAGCCCGTGGTCGACGCCCGCCGACCTGGTGGACGCGATCGAGCAGCTGGCCGTCCTGGCCGTGGTGACCGAGGCCGACGAGGCCGGGCGGCTGGACGA
>DASYBB010000162.1:0-23915 GCA_036501025.1 Streptosporangiaceae bacterium
AGCCTGCGGGATCATGAAGCAGCCCATGAGAGGCAGCGGCGCCCGCGGCACCAGGCTGGCCCGTGGGACAGTGGGGGCGGATGTGACTGCCGCAACGCGCTCGTGGCGCCGCGTCGTTGCTCCGGCGGCGAAGGAGGTCCGCGCGGCCGGGCCGCCGGGGATCGGGCGAGGCCGGCCAGTCGGGCGGGGCCGGCCAGGCGGGCGGGGCCGGCCAGGCGGGCGAGGCCGGCCAGTCGGGGCTGAGCCGGCCAGGGCGGGTGGGACCAGCGGGGCAGACGGGCTGGAGTAGGACGGGGTTATTCGGGGGTGTGGGTGACGGCTTCGACGTTATTGCCGTCGGGGTCGCGGACGAAGCCGGCGTAGTAATGCTCGTGGTACTCGGGCCAGATCCGGGGCTCGTGCAGGACCTCGGCGCCGGCCCGGACGGCGGCGGCGAAGAACTCGCGGACCGCGTCGCGGCTGGGCGCGACGAACGCGAGGTGGGCCTCCCGGAAGCCGGTGCCGGTCTGCCGCGGGCCGATGAAGAAATCCGGCTTGCCGTCGGCGCCAAACCCGACGACCGTCCCGAAGTCCACGACCCGCGCGCCGCCGAGCGGGCCGAGCACGGTGTCGTAGAACCCGGCGCTGGCGGCGACGTCGGCGCACTGAACAGATACGTGATCAAGCATGGCCTCATCCTGGCCCGGGCGCGCGGGCCCGGCCCGGCGACACGCCCGGCGGGGTCAGCCGGGCAGCGTCAGCCGGGGCAGCGTCAGCCGGGGCAGCGTCAGCCGGGGCGGGGTCAGGCGGGCGGGTCAGCCGGGCGGTCAGGCGGGCCGGGCCAGGAACTTGACGATGGCGGCGGTGAACGCGGCGGCCAGCCGCTGCTGGAAGGCCGGGGACTGCATGAGGCCGGCGTCGGTGGCGTTCCGCATGTTGCCGCACTCGATGAGGATCTTGGGGACGGTGGTCAGGTTGAGGCCGGCCAGGTCGTCGCGGGAGATGTAGCCGTTCTGGCCGTAGTAGTCGGCCACCGGCATGCCCGTGCCGGCCAGCATCGCCGCGTGCACGTCCGCGCCGAATCGCAGCGAGGACGCGATGACGCCGTCGTTGGGGCCGTCGGCCACCGGCTCCAGGACGGTGAAGCCGCGGCCCGAGGCGGGGCCGCCGTCGCCGTGGATGTCGATGGCCACGCTCGCGCGAGCGGCGTTGAGGATCTGCGCCCGGCGGTCCACGCACGGCCCGACGCCGTCGTTGTTCTGCCGCGTCATGACCACCGTGGCCCCGTCCCGGATCAGCTCAGCGCGCAGGTCGGTGGCGACGGCGAAGGTGAAGGCGGCCTCAGCGTAGCCGCTGTTGCTCTCGGTGCCCGTGGTGTCGCAGGTCTCCATCGTCTTGCCGTTGAAGACCATGCGGTTGAGGTAGGCCGGGTCGTCTTTGTTCCGGCCGTTGTGGCCGGGATCGATGCCGACCGTCTTCCCCGCCAGCGGGGCCGCCGGGGTGGGGGCCGGGCTGGGCGAGGCCGGGTCGGCCGAGGCGGCGGGGGCGGCGGACCCAGCGGGCTGGCTCGCCGCCGGGTGAACGGCGGCTTCGCCACCGGACGGGCCGCACCCGGTGACCGCGAGGGCCGCCGCGGCGGCCGCGGCGGCGATGATGAGCGCCGGGCGCGCGCGGGGTTCGGCCACGTTCTCACCGTAGCCACGCCGCCGGGGTGCCGCACGGGGAACCCCGGCGGCCGCTCCGGGGGCGGCCGCCGGCGGCCGGCTTAGGCCCCGGTCCAGGCCTCACTGCGTTCCCACAGGATCTGGCCGAGGCTCTCGGTGGCCACGTTGCTGGCGTCCCGCAGCTTGCAGTCGTCGTAGAACAGGCCGGTCTGGCCGGCCACCTCGTCGGCCGTGGCGCAGTACAGGCTGGTCTGGGCGCCCTGCTCGGTGGTGCGCATCCGGGCGGTCATGAGGCCGCGGACCGGGCGCGGCACCTGCCGCCAGATATCGGAGGCGACCACGCCGGGGTGCAGGGCGTAGGAGCTGACCCCCTTGCCCTCCAGGCGGCGGGCGAGTTCCTGGCTGAACAGGACGTTGCACAGCTTGGAGACCGCGTAGGCGTGCAGCCCGGTGATCCCGCGGGTCCGGCGGCGCAGGGCGGTGAAGTCGATGGTCTTGGCCTGGTAGTGCGAGTCGCTGGCCACGGTGACGACCCGGGCCGGGGCGCTCTCCGCGAGCCGGTCGGCCAGGGCCGTGGTCAGGGCGAAGTGACCGAGGTGATTGACGCCGAACAGCATCTCGAACCCGTCGCTGGTCACGCCGCCCCGCCCGGCCACGCCCGCGTTGTTGATCAGGGCGTGCAGCGGCTGGCCGGTGGCGAGGAACTCGTCGGCGCAGGCGCGCACCGACGCCAGGTCGCCGAGGTCCAGCGGCAGGTAGCTGACCTCGGCGTTGCCGGTGGCCGCGACGATGCCGGCGACGGCCTCGGAGCCCTTGGCCTCGGACCGGCTCGCGATGTAGACGCGGCCACCGCGGCGGGCCAGTTCCGTCGCGGTGGCCAGCCCGATTCCGGTGTTGCCGCCCGTGACCAGGAACGTCCGGCCTGATTCGGCACCCATCGCCATCCTCCTCGTGCGGGGGGCTCCCGCAGGGACAGTACCGGCACCGGCGGGCGCCAGGACGGGGCTCCATAGTGCCAGGGCGGACATCATGGTCGTAAGGCATGCATAGGCTCGAACTGGGGCAGAGATACCGGTCCTGCCGGAAATTGCCTGCGGGCAGCACGACGCGGAGGAGTGGATGAATGAGCGGGCGGCGACTCGACGTCACCGCAACCCAGGCCGTATCCAGCATGATGGCGGCGCTCACCGGCGCGATCGCGGCATCGCGCCTGGGCATCGCCGGCACCATCGTGGGCGCGGCGTTCATGAGCCTGGCCAGCACGTTGGGGGCCGCGGTCTACAAGCACTACCTGGCCCGCAGCAACGAGCGGCTGCGCCACCGCCTGCACCGTGACCCGGCGGCCGCGGCCGGGCCGGGGCGGCCTGCCCGCCCGGACGACCAGGCCGGGACCCGGGCGGACGCCGCCTCCGGGCGGGACGGCACGGCGGCCGCGGCCGTAGCGGCCGACATCGCCGCCGCGGTCGCGGGCGGCCGCACCACGGTCGCGCACGCCAGCGGGGGGTACCCGGCCGCCGGAGATACGCGGGCCAGTTCCGGGGACGGCGGCACGGCCGGCCGCTGGGGCCATGCGGCCGGCGGCCGGGACGGCGCCGGGGCTGAGCGGGACCGGGCGGCGGACCGCCGGGGACAGCCGCGGCGGCGGTGGCTGATCCTGGCCGGGGCCGTGCTCGGCGTCTTCGTGGTCGCGATGGGTGCCGTCACGGCGGTCGAGGCGATCGCGGGGAAGCCGCTGGAGTCGCTGATCTGGCACCGGGCCGGCTCGGGCACCACCATCGGCAGCGTGGTCAGCCATCCGGCTCGGCACCCGGCCACCGTGCCCGGCACCGGCCCGGCGCAGTCCCCCCCGGCCCAGCCCAGCAGCACCTCGCCGGGGTCGGTCTCGCCCACCCCGGCCGCGACGCCGACGCCGAGCCAGTCGGCGTCGCCCGGCCAGGGCGCGTCGGCGACACCCGGCACCGGGACGTCGCCGGGTCCCGGCACCTCGCCCGACCCGGGCACGTCGCCGGACACGGGCACGTCGCCAGTTCCGGGGACGTCGGGGCCGACGCCGGCGGCGGGTCAGTAGGCCGGGACCGGGCCGCGGCGCGGCCCGCCGCCGCTAGCCGCGGACCGTGCCGCCCTCGTAGTTGATCGACTGGAAGACGGTCATCGGCCCGCCGCACTTGCCGCCCGACTTGCGGATAACGCCGCTGATCTGGAGCAGGAACGCGCCGCCGCCGCTCATCCCCCGGTAGGAGCCGGTGCCGCCGCTGATGGACAGCGTGCCGCGGATGGTCTCGGAGATCTGGCAGGAACTGGTCGGCAGCGGGAGCACCTGCTTGGTGATGCGCCGGGTGACCAGGAAGGTCCCGTCCGGGAACACCATCTTGTCGACCGCCCGCAGGCCGACGACCTTGCCCGGCACCTGGTAGCCGCCGGCGGTGAACGCGCCGGTGGCCAGGACGCTCTGGTGCCGGGAGGACGCGGTCACGCTGATGATCCGGAAGTGCTCGGCGCCGCTGAAGCCGGGCTGGCGGACGGCCGCCGGGCCGGCCGGGGCGGCGGCCGGGCTGGCCTGGGCGGCGGCCGGGCTGGCCTGGGCGTCCACGGCGGCCCCGCCGAGCAGCGCGGCGGTCGAGGCCAGGGTGAGCGCGGCGGCTAGCGGTCGGCGCATGTCGGTTCCCTCCACGGGCGGGTTGAGTCGGTCAGGCGAGCAGGCGGGCACAGGCCGCGGCGGCGGTGCCCGCGATGACCAGCAGGGCGAGGCCGTCGACCGTGCGCCAGCGCATCGAGGTCAGCACCAGGGCCATCGGGTCGGGCGCGGCCGCGCGCCGGGGCCGGGCGTCGCGCAGCAGGGCCAGCGCCCGGCCGGCGGCATGGGCGAGGCCGATGACCGCCCCGAGCGCGGCGGCCGGCCGGACTCCCCCGGCCGTCGCGACCGCGATGGGCAGCAGCCCGAAGCCGGCGTACGGGTTGCGGGTCATGAACCCCGGCCCGAGGATCGAGCCCCAGACCAGCGTCCGCCGCCACCGGGACACGTCGATGACCATCGCCTGGGGCACCTGCCACCGGGTACCCGGCGGCGGCAGCCGGAGCCGCCCGCCCAGCCGGTCGGTCACCTCGATCAGGCCGTAGGCGGCGGCGTAGCCCGCGGTGGCCACGAGCGCCGGGCGGGCCAGCGGCAGCGCGCCCAGCATGATCCCGAGGACGGTCCAGGCGGCGACCGCGGGCACCACGTAGGCCGTGATCACGACGGACCCGCGGCTGAGCCTTCCGACCGGAAGGCCGGCGACCAGCGAGGCCGCGGAGTTCGCGCCTCATGGGGAGTACGCCTTGGCGAAGCCGTTGGCGGCGGCGAGCGCGATGGCCAGGATGCCGACGGCCAGGCTGGCCGGGGTCACGGCGCCACTCGCGCGGGCTCCCCCGCGCCGGACTCCGCGTGGCTGGCCTGCAGGTGCTGCTGCTCCGTGCGCAGGTCGGCGACGGTCGCGCAGCCGCAGCAGATGCACTGGCTCTGGCAGGTGCACCAGTCGCGGCAGCCGCTCTTGTTGATGCAGTCGTAGCAGACCTTGTACCCGTACCCCTTGCCCATGTTCATGCAGGCGATCCAGGTGCCGCTGGGCCACTCGCAGCGGAAGCCCTGGCGGTTGAAGCAATTGCTGGTGAACGAGCCCTTGCACAGGTGGTAGCCAGGCGGGCACCCCGTGCCGGGGCACCCGGCGCAGCGCCGGGTGGGGCCGCAGTGGCAGGTCTGGGCCGGACTCAGCGAAGGCCGGTGGCCGACCGACAGCGCGGCCAGCCCGGCCGTCCCGTTCACGACGGCGCCGCGCAGCGCGTCGCGGCGGCTGAGACGGCGGGCGGCCCGCTCGGCGGCGCCGCCGATCCGGGCATCCAGGCGGCTGCCCCATCGGGTCCATTCCATGCGCGAGGTCTCCTGTCAGGTCAGGTCGTCACCGGGAGCAGCGCTTCCGGTGACGGGGCGGGCACGAGGCAGGACTGGCTGAAGGCACGCACCTCTTCGGCCCGCACGGCGGTGCCGGACCGGGTGACCGCGCCGCCGCCGTCGATCGCGACCAGCAGCGGGGTGGCCGACGGGCGGTAGGACTCCAGGTCGCCGCGGTCCAGCGCGCGGCCGATCTCCAGCCCGGCGGCCTGGAAGACAGGCGAGATCTGGAGGTAGGCGGGCGGGTCGGAGGTCAGCAGCAGCACCCGCAGGCCGGCCAGCTCGCCGTCCGCCTGCGCTTCCGACAGGCTGCCCACGAGCTGCTCGCAGGACGGGCAGGTCGGGTCGACGAAGGCGACCAGGGCGGGCTGGCCGTGGCCGGGGCTGAAGACCCGCACCGCGTCCGCTGCCGTCTCGAACATGGCCTCCAGCTGAGCCAGGCCGCTCGTTCCGGCCCGGCCGCCGGCCGGGGGCTCGCCGCCGGCGCGGGCGGGGTCCGCGAGCGGGATGGGCTGGTAGACGATCTGGCCCGGCTGGCTGCCGACCGGGGGGCCGAGCTCGGCGGGCGTGCTGGCCTGGCCCAGGACCCGGGCCAGCTGCCGGTACGCGGTGAGAACGAGCAGGCCCAGGGCCAGCAGCAGCGCCCATTGCGCAACGGCCAGATACAGCGAAATCCGCATCACGACACCATCCCCGGCAGTGCGTCCCGGCTCGCGGCCAGGGACCTGGCCGCGGTGAAGGCAACGAAGGCAATGAAGGCCGACCCGGCGAGCAGCAGCCCGTGCCCGGCCGGGGTAAGGGCGACTTCGGCGCGCGCGACCGGGAAGGCCGCCGCGCCGGCCAGGGCGACGACCGCGCCGGCCCGGATCAGCCCGGCCACGTCGAACTTCCGCCGGGACAGCGCGCCGAAGCACAGGCAGGACCGCCCGCGATGGAAGGCGAACCCGATGCCGGACACCGCCGCGAAGCAGCCGGCGGCGCCGAGGACGGCCAGGTTCAGCGGCGAGATGGCCGGGGCGGCCAGGCTGGCGCCACCCAGGCCCAGCTCGGCCAGGGCCACGGCAAGGCCGGTCCGCCGCGCGGTGGCCGGCGACGTGAGCAGGCCGGCGGCGCCCGGCGGCGCGCCCGGCCGGTGACGGCGCGGCAGGAACAGCCGCACGGATGCGGCAAAGCTGTCCAGGTCGGCCAGCTTGGCGCCGCCGGCGACCAGCAGCATCACCGCGAGCACGGCCTTGGCCCCGAGGATGGCGGCCGGCACGCGCTACACCGCCCCGATCGCGGCCCGGCGCAGCCGGCGGTCGGTGGATCGCTTGGGGAACTCGACCGGGATGCTGGCCAGCTGGTGCAGCTTGGCGATCTGCCAGTCGTGATTGACCAGGCTGGAGGCCCGGACCTGGCCGGTGGAGTCGACCAGGATGGCAAACGGGCCGACCCGGACGTTGTACCGGGCGTAGAGGCCGGGCGATCCGGTCACGACCGGCACGTCCAGCCCGAGCAGGCTCAGCAGCGGCGCGGCGAGCTCGTTGCGGCCGCGCAGCAGGACGACGGCCTCGAGCCCGGGTTCGCGGGCCAGCAGGTCGCGCAGGCCGCTCAGCACCGAGGGAAACGACTTCAGCGAGTGGTCGGCGAAGATGACCAGCTGCAGCGGCGCGGCCGGCGGCGACTGGCGCTGGACGCCGGCGCCGTCGGGCAGCGACCAGCGCGGGGCCGCGCGGCCGGGGGCGAGCCCGTCATGCTCGATCGCCGCGGGCCCGGACAGCTGCACCTGCACGGTGCCGAGCACGGCCAGGGCGGCCGCGACGCAGAGCAGGGCGGCGACGGCGGCAAAGGCGACGGCGATGGCGACAAGAAGGCCGGCGGACGTCATTCCCGGCCTCCCCGTGATTCCCCCGAGATCATGAGGCAGAACCAACCATCTGGCGAATACGCAGGTCAAGCGATGGGCAGGCCCCGCCTGTCTAGGCAAGAACCGGCAGATCCGGGCGAATCGCCGTCAATAACGGTCTGGTATCACTATCGTGGCTGCGGGAGCGGGCGAGCAGGATCGCGACAGCTGGGGCCGCTGATGCGATCCACGACTTCTCGTCCAGCATGCGCTGGCGAGCGAGGTGCGCACATGTCAGCGGAGCGTCGAAGGCGCGAGGACCACCTTCCCGACGATGAGTGGCCGACCGATCCCCAGGGACTGCCCGGCGGCGGTCGCCCGGGCGAGGCGTGGAGCGCCGAGTTCCAGCATGAGCCCGGTCCGCGGCACAGCCGGCGCGACGACTGGCCGGGTCTGCCGGCGCCGGCGTCGGCGCCGGACCAGGACTGGGCCAGCAGCTACCGGTTCGACGGCCGCCCGTCCGACGAGCCGTGGCGGGACCCGGGCCAGCGCCGCGACAGCTCCCCGGCCGATCAGGCCTGGCACCGGGAGGTCCCGGCCGACGACGAGGACGACTGGGTCGCCCGGACCCAGGCCGACCAGTCGTGGCGGTACCGCAGCCTGGCTGACGACGCTGACGACCACCGGTCGCACGACCGGCCGCCACACGACCGGCCGTCACACGACCGGCCGCCGCACGACGGGCCGCCACACGACCGGCCCGGCGACGGCTGGCCGGGGATGGACGCCGCGGCCGGGCGCGGCGCCGGCCAGGGCGCGCGGCGGCGGGCGAGCGACAACTGGCCGGGCGGCAGCCGGGCCGAGGAGACCTGGCGGGAGAGCACGGCCGCCGGCGCGATCCGGGCCGGCGACAGCTACGCCGTCGACCCCCGCGCGAGCGACCCGCTGGCCGGCGGCGGCCGGCTGGTGGACCCGTTCGCGACTGACCTGGACGCCGGCGATCACGCGAGCAGCCGCCCCCCCGGCCCGCATGTGGTGGGCGGCCGGCGGGCGAGCGACCACTGGCTGGCCGGCCCCGGCGCGGACGAGAGCGTCCCGGCGGTCGGCGGGCGCACCCGCGACGGGCTGACCGCCGGCGTTCCGGCGGACCGCGGCCCCGGCCGGGGCGGCCGCCGGGACAGGGGCGGCAGCGACTGGGATGAGGGCGGCCGGCCGGGTGGCCGGCGGCGCATCCTGGTCAGCGTCATGGCCGCGGTCGCCGTGGTCCTGGCGTTCGGCGCCTACGGGCTCATCCGGGTCCACGACCAGTCCTCCCTCACGCTGCAGGACGCCTCGTCCCGGCCGTGCGCGGCGAAGGCCGGGCGCTGCCACTCGCATCCGCCGCGGACACCCGGCCCGGCGGCTACCAGCCCGATCACGAGCGATCCGGCCGTGCCGGGGTCACCCACCATGAGCCCCAGCGGCGCCGCGTCGAGCCACCCGGCCCCGCCGGCCTCGATGGCGGCCTCGGTCCCGCCGCCCACGCACTCCGCGGCCCCGCCGGCGAAGCCGACGCCCACGGCGTCCGCGAGCGCCAGCCAGCCGGCGGGCGGGGCGTCCAGCGCGGCGGCCGCCGCGGTGCTCGGCCTGATCAACCAGGCGCGTGCCCAGCAGGGCCTGCCGGCGCTGGCGATCAGCTCCGGGCTGAACACGAGCTCGGCGGCGCACACGTCCGCCATGGCCGGTGGCTGCGGCCTGTCGCACCAGTGCCCGGGCGAGCCGCCCCTCGGCACCCGGCTGACCAACGCCGGGGTGCACTGGACGTCGGCCGGGGAGAACATCGGCGAGGGCGGCCCGGTCACGAACACCACCGCCGCGATCACGCAGATGGCAGTCAACCTGACCCAGAGCATGCTCGACGAGAAGCCGCCCGACGACGGTCACCGGATGAACATCCTGAGCTCGTCGTTCCACTTCGTCGGAATCACCGTGTTCCTCGACGCCAAGGGCACCGTCTGGATGACCCAGGACTTCTCCAGCTAGCGCCCGCCCCCGGCGGCCGGCATCCGTGATCGTGACCGTTTTTCCGTGCATATCGCGGGAAAGCGGTCACGATCATTTCCTGGCTCGCGGGTAAGCGTGCCGGCTGCGAGGGCGGAGAGCGGGCAGGGCAAGATGGGACGGTGAGCGTGGACGGGGCCAGTGGGGCAGGAGGAGCCGGGGCCGACCCGGAGCCGCAGGCGGTGCTGACGCCGCTGACCGAGGCGGCCATCTTCCTGGTCGCCGTGGCGGGCGCCGGCGCCACCTCGCCGGAGGAGGTGCTGCCGGTCATCCGCGAGCTGTGCGGGGACCTGGCCGGCCTGATCCGCGCGGTGGGCACGCGGGAGCCGCGCGCCTACCTGACCTGCGTCACGGGCATCGGGCACCGGCTGTGGGACCGGCTCGGGGGCGAGCCGCGCCCGGCCGGGCTGCACGAGTTCCGGGAGTTCACGGCGCCGGGGCGGCACGCCGTGTCGACGCCGGGCGACCTGCTCTTCCACATCCGGGCGGCCCGGATGGACCTGTGCTACGAGCTGGCCAGCCAGATCATGTTCCGGGCGGGCAAGGCGCTGACCGTGGTGGACGAGGTGCACGGGTTCCGCTACTTCGACAACCGCGACGTGATCGGCTTCGTCGACGGGACCGAGAACCCGGCCGGGGCCGCGGCCCGGCGATCGGTCCTGATCGGCGATGAGGACAGCGAGTTCGCGGGCGGCAGCTACGTGATCGCGCAGAAGTACCTGCATGACCTGGACGGCTGGATCGCGCTGCCGACCGAGGAGCAGGAGAACATCATCGGGCGCTACAAGCTCTCCGACATCGAGCAGTCCGACGACGTCAAGCCGTCGTCCGCGCACAACGCGCTGACCACGATCCTGGACGCCGACGGCGAGGAAGTGCAGATCGTCCGGGACAACATGGCGTTCGGCACGCCGGGCCGCGGCGAGTACGGCACCTACTTCATCGGCTACTCGCGATCGCCCGACCCGACCGAGCAGATGATGCAGAACATGTTCATCGGCTCGCCGGAGGGTAACTACGACCGCCTGCTGGACTTCAGCACGGCGGTCACCGGAGGGCTGTTCTTCGTGCCGTCGCAGCCGCTCCTGGAGCGGCTCGGCGACGGCCCCCTCGACGACAGCAGCGCACCCGCCGAGAGCGACCCGGCACCCGCGGCCAGCGGCCCGGGCGCCGCGGACGGCCCCGGCGGCGGCAGCGGATCACTGGAGATTGGCAGCATGAAAGGGACTTCCCGAGATGAATAACCTGCATCGCGAACTCGCGCCGATCTCGGACGCCGCCTGGGCGGAGATCTCCGAGGAAGCGGCCCGCACGTTCAAGCGGCACCTGGCCGGCCGCCGGGTGGTGGACGTCCAGGGACCCGGCGGCGAGGGCATGTCGGCCGTCGGGACCGGCCACATCCGCGAGATCGAGCCGCCCCACGACGGCGTGCTCGCCCGGCAGCGGCACGTCCTGTCCCTGGTCGAGCTGCGGGTGCCGTTCTCGCTGGACCGGGAGCAGATCGACGACGTGGCCCGCGGCTCGCAGGACTCAGACTGGCAGCCGGTCAAGGACGCCGCCCGGCAGCTCGCGTTCGCGGAGGACCGGGCGGTCTTCGACGGGTACCGCGCGGCCGACATCGACGGGATCCGGCCCGCCGCCAGCACGCCGACGATTGCCCTGCCGGCCGACGCCACCGGGTACCCGACGGCCATCGCGCAGGCCCTGAGCGAGCTCCGCTCGGCGGGCGTGAACGGGCCGTACTCGGTGGTGCTCAGCGCCGATGCTTACACCATGGCCAGCGAGACCTCCGACCACGGCTACCCGGTGATCGAGCACCTGCGGCGGCTGGTCAACGGGGACATCGTGTGGGCCCCGGCCATCGTGGGCGGCGTGGTGCTGACCACCCGCGGCGGCGACTTCGCGCTGCAGCTCGGCCAGGACGCCTCGATCGGCTACCTCTCGCACACCGAGACCAGCGTCCGGCTCTACCTGCAGGAGAGCCTGACCTTCCTGATGCTCACCGCCGAGGCCGCCGTCCCCCTGACGCCGTCCGCCGCCTAAGGCGCGCCCAGCGGTCACGGCTGTCCCGCTGGCCGAGAGGACGGCCAGCGGGACAGGGACAGGGCCAGGGCAACTGGCCCGGCCGTCAGTGCAGCACGGGACGGCCGAGCGGGACGGCCGGCCCGCCCGTCGCCTGGGCCGCGGTCCCCACGAAGATGTACGCGCCGAGCGCGGCGAAGACCAGCGCCACCACGCCGCCGACCTTCAGCAGCCCGGACGAGTTGTTGGCCGTGCCGAGCAGGACGAGCAGCAGCGCGAGGTCGACGAGCACCAGCACGCCGGTGAAGGCCAGCGGCAGCCGCAGCGTGGCCAGGGTCAGCAGCACGATCGCGATCAGCCAGGCGGTGAGGAACAGTTCCTCGGTCGAGGCCACGTCCGCGGCGGCGATGCCGAACCAGTTGTGGGTGAGCCCGAGCACGAGCACCGCGTAGCTCAGCCAGAAGCCGCCGAACACCCCGAACACGCAGGCGACGGCGGACTGGCCGACGGCGGCGGCCCAGATCGTGGCGATGAACAGCCCGGCCGCGGTGGCGGCCAGGATAATCGGCAGCGAGGCGCCGACCGCGGCGGCCGGCACCATGCCGACCAGGACGAGCCCGAGGGCGACGGACCCGACGATGAAGGCGGGCAGGCCGAGCGACATCGGGTCGCCCGCCAGCAGCCCGACCGGCGCCGGACCGGCCTCCGGCGGGGCGTCACGCGACACGGAGTCACCGGGTGTGATTTCGACAGCGGCCATGGCTGCTCCTTCGGCTAGCGCGGCCCCACCAGACGCGTGGGCCATGCCTCAGAGCTACGCCCGCCCGGGCGCGCCGTGGCTCTCATATTGAGCCAGGGCGCCCCGCGGCGGGTCAGCCGGCCGGGATGATGATCCCGTATTCGTGGATCTTGCGGTAAATTGTCGCCCGCGACATGCCCAGCGACTCGGCCGCCCGGGCCTTGTTTCCCTCGGTGTCCAGCAGGCTGGCCACGATGGCGTCGCGCTCCATCGCCTCCAGCGGGGACAGCAGCCGGCGGCTCACCGTCCAGCACTCGGGCGGCAGGTCGCGGGCCTGAATGGAGCCCGTCCGGCGGTGCTGCACGATCCGCCGGAACACCTGCCACAGCTGCTCGACGTTGCCCGGCCAGCTGGACCGGACCAGCAGCTTGGCCGCCTCGGGCGAGACGCTCAGGCGGCCATGCTGGCTCAGCTTGCCCAGGAAGAACGTGGTCAGCTCGCGCAGGTCCTCGATGTGATGGCGCAGCGGCGGCAGCGTCACGCTGCCGGGGAACGCCCGCAGCAGCTCGGTCAGGTTGGGCGCGGCGGTGCGCTGGCTCAGGGTGACGGCCACCCACAGCCGGCCGGCCCGGTCGGCCGGCCGGGCCTGCGCCAGCGCGCCGGCCAGCGCGTGGGCCTGCCGCGGGGCCAGCCGGTCGATGTGCCGGATGACGACGTCGGCGCCGCGGGCCTGCAGCACCCGGCGGACACCCGGCAGCCAGTCCGGCCCGGCCGCGTCGGCCGCGTCCAGGACCTCCAGGCGGCCGGCCGGGCTGCGCCGCTGGTGCACGGCGCGGGCCAGGGCCAGCTTGCCGACGCCGGGCTCCCCCTCCAGAACCAGCCACTCGCCGGCCTCGTAGGCCTCCTGGACCTGCTGGCAGCTGCGCAGCCACAGCGCGCCCGACCCGACCAGGCCGGGCAGGACCATCCGGGCCGGGGGCGGGGCGTCGGCGGCCAGCCGCCGGCCCGCCTCGACCAGCTTCACGTGCACCACGCCGCCCGCCGAGCCGAGCGGGCCCGGGCCGCGGGTCGGGTGGCAGTGCATCCGCGCCGTCAGGCCGGTGGGCAGCTCGACCTCCACCGCCCGGGACTTCCCGCCGGCCAGCGCCTCCCCGGCCTGGCCGAGCAGCACGGCCTGGTCACCGGGGTCGAGCACGTGGCGGGCGTGCTCGTTCATCATGACCAGGTCCTTGGACAGGGCCAGCACGATCCCGTTGGACCGGCGGCAGGCCCGCAGGTAGTCCTGGAGCAGCTCCAGCTCCTGGGCGCTGGAGTCGGTCAGCAGGGCCTGGGTGATCTGGTCGGCGGTCGTCTTGACCAGTGCGATCAGCAGCCGGTCGGCGTGCTTGCGCCAGCACGTGAGGTCGACCGCGCCGACGATCTTGCCCGAGATGGGGTGGTGGATGGGGACCCCGGCGCAGGCCAGGTCCTCCAGGTGCTCCGCGTAGTGCTCGTGGCCGAAGACGTGGGCCGGCTGGCCGCCCTCCAGGGCGGTGCCGATGCCGTTGGTGCCGACCTGCTCCTCGGCGTAGCTGAAGCCGGGGGCCAGGTTGACCCCGTCGAGGTGACGCTCCAGGTCAGGATCGGAGGTCAGCCGGGTCAGGACCACCCCGGCCGCGTCGGTCAGGATCACGCTGATCGGCTGCCCGTCCAGGTGGTCGCGCAGGTGCCGGAGCACCGGCATGGCGCTGCGGGTCAGCGGCGTGTCCAGGTCCGGGTCGCGGACATAGGACAGCTCGATGTGGTCGGCGGGGACGTTCCACTCCCGCGACCGCGACCACGAGGCGAGGATCGGGCCGCGCACCTGCTGCGGCTCGACCCTGTCCCTGGTCAGGAAGTTCTCCCTGGTCCGGGCGAGCTGATCCGCGCCGCCCATGCGCCTGCTGCGAGATGACATGGCGCCTTCTTCTCCCGTCCCCCGGGCCGGCCACGCCCGAGGAGCACCGGGTTTCAGGCGTTCTTCGTTGATTCGGCCTGCCCCCACCATAGACGCGGGCCCTGTGATCTGTGTCTCATGATGAGACTGCCAATTTCCATCCTGGGGCGTTTGGATCGGGAAGGTACCCGCCTGATCCAGCTCCTCCAGGAGGTGCACGATGCCTGATCCCGCGGCTGTGCCAGCCGAGAGCTACAACCCGTGGAGCATCGTCAACCTGGTGTTCCACCACCTGGCCGGCGCTGGCCTGCACCCGGTCCTCGGGGAGAGCGGCGACCCCGGCGCGCCCGCCGCCGCGCTGCTGCGCGCCCTCGGCATCGACCCGGCCCCCGAGGGCAACCGGCGGGTGACGGAGGACGTCCGGGCCCAGCTCGATGAGCTGCGGCTGGCTGTCCTCGGGGAACCGGACCGGAACGACTGAGACCGTTTCCTAACGTAACGCTGGCGTTACGGGCCTGTCTCATGTTGAGAGCCGCGCGGTCGCCCCGAGGGGTTGTTATTGGCCACGTGAGACGTTTCGGGCTGCCGCAGCCGCTGACCGGCAGGCGCGGGCGCCCGCATCGCCAGTACGGCTCCATGGCGCACAGAAGGGCAAGGGGTGGCAGATGAGTCGCCAGAGCGTCGCCAAGGCGCACCAGAAAATCCAGGAACTGTCCTGGGAACCGCAGTACCACGAGCCCGTGTCGCAGTACGGAACGGACTACACGTTCCGCAAGGCACAGAAGAAGGACCCGCTCAAGCAGGTCCTCCGGTCCTACTTCCCGATGCAGGAGGAGAAGGACAACCGCGTGTACGGCGCGCAGGACGGCGCCATCCGCGGCAACATGTTCCGCCAGGTGCAGGAGCGCTGGCTGGAATGGCAGAAGCTGTTCCTGTCCATCATCCCGCTGCCCGAGATCTCGGCCGCGCGGGCCATGCCGCTGCTGTTCCGGACCGTGCCTAACCCGGAACTGCACAACGGCCAGGCGATCCAGATGATCGACGAGGTCCGGCACTCGACGATCCAGCAGAACCTCAAGCGCCTGTACATGAACAACTACATCGACCCGGCCGGCTTCAACAACAGCCTCCGCAACTTCCAGAACGACTACTGCGGGACGATCGGCCGCCAGTTCGCCGAGGGCTTCATCACCGGCGACGCTATTACCGCGGCCAGCATCTACCTCACGATCGTGGCCGAGACGGCGTTCACCAACACGCTGTTCGTGGCCATGCCCGCCGAGGCCGCGGCCAACGGCGACTACCTGCTGCCGACCGTGTTCCACTCGGTCCAGTCGGACGAGTCGCGGCACATCTCCAACGGCTACGCCACGCTGCTGATGGCGCTGTCCGACGAGAGCAACCACCAGCTGCTCGAGCGGGACCTGCGGTACGCGTGGTGGAACAACCACCGCGTGGTCGACGCCGCGATCGGCACGTTCATCGAGTACGGCACCAAGGACCGGCGCAAGGACCGCGAGTCCTACGCCGAGATGTGGCGGCGGTGGATCTACGACGACTACTACCGCAGCTACCTCGTGCCCCTGGAGAAGTACGGCCTGGTCATCCCGCACGACCTCATCGAGGAGTCGTGGAACCAGATCTGGAACAAGGGCTACGTGCACGAAGTCGCGCAGTTCTTCGCCACCGGGTGGCTGGCCAACTACTGGCGGATCGACCCGATGACCGACAAGGACTTCGAGTGGTTCGAGTACAAGTACCCGGGCTGGTATGACCGGTACGGCAAGTGGTGGGAGAACTACAACCGCCTGTCGCGGCCGAACGGGCACCACCCGATCGTGGCCGAGAACGTCGACTACGTGTACCCGCACCGGTGCTGGACCTGCATGGTCCCGTGCCTGGTCCGCGAGGACATGGTCATGGCCGAGGTCGACGGGCAGTGGCGGACGTACTGTCACGAGGCCTGCCGCTGGACCGACGCCGAGGCGTTCCGCCCGACCTACCAGGGCCGCGAGACCCCGAACATGGGCCAGCTCATCGGCAAGCGCGAGTGGGAGACCCTCTACCACGGCTGGAACTGGGCCGACGCGGTGTCGGACATGGGCTACGTGCGCGACGACGGCAAGACCATGGTCGCCCAGCCGCACCTGGACCTCGATGACCCCAAGAAGCTCTGGACGCTGGACCACCTGCGGCGCATGCCGGAGATCCTGAGCCCGAACGTGCTGCTCAACCAGATGTCGCCGGCCGAGCGGGACGCGTTCCACGCCGACTACATCCGGCAGGGCCCGGCCGGGCGGCCGGCCCCGGCGGCCGACTAGGGCGGCCGGCGCGGGGAAGAGGCCCGCGAGGCCCGCCCAGTGGGTCTTGCGGGACCTCTCCCTGCCCCGATCGGGCACGCAACAGCTTCCGAGGATGTCAGCGAGGGGTCATGGCCGACAAGCACGTCGTCCGCTTCGAGCCGGTCGGCATCGAGATCGAGGTCGCCGAGGACCAGACCATCCTGCGCGCCGCCGCCGAGCAGGGAATCATGCTCATGCACGGCTGCAAGGAGGGCCAGTGCGCCTCCTGCAAGTCGTTCATCCTGGACGGCGAGGACGTCGAGCACGACAAGTACTCGACGTTCGCGCTCCCCGACTTCGAGCTCGATGAGGGCTACACGCTGCTGTGCCGGGCGCACGCCTACGAGGACCTCACCATCGAGCTGCTCAACTACGACGAGGAGATGATCCGCTCCGGCCTGCCGATCCAGCAGGGCGTGGCGGAGGTGGTGTCCAACCAGCCGGTCACCCACGACATGCGCCACCTGGTGCTGCGCCTGATCGAGCCGGCCGAGATCAAGTTCTTCCCCGGCCAGTACCTGGACATCGCCATCCCCGGCACCGACGCGGTCCGGTCGTTCTCGATGGCGAACACCTCCAGCCGCGAGAGCGGCCTTCTGGAGTTCGTCATCAAGGTCTACCCGGACGGGCTGTTCTCCCGGTTCCTGGCCGAGGAGCTGAGGATCGGCGACCGGCTGGACCTGACCGGGCCGTTCGGGGTCTTCACGCTGCGGGAGGGCGAGTCCGGCCTCGTGTTCGTGGGCGGCGGGGCGGGGATGGCCCCGATCCTGTCGCTGCTGCGGGCCATGGCCGAGCGGGGCCTGCAGCGGCCGGCCACGTTCTTCTACGGCGCGCGGACCCGCGCGGACCTGTGCTTCGAGCCCGAGCTACGCGAGCTGGAGTCCAGGCTGCCGGGCTTCCGCTACATCCCGGCCCTGTCCGAGCCCGGTCCCGGCGCGGACTGGGACGGCGAGACCGGCCTGATCACGGACGTCGTGCAGCGGCTGGCCAGCGACCTGACGGGGGCGCATGCCTACGTCTGCGGGCCGCCGCCCATGGTCGAGGCGGCGCTGCCGCTGCTGACCCGGCTCGGCGTCGAGGAGAAGCGGGTCTATTACGACAAGTTCACCACCACCGGCAACCCGGAGGACTAGGGCCCTCGCGTGGGGCCCACCGAAGGAAGGAACCTCATGACCGAGATCCAGGAGCGCAGCAGCCCCAAGCCGGAATTCACCGACGCGGAGGCGGGCGCCAGGACATTCCCCGACTCCACCGCCCGCCGGTTCAACTACTACACCCCGGCCAAGCGCAAGCAGTCCCACTACGAGGACGTCACCGTCGAGGTCCAGCCCGACCCGCGGCACTACCTGAGCCAGGGCTGGCTGTACGGCTTCGCCGACGGGCGCGGGGGCTACCCGCTGGACTGGACCGCGCTGAAGGCGTGGGGCTCGGACCGCCCCGAGCCCGAGCGCTACCCCGGCTCGGGCGGCAAGGGCTACGACTGGCCCGCCACCGGCTGGCACGAGTTCCGCGACCCGAACGAGGAGTGGGAGCTCACCTTCTACCGGTACAACTCCAACGTCGTGCGCCAGCTCAACCAGAACGTGGACGTGGCCCGCCAGTCCAAGGCGTTCGACCAGTGGAACCCGAACTGGGTGCGCTTCGTCGAGGCCAGCGTCGGCGCGTGGATGCACGTGGACCACGGCCTGGGCCTGTACCTGTACGCCAACGCCAACCGGCGGGCGCCGACCAACATGCACAACAACGCGATCTCGGTCAACAGCATGCACCGGATCCGGTCGGCCCAGGACCTGGCCCTGTACAACCTGACCCTGACCGAGGAGATCGAGGGCTTCGACGGCTCGGCCCACCTGGCCGCGTGGAACAGCGACCCGGCCTGGCAGGGCGTCCGCGCGCTGGCCGAGCAGCTGACCGGGATCGACGACTGGTGCGAGGCCATCTTCGCGGCCAACGTGGTGTTCGAGCCGCTGGTCGGCGAGCTGTTCCGCAGCCAGCTGGTCATGCACGCGGCGCCCCGCAACGGCGACTTCGTGACCCCGACCGTGATCGGCGCCGAGGAGTACGACTTCGCCGAGCGGGACCTGCGGTACACGATCCCGATGTTCCACCTGCTCACCCATGACCGCGAGTTCGCGGATCACAACAAGGGCCTGCTGCAGGGCTGGCTGGGCACCTGGACCGGCCGGGCCATCGCCGCCGCCCGCACCATGCAGCCGCTGTGGTCGCTGCCCGACGCGCGGCCGCCGCGCTTCGAGGACGGCCTCGACGTCGTCAAGAACCGCTTCAGCGGCATCCTCGCCGACCTGAACCTGGACGCACCGAAGGAGCTGGGCCAGTGACCACCTTCAAGACGGCCGAGAGCCCGTACAAGTCAGACAACACCGCGTCGAACAGGTGCGGCGTGACCCTGATGAACAACCAAGTCGGGGCGGTGGTCGCCCAGGTGATGGGTATGAAGCCAAATGTGACCATTACGCCGCTCCCGTCGATGATCCGGGTCGACGCGGTGGGCCGGATGGACTTCGACTACGCCGAGATCTCCGAGGCGCTGGGCGAGGACCCCGACTACTACGACGCGGCGCAGTTCGAGGAGAACATGTCGACGCACTACGGCCGCATGATCCACACCGACGAGGCGACCATCATGTTCGCCAACCCGGAGGAAGCCGCCGAGTACATCGGCTTTGATCTCACGGCATCCAGCTAGGAGGCACCGTGTACGAAAAGGACGGCGAGAAGTACTTCGTGGTCGACAGCCACATGCACTACTGGAACGCGGCCCCGGACAACTGGGTCCCGGGCGCCGAGCAGTACGCCAAGGGCTGGATCGAGTGCTTCCACGCGTACCAGAGCCTGGGGCCGCCCGAGACCCACTGGTCGATCGAGCATTTCCAGAAGTACTCCGAAGACGACCTGATGAAGGACGTGTTCGAGGACGGGCACGTCGACGTCGCGGTCTTCCAGCCGACCTACCTGACCGAGTGGTACAAGGAGGGCTTCAACACCACCGAGCGCAACGCGCTCATGGGCGAGAAGCACCCGGGCAAGTTCATCTACAACACGCGGTTTGATCCCCGGGACGGCGATGAGGGCCTGAAGCAGCTGCGGGCCAATGTCGAGCGTTTCGGGTCCAAGGGCGTGAAGCTGTACACCGCGGAATGGAACAACGGCTCGCGCGGGTACAAGCTGAGCGACCCGGCCGCGTACCGGTTCCTGGAGGCCGCGCAGGAACTGGGCGTCAAGAACATCCACGTGCACAAGGGCCCGACGATCTGGCCGCTGGACAAGGACGCGTTCGACGTATCCGACGTCGACCACGCGGCGACCGACTTCCAGGGGCTGAACTTCATCGTCGAGCACGTCGGGCTGCCGCGGATCGAGGACTTCTGCTTCATGGCGACGCAGGAGCCCAACGTCTACGCCGGGCTGTCGGTGGTCATCGGCGGCCTGATGTACGCGCGGCCCAAGTTCTTCGCCAAGGTCATGGGCGAGCTGCTGTTCTGGGTCGGCGAGGACAAGATGACCTTCGGCAGCGACTACGGCATCTGGGAGCCCAAGTGGCAGGTCGAGGGGTTCGTGGACTGGGACTACCCCAGTGACGAGTTCTCCGACTTCCCGCGGGTGACCACGGCCACCAAGAAGAAGATCCTCGGGCTGAACGCGGCGAAGCTGTACGACATCGAGGTGCCGGCCGAGTGCCGGCTGCCGGCGGCGGCCGGGACCCCGGCCGCGCAAGACGACGCGCAGCTGGTCTCGGGGGCATGACCGCCGAGGTGTTCGCAGGGGCCGGGCCTTCGCACGACGAGGGCCCGGCCGCCCTGCTGAGCGCCCTGGCCGGGGTGCGCGACCCGGAGCTGGACGAGCCGATCACAGCACTGGGGTTCGTCAGCTTCGCCACCGTCTCCCCGGCCGGGGACGCGCAGGTGCGGCTGCGGCTGCCGACCTACTTCTGCGCGCCCAACTTCGCCTTCCTCATGGTGGCCGACGCCTACGACGCGGCCATGGCCGTGCCCGGCGTCCGCCGCGCCGAGGTGGTGCTGGAGGAGCACTTCGCCGCGGACGCGATCAACGGCGGGGTGGCGGCCGGTGCCGGGTTCGCCCGGTCGTTCGACGGCGAGGCGGTCGGCGAGCTGCACCAGCTGCGGGCCGACTTCCTGCGCAAGGCGGTCCTGGCCGGCACCGACCAGGTGAGCCGGCCGCTGCTGGCCGCCGGGACCGACCCCGCGCGGCTGCCGGCCCTGACGCTGGGCGAGCTTCCGCCGTCCGGGCCGCTGAGTCGGCTGCGCGAGCGGCGGGCCGAGCTGGGGCTTCCGGCGGGCGACGACGCGCTGCTGATGATCGACCCGAAGACGGGCGACCCGGTCACCGCGGCGGCCATGCCGCTGCACCTGCGCAAGGCGCAGATCACCCGGACCAGCCTGGAGGCGAACGGCAGCATCTGCCGCGGCATGCTGCGGCACCGGTACGACGCCCCCGGCCTCAACGAGGAGGAACAGCAGTGAAGGCTGTCCGCTTGCACGAGTTCCACGCCCAGCCGGTGATCGACGAGGTCCCCGAGCCGGTCATCGGCAACCCGCTCGACGTCATCGTGAAGATCGGCGGCGCCGGGGTCTGCCGCACCGACCTGCACATCATCGAGGGCCAGTGGGACGCGGCCATGGGCACCCCGCTGCCCTACACCCTCGGCCACGAGAACGCCGGCTGGGTGCACGAGGTCGGCCCGGCCGTGACCAGCCTGGCCGTCGGCGACACGGTGATCCTGCACCCGACGCCGACCTGCGGCCTGTGCCGGGCGTGCCGGGCGGGCGACGACATGCACTGCGTGGCCAGCACCTTCCCCGGCCTGTCCACCGACGGCGGGATGGCCGAGTACCTGCTCACCTCGGCGCGGGCATGCGTCAGGCTCGACCCGCAGACCCGGCCCGAGGACGTGGCCGCGCTGGCTGACGCGGGCATCACCGCCTACCACGCCGTGCGCAAGGCCATCCCGCTGCTGTACCCCGGCACGACCTGCGTGGTCATCGGGGCCGGCGGCCTCGGCCACATCGGCATCCAGTGCCTGGCCGCGCTGACGGCCACGACCATCGTGGTCGTGGACCGGAACCCGGACGCGCTCAAGCTGGCCGAGCAGCTCGGCGCCGCGCACACCGTCGTCGCGGACGGGAGCCAGGTCCAGGCGGTCAGGGACCTGACCGGAGGGGCCGGGGCGCACGTGGTGCTCGACTTCGTGGCCGAGCAGGGCGCGGAGATGGACGGCTGGAACATGACCGCCCCGGCCGGGTCGTACTTCGTGATCGGCTACGGCGGGACGATGACGATCCCGACGCTCGACATCATCTCCACCGAGCGGAACATCATCGGCAACATCGTCGGCACGTACAACGACCTGGCCGAGCTGATGGCCCTGGCCCAGGCCGGCCGGGTCACGCTGCACACCCGCGCCTATCCCCTGACCGCCGCCGCCGAGGCCCTGGCCGACCTGGACGCCGGCCGCGTCCGGGGCCGCGCCATCCTCGTCCCCTAGCCGCTGCTGACACCTGCGATCCGAAGGAGCCGCTATGGCCAAGGAACTGCGCTTCGGCGCTGATGCGCGCGCCCTGCTGCTGGCCGGCGTGGACCAGCTGGCCGAGGCGGTGAAGTCGACGCTCGGGCCCAAGGGCCGCAATGCCATCCTGGAGAAGATCACCGGCTCCCCGGTGGTCACCAACGACGGCGTGACGATCGCGCGCGAGATCCACCTCAAGGACCAGTTCGAGAACATGGGCGCCCAGCTGGTCAAGGAAGCCGCGATCAAGACCAACGACATCGTCGGCGACGGGACCACCACCGCCACCGTGATCGCCCAGGCCATCGTGCGCGAGGGCATGCTGGCCATCGACGGCGGGGCCAACCCGGTGCTGGTCAAGCGCGGCATCGACCTGGCCGTCGGCCGGCTGGTCGAGCACCTGCAGGGCGTGGCCCACCCGGTCGAGACCGAGGCCGACTTCACCCGGGTGGCGGCCATCTCGGCCAACGACGACGACTACGTGGGCGCGGTGATCGCCAAGGCGCTGCACACGGTAGGCGAGAGCGGCACCGTGACCGTCCAGGAGTCCGGCCACTACGGCATGAGCGTCGACTTCGTGGAGGGCTTCGAGTTCGACAACGGCTACCTGTCGCCCTACCTGGTCACCAGCCCGGCCAGCCTCGAGGCGATCGTCGACGACCCGTACATCCTGCTGTCCGCCGAGAAGATCACCAAGGTCCAGCAGCTGATGCCGATCCTGGACAAGGTCATGCGGGCGCCGCGGCCGCTGGTCATCATCGCGGAGAACGTCGAGGGCACGGCGCTGAGCATGCTGGTGCACAACCACGTCAACGGCATGTTCCAGTGCCTGGCCGTCCGCGCGCCGGGCTTCGGCGACCGGCGGCTGCACAAGCTGGAGGACATCGCCGCGGTCACCGGCGGCGCGGTGCTCAGCAAGACCTCCTCGTTCTCGCTGGAGACCATGACACTGGAGCACCTCGGCCGGGCCACGCAGGTCCGGGCCAACGCCGACAGCACCAAGATCATCGGCGGGGACGGCTCGGCCGCGGACGTCGAGTTCCGGCTGAACCAGATGCGCGCGGAGATGGACCGGGCCGTGTTCGGCATCGACGCGGACGTGCTCAGCGAGCGCATCGGCGCCCTGTCGGGGAGGGTGGCCATCATCGCTGTCGGCGCGCCCACCCCGGCCGAGCTCAAGGAGCTGCAGCACCGGGTCGAGGACGCGCTGGCCGCGACCCGGGCGGCGATGGCCGAGGGCATCGTGGCCGGCGGCGGGGCGGCGCTGCTGCACGCCGAGCACGCGCTGGACGACCTCGACGTCAAGGACGACTACGCCACGGGCGTGGAGATCGTGCGCAAGGTACTGACCGCCCCGGCCTACTTGATCGCCACGAACGCGGGTTACTCTGGCCAGGAGGTGGTGGCCCGGGTGAGCGGGCTGGGCCAGGACGAGGGGTTCGATGCCCTGGAAGGGCGCTACGGCAACATGATCGAGATGGGCATCATCGACCCGCTGCGCGTGGCCCGGTCGGCGCTGCAGAACGGCGCCTCGGTGGCCGGCCTGCTGCTCACCACCAACACCCTGGTGGCCGAGGAGCAGACCCCGTGGGGCGGCAGCGCAGCCCTGATGACCGAGTACGGCCCGCTCGACGAGGGCCTGCACCAGCCGTCGCCGGATTCCAGCACCCCGCAGTCGCTGGGCCTCGGGCCGTCGGTCTCCTAGGCCGCACTAGATGACCGCGCAGCCCGCGCTGCAGCGCGGGGACGGGGCCAGCCAGCTCCGGGTCCTGCGCTCACGCGGGCAGGTGCGGGGCGTGGTGGCGCTGCTGGGGCCGGCGTTCGTGGCGGCCGTCGCGTACGTCGACCCCGGCAACTTCGCCACCAACTTCACCGCGGGCGCCCAGTTCGGCTACCGGCTGGCCTGGGTCATCGCCGCG
>DASYBB010000163.1:0-26960 GCA_036501025.1 Streptosporangiaceae bacterium
CGTCGTCGTCGTCGCTGATTGTCGCGCCGAGCACGGGGCGGGTCAGCGTGACCATGACCAGCCGGATGGTGCCCATCGAGCCGGTTAACGCCCGCCTGGCCCGGTCGGGCGGCTGACCCCGGGCGGGCGCCTGGCGGTACGGTCGGCCCGCTTAGCGGTTCAGATCGCCCGTCGTTTCCGAGGTGCGATCTGAGCCGCTGGCGGGGGCCTCGGCCGCGGCCCCGGGGCGGCGCCGGGTGGCGGCGCGGGCGGTGAGGAGCGCGGCGAGCGCGACGGTGCCGAGGGCCGCGGTGGTGACAGCGAAGGCGCGCGTCGCGGTGGCGGCCCCGGATGCCTGGGCCTGCGACAGGTACAGGGTGCCGGCGGCGGCCACGCCGACCGCCCCGCCGATCTGCCCGCCAGTGGTGGCGACGCCGCTGATGTCCGCGGCGTAGCCGGCCGGCACGGCGTGGGTGAGATGGCTGGTCAGGGCGCCGAACACGAGGCCGAGGCCGCCGCCGCCGAGGAACACCACCAGCAGCGGCTCCCCGTCCCAGCCTGCGAGAAGGCTCCCGCTGATGGCGAGGAACGCGGTGGCCAGCAGCAGGCAGCCGGCCACGGGCAGCCCGGGGCGCAGCCGCTCGGGCAGCCGACCGGCGAGCCGTCCGGCCAGGCCGAACGCGGCCACCCACGAGATGAGGGTGACCCCGGACACCACCGGGCTGCGGCCGAGGCCGGCCTGCAGGTACTGCGCCAGGGTGAACAGCAGCGCGAGGTAGGTGCCCGTGGTGATCACGAGGGTGAGCAGCGCCCAGGTCACTGGCGGCCGGGCCAGGACGGCGACATTTACCAGCGGCGAGCCCGCCCGGGCGGCCACGCGCCGTTCCACCAGGACGAACCCGGCGCCGGCGGGCAGGCTCGCGGCCAGGCAGGCCCAGGTCCAGGCCGGCCAGCCCTGCGACTGGCCGAGGACCAGCGGCAGCAGCAGGAGCAGCGCCGCGCCGGAGAGCACGGCGATGCCGCGCAGGTCGAGCCGCCGGATACGGCGCGCCCCGTCGGCCGGCAGCCAGCGCGCCGCGGCGAGGACGGCCAGGCCGACCGGAATGTTGATCAGGAAGATGGCGCGCCAGCCGGACCCGGCGAGGTTCGCGGCGATCAGTGCGCCGCCGGCGAGCTGGCCGGTCACCGCGCCCGCCGAGAGGGCCATGGCGTAGCGGCCGATGGCCCGGTACCGGTCCGCCCCGGCGTAGTGGAGCTGGATGCCGGTCAGCGCCTGGGGGAACATCATCGCCGCCGCGCCGCCCTGGATGACCCGGGCGGCAATCAGCACGACGGGGCTGGGGGCCAGGGCACAGGCGAGCGAGGCGGCCGTGAACCCGGCGATCCCGGCCAGGAACACCCGGCGGTAGCCGTAGCTGTGCCCGAGCCGGGCGCCGGTGATCACAAGCATGGCGAAGGCGACCAGGTACCCGCCGATCACGAGCTCCAGCTCCGCGCCCGAGGCGTGCAGCCCGGCCCGGACCGACGGCCCGGCCACGTTGGCGATGGTCGCGTCGGCCTGAGCCATGAACGGCGCGGCCAGCAGGACGGCCAGCATCCGGCCGCGGCGCGGCGGGGCGGTCGCGGCGGGGCCGTTCGGGCAGGTCAGTCCGGATCGACATGACAGAAGTCCTCCTGGTCGCGGGCCACGCCAGCAGTCCGGCGGACGGCCAGCGGGCATGACGGCAAGAGCCGGCGCCGGCCGGCGGGCGGCCCGGGCGGGCGCGCGCGCAGAGCAGCGCGGGCGGACGGGCAGGCAGAGCGGAGCGGGCGGGGCGGGGCTAGGCGGCGTCGTGGAAGACGAGCGCCAGGGTGAAGCGCTCACCCGAGCGGATGACGGAGACGCCGTGCCGGACGGGCGCGGGCGACCAGCCGCGGCTGGACGCCACCGGCCGGTCCCGGGTGGTGAACACGAGCCCGTGGCCGTGCGGGACGAGCGTGGCCGTGGCCCGCGACTGGGCCCGGGGCCGCTGCTCGTAGAGCAGGAACTCCCCGCCCGTGTGGTCGACGCCGGGGCGGCTGAGGTTGATCACGACCTGCAGCGGGAACACGAGCTCGCCGTATAGGTCCCGGTGCAGCGCGTTCCAGTCCCCGGCGCGGTACCGGAGCAGGATCGGCGTGGGCTTGACCTGCCCCGCCGCGTGGCACTGGGCCAGCCACTCGTCGAGGCTGTCGGGCCAGGGCGCGTCCCGGCCGAGCCGGGCCCACCAGTCCCGGGCGATGGGCAGCAGCCGTGGGTACAGGGCCTGCTTCAGCGCGGTCACGGCCGCCGGGACCGGGTTGGCGAAGTAGCGGTACTCGCCCTCGCCGAACCGGTGCCGGGCCATGTTGACCGTCGACCGGAAGCGCGAGTCGTCACCGTAGAGCGCGGCGATGGCCGCGGCCGCGCCGGGGTCCAGCAGCGGCCCGGTCAGGCCGCAGCCGTAGTTGTCGAGGTCGGCGCGCACCGCCGCCCAGTCAGTGGCGTCGACCCGCTCCTGCGCCGCGGGGGCGGCCAGCTCGGGCTCGGTCGCGGCGGGGCCGGTCGCGGTGCGGTTCATGCCGCGGCCTCGAGCGTGAGCAGGGCGCGCTTGGCCTCGGGACCGCCGAGGTAGGCACCGATGGCGCCGTCCGCCCGGATGACCCGGTGGCAGGGCACGATGACCGGCAGCGGGTTGGTGGCGCAGGCGGTGCCGACCGCCCGCGACGCCCGCGGGCTGCCGACCAGCTGGGCGACCGCCGAGTAGCTGGCGGTGTGCCCGTAGCCGATCTCGGGCAGGCGGCCCAGGACCGTGCGCCGGAATCCCGCGGCCAGGCTCCAGTCCAGCGGCACGTCGAAGGCCTGCCGGGTCCCGGCGAAGTACTCCCCGAGCTCGCGCGCGGCCGCGTCCAGCCGGGCCGGGGCATGCAGGATGCGGGGGCTGATCCGGTCGGCCAGGCCCTGCAGCACGGCGTCGTGACCCTCGGTGGCGTAGGCGACCCGGATCAGGCCGCGGCCGGTGGCCGCCAGCAGGAGCGGGCCGAGCGGGCTGTCGACGGTCCGGTAGGCGATGTCGAGCGTGCTGTCCTGTTCCGCCGCGGCCGACAGCCGGGCGTGCAGCTCGCTCAGGTGGTCAGGGGAGTCGGGAAAGGCCCGCCCCAGGTCAGTGATGAGGTCGCCGGTGTTCATCGGGACCCTCCTTCTGCGGTGGTGACGACGGCATAGCCGCGCCGGAGGCGCGCGATGCCGTCGGCGGCGGCGCGGCGGGCCGCGTCGGCGCTGCCGCCGACAATGGCGGCGACGTCGGCGTAGGCCAGCCCGGCCAGGTAGTGATAGGCGATGGCCTGCTTCTGCTTGGGCGGCAGGGCGCCCAGGGCGCCGGCCAGGTCGCTGTCGAGCTCGGCGGAGTCGGCCGCAGGCGCGGCGCCGGTCTCCGGCACCTCCGCCACCGGCAGCGCCCGGCGCCCGGCCGCGCGGGTGACGTCGATGGCCTTGCGGTGCGCGATGGTGACCAGCCACGCCTCGACATTGGCGTCAGCGGGCAGGTCCGGGTAGGCGCGCAGGGCGGACAGGAACGTTTCCGACCAGGCATCGTCGGCATCGGCCGGCCCGAGCACGGCCCGGCAGACCCGCAGCACGGTGGCTCCGTGCGCGGCGACAACGGCCTCGAACGGCTGTTTCCCTCTCATGACCTGTAGACGCCCCGGATGGCGGTTTCGTGAGCGGGCGGCACGGGGTTTCCCCCGGCGCCGGGCTGCCTCAGACTACAGGCGGCGCCGGCGCGGCACCGGGCCTCGCGACCACGGCCGGACGTCGCCATCGCGGCCGAAGATCCGCCGCGGGACCTGCCGGTAGGCATCCGGGGCCTCCAGCTGGGTCAGGGACGCGGCCGGAACGCACACGAGCTTGTGCACCGGGCGGCTGCTGGTCTCCTGGACCCAGGAGACCCACGCCCACCACGAGCCGTCACGCTCATGCCGGTCCCAGCACAGCAGGTGCCCGACCGGCCCGCTGGCCATGCCGACCACCGGCGGGCAGTAAGGCGGGTCCGGCGGCATCCCCTCAGAATAGAATATGAGTTCGACATATATCCGGCTGAGTGCCCCCTTCGGCCGGGCGGCTCGCCGGGCCGGGCCGGGCCGGCCGCGGCTCCTACTCCGGGACCTCTACTCCGGGACCTCCTGCTCGGGATCGTGCCGCGGGCTCGACGACTCGGACACCATGCGGACGCAGTTCCGGCCGGAGTTCTTGGCCTCGTACAGGGCGTGGTCGGCGGCGGCGAGCAGATCGTCCAGGTCGCGCCGGGAGGACTCCACGGCGGCGACGCCGATGGAGATCGTCACCTGCAGCGGCGTGCTGCCCGGCCGGTCGCCGGCCGGGGTGGTGATCGACGCGATCCGCGCGCACAGCCGCTCGGTTATCTGGCGCGCCTCCGCGGCGCTGGTGCCGGGCAGGAGAATGGCGAACTCCTCGCCGCCGAACCGGCCCACGAGGTCGCCGGCCCGCAGGAAGCCGGTCAGCGCCCGGGCGACGCCCGCCAGGACCAGGTCGCCGGCCAGGTGCCCGAAGTTGTCATTGACCACCTTGAAGTGATCGATGTCGGCGATGGCGACGGCGAGCGGGACGCGGGTCCGCATGGCCCGGGCGGTTTCCAGCCGGGCCTCGCGCTGCCAGGTGGTGGCATTGAGCAGGCCGGTCTTGCCGTCCACGCGGGAGGCGTCGACGAGCTGGGCGTGCCGGAAGGAGCGGTACATGAGCGTGACGAGCGGCAGGGCGACCAGCGCCATGAACGGGCTGCCGATGACGGCGTAGGTGATCATGATGCCGACCGACAGCTCGGCGGCGTCGTTGAACAGCGGCTCGCGGCTGAAGAGCTCCCGGCGCACGCTGACGGACCGGTCGGCGCCCTTGACCGCGGTCATCACCAGGATCTTGTTGACCGCGGACTTGAGCAGGCCGCACGCCGCGGCCAGCGCCGCCCAGATGAGGACCCGGTCCTGCGACCCGGGCGCCGCCCAGGACACGGCGGGGGCCGTCGCGTGAAAGACGAGCGACGCCGCGCCGTACGACAGGCCCAGCGCGGCGGCGGTGAACGCGCGCCGGTAGACGAGGGCGGGCCGGACGCGCAGCTGGGCCATGACCATGCGCGGGACCGGCACCAGCAGGCCGTAGACCGGTGGCAGCAGCAGCGCCAGCGGCAGCTCCCAGACCGCGTGCACATCCTTCACCAGACCGGCCGGCTCGCTGGTCCGGCGGGTCACCTCCACGGTGGCCAGGTTGCAGGCCAGCAGCACGCCGGCCAGCTGCAGGTCGCCGCCGCTGAGCCGCGTCATCGCGGCGCTGGCCGCGATGGCAGCCAGGTCGCCGCCGATCACGACGAGCACGAAAGTCAGTAACCAGGGCGGCAGTTCCCAGACCGGCCACCGCCGGACCGCTCGCGCCTGGCGCTGAGCCCAGAGCTGCCATACGGTTCTCATCGCGGCCTCCGTGCAGACTCAGGCCACGGCTGGTTGGGCCGGTAATAGCTGAATGTAACCAGAATGTCTCATATTGTTGCAGATGCCGCATGATATTTGTCAAGGGGAATGCCGAAAGGCACAAGTTTCTGTAGCCAGGGATCCCCAATCGCGGGTCAAGCCTGGACGATGGCAGAACAGGCACAGCCGGGTCGCCCGGCCGGCCGGCGAGCTGACCCGGGAGAGGGGGTGGCCGAGATGCGTGGCGAGGGCTGGAACTAGTCGTCAGTGGCTGGGCGCGTGACGCTCAGCACAATGGCGGCAGCGGCACCGAGGGCGCCCGCTGCGGCAATGACAGTCCCCGGGGCGAAGTACGGGACTGCGGCACCAGCCAGGACCATGGCTGCCCCCTGGCCAAGACTCATCCCGGCCGTGGCCAGCCCGAAGGCCTGGCTGCGCTGCTCGGGCGGCGCGGCGGCCACGAATCCGGAGTTCGCCGCGACCTGGAAGCAGGCGCAGGCCCCGGACGCGGCCAGGATGACCAGCGCGGCCGGCAGGCCCGGGCCGAGCCCGATCAGGATCAGCAGGGCGGAGCAGGCCGTGGCGAGCGGCCCCATGAGCTGGGTCCGGCGGCGCGTCCCGGCCAGGCGGCCGAAGGCCAGGGCGCCGGCGGTGTAGCCGAGGGCCGGGAAGGCCAGCAGCAGCCCGACGGTGATGGCCCCGCCGCCGAGGGACCGCGCGTAGGGCGTGGCGATGCCCTCGGGCGCGTTGTACAGCGCGGCCAGCCAGCCGAACAGCATCGGCGTGCGCAGCGCCGGGTTGCCGAACACCAGGCGCACCCCGGCCGTGAGGCCGGCGATGACGCCGGGCCGGCGGGCCGCGCCGGGAGGCGGGGCGGGCCGCGCCGCCACCCCGAGCCGGATCAGCAGCGCGGAGGCCGCGAACGTCCCGGCGTCGGCCAGCAGCGAGGTCCGGACGCCGAAGTAGCTGACCAGCAGGCCGCCGACGGCGAATCCGATGACCTGGGCCAGCTGGAAGGTGGTCAGCGATGCGGCGGTGCCGACGGTGTAGCGCTCACCGGCCAGGATCTCGGGGTAGATCGCCGCGCGCGCCGCCGTGAACGGGGCGCTGAGCATCGTGACGGCGAATAAGAGGGCGACCAGGCCGGCCAGCGGCAGCCCGGGCAGCGTCATCGCCACCACCAGGAGCAGGCGGGCCAGGTCGCAGCCGATCATGACCGCCCGGCGCGGCAGCCGGTCGGCCAGCCCGGACAGGAAGATCCCGCCCAGGAAGATCGGCACCACGCCCATGATGAACGTCACCGCCGCGAGCAGCGCCGAGCGGGTCCGGTCGTAGACGAGCACCGTCAGCGCGACCCGGGCGAGCTGGTCGCCGGCCACCGACAGGAGCTGGCCGGACCACAGGGCGCGGAACTCGGCGATCCGGAACACGTCCCCGTACGTCACCCTTACGGCTGGCCCGGCAACGTCGCTCACTCAGTCTCTCCGTCAGCATCGACCGGAGCTAGAGCTCCAGCATCATCACGCTTTCGCCCCCGAACCACCATAATGTAAAGAAGGTGCCGAATAGTCCGGCAATGAAGGCCCGCGGCGCCGGAATCCGCTCCGGCGCTGGTGGCGTCCCGGCCCGTCCCCGGCCGGCCGACGGCCCGCACGCCACCAGGCCCGGATATCGTGCGAGAGGCGGAAGCCGCTGCGAGCAACGCCGGACGGGGGCCAGGACATGCGCGCTCTGGTAATCGTGGACGTGCAGAACGACTTCTGCGAGGGCGGCTCGCTGGCCGTCGCCGGCGGCGGCGCCGTGGCCAGGGCCATCAGCGCCCGCCTGGCCCGTCCCGGGCACGGCTACCGGCATGTCGTGGCGACCCATGACTGCCACGTCGATCCCGGGCCGCATTTCTCGGAGACGCCGGACTTCGCCGCCAGCTGGCCGCCGCACTGCCGGGCCGGGACGCCCGGCGAGGACTTTCACCCGGACCTGGACACCGGCCCGATCGAGGAGGTATTCCGCAAGGGCGCGCACGCGGCGGCCTACAGCGGGTTCGAGGGCCGCTCCGACGACGGCCAGCCGCTGGGCGACTGGCTGCGCGGGCGCGGCGTCACCGCGGTGGACGTGGCCGGGATTGCCACCGACTACTGCGTCCGGGCCACGGCCGCCGACGCCGCGGCGGCCGGGTTCGCCACCCGCCTGCTGCTGGACCTGACCGCGGGGGTCGGCCCGGCCACGACCGCGGCCGCGGTCAGCGAGCTGCGCGGCCTGGGCGTGGAGATCGCCGGCGCCTAACGGCCGGGCGTCACCCGGTCCGGGCCACCCCGCAGTACAGCCACCGGGAGCCCTCCGAGTCGGCCAGCTCCGGGTCCTCGCAGTTCCACAGCCCGACCCAGGTCACGTCGGCTGCCGCGCCCGCGTACGGCGGGACGATCGGGAGCCCGCCGAACAGGCGCCGGACCTCGGCCCGCGAGCGCAGGTGGGCACCGCCGCCGGCCTGCTGGGTGACCTGGACCAGGGCCTGCACCGCCTTGGGCGGCTTGTGCTCGCCGGTCATGTGGGACAGCGCCAGGTAGCTGCCGGGGGCGAGCGCCGTGGTGTAGGCGGCGAGCAGCCCGGCCGGGTCGCTCTCGTCGGAGACGAAGTGCAGGACCGCGCTGACCAGCAGGCCGACGGGCTCGGTGAAGTCGATCAGGCCGCGCACCTCGGCGCTGCCGAGCACCGTCCCGGGATCGCGCATGTCGCCGAGGATCACCGTGGCGGCGTCGTCCCCGTCCAGCAGCTCGCGGCCGTACGCCAGCACCATCGGGTCGTTGTCGACGTAGGCCACCCGGGCGTCGGGCCTGACCTCCCGGACGACGTCGTGGGTGTTGCCCGCGGTCGGCAGGCCGGACCCGATGTCGATGAACTGCCCGACGCCCTGCTCGGCGATCCACCGGGCGGCGCGGCGGTGGAAGCTGCGGTTGGCGAACGCCGCGTCGACCAGCTCAGGCGACCGCGACTTCAGCATCTCCGCGGCAGCCCGGTCGGCGGCGAAGTTGGCGGTGCCGCCCAGCAGGTAGTCGTACACGCGGGCCACGCTGGGCCGCGACGAGTCCACTCCGGGCGGCGCGGGCTGCGCGTCGGTCATCAAGCCTCCATTGTCACGACCATTGTGGCCCGGGTCCCAAGCGGATAAACAATGACATGACCGGACTCGCCGCATGCTCCCGGGGTCGCCGCCGCGCCGGGGCCAGCTAGCCGAGGAGCTCGGCGGTGGCCGCATCGGCGACGCCGCCGAAATACTGCCCCAGCACCCGGCCGAACGCGGGCTCGGCGGGATCCGCCCGCGCGAACAGCGTGACGCACGAGCGGAGCTTCTGCGCGTCCACCGGCCCGAAGACCTGCTCCGCGGAAGCGCCGGCGATCGCGGTGACCAGGCCGGCGCACTCGGCCAGCCGCGGGCCGAGCACGGGATGCGCCAGGTACGCGCGCGCCTCGGCCAGGCCCGAGATCGCGAACCGCCGGGACACCTCGCTCCGGCCCAGCCCGGCCACCTGCGGGAACACGAACCACATCCAGTGGCTGACCTTGCGCCCCCGCCGCAGCTCGGCCACGGCCCGGTCATACGTGCCGCCGGCCTCCTGCGCCGCCACGAACCGCTCCAGGTCGTACGGGTCGTCCGCCATCAGCGCTCCCCCCGGTCGACCGCCCAACCTAGCTCAGTCGCGGGCGCGCAGGAACGCGCGCAGGCGGCCGAGGTACGCCCCGCGTTCCTCCACGAAGGCCAGGTGCGAGCTGTCCTCGAAGATGGCCAGCTCCGCGTCCGGCAGCTCGTCGGCCACGGCCTGCATGCGCTCCGGACGGGCCTCGTCGTGCCGCCCGGCCGTGACCAGGGCGGGCACCGTGATGGCCCCGAGCCGCCCGCGCAGGTCGAAGTCACGCAGCACCCCGGTGACCGGGCCGAACTCGGTGCGACCCCACATCGCGCCGTAGATCCCGGCGTTCGTCCCGGCGAACGACCGCTCCACGCAGTCCGGCCACGGCCGCGTTCGGCAGACGTGCCGCTGGTAGTACGCGGCCACGGCGGCCGCGTACTCCGGGCAGCTCAGCCAGCCGTGCTCCTCGTGCCGGTCGAGCTCCGCCCGGGCGTCCGCGGGCAGGTCCGCGCGCAGCTTGGCGGCGTCCTCGAGCCACTCCGCCACGCTGGCCGTCGCGCTGGAGATGGTGACGGTGCGCGGCGGCGGCGCCCCCCGCAGCAGGTACTCCATGGCCAGCCAGCCGCCCCAGGAATTGCCGAACAGGTGCACCTCGTCCAGGCCCAGCGCGGCCCGGACCGCGGCCACCTCCCGCACGGCCCGGTCCACGGTCCACAGGGCCGGGTCGTCCGGCCCGGCGGAGCGGCCGCAGCCGAGCTGGTCGTAGAACACGACCGGTCGCTCGTCGGCCAGGTCGGCCAGCGGCTCCAGGTAATCGTGCGGGATGCCCGGCCCGCCGTGCAGGCACAGCAGCGGCCGGCCGGGGGCGCCCGCGCCCGCGATGCGGTACCAGACCCGGCCGCCCGGAACCTCGATGAAGCCCTCGGTAGTCATCCGCTAACCCCGTAAATGGTCTTATGAGCAAACCTTAAGAACATACGGGATAGAACGCCAGGAATCAGACCCGGCCCCCATCCGGCCGGGCCAGGGCCGCCCACCTCGTACCATGCGAGAGGTGAGGAGCAGCGCTGATCCCGAGGCCGTGTTCACCTACGGCGCCCCGCAGCTCAAGTTCGGTCCCGGCGCGTCCGCCGAGATCGGTTACGACCTCGGCGAGCTGGGCGCGCGCCGCGTGCTCGTGGTGACCGACCCCGGCGTGGCCGCCACCGGGCACCCGGCGCGGATCGCCGGCCAGCTCACGCTGCTCGGCCTCGACGCCCGGGTCTACGACGGCGTGCACGTCGAGCCCACCGACCAGAGCCTGGCGGCGGCGGCCGAGTACGCGCGGGCCAGCGGGCCGTGGGACGCGTTCGTGGCCGTGGGCGGCGGGTCCAGCATCGACACCGCCAAGGCGGTCAACCTCATGGTCACCAACCCCGGTGACCTGATGGACTACGTGAACGCGCCGGTCGGGAAGGGCACCGCCCCGGCGCATCCCCTGAAGCCGCTGATCGCCGTCCCGACCACGACCGGGACCGGTGCCGAGAGCACGACGGTGTGCGTGCTCGACGTCCTCGCCCAGCAGGTCAAGACGGGCATCAGCCATCCCCGGCTGCGCCCGGCCCTCGCCGTGATCGACCCCGAGCTGACCCTGTCCCAGCCCGCCGGGGTGACCGCGGCGGCCGGGATGGACATCCTGTGCCATGCCCTGGAGAGCTACACGGCGCGCTGGTACACGACCTACGAGCGCAAGCGGCCCGGGGAGCGGGTGCCGTACTGCGGCTCGAACCCGGTGTCGGACATGTGGTCAGAGAAGGCCCTCGGGCTGCTGGCCCGCTCCTTCACCACCGCCGTCCGCGACGGCGGGAACCGCCAGGCCCGCTCCGACATGGCCCTGGCGGCGACGTTCGCCGGGATGGGGTTCGGCAACGCCGGCGTGCACATCCCGCACGCCTGCGCCTACCCGATCGCCGGGCGGGCGCGGGACTTCCGGCCGCCGGACTACCCCGGCGCCGGCCCGCTGGTGCCGCACGGCATGTCGGTCGCGCTGACCGCGCCGGAGGCGTTCCGGTTCACCTTCAGCGCCGCGCCCGACCGGCACCGGCGGGCGGCCGCGCTGCTCGCGCCGGGCGCCGATCCGCCTGCCGACCCGGCGGAGGCGCTGCCGTCCGCGCTGCTGGCGCTGATGCGCGACATCGGCCTGCCCGCCGGCGTGGCCGCGGTCGGCTTCACCGAGGCCGACATCCCCGACCTGGTGGCCGGCGCGCTCCAGCAGCAGCGGCTGCTCGCCACCTGCCCCCGGCCGGTCACCGCCGATGACCTGGCCGGCATCTTCTCCCGGTCAATGGAGCTGTGGTGACTGAGACCTCCGTGCCCGCCCCGCCCGCCGCGTCCGCCCCGACTGCCGCGCAGGTGGCGGACGCGCTGCGGCGGGCCGGCCTGCGCGAGCTGAGCCACACCACCTTGCGGCGCGCCCTTTACACCAGCGACGCCTCCGCGTTCCGGGTCGTCCCGGCGGTCGTGGCCTACCCGCGGGACGCCGACGAGGTCGCCGCCGCCCTCGCCACCTGCACCGCCCTGGGCGTCCCGCTGACCTGCCGCGGCGCTGGCACCTCGATCGCCGGGAACTCGGTCGGCACCGGCGTGATCCTTGATTTCAGCCGGAACTTGGCCAGCATCGCCAGCCTCGATCCCGACGCCCGGGCCGCTACCGTGCAGCCGGGGGTCGTGCAGGCCCAGCTGCAGCGGGCGGCCGCGCCGCACGGGCTGCGTTTCGGCCCCGATCCGTCCACCCACGACCGGTGCACGATCGGCGGGATGATCGGCAACGACTCGTGCGGCTCGCGGTCCCTGCAGTACGGCCGGACCTCTGACAACGTGCTCGCCCTGGACGTCCTGGCCGGCGGCGGCCAGCGGCTCCGGCTGGCCGGCCCGGGCCCGGCCGACGGCGCGGGGGCCGCCGCGGAGAGCCCGCAGCTCGCCGCGCTGCGCGAGGTCGTCGCGGGCGGCCTGGGCCCGATCCGGACCGAGCTGGGCCGGTTCGGCCGCCAGGTGTCGGGCTACGCGCTGCAGCACCTGCTGCCCGAGCGCGGGTTCGACGTCCGCCGGGCGCTGGTCGGCAGCGAGGGCACGCTCGCCATCGTGACCAGCGCGACGGTCGCGCTGGTCCGTGACCCGCCGTACCGCACGCTGGCCGTGCTGGGCTTCCCGGACATGGTCAGCGCGGCCGACGCCGCCCCGGCCCTGCTGCCGCTGCGCCCGGCGACCTGCGAGGGCATGGACTCGCGCCTGGTCGACGTGGTCCGGGCGCGCCGCGGCGGCGGCCGGATCCCGGACCTGCCGCCCGGCTCGGGCTGGCTGTTCGTCGAGGTCACCGGCGATACCGAGGCGGAGGCGCTGAGCCGCGCGCGGGAGGTGCTCGCGACCGCCGGCGCCGTCTCGGGCCAGGTCGTCACCGACCCCGGCCACGCTGCCGCGCTGTGGCGGATCCGCGAGCAGGGCGCCGGCCTGGCCGGCCGGTCACCCGACGGCGCGCCCGCGTATCCCGGCTGGGAGGACTCCGCGGTTCCGCCCGCGGCGCTGGGCAGCTACCTGCGGGAGCTGGAGGTCCTGCTCACCGAGCACAAGCTGGCCGGGATCCCGTACGGCCACTTCGGTGATGGCTGCCTGCACCTGCGGCTCGACTTCCCGCTGGACCAGCCCGGCGGCGGGTCGGTCATGCGCGGCTTCCTGCAGGAGGCCGCCGCCCTGGTCACCCGGTACGGCGGCTCGCTGTCCGGCGAGCACGGCGACGGCCGCGCCCGCGGCGAGCTGCTGCCGGTCATGTACTCACCCGAAGTGCTGGACCTGTTCAGCCAGGTCAAGGACATCTTCGACCCGGCCGGCGTGCTCAACCCCGGGGTCGGTGTCCGGACCCGGCCGCTGGACGCCGACCTCCGCGCCGCCGAGCTGGTGACCGCCGCGGCCCCGGTATCCGGCGCGGCGCCGGCGGTGGCCGCCATCGGCCGGGACCGGCTCGGGCTGGCCTACCCGCACGACGGCGACTTCGCCGCCGCCGTGCACCGCTGCACGGGCGTCGGCAAGTGCGTGGCCAGCACCGCGGGCACGACCCGGGTCATGTGCCCCTCGTACCAGGCGACCAGGGACGAGCGGGACTCCACCCGCGGGCGCAGCCGGGTGCTGCAGGAGATGGTCAACGGCTCCCTGATCACCGGCGGCTGGCGGGCGCCCGAGGTCCGCGAGGCGCTGGACCTGTGCCTGTCCTGCAAGGCCTGCTCGTCCGAGTGCCCGGCCGGCGTGGACATGGCCAGCTACAAGGCTGAGGTCCTGCACCAGGCCTACCGCGGGCGCCGCCGTCCGCGCAGTCACTACGCCCTCGGCCAGCTGCCGCGCTGGGCGCGGCTGGCGTCGCGGGCGCCGCGCCTGGCCAACGCCGCGCTGGCCCTGCCCGGGCTGGGCCGCCTGGCCCGGCTGGCGGCGGGCATCGACCCGCGCCGCTCCCTGCCGCCGTTCGCCCCGCAGTCGTTCCGCGCCTGGCACGCCCGCCAGCGGCCGGCGCCGGCCGCCGGACGGCCCGCCGTGATGCTGCTGATCGACACGTTCACGGATTTCTTCGACCCGGGGATCGGCCGGGCCGCGATGGCGGTCCTGGCCGACGCCGGGTACGACGTGCTGATCCCGGACCAGCCGACCTGCTGTGCCATCACCTGGATCAGCACCGGCCAGCTCGGCGCGGCCCGCAAGATCCTGGGCCGCACGGTGGCCCAGCTGAGCCCCGCCGTGGCGGCCGGGATCCCGGTCGTCGGCCTGGAGCCCTCCTGCACCGCCGTGCTCCGCTCCGACGCGATGGACCTGCTCGGCACGCCCGAGGCGACGGCGCTGGCCGGCGCGGTCCGGACGCTGGGCGAGCTGCTGGCCGGCACCGAGGGCTGGACGCCGCCGCCGCTGGACGGCACGCCGGTCGTGGCCCAGCCGCACTGCCACCACAGCGCGGTCATGGGCTGGGACGCCGACGCGGCCCTGCTCAGGCAGGCGGGCGCCGGGCTGACCCGGGTCGGCAGCTGCTGTGGCCTGGCCGGCAACTTCGGCATGGAACGCGGGCACTACGAGGTGTCCGCGGCCGTGGCCGCCACCGAGCTGCTGCCCGCCGTCAGCGCCGCCCCCGGCGCCGTGGTCCTGGCCGACGGCTTCTCCTGCCGCACCCAGCTCACCGACCTGGCCAACCGCCCCAGCCTCCACCTAGCCGAGCTCCTGGCCAGCCGCCTCCCCCATGATCGTGGGGAGTTCTCCGCAGATAAGTCGGAATAGTCCCCACGATCATGGAGGGCACCCCGGCGCGCGGCGTGGTCGGACCGATAGGTCCGGCTTATCCGGGCAAAGCTGAGTGTGCCCGGACGGGCGCCGCTAGCATGAGGCGCCATGCGAACGCTGGCCTGGGCAGGCGCTTTGTCCGCTGCTGTCACCGTCTGCGCGGCGCTGGCCGCCTGCGGAAGCACCGCCCCCGGCGCCGGCACGGCCGCGGCGGAGAGCCCGGCGGCGGCGCAGGCGCTCGCGGGCGCGGCCGCGACGACGGCGCCCGCCTCGACCGCCCCGGGCACGTCCGCCCCGGCTAAGACGCCTCCGCCCGCGGCGCACACTGCCCCCGCGGCCGCGCCGGCCGGGCCGGCCGCGGGCAACCCGGCCGGCACCGCCCCGGTCCCGGCCGCGGCGCAGGCGGTCAGCACGGCCCACCCGACCCGCGTGATCGGCACCGGGACGCCGGCCAGCTGCACCTCGCAGGCTGTCGTGGCGGCGGTGGCGGCGGGCGGGATCATCACCTTCTCGTGCGGGCCGAGCCCGGTGACGATCACCATGACGGCGACCGCCAAGGTGGTCAACACCAGCCAGCAGGTCGTCCTGGACGGCGGCGGCAAGGTCACCCTGAGCGGCGGCGGCCGGCTGCGCGTCCTGTACCAGAACACCTGCGACCAGGCCCAGCGCTGGACCACCTCGCACTGCCAGGACCAGCCCACGCCCGCGCTCACGGTGCAGAACCTGACGCTCGTCGACGGCAACGCCACCGGCAGCGACATCACCGGCGGCAGCGGCGGCGCGATCTACGCCGAGGGCGGCGCGCTCAAGGTGGTCAACTCGCGGTTCATCGACAACCGCTGCCACCCGGTGGGCCCGGACCTGGGCGGCGCCGCGATCCGGGCGTTCGAGCAGGACCCGGCGGTGCCGGTGTACATCGTGCACAGCACGTTCACCGGCGGCCAGTGCTCCAACGGCGGCGCGCTCAGCAGCATCGGGGTGTCCTGGACCGTGATCAACAGCCTGTTCACGGGCAACCACGCGATCGGCGTGGGCGCCAACCCGGCCAGCGCGGGCGCGCCCGGCGGCGGCAGCGGCGGCGCGATCTACAACGACGGCGACTCGTACACGCTGACCGTCGAGGGCACCGTCATCTCGGGCAATACCGCCCGCGAGGGCGGCGGCGCGATCTTCTACGTGAGCAACGACCACACCGGGACCCTGCACATCGAGGACTCGACCCTGCGGGACAATCCGAGCGCCGAATTCCACAACTTCCCCGGCACCATCTTCTACCTGGGCCACGGCAACCCGATCGTGACCGGCTCCGTCCTCAGCTGACCGGGTCGGCCCGCCGGGGTCACCCAGTCCGGATGAGGCGGCGGCCCGGACTGGCCTGCGACGCTGGCGCGGTGATCGAGAGCGCGGCCGGGTTCGCCTTGCTGGCGGCGATATCGCCGCCCGCCATCCTGGTCTGCGCCGCCTACCTCGGCTCGGCCAACCCGCGCCGGACCACGCTGTGGTTCCTGGCCGGCGCGGTCACCATGTCCGTCGTCATCGGGGTGATCGCCCTGGCCGCGCTCCGCGCCGGCGGCCTGAGCCTGCCCGGGCACCACGCGCCCCGGTACGGGGTGCGCCTCGGCCTCGGCGTCCTGGCCCTGGTCGCCGGCGCCTACATGGCCCGCCGCCAGCCGAAGCGGCCCGATCCGGACAAGCCGAAGAAACCGGGCCTGGTATCCCGGCTGATCGCCCGGCCGGGGCCGGCCACCGCCTTCGCGGCCGGCGTCTTCATCTTCATCCCGTCGGCCGCCTTCATCGCGGCCGTGCAGGTCATCGCCACGGCCAAGGACAGCCTGGCCGCCACCGCGGGGACCCTGGCCTTGGTCGTGCTCATCGACGTGATGTTCGTCTGGCTGCCGTTCGCCTTCCACCTGGTCCGCCCGCAGGCCACGGAACGGGTCCTGAAGTCGTTCAACAGCTGGCTGCGCGTCCACGGCCACGCCCTCGTCGCCGCCGCCCTGCTGGTGGCCGGGGTGCTGCTCGTCGCCGACGGCATCCAGGGGCTGGCCTAGCCGCAGCGGCCCCGGCCCAGCAGCTACGGCGCGGGGGCCAGCGGGTGATGCGGCCACCAGCCGATGAGGTAGACCAGCGCCGCCGCCGACACGATGACGACCGGCCAGAAGATCACCCTGGGCAGCTTCGCGGCCGCGCCGATGAAGATCGGGAACGCCGTCCAGACCAGGCGCGGCTTCACGCCCGGCGTCGACGGCGTGATGACGGCCAGGAAGACCACGATGGTGAACAGCGTCAGCGGGACCGGCAGCCGCGCCGCGATCATGAGCCCGATGCCGGCCACGGTGAAGGCGGCCACCGCGATGATGATCACGTTGTAGACGGGGTACTGCGATATGCCCGGGATCTGCCAGAACAGGACCCGGACCGTGTGCCCGCCCCCGTCGAAGTGCGCGCCCCAGCCCTTCTGCTCCTCCTGGAACCAGAACGCGTAGTCGTGGTACCGGTGCCCGAGGTAGCCGAAGAAGGCGAGCAGGCCGAGCGGGGCCAGGGCGGGGGCGAACAGGGCGCGCCACTCGCGGCGGGCCCAGATCGCGTGCAGGGCGGCCAGGCCCAGGACCGCGGCGATCACGACGAGGTCCGGTCGCTCGGCGGTGCACAGCGCCCCGCACACCCCGGCCAGCACCCACCGCCGGGACAGCAGGGCCAGCAGCGCGGCCGCGCTCAGCGCGATGCCGAGCGGCTCGGAGTAGAGCATGCCGAACGTCATCGCGCCGGGGAACAGGCAGTACAGCACGACGGCCCGGTCGGCCACGCGCCGGTCGCAGACCCGGGCGGCCAGCGCCCAGACGCCGAGCGCGGACGCCGCCCCGGAGGCCACCACGACGATGAGCGCGGCGGTCAGGTAGTGGCCGAGGAGCAGCACGCCGACTACGCGGATGGCCATCGGGAAGAGCGGGAAGAACGCCGCCCAGCCGGACTGGCTGACGGCATGGTGCGGCGCGTGCAGCGTCCAGGCGTAGCCGTGCTCGGCGATGCCCAGGTAGAAGCCGGCGTCCTTGAACCCGTAGAACCACCGCGGCGGGTGGCTCTGGTGGTAGATCAGGTCGGTGCTGAACCAGGTGGCCAGGATCAGCAGCCACGTGGCCGCGAAGACGAGCAGGGGGAACAGCCACGGGCGCGGCAGCCGCTCGCTCAGCGACGGCCGGGGCGGCGGGCCCGATCCCGTGCCGCTTAAGCCAGGCCGGGTCCCCCGGGCCGACACGGCTGACTGCTCCGGAGCCGACTGTGCCATAGGGCAGCATCCTGCCATAGCGATGGATTTGACCCCATGTGGCTTGGCCGAGTCTTGACCGGCCCGGGGGGCCGAATCGGCCGGCAACGGGCCTGGCCGGGGCCGGCCCCGTTCCGGAAGAATGGGGCAGTGTCGACAAACGGGACTGATGCCTACCGCGGCCTGGCCGACCTGCCGCCGCTCGTCGCGGCGGCCGTCGAGGCCGCCCGCAGGGCGGGGTTCACGGTGTCGTGCCTGCCGTCGCAGGGGCGGCTGCTGCAGCTGCTGGCTGGCGGGGTCGGCGAGGGCGTCATCGGCGAGACCGGCACCGGCTGCGGGGTCGGCCTGGCCTGGCTGGCCAGCGGCGCGCGGGCCGGGGTCCGGCTGGTCAGCATCGAGCACGACTGGCTGCTCGCGGACGTCGCGCGGGGCGTCTTCGACGGGATGTCGGCGGTGACGATCCGGCACGGCGACTGGTCGCAGCTGCGCGAGTCGGGCCCGTTCGGCCTGCTGGCCCTCGACGGCGGCGGGCAGGGCAAGGGCGCCGAGGCGCCGCTGTGCCCGCGGGAGTGGCTGCGGCCGGGCGGCACCCTGGTCATGGATGACTTCACGCCCGCCCAGGCGTGGCCGCCGACCCGGCTGGGCCGGCCCGACACGGCCCGCCTGTACTGGCTGCAGCACCCGGACCTGCTGGCCACCGAGGTCCGCACCCAGCCCGACGCGGCCACGATCATCGCGACCTTCAAGGGCTGAGCGGCCGCCGCCGGAGCGGCCGTCACGGGCTGAGCGGGCTCTCCGCGCCGGGCCGGGCCGGGCCGCGGCGGAGGCGGCGGACCCGCGGCAACGCGCCGTTGGCGGCCAGGACGCCGCCGCACACCGCGACGGCGCCCGCGACCTGGAGCAGGGCCGGGCGCTCGCCCAGGATCACGTCGGCCAGCAGCAGCGAGCCCGCGGGCTGGAGCAGCAGCAGCAGCGAGGAGACGGCGGCGGGCAGCCGGGGCAGGGACGAGGTGATCAGCAGCCACCCGACCGTCTGGCTGCTGAACGACAGCAGCAGGAGCCAGCCGAACGCGGCCCCCGACAGGCGCAGCGAGAAGCCGCCGAAGGCCAGGCCGAGGATGACCGCGGCGACGGTGGCGCCCGCGGTGGCCTCGAACAGCGGGCCGGCGACGCGAGCCGGGCCGGCCGGCCCGGCCCGGCCCGCGGACTGGCGGAAGATGAGCAGGAAGCCGGCGTAGGCGACCGACGCCGACAGGCCGTAGGCGATCCCGGCCAGGGCGTGGCCCGCGGCCGGACCGCGGTCGGCCAGGCCGGAGACCAGGACGACGCCCGCCAGCACCACGGGCAGCGCGGCCAGGAACGCCCGCCGCGGCCGCTCGCCCAGCAGCGCCCAGGCGGCCAGCGCGACGAACAGCACCTGCAGGTTCCCGAGCACCGTGGCGACGCCCGCGCCGACCTCGGGAATCGAGTGATTCCACAGCACCAGGTCGACGCCGAGCAGCAGCCCGGCGCCCGCCGCGTTCCGCCGGGACCGGCGCTCGCGCGGTCCGAGGCGGCGCCGCTCCCGCCAGGCCAGCGCGGCCAGCAGGGGCAGGGCCAGCCCGCAGCGGAAGAACGTCGTCGTGGCCGCGGCGGTGCCCGCCAGCGTGACCAGGATGGCGGAGCAGGAGATGCAGGCCGCGCCGAGGACGGCGAGCAGGAAGGGCCGGCCGGGCGCAGCGGCCGGGGCGGCGCCGGCCCCATCCGCTGTCATGACCGTAGGAGCATTTGGCACTGACACTGACAGGAGCATACGAGACCGCCCGTACCGGCACGTCGCCGCCCATGCCGGGCGCAACTCGGCGCGGCGCCCGGCACCGGCGCACTAGGCTGACTGGAGAGACAGCCGTGACAGTCGCCGGGCGGGAGTGTTCATGAAGCTGCTGGTCACCGGGGGGGCCGGGTATATCGGCAGCGTCGTCGCCGCGCAGCTCATCGAGGACGGCCACGAGGTCGTCATCCTGGATGACCTGTCGACCGGCTATGCCGCCGGGGTCCCGCGCGGGGCCGCGTTCGTGGAGGGCGACCTGCGCACTGGTGCCGCCGCCGTGCTGGCTACGGGCATCGACGCGGTCCTGCACTTCGCGGCCAAGTCGCTGGTGGCCGAGTCTGTCGCGCGGCCCGGCCTGTACTGGCAGCACAACCTGGGCGGGACGCTGGCCCTGCTGGAGGCGATGCGCGAGGCCCGGGTCGGCCGCATCGTGTTCTCCTCGACCGCGGCCGTCTACGGGGAGCCCGAGTCGGTGCCGATCGAGGAGACCGCCCCGACGCGGCCGGCCAACCCGTACGGCGCCTCCAAGCTCGCGGTCGACACGGCGCTGGCGGAGTACGCCCGGATGCACGGCTTCGCCGCGGTCAGCCTGCGCTACTTCAACGTGGCCGGCGCCTACCGCCAGCACGGCGGGGGCTGGCTCGGCGAGCGGCACGACCCCGAGACCCACCTCATCCCGACCATCCTGTCCGTCGCGCTGGCCGGCGCCGGCGAGGTGGCCATGTTCGGCGACGACTACCCCACCCCGGACGGGACCTGCGTCCGCGACTACATCCACGTCGCCGACCTGGCCCAGGCGCACCTGCTCGCGCTCCCGGCCGGCACGCCGGGCGAGCATAAGATCTTCAATGTGGGCAGCGGGTCGGGGTTCTCCAACCGCGAGGTACTCGAGGCGTGCCGGGACGTGACCGGCCGCCTCATCCCGGCGCGGATGGCCGGCCGGCGGCCCGGCGACCCCGCGGCGCTGATCGCGTCGTCGGACCGGATCCGGGCCGGCCTGCACTGGCGGGCGGTCCGCAGCCTCACCGACATGGTGGCGGACTCCTGGGCGTTCGCCGAGTCCCGGGCCGGTGCCCGCTGAAGCCCGGGTTACCGGAGCGTCGATGATCGGCCCGGATGCGCGGGACCGGGCGGCCGCGCTGTTCGCGCAGCAGTACGGCGAGGAGCCGCGGGGCACGTGGCAGGCGCCGGGCCGCGTCAACCTCATCGGCGAGCACACGGACTACAACGACGGGTTCGTGCTGCCGTTCGCGATCGGGGCCGCGGTGACCGCCATGGCGGCGCGCCGCCGCGACGGGATGCTCGCGCTGGCCTCCCGGCAGGCCCCCGGCGAGCAGGTCACGGTGCCGCTCGACGGGCTGGCCCCCGGCTCGGTGCCGGGCTGGGCGGCCTACCCGGCCGGGGTGGCGTGGGCGCTGCGCACGGCCGGCTACCCGGTCGAGGGGACGAGCCTCGGCTATGACAGCGACCTCCCGCTCGGCGCCGGGCTGGCCTCATCCGCCGCGCTGGAGTGCGCGACGGCGCTGGCCCTGACCGACCTGCACGGCATCGTGCTGCCCCGCCCGCAGCTGGCCGCGATCGCGCACCGCGCCGAGAACGACTTCGCCGGCGTCCCGACCGGGATCATGGACCAGTCGGCCGCGCTGCTGTGCCAGGCCGGGCACGCGCTGCTGCTCGACTGCCGCAGCGGCATCGGCACCGCGGTGCCGCTCGACCCGGCGCCCTCCGGGCTGGCCCTGCTGGTGGCCGACACCGCCGCGCGGCACGAGCACGCGGCCGACGGGTACGCCGCCCGGCGCCGGGAGTGCGAGGACGCGGCCCGGGCGCTGGGCGCGCGCTCGCTGCGCGAGATCACCGATAGCTCCGAGCTGGCCGGCCTCGATCCGGTGCTGGCGCGCCGGGCGCGGCACGTCGTCACGGAGAACAGCCGGGTCCTGGCCACCGCCGGGCTGCTGCGCGCCGGCCAGCTGAGCCGGGCCGGGGCGCTGCTGACGGCGTCGCACGCCTCGCTCCGCGACGACTTCGAGGTGTCGTGGCCGGAGGCCGACGCCGCCGTGGAGACGGCCATCGAGGCCGGGGCCTACGGCGCGCGGATGACGGGCGGAGGGTTCGGCGGGTCGGTCCTGGTGCTGGCCGCCGCCGAGCAGGCGGTCGAGGTCCAGACGGCGGTGGCGCAGCGCTTCGAGCGGGCGGGGTGGGCGGCGCCGCGGTTCGGCACCGCGGTGCCCGCCGCCGGGGCGCGGCGCATCCGCTGAGCCGGGCCGGGCAGACTGAGGGCAGGCCGGACCCGACCCGCGAGAGGGGGCGGTGACATGAGGTTCGTGTTCAGCCCGCCGGCCGACGCGGCGGCCGGCCTGCTGACGCTCCCCTGGACCGAGCCGCTGGCCGACTGGGCCGATCCGCGGCTGGTCGAGATCCGGCAGCGCGGCATCTCCCGGCACGTGGTGCGCTTCGTCGCCGACGGCGGCGAGCTGTACGCGCTCAAGTCGATCAGCGAGCGGCTGGCCCGGCGCGAGTACCGCCTGCTCCGCGCGCTGGCCGAGCTGAACGTGCCCGCCGTCGAGGTGGTCGGGATCGTGGTCGACCGGGGGGCCGACGAGGACGCGATCCTGGTCACCCGGTACCTGGACTACTCCGCCACCTACCGGGCGCTGTTCTCCAGCCCGCGGGGCGGCCAGCCCGCCGACCGGCTGCTCGACGCCCTGGTCGAGCTGCTGGCCCGGCTGCACCTGTCCGGGTTCTTCTGGGGTGACTGCTCCCTGTCCAACGCCCTGTTCCGCTCCGACGCCGGCACGCTGGAGGCGTACCTGGTGGACGCCGAGACCAGCGAGCAGCATCCGCTGCTGACCGACGGGCAGCGCGGCTGGGACCTGGAGCTGGCCGCCGAGCGCGTCTTCGGGGAGCTGTCCGACCTGCAGGCCGGCGACCTGCTGCCGCCGGAGGTCGACCCGTTCGACATCATCGAGAAGCTGCAGCGCCGGTACACCCGGCTGTGGGACGAGCTGACCCGCGAGGAGATCCTGCACGCCGATGACCAGCGCTACCGGATCGCCAGCCGCCTGCGCCGCCTCAACGACCTGGGCTTCGACGCCGACGAGATCGAGCTGGTCGGCACCCCCGAGGGGACCCGGCTGCGGGTCCGGACCAAGGTCGCGGAATCAGGCCAGCAGAGCCGCGAGCTGTTCCGGGAGACGGGCATCGCCGCCGACGAGAACCAGGCCCGGCGGCTCCGCAATGACATCGCCGGCTTCCGCTGCTACCTGGAGCAGCTCGACGGGCACCCGGTCTCGGAGACGGTCGCGGCGCACCGCTGGCTGGAGGAGGTCTACGACCCGCTGGTGGAGGCGATCCCGGCCTCCCTGCGCGGGCGACTGTCACCGCCGGAGATCTTCCACGAGATCCTCGAGCACCGCTGGTACCTGTCGGAGGCGGCCGGCACCGACGTCGGCACCACCGCGGCGGCCCGCTCGTACTTCGACACGGTCCTCCCGGCCGTCCCCCAGCCGCTGGCCGACGGCGGCGGCTAGCGCGGGGCGGCTAGCGCGGGGCGACCAGGAGGGCCTGGGCGACCTGGCCGACCGCGCCGGAGGTGTCGGACAGGGTGCTGGTCGCGACGCCTGTGCCGTCGGGGCCGACGGCCGTGACCGCGTCGACCAGCAGCCACTCGCCCTGCGGGTCGCGCTGGAGCATGACGTTCACGTTCACGTTGATGAATACGAACGCCCGCACGTCGAGCATGGCCGACAGCCCGCTGCCCGAATCGCCGCACAGGAGCGCCCGGCTCATCGGGGACATCTGCTCGCCGGGCAGCAGCGGGATGGTCGGCCGCATCCAGGCCGCAGACGGGCCGGGCTCGGCCAGGCCGCCGCCCGAGACGTACCGCCACTCCATCGCCGTCCCGTAGCCCTCCCAGATCATCCCGGCCGGAGCGCCCGCCGGCGGGACGGGTGGCGGGACAGCGGCGGGCGTGGCCGGGACCGGGACCGGGACGGCGGCGATCTGGATTTTCCAGCCGCGGGCGTGCAGGACCTCCTGGCCGTCGGCCGACAGGACGGTCTCCACCAGGGCCACGCGGCGGCCGGGCCGGGCCGTGCGGGTGCGGGCGGTCAGCTTGCCGACCGGAACCGGCCGCAGGATGTCGACGGCCACGCTGGCCAGCCGCCGGCCCGGCGCGGGCTCCCAGGCCTCCATGACCCGGGCGGCCAGCGCGGACGGCGGGCCGCCGTGCTGGGCGTCGGTGCTCCACGGCCCGACGGTCGCGGCGGTCGCGGCGAACGTGTCCGGCCCGGCGGGCTCGAAGAAGACGGTGTGCACCCGCGCGACGCTACCGCGCTAGCTGAGCAGGCCGCGGAGCTGGGTGCCGATCGCCTGGGCCAGCAGCGGCGGGACGGCGTTGCCGACCTGGCGGTAGCGGCTGGACCGCTTCCCCGCGACCCGCAGCCCCGGCGGGAAGCTCTGCAGCAGGGCGGCCTCCTCGACGGTGATCCGCCGGGCGCCCGGCACCCGGCCCGCCCGCGGCGGGCCGCCGGCCAGGAGATGCGCGTGGTAGCCGGGCACCACGCCGGCCACATCCACCCACGGCGTCTTGTTGCCGCCCATCGACGCCAGCAGCGTCGGCGCGGGCCGGCCGAGGTCGATGGGCCGGCCGCCGCCGTTGAACACGTGCCCGTCATACGGGCTGGGCCGCAGGTCCGGACGGCGGGCGAACGTCACCGGGGACGGGTTGGCGGTACCGACCGGTTCCCCGCCGAGCAGCTCCCCGGCCCGGCGCCACGGCCGGGCGGCCAGCGGGCCGAAGCGCGGCACCGGGAACTCGAACCGGCCGCCGCGGACCCCGACGATGACCAGGCGGCTGCGCTTCTGGGCCACCCCGTGGTCGGCGGCGTTCATGATCGCCCACGAGACGGCGAAGCCCAGCCCGGTCAGCTCCCGGAGCAGGGCCTGCAGGTGGCCGAGCCGGCTGGCCGCGGCCAGCCCGGCCACGTTCTCGGCCAGGAACGCCCGCGGGCGGATCTCGCCCAGCGCGCGAAGGAAGGCCGGCCAGCCGTTGCGCGGGTCCCCGGCGCCGAGCCGCTTGCCGCCGGTACTCCACGGCTGGCACGGCGGGCCGCCCGCGAGCACCTCCACCCGGCCCCGCCACGGCCGGAACGACATCGCGGCCACGTCGCCCGCGAGCAGGTCGGCGCCCGGGTGCGCGCCTGCGTAGGTCTCGCACGCGTCCCGGTCCCACTCCGCCGCCGCGGCCACCGCGAACCCGGCCCGCTCCAGGCCGATGGACAGGCCGCCCGCCCCGGCGAAGATGTCCAGCACCGGTACCGGCGCGCGGGCCGGCCCGCGCGCGCCCGGCGCGCCCTGCCCCGGTGTCACCGTCTGCTGCCTCCGTTGCCCGACTTGTGCCGCGCGCTGATCATGATGCACGATCACGGTAGCGGACTCCGGAGCACCCGGGCCAGTAAGAAGGAGTGCCACCAGTCAATGGCTGACGTTCAGACAATTCGCGGTCCAGTCGATTCCGGCACGCTGGGGTGGACGCTTTCCCATGAGCACCTGACGGCGGGCGGGCCGGGGATGCAGAGCTTTCCCTGGATCTACGACGAGGACCTCGCGGTCAAGGCCAATCTCGAGGCTCTCGGCCGGGCCCGGGAGGCCGGGATTGACAGCCTGATCGATCTCACGCCATTTGACCTCGGGCGGCAGATCTCGCTGTTCGAGAAAATCGCCGATACGGATACCGGCGTCAACATCGTGTGCGCCACCGGCGTTTACCGCTGGGTCCCGATGTATTTGCGGGGACGCCCGATCGACCAGGTCGCAGAGCATTTCATCCGGGAAATCCAGGACGGCATTCAGGGCACCTCGGTCCGGGCCGGGATCATCAAGGTCGCCTGGGACCAGGAGTACCGGCTGGCCGACGGCCCGGAGGGCTTCACGGTGCGCTCGGGCCTGGAGCGCGCCGCCCGGGCGGCGGCCCGGGCCGCTAAGGCGACCGGCGTCCCGGTGTCCTGCCACACGCTGGCCGCGGACGAGCTCGGCACGCCGCTCCTGGACATCTTCGCGGACGAGGGACTCGACCTCCGCGCGGTCACCATCGGCCACTCCAATGACTCCGCCGACGAGTCGTACCTGAAGCGCATCGCGGGCCGCGGCGCCATGCTCGGCCTGGACCGCTACTTCGGCCGGGCCGGCGACGAGGAACTGGCCCGGCGGGCGGGCCTCGCGCTCATGCTGGCCCGGGACGGCTTCGCCGAGCAGGTCACGCTCGGCCATGACGCCTCGCCCTACTACTGCTTTGCCCCGCCGCAGGCCGGGGTCAGCCTGGCCGACTGCTGGCTGCCGGTCCCGGAGTTCGAGGTCCCGTGGCTGCGCGCGCACGGCGCGACCGATGACCAGGTCGACGCCATCTGCCGGCGATCCGTCGCGGCGACGTTCGAGGCGGCCGCGCGCATGGCCGGCCGCTGACCGGCCGAGCGGCCGAGGTGCGGGCACGCGGCTGCTGCCACTAGGGCAGCGGCAGCCGCGCGCCCGCGCTGGCAAGCACCGCCGGCCCCAGTTCCCGGCGTCCGCCAGCCGCGCGGCCCGGGCGCGGGCGCCGAGGCGCCCGCGATAACCCAGCCGCGACGTTCATCGTGCCCCCGCCTCAGTGATCCCGTCGCTGGCGCCGGAGCAGTGCGTGCCGGGGGGCGGCACGTCCAGGGTCGGGTTGCGGCCGAAGAAGCCCGTCGGCTTCAGCATGAAGCCGCACCGGGCCACCGGCATGACCGGCCACTCCTCGGGCCGGGGGAAGTGCGTGGGCCCGAACGTGTGCCACAGCACGATGTCGGTCCCGTCGATGTCCCGGTCGCCGGCCACGAAGGCGGGCAGGCCCGCCCCGCCGGGGTGCTGGTTGACGAAATCGCCCGCCGGGTAGCGCTGGGCCGGGTCGTACTGGGTCACCCACAGGTGGTTGGCGGCGAACCCGGCCCGGGCGGCCAGCGACGAGGCCGGGTCGGCCAGCAGCGCCGGGGCGGCCTCCGGGTACAGCGTGTAGCTGACCGGGACGCCGAACCGGTTGACCTCCTCGGTGCTGATCACCCGCCAGGTCCGGCCCCGGGACGCGTCGCAGCGGCGGCCCGCCTCGCCCTCGGTGCGCAGCCGCGTGACCTCCTGGACCAGGGCGTTCCCGTACGGGTTGTCCGGCCCGATCGGCCGCCCGCTGACGTCCACTTCCTCCACCGCGTTGGCCAGCCCGCCGACCGTCATGTCCAGCCGCGCGCCGAACAGGTGCTGGTGGGCGGGCGCGCCCAGCCCCGGCGCGACCTGGGTCGAGTGCGGGTTAGCGCCGTCGTGGGCGGCGGTGAACAGCACCCCGGTGAGCTTGATCTCGCACTCGATCGTGCCGTCCAGGTAGAAGTACCAGTAGAAGCCGTAGTCGTAGTTGCCGACGGTGGTGAAGAAGGACACGACCAGGCGGCGCTGGCGCCGGGACTGGGCCGAGCCGTTGAAGATGTCGGTGTGCTTCCACAGGATGCCGTAGTCC